>NZ_JBIAQC010000017.1:0-127458 GCF_042888685.1 Streptomyces sp. NPDC002779
GCCACGAGCTGGCAGCAGCCTGATAGCCACACCCGGCACCCCTGGGCGATCCAACCCTACGAATGGCTCGATCAACCCGATCAAGAAGGTAGAGCGGCCTGAGCTTCTCGCGGTCACGTTCCGGCAGGGTGGGCGCACTCTGCGTTCCGCCGGAAAACTCCCCGTAGCCTCCCCGTAACACGACTGGTGTTGCCTACGGACCGGAGTGTTCCGGTCTGGCGGGAGTTCAGCATGGCTGTGGAACAACTCCCGGCTCAGGTGCGGGAGTTCGCGAACTACCTGAACGGTCTGATGGCGCGCCTCGATCAGGGCGGCGGCTGGTGCGGGGTGTTCTGGCAGCGCGATCCGGACGGCATGCGCGCCTGCCTCGACGGCCGTGAAATGCCGCCGTGGGACGTGGTGGAGGCGCTCCTCCAGGACCTCGCCTCGGAGTACGGCCCCGAAGCCGCCCGCGCCGAGGCAGACGGAGCGCGCACGCGGCACGCCGCCGCGCTCCTCGCCCACGACGCCCGCCCCGGCGGCCGGGACGCCCTCGGTGACCGGCTCGACGTGATGCTCCGCGAGCAGCGGTACGCCGCGGAACGGCAGGCGGAGCTGGGTCGTTCGCTGGCCGCGGCCACCACGCAGGATCACGCGGACGCACTGCGCCTCGACCTCGCCTGGGCCCGCGACGACCACGCACGAGCCACGGCCCGTTGCGCTGAACTCCGTTCGAGAATGGCCGAGTTGGACCGCCGCTCGGCGCACGCCCCCGCCCCCGGCTCTCAGGCACCCAACGCGCACGCCCCCGCCCCCGGCCCTCACGCGCCCAACACACACGCCCGCGCCCCCCGCCCCCAAGCCCCCGGCACGAATCCCGCGCAACCCCCTGGCCAGGCGTCCCCCTCCTGGGGCGCCGGCAGCTCGACCGGGGCTCCCGCCCCCGCCCCCGTCCCCAAGCAGCGCAAGCGGCGTCGGGGCGGTGCTCGTTTCGCCGGGATGGGGGAGGAGGCCGCCGCCCCCGTCGTCGTACCGCCCACCGCCGTACCGTCCCTCCCCGAGCCCTCCGACGCCCCGGGCCGTCGCACCCCCAGGGGTGCCCGCTTCGCCGGGGCCGCCGAGGTCGTGGAAGCAGCCGCGCAGCCGCTGGTCGAGCCGGTGGACGGCGCGGACCGGCGCGAGGTCGCGGGGGCCGTCGAGAGGCTGCTGCGGCTGCGGCGCGAGGGCCGTAGCGGTGAGGCGCACGCGCTGCTCGCCGAGATCACGTACTCGTCGCCCGGCCGGTACCCCCTGCTCGCCGTCGAGCTCCAGCGGGCCGGGCTCGGCGCGGACTGGGCCACCCTGCTGTGGGAGGCCGCCTCGCTGCCCGCCGACCGGCTGGTCGCGGCGGCGGACGCGCTGGTCGCCGCGGGCCGCGAGGGCGACGCGGAGCAGATCATGCGGCAGGGAGTCGTCCGGTCCGCCGACGAGATGGGACAGGTCGTGCTGGGGCTCGCCGGGGAGGGGCGCCGGCGCGAGATCGGCGCCCTGCTGGACGCCTACGTACGGGTCCGCACGCCCGCGGAGGCCGCCCGCAGCGTGGCCGCGGACCCGGGAACCCTCGTACCGTTGCTGCTGGAGGCCGCACGGGGTGTGTCGGACGAGCGGCACTGGGATCTCGTCCACGCGCTGCGGGTCGCCGGCTTCGCCGCCTGACGGGCCGCGGGACTCACCCACAGGAGTGTGAAACCGGATCGCCGCAGCGGGTTGCCGACGATGGTCTTGGCAAGCCCGTCCAGGAGGCTTACGTTCGTGCCTCTACGGCCTGCATCTACGGGCGTAGAGGCTCTGACGTCCCGTCGAAGGAGCAGCTCATGGCCAACGTCGTACGCGCCGCTCTGGTCCAGGCCACCTGGACCGGCGACACCGAGTCCATGGTGGCGAAACACGAGGAGCACGCACACGAGGCGACCCGCCGGGGCGCCCAGGTGATCGGGTTCCAGGAAGTCTTCAACGCCCCCTACTTCTGCCAGGTGCAGGATCCGGAGCACTACCGCTGGGCCGAGCCCGTCCCCGACGGGCCGACCGTGCGCCGGATGCGCGAACTCGCCCGCGAGACCGGCATGGTGATCGTCGTGCCGGTCTTCGAGATCGAGCAGTCCGGCTTCTACTACAACACCGCGGCCGTGATCGACGCCGACGGCTCCTACCTGGGCAAGTACCGCAAGCACCACATCCCGCAGGTCAAGGGCTTCTGGGAGAAGTACTACTTCAAACCCGGAAACGCCGGCTGGCCGGTTTTCGAGACCGCCGTCGGCAAGGTCGGCGTCTACATCTGCTACGACCGCCACTTCCCGGAGGGCTGGCGGCAACTGGGTCTGAACGGCGCCCAGTTGGTCTACAACCCGTCCGCCACCCACCGCGGGCTCTCCTCCCACCTGTGGCGTCTGGAGCAGCCCGCGGCGGCCGTCGCCAACGAGTACTTCGTCGCCGCGATCAACCGCGTCGGCGTCGAGGAGTACGGCGACAACGACTTCTACGGGACGAGCTACTTCGTCGATCCGCGCGGACAGTTCGTGGGGGAGGTCGCCAGCGACAGCAAGGAGGAACTCCTCGTCCGCGACCTCGACTTCGACGTCATCGAACAGGTGCGGCAGCAGTGGGCGTTCTACCGTGACCGCCGCCCCGACGCCTACGAAGGGCTGGTGCAGCCGTGACGGCCGACGATCTGCTGGGACGCCACCGCCGGGTGCTGCCCGACTGGCTCGCCCTCTACTACGAGGAGCCGCTGGAGATCACCCACGGCGAGGGCCGCCATGTCTGGGACGCCGAGGGCAACAAGTACCTCGACTTCTTCGGCGGCATCCTCACCACGATGACCGCGCACGCGCTGCCCGAGGTGACCAAGGCGGTGAGCGAACAGGCCGGGCGGATCATCCACTCCTCGACCCTGTACCTGAACCGCCCGATGGTCGAACTCGCGGAGCGGGTGGCCCAGTTGTCGGGCATCCCGGACGCCCGGGTCTTCTTCACCACCTCCGGCACCGAGGCCAACGACACCGCCCTGCTGCTCGCCACCGCCCACCGGCGCAGCAACACGCTCCTGGCGATGCGCAACAGCTATCACGGCCGCTCCTTCAGCGCGGTCGGCATCACCGGCAACCGCGGCTGGTCCCCGACCTCCCTGTCCCCGCTGCAGACGCTGTACGTCCACGGCGGGGTCCGCACGCGCGGCCCGTACGCCTCGCTGAGCGACGAGGACTTCATCGCGGCCTGCGTCGAGGACCTGAGGGACCTGCTCGGCCACACCCGGGCGCCCGCCGCCCTGATCGCCGAGCCCGTCCAGGGCGTCGGCGGCTTCACCTCCCCGCCGGACGGCCTGTACGCGGCCTTCCGCGAGGTGCTCGCCGAGCGCGGCATCCTCTGGATCGCCGACGAGGTGCAGACCGGCTGGGGCCGCACCGGCGACCACTTCTGGGGCTGGCAGGCGCACGGCAGGAACGGTCCGCCGGACATCGTCACCTTCGCCAAGGGCATCGGCAACGGGATGTCCATCGGCGGGGTGATCGCCCGCGCCGAGATCATGAACTGCCTGGACGCCAACAGTATCTCGACGTTCGGCGGCACCCAGATCACCATGGCGGCCGGGCTCGCCAACCTGACGTACCTCCTGGAGCACGACCTCCAGGGCAACGCCCGGCGGGTCGGCGGACTGCTCATCGAGCGGCTGCGGGCGGTCGGCGCGCAGGTGCCGTACGTACGAGAGGTGCGCGGGCGCGGCCTGATGATCGGCATCGAGCTGGCCGAGCCCGGGACGGACCGGGCGGCTCCCGAGGCGGCCGCCGCCGTCCTGGAGGCGGCCCGCGCGGACGGGCTCCTGATCGGCAAGGGCGGCGGTCATGACACCAGTGCGCTGCGAATCGCCCCGCCGCTGTCGCTGTCCGTCGCGGAGGCCGAGGAGGGTGCCGCGATCCTCGAACGCGCTCTGCGGAGCCTTCAGTAACGCGCTCCGCGGAGCCTTCAGCAAGGGACACCGCCATGACCACCACCCTGGAACCCGCCCTGTCGGTCCGTCAGGTCCTCGCCCTGGAGCGGGTGCTGGCCGGGGAACCCGAGGTGGTGGCCGGCGCCGGCCAGCTCGACCGGCCGGTGCGCTGGGTGCACGTGGCCGAGGCCGCCGACGTCGGCGTGATGCTCAGGGGCGGCGAGATGGTGCTGACCACCGGGGTGCTGCTGGCCGGTGACGACGGCGCCCAGGCCGAGTACATCCGGTCCCTGCACCGCGCGGAGGCCGCGGCCGTGGTCCTCGGACTCGGCCGCGCCTTCCCTGCCGCCCCGGACGCGATGCGCCGGGCGGCCGAGCGGTGCGGGCTGCCGATGGTGGTCCTGCACCGGCCCTTCCCCTTCGCCGAGCTGACCGAGGAGGTCCAGTCCCGGCTGGTGCGGCGGAAGTTCGCCGCCGTCAGCCTCTCGGAGTCGGTACGGACCGCGCTCACCGCCCTGATCACCTCGGGCGCCCCGCTCCAGCGGCTGCTCGACGAGATCGCCCTGCACAGCGCCTGCCCGGTCGTCGTCACCAACCTCGCCCACCGGGTGCTGGCCACCGCGGGCGAGCGGTCGGCTGTGGACGACGTGCTGCGCGACTGGGACCGCATCGCCCGGCAGGCATGGGGGCACCACCCAGGCCTTTCAGGCACTGGGGGAGGCAGTGCGGGCGACGGCTGGATCCGGGCCGAACTCGGCGGCCGGGGCGAACGCTGGGGCCGGATCGTGCTGTGCGGCCACCGCGGCGACACCGCCACCGGACGGCTGCTCGCCGACCGCGCCGCCGAGGCCCTGGTGCTGCACCGCATGCTCGGCGGCACCTCCGCCCGCACCTGGGAGGAGCAGTCCGCGCAGGGCCTGCTCACCGACCTGGTCAGCGGGATCGTACCGGCCAGGCAGCTGCTGCCGCGGGCGCGGGCGGCCGGACTGCCCGTCAACCGGCGCACCTTCGTGCCGCTGGTCGTCCGGGGCGGCGACCCCGTCCACCTCGACCGGGTGCTGCGGACGCTGGGACTCCCCGGCATCGTCGCGGAGCTGGCCGACCCGGTCACCGCCGTCCTGCTGAGCCTCGCCCGGGACCAGGACGCGGGCGTGCTCACCGCCAACTTCGCGACCCGGCTGCGCGCGGAGGCACCCGGCACCGTCGTGGCCGCCGCCGACCCCCGCGCCGCCTGGGACGACGTGCCCGCGGGACTGCGCGAGGCGCGGCATGTCGCCGACGCCGTGACCGACGTCCTCGACGTCCCCGCGGTGGTGCGCCTCAGGGACGTCCATCTGCGCGGCCTGATCCGGCTGTTGAGGGACGACCCGCAGGTGCAGTCCTTCGCGGAACGGGAGCTGGACGGACTGCTCGGCGGCCCGGAGGAGGACCTGCTGGCGGTGCTGCGCACCTACCTCGCCACCGGCCGCAACAAGTCCCGCACCGCCCAGCTCCACCATGTCTCCCGGCCCGCGCTCTACCGCCGGCTGGAAGCCATACAGGGCCGCCTCGGAGTGGACCTCGACGACTTCGAGCAGGCCGCCTCGGTGCACATCGCCCTGCTCGCCCACGATGCGCAACAGAGCTGAAACATGCCACGACCTGGGAAAACGGCGGTGAAACATGGGCCTGAGACAGGGTGACACCGTGGCACGCCGGATGCCCGCAGACGTGACACCGTGCCAATCGAAGCACGCGCCCGGACTTCCTAGTCTCGCTGCACACCGAGCGACCGGAGGTCCCGATGAGCCGAGTGATCCGTGCCGCCCTCTTCCAGACCGCGTGGACGGGCGACAAGGAGTCGATGATCCAGGTGCACGAGCAGGCGGCCCGCGACGCCGCCGCCCAGGGCGCACAGGTGCTGTGCTTCCAGGAACTGTTCTACGGACCGTACTTCTGCCAGGTGCAGGACAAGGCGTTCTACGAGTACGCCGAACAGATCCCCGAGGGCCCGATCGTCCGGCGGTTCCAGGCGCTCGCCAGGGAGCTGGGCATCGTGCTGATCCTGCCGATGTACGAGGAGGAGCAGCCCGGCGTGCTGTACAACACCGCCGCCGTGCTCGACGCGGACGGCTCGTACCTCGGCAAGTACCGCAAGCACCACATCCCCCAAGTGCCCGGGTTCTGGGAGAAGTTCTACTTCCGGCCCGGCAACCTCGGCTGGCCCGTCTTCGACACCCGGGTCGGCCGGATCGGCGTCTACATCTGCTACGACCGCCACTTCCCCGAGGGCTGGCGGGCACTGGGCCTCGCGGGCGCCGAGATCGTCTTCAACCCCTCGGCCACCTCGCGCGGCCTGTCCGCCTACCTGTGGCAGCTGGAGCAGCCGGCGGCGGCCGTCGCCAACGAGTACTTCGTCGGGGCGATCAACCGGGTCGGCGTCGAGGAGCTGGGCGACAACGACTTCTACGGGACGACGTACTTCGTCGACCCCGAGGCCCGGTTCGTGGGCGAGGTGGCCTCCGACAAGGAGACCGAACTCGTGGTCCGCGACCTGGACATGGCCAAGCTGCGCGAGGTCCGCGACCGCTGGCAGTTCTACCGGGACCGCCGCCCCGACGCCTACCCCCCGCTGACCGCACCCTGAGCACACCGCCCACCCCGGGAGGAGAGGGACCATGAGCAGCCGTACCGTCATCCGTGGCGGTCTCGTCATCACCGCGTCCGACGAGGTCCACGCCGACGTCCTGATCGAGGACGGCCGCGTCGCCGCCCTCGCCGTGCCCGGTACGCAGAGCTGGAGCGCGGACCGCACGATCGACGCCACCGGGAAGTACGTCATCCCGGGCGGCGTCGACGCCCACACCCACATGGAGCTGCCCTTCGGCGGCACCTTCGCCTCCGACACCTTCGAGACCGGCACCCGGGCCGCCGCCTGGGGCGGTACGACCACCATCGTGGACTTCGCCGTGCAGAGCGTCGGACACAGCCTGCGCGAGGGCCTGGACGCCTGGCACGCCAAGGCCGAGGGCAACTGCGCGATCGACTACGGCTTCCACATGATCGTCTCCGACGTGAACCAGGACACGCTCAAGGAGATGGACCTGCTGGTGGAGGAGGGCGTCACCTCCTTCAAGCAGTTCATGGCCTACCCGGGCGTCTTCTACAGCGACGACGGCCAGATCCTGCGCGCCATGCAGCGCTCCGCCGAGAACGGCGGCCTGATCATGATGCACGCCGAGAACGGCATCGCCATCGACGTGCTGGTGGAGCAGGCCCTGGCGCGCGGGGAGACCGATCCTCGCTACCACGGGGAGGTGCGCAAGGCGCTGCTGGAAGCCGAGGCCACGCACCGCGCCATCCGGCTCGCGCAGGTCGCGGGCGCGCCGCTGTACGTCGTGCACGTCTCGGCGATGGAGGCGGTCGCCGAGCTGGCGCGAGCGCGCGACGACGGGCTCAACGTCTTCGGCGAGACCTGCCCGCAGTACCTGTTCCTGTCCACCGACAACCTCGCCGAGCCGGGCTTCGAGGGCGCCAAGTACGTCTGCTCCACTCCGCTGCGCCCCAAGGAGCACCAGTCCAGGCTCTGGCAGGGGCTGCGCACCAATGACCTCCAGGTCGTCTCCACCGACCACTGCCCGTTCTGCTTCGTGGGCCAGAAGGAGCTCGGCCGGGGCGACTTCTCCAAGATCCCCAACGGTCTGCCGGGCGTGGAGAACCGTATGGACCTCCTCCACCAGGCCGTCGTCGACGGGCACATCTCGCGCCGCCGGTGGATCGAGATCGCCTGCGCCACCCCGGCCCGGATGTTCGGCATGTACCCGAAGAAGGGCACCCTGGCGCCCGGCTCCGACGCCGACGTCGTCATCTACGACCCGGGCGCCGAGCAGGTCATCTCGGCGCAGACCCACCACATGAACGTCGACTACTCGGCCTACGAGGGCAGGCGCGTCACCGGCCGGGTGGAGACGGTCCTCTCGCGCGGCGAAGTCGTCATCAGCGAGCGGGAGTACACCGGCCGCGCCGGGCACGGGGTCTACACGCCCCGCTCCACCTGTCAGTACCTCATCTAGGAGTGGCGCACATGGACTTCGGACTCGTCCTGCAGACCGACCCGCCCGCCTCGAAGGTCGTCAGCCTGATGAAGCGGGCCGAGCGCAACGGCTTCACCCACGGCTGGACCTTCGACTCCGCCGTGCTGTGGCAGGAACCGTTCGTGATCTACAGCCAGATCCTCGCCCACACCACCAAGCTGACGGTCGGGCCGATGGTCACCAACCCGGGCACCCGCACCTGGGAGGTCACCGCCTCCACCTTCGCCACCCTCAACGACATGTTCGGCAACCGCACGATCTGCGGCATCGGCCGCGGCGATTCCGCGATGCGGGTGGCCGGCCGCAAGCCCAACACCCTCGCCCGGATCAGCGAGGCCATGAAGGTCATCCGCGCCCTCGGCAGCGGCGAGGAGGCCGACCTCGGCGGCACCGTGATCAGGTTCCCGTGGATCAAACCGGGCGCCGAACTCCCCGTCTGGATGGCCGCGTACGGCCCGAAGGCGCTGAAGATGACCGGCGAGGAGGCGGACGGCTTCATCCTCCAACTAGCCGACCTGTACCTCACCGAGTACATGGTCAAAGCGGTCAAGGACGCGGCCGTCGCCGCTGGACGTCCGGCCGACGACGTCAAGATCTGCGTCGCCGCCCCCGCCTACGTCACCGAGGACGACTCGCCCGCGGCCCTCGCCCACGCGCGCGAGCAGTGCCGCTGGTTCGGCGGGATGGTCGGCAACCATGTGGCCGACCTGGTGTCCAAGTACGGCGAGCACTCCGCCGCCGTACCCGATGAACTCACCGACTACATCAAGGCCCGCGAGGGGTACGACTACTCCCACCACGGACGGGCCGACAACCCCGACACCGCCTTCGTGCCGGACGAGATCGTCGACCGGTTCTGTCTCATCGGACCCGTCGACAAGCACATCGAGAAGCTGACCGCCCTGCGCGAGCTGGGCGTCGACCAGTTCGCCGTCTACGACATGCACGACGCCCAGGAAGCCGTCATCGACGCGTACGGGGCCCACGTCATCCCCGCCCTCCGCGGCTGACCTTCCTCCCCCGAGACCCCCCTCCCCGCCGTCCCGGGGAGGGGGCCCAGGGCGCATTCCCTCAGCGCACCCCCATCGGCGCCACCCGCACGGCCTTTCCCGTCCCACCGTCCCTGATTGGCCTGCCCATGACCGACACCGCTCCCACGGCGATACCGCCGTCCTCCCAAGTCACCCTGGCCGACGGCCGGGTGGAGCTCGCCCCGGGGTCCCCGCCGCCCAGCGGCCGTTACGCCAACGACGACCTGCTCCCGGTTCCGGTGGAGAAGCGGACCTGGACCACGTACAACTTCTCCGCCCTGTGGGTCGGCATGGCCCACAACACCGCCTCCTGGACCCTGGCCTCCGGGCTCATCGCCGTCGGCATGGACTGGAAGCAGGCGGTGTTCACCATCGCGCTGGCCAATGTGATCGTGCTGGTGCCGATGCTGCTCACCGGGCACGCCGGACCCAAGTACGGCATCCCCTTCCCGGTGTTCGCGCGCGCCTCCTTCGGCATCCGCGGCGCCAACCTGCCCGCCGTCGTACGGGCGTTGGTGGCCTGCGGCTGGTTCGGCATCCAGACCTGGATCGGTGGCGAGGCGATCTTCTTCCTGGCCGGGAAGCTGATCGGGGACGGCTGGGCCGACGCGGGGAGGATCGGCGGGTACGCCTGGACCATGTGGCTGTCCTTCGCGATCTTCTGGGCGATCCAGGTCGCGATCATCTACCGGGGCATGGAGACGATCCGCCGGTTCGAGAACTGGGCGGCGCCCTTCGTGCTGGTCGGCGCCTTCGTGATGCTGTGGTGGATGAGCGAGAAGGCCGGCGGCTTCGGTCCGCTGCTGGACCAGCCCTCCAAGCTCGGCTGGGGCGGTGACTTCTGGAAGCTGTTCTGGCCCTCCCTCATGGGCATGATCGGCTTCTGGTCCACGCTCTCCCTGAACATCCCGGACTTCACCCGGTACGGGAAGAGCCAGAAGGCCCAGACCTGGGGACAGGCTCTCGGACTCCCTACGACCATGACGCTGTTCGCGTTCCTGTCGGTGATGGTCACCTCCGGCTCGGCGGCGGTCTACGGCGAACCGATCTGGGACCCGGTGCAGTTGGCCGCCAAGACCGACAACGTGGTCGGACTGCTCTTCGCCCTGGTGACCGTGCTGGTGGCGACCCTGTCGGTGAACATCGCCGCCAACCTGGTCTCCCCGGCCTTCGACTTCTCCAACATCGCGCCCCGGAAGATCAGTTTCCGCGCCGGCGCGCTCGCCACCTGTGTCCTCGGCGTGCTGATCTTTCCCTGGAAGCTGTACTCCGACCCGCAGGGCTACATCTTCACCTGGCTCGGCCTGGTCGGCGGACTGCTCGGCACGGTCGCCGGCATCCTCATCGCCGACTACTGGATCCTGCGCCGCGCCCGGCTCGACCTGGCCGACCTGTACCGCACCGGCGGGCGCTACTGGTACGAGGGCGGCTGGAACTGGCGGGCCGTCGTGGCCTTCCTGGCCGGGGGTGTGCTGGCCATCGGCGGCGCGGACTTCGACCCGCTGATCGACGGCACGCCCGTCCCGGCGCTCTCCCCGCTCGCCGACTACGGCTGGGCGGTGGGTCTGGGCACCTCGATGGTGCTGTATCTCGCGCTGATGCTGCCGCGCCGGCGCAGCGCCTAGCGGACCCGCGGGAGGACGGTCACCCCTTCCGACCGTCCTCCAGCGCCGCCACCGCCTCCTTGGCGGCCTTGATGGCACCCTTGTTGATCTCGTCCGAGCCGGGCGCCTGCTTCGTCTCGAAGTCGCTGCCGTTGTAGGTGACGACGACCAGCGCGTTGGACACCTGGGCCAGCACCACGCCCTCGCGGGTCTGCTGCTTGTCCTCGGTGGTCAGGTTCACCACCGAATACCCCGCGTCCCCGAGGCCCGGAACATCCCCTCCGCCGCTCTTGTCCTCGACTCGCTGCTGGTACGACTTCTGTGCCGCTTCGTCCGAGTCCATGATCTCGAAGGAGACGTCGAGCCAGCGGTAGTCGTACCCCTGGAGCGCGTTCCAGGAGCAGGTGCGGCGCAGCTCGGTGTCCGTGGACGGGATCTCCTTGCCGGCGGCCTTGGCGCCCGGAACCAGCGACTTGACCGTGGCCGAGGAGACGCTGTCGCAGGGCGCGGGGGCCCCGGTGTACGTCTTCGACGCGGCCGAGGCCGAGGGTGCCGAGGCCGACTTGTGCTCCGTCCTCTCCTGCGCCTGCGGCGCGGCGGCCTCCGGTTCCGCGGCGAACGGGCCGGACGTCAGCGCCCAGCCCGCCACGGCGAGCACCACGACGGGGGACAGACGGGCGGTGAGGGCGAGCGGGAGGGGGTAGGAACGCACGGCGCACTTTTCGTGGGGGACGGTGCGGAGGGGGTCCGCACTGCGGACGGGACGGCAGTTTCGCACGGCTGACTGTGGGGCGGAAGTGTCAACTCGCTCCGTGCACGGGCGGTGACGCAGGCCCACCGCCCGTGCGCCGTCTGCCCTGTTATGTCCGTGCGATGGATCGGCTCAGCGCGGACGCGATCCGGTCCACCGCCGTGAACGCCCCGTAGGCCACGAGGTGCACCAGACAGTGGTCGGTGTGCTCGGGCCGCCGCCAGGCCGCCACGTCCTCGTCGGTGATCCGGTACGGCGCGAGGGCCGCCAGCAGCGCCAGCCGCGCCCCCGGCCGCTCCCGGCGGTCCGGGAACCCCTCGAGCACCGGTCCCGGATGCCGCCCGTCCCAGTGCCACAGCCGCTCCCGTACGACGGCCTGCTCGTCGGCGCCGAGCAGCTCGGCGCCCGCCATGGCCGCCCGCAGCAGCGCCGCGTAGGCCGGTCCCACGGCACGGTCGCCCGCCCACGCGGGAGCCTCGCCGGGCTCGGGGCCGTCCAGCAGCGCGAGCGACGCGCCGGGCACGGCCGTGCGGCGCACGGTCCGGGAGAGCGAACGGCCGGCCAGGCTGCGCACCACCCTCAGCCGCTGGGCGTTCGCCGGCATCAGGCCCCCGCTCACCAGGGCCGACACCATCCGGTTGATGAAGTGGAAGGCGAGCGCCGTGCCGACGTACCCGGGAGCGTGCTCACGGGGGAAGGGGTACGGCTGCGACGCGGGGCTCGGCACTCGGGTCCGCCTGCCCCACTCCAGCACGCGCGCGTGCTCCTCGTTCGCCGGGCGCTCTCCCCGCACCAGGCGCTCGGCGAGGGCGTGGTCGCCGGTGGCGTGCAGCAGCACGGTGTGGGCGTCCACGCAGAACGGGCACTGGTTGGCCTGGGACACCCCGAGCGCCGCGAGCTCCTTGCCGGTCCGGCTGCCGGGGCCCGCGATCAGCGACTCGCGCAGCAACGCCCAGGTGCCGGTGAGGATGTCCGGTGCCGAGGAGAGCACCACGAAGGTGGCCGGTTCGTCGATGCCGAAGTCATGGGAGAGCTGCCGGTAGACCTCGGCGACACGACCGGTGGCCGCCTTGGGCGGCACGGGCCGGGTGTAACGGAAGGGTGTGGTCATGGGCAGCAGCGTGCTCCGGGCGGGGGCCCGCGGTCGTCGTACGGCCGAAGGGAGTTGACGCTGCTCCGGCCGGGCCGCCGGGGAGCGGGAACTACTGCGGGGGGAGTAGTGCCGGAGTTGTCCACAGGGCTGACGCCGGTGTCGGCGCGGGCGTCTACTGTGCCGTCATGAGCGGGATCACGGTCACACGCGCGCAGCTCGCCGACGCGGCCCTGGCGGTCGTCGTCGGCGCCCTGGTGCTGGCCACCGCCGCCGGTGCGGCCCTCGTGGACTACGCGCTCGCCGCCGCGGGCTGTGCGGCGCTCGCGTTCCACCGGGCGGCGCCCCGGGCCGTGCTGGCGGTCGCCACCGTGAGCGGCGCCGCCTACGTGCTGCACGCCCAGCCCGGAACCCTGGCCGCCCTGCCCGTCATCGGCGCCGTGCACACGGCGGCCCGGGTCGGGCACCGGGCCCTCGCGGGGGCGGCGGCCGGGGGCTTCCTCGCCGCGCACCTCGCCACCGGACCCGGCACCCAGGAGGTGCTGGAGAAGTCCGCGCTGCTCGCGGGCTGGTTCCTGTGCGCGGTGGTGACCGGGCTCGCCGACCGCAACTGGCAGGCCTACCTGCGCCAGACCGAACAGCGCGCCGTGGAGGCCGAGCGCACCCGAGAGGAGGCCGCCCTGCGCCGGGCCGGTGAGGAACGCCTGCGGATAGCGAGAGAGTTGCACGACTCGCTCACCCACAGCATCTCCATCGTGAAGCTGCAGGCCGGCGTCGCCGTGCACCTCGCCCGCAAGCGCGGCGAGGAGGTGCCGCCCGCGCTGCTCGCCATCCAGGAGGCGAGCGGGGAGGCCATGCGCGAACTGCGGGCCACCCTGGAGGTGCTGCGCACCGACGAGCCGGGCGGCGACCCGGCGCTGCTGGTGGAACGGGCCCGGGCGGCGGGCCTCGCGGCCGAGCTGGCGGTGACCGGGGACGCCCGCCCGCTGCCCGCGACCGTGGACCGGGCCGTCTACCGCATCGTCCAGGAGGCGCTCACCAACGCCGCACGGCACGCGGGACAGGCACAGGTCAGCGTGGAACTCGCCTACGGCCGGCAGGACGTGACGATCCGGGTGGACGACGACGGCAACGCCGTCCCGGACCGCCCGCCGGTGCCCGGCATCGGGCTCACCGGCATGCGGGAGCGCGTCACCGCCCTCGGCGGCACGCTGCACGCGGGCCCGCGCGCGGAGGGCGGCTTCTCGGTGCGGGCGCAGCTGCCGCTGGGGGAGGCGGGATGATCAGGGTGGCGCTGGTCGACGACCAGGCGCTGATGCGGGCCGGGTTCCGGGCCCTGCTGGACGCCGAGGACGGCATCGAGGTGGTCGGCGAGGCGGCCGACGGGGAGCGGGGCGTGGCCCTCGTCCGCGCGCAAGCCCCCGACATCGCCCTGATCGACGTACAGATGCCGGTGATGACGGGTATCGAGGCGACCCGCCTGATCGCCGCCGACCCCGCCCTCGCGGACGTCCGCGTGGTGATGCTCACCAACTACGGCCACGACGAGTACGTCTTCGAGGCGCTGCGCGCGGGCGCGAGCGGCTTTCTGCTGAAGGACACCGAACCGGCCGACCTGCTCCAGGCGATCGCGGTCGTGGCGCGCGGCGAGGCACTGCTGTCCCCGTCGGTGACCCGCACGTTGATCGGCGAGTTCGTCGCCCGCCCCCCGGACCGGGCCACCGCTCCCGGCCTGGAGGGCCTCACCCGCCGCGAACGCGAGGTGACGGCGCTGGCCGCCCGCGGCCTGAGCAACGAGGAGATCGCCGAGCACATGGTCATCAGCCCCTTCACGGCCAAGACCCACGTCAGCCGCGCCATGACCAAACTGGGCGCCCGCGACCGCGCCCAACTGGTCGTATTCGCCTACGAGTCGGGACTGGTGACGGCGCGTGGCGGGAACTGAGTCGGGGCCGGCGACAGCGCGCGGCGAGACATGAGTCAGGGGCCGGCGGCAGCGCGCGCCGGGAAGTGACCCGCGTACGATCGCCCGACCGGCAGCCGCGCAGTGAGGAGCCCGCCCGTGTTCACCTCCCGCCCCACGCTCCAGGGCACCTTCGGCATGGTGTCCACCACCCACTGGCTGGCCTCCCAGTCGGCGATGGCGGTGCTGGAGGACGACGGCAACGCCTACGACGCCGCCGTGGCGGGGGCGTTCGTCCTGCACGTCGTCGAGCCGCACCTGAACGGCCCGGCCGGCGAGGTCCCGATCCTGCTCGCCCCGGCGGGCGGCGAGGTGCGGGTGCTGTGCGGCCAGGGCGTCACCCCGGCCGGCGCGACCGTCGCGCACTACCGGGGACTCGGCCTGGACCTGGTCCCGGGCACCGGCCCGCTCGCCGCCGCGGTGCCCGGCGCCTTCGACGCCTGGATGCTCCTGCTGCGGGACCACGGCACCAAGTCCCTCGCCGACGTGCTCAAGTACGCCGTCGGATACGCCGAACACGGACACGCGCCCGTGGAGAACGTCGGCGCCACCGTCGAGGCCGTACGGGAACTGTTCGAGACGGAGTGGACGTCGTCGGCCCGCGTGTACCTGCCGGACGGCACGCCGCCGCGCCCCGGAAGGCTGTTCCGCAACCCCGCCCTCGCCGCCACCTGGAAGCGGCTGCTCGCCGAGGTGGAAGGGGCCGGCGACCGGGAGGCGCGGATCGAGGCGGCCCGCCAGGTGTGGCGCACCGGATTCATCGCCGAGGCGCTCGTCCGGCAGGCCCGGCGGCCCACCCTGGACACCAGCGGCGAGCGCCACACCGGCACCCTCACCGCCGACGACCTGGCCGCCTGGTCCGCGACATACGAGGCGCCGGTGACGTACGACTGGAACGGCTGGACGCTGTGCAAGGCCGGCCCCTGGAGCCAGGGCCCGGTGCTGCTCCAGCAGCTCGCGCTGCTCCCCGCCGAGCTGCCGCCCTACGGCTCCGCCGACTACGTCCACCTGCTGATCGAGGGCTGCAAGCTCGCCATGGCCGACCGGGAGGCCTGGTACGGGGACGCGGGCGAGGTACCGGTCGGGGAGCTGCTGTCCGCGCGGTACAACGCGCACCGGCGGGCGCTCGTGGGCGCCGGCGCCTCCCACGAACTGCGGCCCGGCAGTCCCGGCGGTCGGGAGCCCAGGCTGGCGGCGCACGCGCGCGTGGTGCTCGACGACGCCTCCCTCCCGGCACCCGGCGCAGGTGAGCCCACGGTCGCCCGGCACTCGGCCTCACCCGTACCCGGCGAGCCCCAGGTGGGCGGGGACGGGGCCACCCGGGGCGACACCTGCCACCTGGACGTCGTCGACCGCTGGGGCAACATGGTCTCGGCCACGCCCAGCGGCGGCTGGCTCCAGTCCAACCCCGTCGTGCCCGAACTGGGTTTCCCGCTCGGCAGCCGGCTCCAGATGACCTGGCTGGAGGAGGGACTGCCCGCCTCGCTGACCCCGGGGCGTCGCCCGCGCACCACGCTCTCGCCCTCGCTCGCCCTGCGCGACGGGGAGGCGGTCCTGGCCTTCGGTACGCCCGGCGGCGATCAGCAGGACCAGTGGCAGCTGCACTTCTTCCTGGCGGTGGCGCTGCGCGGGCCGGTGCGCGGCGGCCTCGACCTCCAGGGCGCGATCGACGCCCCGAACTGGCACAACGACAGCTTCCCCGGCTCCTTCTTCCCGCGCGGGATGCGGCCGGGCAGCGTGACCGTCGAGTCGCGCATGGCTGCGGACGTGATCGAGGACCTGATCGGGCGGGGACACCGGGTGACGGTCGGCGAGCCCTGGTCGGAGGGGCGGCTGTGCGCGGTCGCACGGGATCCGCATACGGGGGTGCTGTCGGCGGCGGCCAATCCGCGGGGGATGCAGGGGTACGCCGTGGGACGGTGACGGCCGGGGGAGGCCCGTCATCAACCGACGTATTCACGCCGATTCGGGATGCCCCGTGCGAATCTGCCTGTTCACGCTGATTCCACCCGGTTTTTACTGGCGGGGCGGGGATTGTCAGTGGGGCGTGCTCTCATGGAGACATGATCGTAGACACGGAAACCATCGACGAGTTTCTCGCTCGGCACGCCTCTGACGTGGAGGAAGCAGTCCGCCAGGCCGCCGCTCGGGAGATAGTGCCGCGCTGGCGGAAGCTCGCCGCGCACGAAGTCGACCAGAAGAGCGGACCGCACGACCTGGTGACGGACGCCGACCGCAGGGCCGAGCAGTACCTCACCGAGGCGCTCGGCACGCTGCTGCCCGGCTCCGTCGTGGTCGGCGAGGAGGCGGTGCACGCCAACCCCGCGACCTACGAGGCGATACAGGGCGAGGCGCCCGTCTGGATCGTCGACCCCGTCGACGGCACCCGCCAGTTCGTCCACGGCGACCCCGGATTCTGCACCCTCGTCGCGCTGGCCCAGGGCGGCGAGCTGCTCGCCTCCTGGACCTACGCGCCGGCCCGCGACCAGCTGGCCACCGCGATACGCGGCCGGGGCGCCTGGCTCGACGGCGAGCGGCTGCACTCCGGTGCGCCGGATGCGGGCCGCGATCTGCGGGTGGCGACATCCCACCCGGACTACACCACCGACGAGCAGAAGCACGCCCTGCTCGGCCTGTGGAGCGAGGGTGTGGCGCCGCGTGCCTGCGGCTCGGCGGGCCTGGAGTACCTGGCCGTCGCGCGGGGCGAGTCGGACGCGGTCGCGTTCAGCTGGGAAGCGGCCTGGGACCACGCGGCGGGCCTGCTGCTCGTGGAGGAGGCGGGTGGCGCCCATCTCACCCTGACCGGCGAGCCGTTCCGCATCACCGGCGGCAACGCCCTGCCGTTCACGGCGGCGCGGGACGCGGCCACGGCGAGGCAGGTGCGGGAGCTTCTGGGGCGAGCGGCGCCCTGACCACCGAGCGGCGCGATCCGGTGGGCCCGGCCCTGCCCGTGGGCGGGCCCGGCATATCCTGACCTCGCATGGCCATCGGCTGACAAAGGAGTCCGAAGGTGCCGTCGATGCTCGACGCGGTAGTGGTGGGTGCGGGGCCGAACGGACTGACCGCTGCCGTGGAGCTGGCCCGCCGCGGCTTCTCCGTCGCCCTGTTCGAGGCGCGTGACACCGTCGGCGGGGGAGCCCGCACCGAGGAGCTCACCCTCCCCGGGTTCCGCCACGACCCGTGCTCGGCGGTGCATCCGCTCGGCGCCAACTCCCCGGCGTTCCGGGCCCTTCCCCTGGAGCGGTACGGCCTGCGGTGGCTGGACGCCGACCTGCCCATGGCGCACCCGTTCCCCGACGGCACCGCCGCCGTGCTCTCCCGCTCGGTCGGGGAGACGGCCGCCTCGTTCGGCGCGCGGGACGCGGGGGCGTACCGCAGGCTGGTCCAGCCGTTCCTGCCGCGCTGGGACACCCTGCTCCGGGACTTCATGTCCCTGCCGCTGACCGCGCTGCCCCGCGATCCGGTCACGCTCGCCCGCTTCGGCCTCGCGGGCCTGCCGCCGTCGACCTGGCAGACCCGCCGCTTCCAGGGGGAGCGCGCCAAGACCCTGTTCGCCGGTCTGGTCGCCCATGTGATGGCCCCGCTGAACGGCTTCGCCACCAGCGCCGTGGGCCTGGTCTTCGCCCTGGCCGCGCACGCCCGCGGCTGGCCGGTGGCCCGGGGCGGCTCCCAGTCGATCTCGGACGCGCTGGCCGCGTATCTGCGGGACCTCGGCGGCGCGATCCACACCGACTACGAGGTCAAGCGGCTCGACGACCTGCCGCCCGCGCGCGCGTACGTCTTCGACACCTCGCCCACCGCCCTGGCCCGGATCGCGGGGCTCGGCCGCTACTACGACACCTACCGGTACGGCGCGGGCGTCTTCAAGATCGACTATGCGCTGGACGGACCGGTCCCATGGACCGCGCCGGAGGCCCGCCGCGCGGGGACCGTGCAGATCGGCGCCGACAGCGCGGAGATCGGCGCCGCGCTGCGCGCCGCCTCCCGGGAGGGCCGGGCGCCCGAGCGGCCGTTCATGATCACGGCCCAGCCGAGTCTCGTGGACCCGAGCCGGGCCCCGGAGGGCAAGCAGGTGTTCTGGGCGTACGCCCATGTGCCCAACGGCTGGACCGGCGACCTCACGGACGTGATGGAACGCCAACTGGAGCGCTACGCCCCGGGTTTCCGCGACCGTGTCCTCGCCCGCGCCACGGCAGGACCCCCCGAGCTCGCCGCGCGCAACGCCAACTACGTGGGCGGCGACATCGGTTCCGGCGCGGCCTCCGGACTCCAACTCGTGCTGCGGCCCAAGATCTCCCTGTTCCCCTACGGCACTCCGCATCCGGCGGTCTTCATCTGTTCCTCCGCCACCCCGCCCGGACCCGGGGTGCACGGGATGTCGGGACACAACGCGGCGAAGGCCGTGTGGAGGAGGCTGAGGCAGACATGACCACCCTCACGCTGGTCCAGGGCGACATCACCCGCCAGAGCGCCGACGCGATCGTCAACGCCGCCAACTCCTCCCTGCTCGGCGGGGGCGGAGTGGACGGCGCGATCCACCGCCGGGGCGGACCCGCGATCCTGGAGGAGTGCCGCAAGCTGCGCGCCTCCCGGTACGGCAGGGGCCTGCCCACGGGCCGGGCGGTCGCCACCACGGCCGGGGACCTGGACGCCCGCTGGGTGATCCACACCGTCGGCCCCGTCTTCAGCGCCACGGAGGACCGCTCCGGCCTCCTCGCCTCCTGCTACCGCGCATCCCTGGCCGTGGCCGACGAACTGGGCGCCCGCACCGTCGCCTTCCCGGCCATCTCCACCGGCGTCTACCGCTGGCCCATGGCGGACGCGGCCCGGATCGCGGTCGAGACGGTCCGGACGACGCCGACGGAGGTCGAGGAGGTGACGTTCGTCCTGTTCGACGAACGGGCCTACGAGGCGTTCACCGCCCAACTCCCCTGACCACCTGGCCCTCCCGGAGCACGGCGCCCACCCTCCCGGAACACCTCTACCGGCCTGACACCCCTGACCCTCCGGGCGCACCGCGCGATCAACGCCCACCCGGAACAGGCAGCCCGAGTCCAGCCGGTATCACCGGCCCGCCCCTCCCGCCTCACCCGGACGGCGTGCCACGGTCGCCGCCCTCCCGCCCCCCGGGGTCTGCTGACCCCAGGGCAGAGGAGGGAGACCGGTATGGCGGGCGACGGGGAGCTGCCGCTGGAGCCTGAGGCGGAGCTGGAGCGGCTGCGGGCGCGAGTCGAGGCGCTGGAGGCCGAGCGCGCCGTGCGTCCGCGACGGCACCGCGTCAAGTCGCTGCTCGCCGCCCTGCTCGTCGTCCTGGGCTGCATCCTCACCCCGCTGGGCGCCCTCGCGGCGTGGACCGCCGACATCACGCGGGACAGCGACCGCTACGTCGACACGGTCGAACCCCTCGCGCGTGACCGGGACGTCCAGAACGCCGTGGCGGGGCGGGTCAGCGATGCCGTGATGGCCCACCTCGACCTGAAGGCGCTGCTGTCGCAGACCCCGGTCGCGGACCGGCCGCTGGTGGAGAAGGCCCTGGGAAAGCTGGGCGGTTCGCTGGAGGACGCGGTCCGCAGCTTTGTGCACGACAAGGCACAGGCGGTCATCGCCTCGGACACCTTCGACCGCATCTGGGCCGAGTCCAACCGCCGGGTCCACAAGGCCGTCGTCAAGGCGCTGACCGGCGAGGGCGGCGGCGCGGTGAAGGTGGAGGGCGACGCGGTGACCATCGACCTCGGTCCGGTCGTCGAAGAGGTCAAGAAGCGACTCGTCGACGACGGCCTGACGGTCGCGGGGAAGATCCCCGAGATCCACACCGACTTCACGGTCATCACGTCGGAGGACATCGGCCAGGCCCGTACCGGGTTCCGGCTGCTGCAGCTCACCGGATTCTGGCTCCCGATCGTCTCCGCGCTGCTGATCGCGGGCGGGGTCCTGTTGGCCACGCACCGCCGCCGGGCCCTGATCGCGGGCGCGCTCGGCTTCGCCGTCGCGGCGGGCCTGCTCGGCATCGCCCTGACCGTCTTCCGCATCGTGTACCTCGACGCCCTGCCCTCCGGCATCTCGCAGCCCGCCGCCGAGGCCGTGTACAACACCATGGTCCGCTACCTGCGCACCGCCATCCGCGTGGCGCTCGCCCTCGGCGTGGTCGTCGCCCTCGCCGCCTGGCTCACCGGCCCCGGCCGCCGCGCCCGGTTCCTGCGGCAGATGTGGCACGCGGGCATCGGCGCCGCCCGCGCCACCGCCGACCGGGCGGGTCTGCGCACCGGCCGGGCGGGCCGTTACGTCCACCGGCACCGCGCCTGGATCTCCTGGCTGCTGGTGGCCGCGGCGGTGCTGGCGTTCGTGCTGTGGCCCTATCCGACCGGCTGGGTCGTCGTCGGCCTGGCGCTCACCCTGCTCTTCGCGCTCGCGATCGTCGACTTCGTGGCCGAGGACATCGTCGACGTCGTGGCCGAGGACGAGGCCACGACGTGACCCTCACTCCGTGGCGTCACTGATCCCCAGCCGCAGATGCTCCACGTGATAGACGGCCTGGTCGAGGAGTTCGGCGACATGGTGGTCGTGCAGCGCGTACACGACCGACCGGCCGCGCCGCTCACCCACCACCAGGCCCAGATTGCGCAACAGCCGCAGCTGGTGCGAGCAGGCGGACTGCTCCATGCCCACCTCCGCGGCCAACTCGGTGGCCGGCAGCGGTCCTTCGCGCAGCCGCGCCAGGATCAGCAGGCGGGAGGGGGTGGACAGGGCCTGGAGGGTGGTCGCCACCTTCGCGACATTGTCCGCGTCCAGGCGTACGCGCTCATCCGCGGTGGTGGTGACGGCTCCATGACCCATGGGCGTATCCTACTCACCACACATGAACAGATGAATGAGTCTTCATGTGTTCCTGTATGGTGGCCCGCGTGTCCACCGCACTCGCCCCCGCCCACGCCCCCGCATCCGCCCCGGCGGCCCCCCGCCGCCGTACCCGGATCCTCGCCCTGCCCGAGGCCCGCTGGGCGCTCGCCGCGACCGTCGCCTTCCTGCTCGGCCTCGCCCTCGACCTGACCGGCGCCCCCGCCTGGGCCTACGGCCCGCTGTACTCCGTCGCCTACGTCACCGGCGGCTGGGAGCCCGCGCTCGAAGGGCTCCGAGCGCTGCGCGAGAAGACCCTCGACGTCGATCTGCTGATGATCGTCGCGGCCCTCGGCGCCGCCGCGATCGGGCAGGTCCTCGACGGCGCCCTGCTGATCGTCATCTTCGCCACCTCCGGCGCCCTGGAGGCCCTGGCCACCGCCCGCACCGCCGACTCCGTGCGCGGCCTGCTCGACCTCGCGCCGACCACCGCGACCCGGGTCACCGAGGCGGGCGAGGAGACCGTACCGACCGCCGAACTCGGCGTCGGTGACGTGCTGTTGATCCGCCCCGGCGAACGCATCGGCGCCGACGGCCGGGTCCTCGACGGCACCAGCGAGGCCGACGAGGCCACCATCACCGGCGAGCCCCTCCCGGTCCTCAAGCGCCCCGGCGACGACGTCTTCGCGGGCACCCTCAACGGCGCCGGCGCCCTGCGCGTCCGGGTCGAGCGTGACCCCGCCGACTCGGTGATCGCCCGGATCGTCACCCTCGTCGAGGAGGCGTCCCGCACCAAGGCGCCGACCCAGCTGTTCATCGAGAAGATCGAGCAGCGCTATGCCGTGGGCATGGTGCTCGCCACCCTCGCGGTCTTCGGCGTCCCCCTCGCCTTCGGGGCCGAACTCACCGACGCCCTGCTGCGCGCGATGACCTTCATGATCGTCGCCTCGCCGTGCGCGGTGGTCCTGGCGACCATGCCGCCGCTGCTGTCCGCCATCGCCAACGCGGGCCGGCACGGCGTCCTGGTCAAGTCGGCCGTCGCGATGGAACGCCTCGGCGAGATCGACACCACCGCCCTCGACAAGACCGGCACCCTCACCGAAGGCGCCCCCGAGGTGACCGGGGTCCGTCCGCTGCCGGAGTCCGGCCTGGACGAGGACGCCCTGCTCGCGCTCGCCGCCTCCGCCGAGCACCCCAGCGAGCATCCGCTGGCCCGCGCGATCGTCGCCGCCGCCCGCGGCCGGGGCCTCTCCCTCGCGCCCGCCGAGGACTTCACCGCGATCCCCGGACAGGGCGTCACCGCCACCGTCGACGGGCGCCAGGTGAGCGTGGGCCGCGCCGAGGCCGACAGCGACGCGACCGTCGTCCAGGTGCACCGCGACGGTCAGCCGGTCGGCACCCTCGCGCTCACCGACCGCCTGCGCGCCGAGGCCCCCGCCACCACGGCCGCCCTCACCGCCCTGACCGGCACCGCCCCCGTCCTGCTCACCGGCGACCACGCCGGTGCCGCCGCCCGGGTCGCCGAGGCCACCGGCCTCACCGACGTCCGTGCGGGACTGCTCCCCGAGGACAAGGTCGACGCCGTACGCGAGCTGCAGCGGAAGGGCCGCAAGGTGCTCTTCGTCGGCGACGGCGTCAACGACGCCCCCGCCCTCGCCGCCGCCCACTCCGGCATCGCCATGGGCCGCGCGGGCTCCGACCTGGCCCTGGAGACCGCGGACGCGGTGATCGTGCGCGACGAGCTGACGACCGTGCCCGCGGTGGTACGGCTGTCCCGGGCCGCCCGGCGGCTGGTGGTGCAGAATCTGGTCATCGCGGGGGTCTTCATCACCGGCCTGGTCCTGTGGGACCTGATCGGACACCTTCCGCTGCCGCTCGGCGTGGCCGGCCACGAGGGCTCGACCGTGCTGGTCGGCCTCAACGGACTGCGGCTCCTGCGTGAATCGGCATGGACCCAGGACCGCCGAGGTTGATGTCGGATTCTCGCCAGCCTTCCCCCGGCGCGTGCTCGATGCTGGACGCATGCAGAAGGGGATGCACACCGAGACCGAGCACTGCGTACGGGCCGTCCAGGCCAAGGACGCGCGCTTCGACGGATGGTTCTACACCGCGGTCCTGACCACCGGGATCTACTGCCGGCCCAGCTGTCCGGTGGTCGCGCCCAAGCCGGAGAACATGGTGTTCCACCCGAGCGCGGCCGCCTGTCAGCAGGCCGGCTTCCGGGCCTGCAAGCGGTGCCGCCCGGACGCCAGCCCCGGCTCCCCGGAGTGGAACCGGCGCGCCGACCTGGTGGCCCGCGCCATGCGGCTGATCGCCGACGGCGTGGTGGACCGTGAGGGCGTGCCTGGCCTCGCCGCCCGGCTCGGCTACAGCACCCGGCAGGTCGAACGCCAGCTCCTCGCCGAACTGGGCGCGGGCCCCCTCGCCCTGGCCCGCGCCCAACGCGCCCAGACCGCCCGCCTGTTGATCGAGACGACGCCGCTGCCGATGGCGCAGATCGCCTTCGCCGCCGGGTTCTCCTCGATCCGTACCTTCAACGACACCGTGCGCGAGGTCTTCGCCCTCGCCCCGGGCGACCTGCGCGCCCGCGCACCCCGCAGCACCCCGGGGCACACCCCGGGCGTCCTCGGCCTCCGGCTGCCGTTCCGCGCGCCCCTCAACCCCGACAACCTCTTCGGCCACCTCGCCGCGACCGCCGTACCGGGCGTGGAGGAGTGGCGTGACGGCGCCTACCGGCGCACCCTGCGCCTGCCCTACGGCCACGGCATCGTCTCCCTCACCCCGAAGCCCGACCACATCGGCTGCCGGCTCACCCTCAGCGATCTGCGCGACCTGCCCGTCGCCATCAGCCGCTGCCGCCGCCTGCTCGACCTGGACGCCGATCCGGTCGCCGTCGACGAGCAGCTCGGCAGGGACGACCTGCTCGCGCCGCTGGTCGCCAAGGCCCCCGGACGGCGTGTCCCGCGCACGGTCGACGAGGCGGAGTTCGCCGTACGGGCGGTCCTCGGCCAGCAGGTCTCCACCGCCGCGGCCCGCACCCACGCGGCCCGGCTGGTCACCGCGCACGGCGAACCGGTCGACGACCCCGAGGGCGGCCTCACCCACCTCTTCCCGGCGCCCGAGGCGCTGGCGGCGGTGGACCCGGAGTCCCTGGCGATGCCGCGCACCCGCCGCACGACGCTCACCGCCCTGGTGGGCCGACTCGCCGACGGATCACTCCACCTGGGAGTGGAGAGCGACTGGGGTCAGGCCCGCGCCCGGCTGCTCGCCCTGCCCGGCTTCGGCCCCTGGACGGCCGACGTCATCGCGATGCGCGCCCTCGGCGACCCCGACGCCTTCCTCCCCACCGACCTCGGAATCCGCCGCGCGGCAGGCGGGTTGGGCCTGCCCTCCACCCCCGCCGCGCTCACCGCACGCGCCGCCGCCTGGCGGCCCTGGCGGGCGTACGCCGTCCAGTACCTGTGGGCGACCGACAGCCACCCGATCAACTTCCTCCCGGTCTAAGGACGTTCCATGTACCAGCACACCGTGATCGACAGCCCCTACGGCCTGCTCACCCTGGTCGCCGACGACGGTGTCCTGTGCGGCCTCTACATGACCGAGCAGCGCCACCGACCACCCGAGGAGACCTTCGGCCACCGCGACGACACCGCGTTCCGCGCCGCGCAGGAGCAGCTGGCGGCCTATTTCGCGGGCGAGTTGAAGGAGTTCACCCTCGAACTGCGCCTGAAGGGAACCCCGTTCCAGCGCCGAGTCTGGGACCAACTCCGCACGATCCCCTACGGCGAGACCCGCTCCTACGGCCAACTGGCCGACGCCCTCGGCAACCCCGCCGCCTCCCGCGCGGTCGGACTCGCCAACGGCAGGAACCCGATCGGCATCATCATCCCCTGCCACCGTGTCGTGGGAGCCAACGGCAGCCTCACCGGCTACGGCGGCGGTCTGGCCCGCAAGGAACAACTGCTCGGCTTCGAAAGCGGCGCGGCCCTGTTCTAGGCCCCGGCCTCGCCCGCCCGCTCCGCGGCGCCGCGCTCCACGCAGAACTCGTTGCCCTCCGGATCGGCGAGGACCACCCAGCCCTTGCCGTCCGGGGTGCGGCGGTCGTCGACCAGGGTGGCGCCGAGGGCGAGGACCCGCTCGACCTCCTCGTCCCGGGTACGGTCCGTGGGCCGCAGGTCCAGATGCACCCGGTTCTTCACCGTCTTGGGGTCCGGCACCGTGACGAACAGCAGCCCCGCCCCCTCGATCAGCGCGTCCTCGTCGCCCGGCTTGTCGTCCTCGTGCACGGGCAGCCCGAGCACCCGGGACCAGAAGGAGGCGAGCCGATAGGCGTCGGCGGAGTCGACCGTCACATGTCGGATGGCAGAGGTCATGATCGCATTCTGGGCTACCGGCCGAGCCCGCGCAGCAGTTCCGGCAGCGCGGTGCCGATCGGCTCCCGGATCACCTCGTCGGCGCGTGCGTCGTACGGGGTCGGCTCGGCGTTCACGATGACGAGCCGTGCCCCGTGGTCGGCGGCGACCCCGGCGAGGCCCGCCGCGGGCTGCACCTGGAGGCTGCTGCCGACCGCGATGAACACCTGGCAGGCCTTGGCGATCGAGACCGCCTCCCCCAGCACCACCGGGTCGAGCCGCTCGCCGAACATCACCGTGGCCGACTTCAGGATCCCCCCGCACGTCAGGCACGGCGGATCCTCCTCACCGGCCTCGACCCGGGCCAGGGCGTCCTCCATCGGCCCGCGGGCATGGCACCCGGTGCACACCACACCGCGCGCGGAACCGTGCAGTTCGAGCACCTTGCGCGCCGGCATCCCGGCGAGCTGGTGCAGCCCGTCCACGTTCTGCGTGATCACCCTGACCGGCACCCCGGACCGCTCCAGCTCGGCGACCGCGTGGTGCGCGGCGTTCGGCTCCGCCCGCAGCGTGCGGTTCTCGCGCCGCATCTCCCAGGAGCGCCGACGGATCTCCGGGTCGCCCATGTAATAGGCGTACGTCACGAGCTTCTCGGCGTCCGGATCGCGCCGCCACAGTCCGTTCGGCCCGCGGTAGTCCGGGATCCCGGAGTCCGTGCTGATACCGGCGCCGGTGAGGAGGGCGACGAGGGGCTTGGCCATGGCACCGAGGGTAGGCCGGGGGCCGGAGCCCGGCGAACGGATATTCGGGCCACCGGGCCGCCGACAGTGGTAGCGTCCGCGCATGGCCAAGGTCACCGTCTCGCTCGACGCCGAACTCGTCGTCGAAGCCATGGTCCTGGCGGGCGTAGGCAGCCCCCAGGACGCCGTCGAACTCGTCGTCCGCGACTACATCGCGCGCGGTCACCGCACCGAGGCCCGCCTCGCCGAACGCGACGACGCGCTGCGCGAGGTCGACGCCCGGCCCCGGGACGTCGAGGGCTGACCCGGGCCCGGCTCAGCCGGCCCGGTGCCCGTTCTCCAGCTCCGCCGTGCCCCCGCCGTCCGCGAGGACGTCCAGCGCGGCCAGCACCCGGCGGCCCAGGGCGCCCGGCAGATACCCGGTGAGCTCCTCGCGCGGGACCAGACGCCAGGACAGCAGCTCCTCCTCCTGGAGCCGGATCGCCTTGAAGTCGTCCTCGCCGAGGACACCACCGTCGTACAGATAGGCGACCAGCGGCGGCCGGGCCGTGCCGTGCACCCAGTCCACCGCGAGCAGCGGGCCGAGCGGCACATCGAGGCCGATCTCCTCGGCCGTCTCCCGGCGGGCGCCCTGGCGCGGGGTCTCACCGTCGTCGGACTCGACCGTACCGCCCGGAAGCGCCCAGCCCTCACGGTAGTTGGGCTCGACGAGCAGCACCCGCCCCGCCGCGTCCCGGAACAGGGCGGCGGCACCGGCGAGGACGCGGGGCAGCCCCGCGATGTACGTGGCGAAGTCCTGAGTGGTCACCCAGGAAGGGTAACCACCGCCTCACTCGCTCCCGGCCAGCCGCAGGGTCCGCTCCGCCAGCTCGCTGATCCGCACGCCGTCGAAGCCGAACACCGCGCTGCGCACCGTGTCCTCCAGCGGGTCCCGCCACTGCGCCGGGATCGCCTCCGCCCCCGTCAGCACCCCGGCCACCGAGCCCGCGGTCGCCCCGTTGGAGTCGGTGTCCAGACCGCCCCGGACCGTCAGCGTGATGGTGCGGGTGAAGTCGCCGTCGCCGTACAGGAGCCCGGCGGTGAGGACGGCGGCGTTCGGGACGGTGTGGATCCAGCCGAGCCCCGCGGTCTCCTCGGCCACCGTGGTGAGCGTGTCCTCCCAGGTCATCCGGGTGTCGTGCAGGGAGATCACCCGGCGCACGGTGCGCGCGAGGCGGCTGCTCGCCGGGATCACGGTGAGGGCCTCGGCCAGCGCGTGCCGGACGGTGGGCGCGGCGAACGCCGCCGAGACCAGCGCCGCCGCCCACATCGCGCCGTACACGCCGTTGCCGGTGTGCGACAGCACCGCGTCCCGGCGGGCCAGGCCGGCGGCCCGGCGCGGGGCCGCGGGGCAGGTCCAGCCGTAGATGTCGGCCCGGATCAGGGCGCCGATCCACTCCTGGTAGGGGTTGTCGTAGGTGGCGGTCAGCGGCGGCTTGAGCCCGTTGGCGAGGTTCCGGTACGCCGCCCGCTCGGCGGTGAAGGTCTGCAGGTACGGCAGCCGCAGCAGCCACAGGTCGCCGACCTGCTCGGTGCTGAAGCCGAAGCCGTGGGTCTCCAGCAGGTCCAGGCCGAGGATGGCGTAGTCGACGTCGTCGTCCCGGCAGCTGCCGTGGATCCGGCCGCGCACGCACTGGCGCCACTCCGGGCGCAGCTCGAAGGCGTCGTCCTCGTCGGGCGGCGGCTCGGGCAGGTAGTCGGTGAGCGGCAGGGCGTCGGCCCGCCGCAGGTAGCGGTCGATACGGTCCCGCGTCCACAGGTCGCCGTGCTCCACCGGTTTGCCCAGCATGTTGCCGGCGATCCGGCCCAGCCAGCCCCCGAGCACACGGTCGGCGAGCTCCGGCTCGATACCCACAGGGGTCATACGACCGGTCTACCCGATTCCGGGGGACACGGACAGCCGGGCGCGGTGTGGGCCTGTGGTTCCTGGGCACCTCGTCCAGGGACCGGGCGGTGCATGACGGGGAGGGCGTCCTGCGGTTAAGGTCGCAGCGGCGCGACTGGCCTTGACATGCGCGAGGCCCGGAGAGCAAGGGGATCACAGGTGACACAGCGCGTGCTCATCGCCGCGGACAAGTTCAAGGGCTCGCTGACGGCCGTGCAGGTCGCCGAGCGGGTGACGGCCGGGCTGCGGCAGGTCGTGCCCGACGTCGAGGTCGAGGCGCTGCCCGTGGCCGACGGCGGCGACGGCACGGTGGACGCCGCGGTCGCGGCCGGTTTCGAGCGGCACGAGGTACGGGTCGCGGGGCCGCTCGGCGACGAGGTCACGGCGGCGTTCGCGCTGCGCGGTGACACGGCCGTCGTCGAGATGGCGGAGGCCAGCGGCCTCCAGCGGCTCCCGGCGGGCGTCTTCGCGCCGCTGACGGCGTCCACGTACGGCTCCGGGGAACTGCTGCGGGCCGCCCTGGACGCGGGCGCCCGGACCCTCGTCTTCGGCGTCGGCGGCAGCGCCACGACCGACGGCGGCGCCGGGATGCTCGCCGCGCTCGGCGCGCGGTTCCTGGACGCGGACGGCGAGCCGGTGAGTCCCGGCGGTGGCGGGCTCGGTGAGCTGGCCTCGGCCGACCTGTCCGGCCTGGACCCGCGGCTTGCCTCGGTCGAGCTGGTGCTCGCGAGCGACGTCGACAACCCGCTGACCGGCCCCACGGGCGCCCCGGCGGTCTACGGCCCGCAGAAGGGCGCCTCACCGGACGACGTGGCCACGCTGGACGCGGCGCTCGCGCACTTCGCGAAGGTGCTGGAGGGCGCGATCGGCGCCGAGGCCGCCGAGCACGCCGCCGCCCCCGGCGCGGGCGCGGCCGGCGGCATCGGTTACGGCGCGCTGCTCCTCGGCGCCCGGTTCCGCCCCGGCATCGAGGTCATGCTCGATGTCCTCGGCTTCGCGCCGGCGCTGGAGCGCGCGGAGCTGGTGATCACCGGGGAGGGCTCCCTGGACGAGCAGACGCTGCACGGCAAGGCCCCGGCCGGCGTCGCCGCGGCGGCCCGGGCGGCAGGCAAGGAGGTCGTCGCGGTGTGCGGACGGCTGGCCCTGCCCCCGGAGGCGCTGGGGCGGGCCGGGATCCGGCGCGTGTACCCGCTGACCGACCTGGAGCCGGACGTCGAGAAGTGCATCGCGGAGGCCGGGCCGATCCTGGAGCGCTCTGCCGCGCGTATCGCCGAGGACTTCCTGCGCTGACCTCCCCGCCTGAGCGGGGAAACGCGAAGGGCCCCGGACCGTATCGGTCCGGGGCCCTTCGCGTGCCGGCGTTACGGCAGCTGTGCCGCCCGCGCCTCGCGGCGGTTGTCGCGGAAGTTGTTCACCCGGCGGGCCGTGGCGAACAGCGGGATCACCGCGCCCATGACCAGCTGCAGCGCGCAGCCCGTCTGGAGCAGCAGCTGACCGCTCGGGGCCTCGAACGCCCACGCCGCCAGCAGCCCCATCGAGAGCACGATCCACGCCAGCATCGCCACCGCCAGCCGCCCCCGCGGCTTCGGGTACTCCACCCGGCTCACCATCAGCCACGCCGTACCCAGGACCGCCAGCAGCGTCGCCACGAAGGGCAGCTCCAGCAGCACGATCGAGACGACGGTCAGCGCCCCGAACGGCGAGGGCATGCCCTGGAACATGCCGTTCGGCGGGGTCACGCACGAGAAGCGCGCAAGCCGCAGCACCACCGCCAGCAGCACCACGATCGCGCCGACCGCGGCCACCTTCTGGTGGGCCCCGTCGGTCACCATGCCGTAGACGAGCACGAAGTACGCCGGCGCGAGGCCGAAGCTGATCAGGTCCGAGAGGTTGTCCAGCTCGGCGCCCATCGGCGAGGAGCGCAGCTTGCGCGCAACCAGGCCGTCGAACAGGTCGAAGATGGCCGCGCACAGCATCAGGATCACGGCCGTGGCCGCGCTGTGCCGCGCCATCCCGACCTCTTCACTCCCCGTGAAGTGGGGGATGAGGATGCCGGTGGTGGTGAAGTACACGGCCATGAAGCCGCATGTGGCGTTGCCGAGGGTGAGGGTGTCCGCTATCGAGAGGCGGAGAGAGAGGGGCATCTCCTCCTCTTCGTCCACCTCGTCCGCCTCGGGCACCCAGCCCGTCTGTGTCTCCGGATCAATCACGGTCAATGCGAGTCACCCCAGCCACGGTCTTCTGCCCGACCTCGACCGCGACCTCCACGCCCTCGGGAAGATAGATGTCGACCCGCGAGCCGAAGCGGATCAGACCGATCCGGTCACCCTGCTCGACCTTCGTCCCCTGAGGGATGTAGGGCACGATGCGACGGGCGACCGCGCCTGCGATCTGGATCATCTCGATGTCGCCGAGTTCGGTGTCGAAATGCCAGACTACGCGCTCGTTGTTCTCGCTCTCCTTGTTGAACGCCGGAACGAACCCGCCCGGGATGTGCTCGACCGAGGTCACCGTGCCGGAGAGGGGCGCGCGGTTGACGTGGACGTTGAGCGGGCTCATGAAGATCGCGACGCGGGTGCGCCCGTCCTTCCACGGCATGATGCTCTGCACCACACCGTCGGCGGGCGAGATGACCCGGCCCTGGGCGATCTCGCGCTCGGGGTCGCGGAAGAACCACAGCATGCCCGCCGCGAGGGCGGTGGCGGGCACGGCCACGGCCTTGGCGGCGCCGGAGCGGCGCGCCTTGACCAGGCTGAGGGCTGCGGTGGCGACGGTCGGGAGAAGCCACGGCGATGCTCCGCGCGCGAGGCGTACGCCGGCCCGGCTGTCGCGAGGTGCAGAGGTTTGGCTGTGGGGCATGGATGACCTTCGTAGCGGATGATGCCGCGCACTGAGGGGGGACGGCGGCTTTCCCGGGATCGTACCGGTCGCGGGCCACAACTGGGCAAGCCAGGAAGCCGAGTCGGCGGCTGAAGAGTGTTGACGGGGTGTGATCTTCTTCTCGAATAAAACACCCCGAACCAGGACATCTAGCCCTGGAGTCGATACTCTTCGAGCAACCTGCGCCCGATGATCATTTTCTGGATCTCGGCGGTACCTTCACCGATCAGCAGCATCGGGGCCTCACGGTAGAGGCGCTCGATCTCGTACTCCTTGGAGAAGCCGTAGCCGCCGTGGATCCGGAAGGCATCCTCCACGACCTCCTTGCAGTACTCGGAGGCGAGGTACTTCGCCATCCCAGCCTCAAGGTCGTTTCGCTCCCCGGAGTCCTTTTTGCGTGCCGCGTTCACCATCATGGCATGGGCGGCCTCGACCTTGGTAGCCATCTCGGCGAGCTTGAACTGGATCGCCTGGTGCTGGGCGATCGGTTTGCCGAAAGTGTGGCGCTGCTGGGCGTAATGGACACCCAGTTCGAAGGCACGCTGAGCGACGCCGCAACCACGCGCCGCCACGTTGACGCGGCCGACTTCCACGCCGTCCATCATTTGGTAAAAACCTCTGCCGGTGACCCCGCCGAGCACCCGGTCGGCGGGAATCCGCAGGCCATCCATGATGAGCTCGGTGGTGTCGACCCCCTTGTACCCCATCTTGTCGATCTTGCCCGGAATGGTCAGGCCGGGGCGGACCTCACCGAAGCCGGGCTCCTTCTCGACGAGGAAGGTGGTCATCGACTTGTGCGGCTTGGCGGCCGCTTCCTCGGGGGAGAGACCTTCGTCACTTCGGACCAGAACGGCCACCAGAGACGACGTTCCGCCGTTCGTCAGCCACATCTTCTGACCGTTCAGGACGTATTCGTCGCCGTCCTTGACCGCCTTGGAGGTGATCGCCGACACGTCCGAGCCGAGCGCCGGCTCCGACATGGAGAAGGCGCCGCGGATGTCGCCGGCGGCCATCCTCGGCAGGAAGTGGTCCTTCTGCTCCTGCGTGCCGTGCTGCTTGAGCATGTACGCCACGATGAAGTGGGTGTTGATGATGCCGGACACCGACATCCAGCCCCGCGCGATCTCCTCGACACACAGGGCGTACGTCAGGAGGGACTCGCCCAGGCCGCCGTACTCCTCCGGGATCATCAGGCCGAACAGGCCCAACTCCCTGAGCCCGTCGACGATCTGCTGGGGGTATTCGTCGCGGTGCTCCAGCTGGGTCGCGACCGGAATGATCTCCTTGTCCACGAAGTCCCGGACGGTGGACAGGATCTCCTGCTGGATGTCGGTCAGACCGGCGGTCTGGGCGAGTCGCGCCATGGCTACTTCTCCTGCTCCTTGAGCTCGGGGCGGCCCGGCTGCTCGCCGCCGCGCTCCTTGATGTACGTCTCGGTCGGCACCATCACCTTGCGGCGGAACACACAGACCAGCGTGCCGTCCTGCTTGTAGCCCTTGGTCTCGACGTAGACGATGCCGCGGTCGTTCTTCGACTTCGACGGCCACTTGTCGAGCACGGTCGTCTGGCCGTAGACCGTGTCGCCGTGGAAGGTCGGCGCCACGTGCTTGAGCGACTCGATCTCCAGGTTGGCGATGGCCTTCCCGGAGATGTCCGGGACGGACATGCCGAGCAGCAGCGAGTAGATGTAGTTCCCGACGACGACGTTCTTGCCGAAGTCCGTCGTCTTCTCCGCATAGTTGGTGTCCATGTGGAGGGGGTGGTGGTTCATGGTGAGCAGACAGAACAGGTGGTCGTCGTACTCGGTGACCGTCTTGCCCGGCCAGTGCTTGTACGTCGCCCCGACCTCGAACTCCTCGTAGGTGCGTCCGAACTGCATCGCGCTCAGGCCTCCGGGATCTCGAACTTCGACGTGCGCTGCATGCCGGCGGCGCGTCCCTTGCCCGAGATGACCAGGGCCATCTTGCGGCTGGCCTCGTCGATCATCTCGTCGCCGAGCATCGCCGAGCCCTTCTTGCCGCCCGCCTCGGACGTGTAGTAGTCGTACGCGTCCAGGATCAGCTCGGCGTGGTCGAAGTCCTCCTGCGACGGCGAGAAGATCTCGTTGGACGCCTCCACCTGGCCCGGGTGCAGCACCCACTTGCCGTCGAAGCCGAGCGCGGCGGCGCGCTGAGCGACCTCGCGGTAGCCGTCGATGTTGCGGATCTGCAGGTAGGGGCCGTCGATCGCCTGGAGGTTGTTGGCGCGGGCGGCCATCAGGATCTTCATCAGGATGTAGTGGTAGGCGTCCGCCGGGTAGCCGGGCGGCTGCTCGCCCACGACCAGCGACTTCATGTTGATCGACGCCATGAAGTCGGCCGGGCCGAAGATGATGGTCTCCACGCGCTGGGAGGCCGTCGCGATCTCGTTGACGTGGTTGAGGCCCTGCGCGTTCTCGATCTGCGCCTCGATGCCGATCTTGCCGACCTCGAAGCCCATCGTCTTCTCGATCTGCGTCAGCAGCAGGTCCAGCGCCACGATCTGCTGGGGCGTCTGCACCTTCGGCAGCATGATGCAGTCGAGGTTGTGGCCCGCGCCCTCGACGACGGTCACGACGTCGCGGTAGGTCCACTCGGTCGTCCAGTCGTTGACGCGCACGACCCGCGTCTTGCCCGTCCAGTCACCCTCGTTGAGGAACTTGACGATGGTGTGCCGCGCCTCGGGCTTGGCGAGCGGCGCGCACGCGTCCTCCAGGTCCAGGAAGACCTGGTCGGCCGGGAGACCCTGGGCCTTCTCCAGGAAGCGCGGGTTCGAGCCCGGCACCGCCAGACAGGAACGCCGGGGGCGAAGGCGGTCAAAAGGAGGGTGCGCGGCGGAGCCGCCCGTTGAAAGGGTGGTGGCGGGCGACGGGTGGGCGGTCATGCGGGGACCTCCAGGGGGTCGAGCTTGTTCGCTGTGCGGATCTCATCGACGATGCGGCCGATGATCCCGGTGATGTCGAAGTCCTTCGGGGTGAAGACCGCGGCCACTCCGGCGGCCCGGAGCTGTTCGGCGTCACCCTTCGGGATGATGCCACCGGCGATCACCGGGATATCTGTGGCACCGGCCACACGCAGCCGTTCCAGGACGTCCGGCACCAACTGGGCGTGCGAGCCGGACAGGATGGACAGCCCCACCGCGTGCACGTCCTCGGCGAGGGCCGCGTCCACGATCTGCTCCGGGGTGAGCCGGATGCCCTGGTAGACCACCTCGAACCCGGCGTCCCGGGCCCGCACGGCGATCTGCTCGGCGCCGTTGGAATGCCCGTCCAGGCCCGGCTTGCCGACCAGGAAGCGCAACTTGCCGACGCCGAGGTCGCGGGCCGTCTCCGCCACCCGGTGGCGGACGAGCGCCATCGCGGTGCCCTCCTCGGCGGTCACCGCGACCGGCGCGGAGGACACGCCCGTCGGCGCCCGGAACTCGCCGAACACCTCGCGCAGCGCCCCGGCCCACTCGCCGGTCGTGACGCCGGCCCGGGCGCACTCCAGGGTGGCCTCCATGAGGTTGGCGGTGCCCTGGGCGGCCTCCTTCAGCTTCTCCAGCGCCTTGCAGGGGCGCGGGTGGTTGAAGGGGGGCTGGTAGCGGGTGCCGCGCCAGTGCTCCAGGGCGGCGATCACCCGGGCCTCGACCGCGGGGTCGACCGTCTGGATCGCCGCGTCCAGGTCGGCCGTGAGCGGGTTCGGCTCGGTCGACTCGTAGATGTTGACGCCGACGATCTTCTCCTGGCCGGACTCGATCCGCGCCCGGCGCTCGGCGTGGGACGCCACCAGCTGCGACTTGAGGTACCCGGACTCGACGGCGGCCATCGCGCCGCCCATCCCCTGGATCCGCTCGATCTCCGCGAGCGACTCCTCGACCAGCGCCTCGACCTTGGTCTCGATCACCTTCGAGCCCTCGAAGATGTCCTCGTACTCCAGCAGATCGCTCTCATGGGCGAGGACCTGCTGGATCCGCAGCGACCACTGCTGGTCCCAGGGCCGGGGCAGGCCCAGAGCTTCGTTCCAGGCCGGGAGCTGGACGGCACGCGCGCGGGCGTCCTTGGAGAGGGTGACGGCCAGCATCTCCAGCACGATCCGCTGGACGTTGTTCTCCGGCTGCGCCTCCGTCAGGCCCAGGGAGTTGACCTGGACGCCGTAGCGGAAGCGGCGCTGCTTGGGGTCCTGGATGCCGTAGCGCTCGCGGGTGATCTTGTCCCAGATGCGGCCGAAGGCGCGCATCTTGCACATCTCCTCGACGAAGCGGACGCCCGCGTTCACGAAGAAGGAGATACGGGCGACGACGTCGCCCATGCGCTCCTCGGGGACCTGGCCGCCGGCGCGCACGGCGTCCAGGACCGCGATCGCCGTGGACATCGCGTACGCGATCTCCTGGACCGGGGTGGCGCCCGCCTCCTGCAGGTGGTAGCTGCAAATGTTGATCGGGTTCCACTTGGGCAGGTGGGAGACCGTGTACGCGATCATGTCCGTCGTCAGCCGGAGCGACGGCCCGGGCGGGAAGACGTGCGTGCCCCGGGACAGGTACTCCTTGACGATGTCGTTCTGGGTCGTGCCCTGGAGCCTGGTGATGTCCGCACCCTGCTCCTCCGCGACGACCTGATAGAGCGCCAGCAGCCACATGGCGGTGGCGTTGATGGTCATCGAGGTGTTCATCTGCTCCAGGGGGATGTCCTGGAACAGCCGGCGCATGTCACCGAGGTGCGAGACGGGCACCCCGACCCGGCCGACCTCGCCGCGGGCGAGGATGTGGTCCGGGTCGTAGCCGGTCTGGGTCGGCAGGTCGAAGGCGACGGACAGACCCGTCTGGCCCTTGGCGAGGTTGCGCCGGTACAGCTCGTTGGACGCCTCGGCCGTGGAGTGACCGGCGTAGGTTCGCATGAGCCACGGCCGGTCCTTCTGACGCTCAGTCATGCGGCTGTCCTCAGATGTCGCGGAAGCGGTTGATGGCGTCGAGGTGCTTGGCGCGCATCTCCTGGTCGCGCACGCCCAGGCCCTCCTCGGGGGCCAGGCACAGCACGCCGACCTTGCCCTGGTGGAGGTTGCGGTGCACGTCGAACGCGGCCTGGCCGGTGTCCTCCAGGGAGTAGACCTTCGACAGCGTCGGGTGGATCTTGCCCTTCGCGATCAGCCGGTTGGCCTCCCAGGCCTCCCGGTAGTTGGCGAAGTGCGAGCCGATGATCCGCTTCAGCGACATCCACAGGTAGCGGTTGTCGTACTCGTGCATGTACCCCGAGGTCGAGGCACAGGTGGTGATGGTGCCGCCCTTGCGGGTGACGTAGACGGAGGCGCCGAAGGTCTCGCGGCCGGGGTGCTCGAAGACGATGTCGATGTCCTCCCCGCCGGTGAGCTCGCGGATGCGCTTGCCGAAGCGCTTCCACTCCTTCGGGTCCTGGGTGTTCTCGTCCTTCCAGAACTTGTAGCCCTCGGCGTTGCGGTCGATGATCGCCTCGGCGCCCATCGCGCGGCAGATCTCCGCCTTCTGCGGGCTGCTCACCACACAGATCGGGTTGGCGCCGCCGGCCAGCGCGAACTGCGTGGCGTAGCTGCCGAGTCCGCCGCTGGCGCCCCAGATCAGGACGTTGTCGCCCTGCTTCATGCCGGCGCCGTTGCGGGAGACCAGCTGGCGGTAGGCGGTGGAGTTGACCAGGCCCGGGGCCGCGGCCTCCTCCCAGCTGAGGTGCTTGGGCTTCGGCATCAGCTGGTTGGACTTCACGAGCGCGATCTCGGCGAGGCCGCCGAAGTTGGTCTCGAAGCCCCAGATGCGCTGCTCGGGGTCGAGCATGGTGTCGTTGTGGCCGTCGGACGACTCCAGCTCGACGGAGAGGCAGTGCGCGACGACCTCGTCACCGGGCGTCCAGGCGTTGACGCCGGGTCCGGTGCGCAGGACGACGCCCGCGAGGTCGGAGCCGATGATGTGGTACGGCAGGTCGTGGCGCTTGGTGAGCTCGCTGAGCCTGCCGTAGCGCTCCAGGAAGCTGAACGTCGACACCGGCTCGAAGATCGAGGTCCACACGGAGTTGTAGTTGACCGAGGAGGCCATCACGGCCACCAGGGCCTCGCCCGGGCCGAGTTCCGGCACCGGCACGTCGTCCAGGTGGATCGACTTGCGGGGGTCCTTGTCGCGGGTCGTGAGGCCCGCGAACATCTCCGTCTCGTCCTTGTGCACGGTGATCGCGCGGTACGACTCGGGGAGCGGCAGAGCGGCGAAGTCGGCCGGCGTCGATTCCGGCGACTGGATCGCGTCCAGGATGTCCTTCACGGTCACGGTGTTGCCTCCGGCGATACGCGTCCTGAGGGGGGACGCTGAGGGTTACGTCGGTACTGCTGAGGATGTGGGTGGGTGCCGTCGGTTCGGCGTGTGGTGCGGTGCGGCGGCGCTTTGTGGCGCGGGAGGGTGCCTGTGACGCAGGCGTCCGGCGCGCGAGCCGTTGGGCTCGTCGGGACAGGCCGGACACCTCGAACGTATGACACCGCGTGTCAGGCCGCAAGGCACTGAGTGCCAGAAGTTGCTCTCAGGTGAAATCTTTACGTAACAGATGAGCGATGATCGATCGAACGGGGGCTGAAAGAAGCCGAAAAACCTGCTCTGACATGCCAAAACGGCCACCCCGGGGGGTGGCCGTCATCACAGTGGCGAAGGGTCCTCGCGGCGGGCCTCAGCGCTCCTTGAGCGCCTCTTCGATGGTCCGCATCACCTGGTCCAGCGGGGCGTCGGTCCGGGCGACGGTCACCAGGACCTCGCCCTGCGCGGAGACCGTCGCCGCGGCCGGCTGGGGGGTGGTGGCCGTCCGGCCGGCCCCGATGCCGCTGCCGAAGGTCTTGCGGACGATCGCGAAGGCATGGTCCAGCTGGGCCTCCACATCGCCCTGGCCGCCCGCCCGCAGCCAGCGCCGCAGCACATGGTTGTGGGCGGTGACCACGGCGGACGCGGCGACCTCCGCCAGCAGCGGGTCGTCGTTGGCGTCGTCGTCGTGCGCGTGCTCGTCGAAGTGGCCGAGGAGGTAGCGGGTGAAGAGACGCTCGTAGCGCGCCACCGAGGCGATCTCCGCCTCGCGCAGGGTGGGCACCTCACGCGTGAGCTTGTACCGGGCGACCGAGATCTCCGGGCGGGCCGCGTACATCCGCATGACTTCCTTGATGCCGCGGCACACCGTGTCGAGCGGATGCTCGTGCGCGGGGGCGGCGTTGAGGACCGCCTCGGCACGGATCAGGGTGTCGTCGTGATCCGGGAAGATCGCCTCTTCCTTGGAGCGGAAGTGGCGGAAGAAGGTGCGGCGCGCGACCCCGGCCGCGGCCGCGATCTCGTCGACGGTGGTCGCCTCGTACCCCTTGGTGGAGAACAGCTCCATCGCCGCGGCCGCCAGTTCTCGGCGCATCTTGAGCCGCTGGGCGGCCGCGCGACTGCCTGCGGCACTTTCCGGTGCATCGGGCGTGGCTGGTGTACGTGAAGACCTGGCGGGCTGGGGCATGACCCGAACGTACTGCATCTGCGCAGGACGGTGCGCAGGTCCCGGGCTTCCCCCGCCCTGGGCGGGCGGGGGAGCGGCCGCGGGGTCGAGCAGTCCGCCCCAGTCCTCGCCTACGCGGAACCAGTCGCCGGGACGGTCACCGGCGGGCATATTCGCGGAAGCCGCGGCCCGTCTTGCGGCCGAGGCAGCCCGCGGCCACCAGATGCTCCAGCAGCGGCGCCGGAGCCAGGCCCGGGTCACGGAACTCGCGGTGCAGAACCTTCTCGATGGCCAGCGACACATCGAGCCCGACCACGTCCAGGAGCTCGAACGGGCCCATCGGGTAGCCGCCGCCCAGCTTCATCGCCGCGTCGATGTCGTCGAGCGTGGCGTAGTGCTCCTGCACCATCTTGATCGCGTTGTTCAGGTACGGGAACAGCAGCGCGTTGACGATGAATCCGGCCCGGTCGCCGCAGTCCACCGCGTGCTTCCTGATCCGGCCGCACACCTCGCGGACCGTGGCGTGCACGTCGTCGGCGGTCAGGACGGTACGGACGACCTCGACCAGCTTCATCGCCGGGGCCGGGTTGAAGAAGTGCATGCCGATCACGTCCTGCGGGCGCGAGGTGGCGCGGGCGCAGGCGACGACGGGCAGCGAGGAGGTGGTGGTGGCCAGCACCGCGCCGGGCTTGCAGACCTTGTCCAGGGTGGCGAACAGCTGCTGCTTGATCTCCAGGTCCTCGGCGACCGCCTCGACGGCCAGGTCGACCTCGGCGAAGGAGTCGTAGGAGCCCGCCGGGGTGATCCGGTCCAGGGTCTGGGCCGCGGCCTCCGCGGTCATCCGGCCCTTGTCGACCGAGCGGGACAGGGACTTGCCGATGCGGGCCTTGGCGGTCTGCGCCTTCTCCTCGCTGCGGGCGGCGAGGACGACGTCGTAGCCCGCCTTGGCGAAGACCTCGGCGATTCCGGAGGCCATGGTGCCGGAACCGGCGACGCCGACGGAGCGGACCTCGCGGCCCGGCACCGGGACCGAGTCCTCCAGCGGGGTCAGGGCGTCCCGCACGACGGTCGCGCTGCCCGGCGCCTCGTAGGTGTAGAAGCCGCGGCCCGTCTTACGGCCCGTCAGGCCCGCCTCGCTGAGCTGCTTGAGGATCGGCGCGGGGGCGTGCAGCCGGTCGTGGGACTCGGCGTACATGGCGTCCAGGACGGTGCGCGCGGTGTCGATGCCGATGAGGTCGAGCAGGGCGAGGGGGCCCATGGGCAGGCCGCAGCCGAGCCGCATGGCGGCGTCGATGTCCTCGCGGGAGGCGTACTTGGCCTCGTACATCGCGGCGGCCTGGTTGAGGTAGCCGAACAGCAGTCCGTCGGCGACGAATCCGGGCCGGTCGCCCACCGCGACCGGCTCCTTGCCGAGGTCGAGGGCGAGGTCGGTGACGGCGGTGACGGCCGCGGGCGCGGTCAGCACCGAGGAGACGACCTCGACCAGCTTCATCGCCGGGGCCGGGTTGAAGAAGTGCAGCCCGAGCACCCGCTCGGGACGCGCCGAGTCGGCGGCGAGCCGGGTGACGGACAGCGCGTTGGTCCCGGTGGCCAGGATCGTCTCGGGGCGCACGATCCCGTCCAGCGCGCGGAAGATCTGCTGCTTGATCTCGTACGACTCCGGCACGACCTCGATCACCAGGTCGGCGTCGGCCGCCGCGGCCAGGTCGGTGGAGGTGCGCACTCGGGCCAGGGCGTCGGCGCGCTCCTGCCCGGTGAGCCTGCCGCGCTCCACGGCGCGGGCGGTGGAGGCCTCCAGGGCGGCCACCGACCGGGCTGCCGCGGCCTCGCTGATGTCGATGCCGACGACCTCGCGGCCGGCCTTGGCGAGGACCTCGGTGATACCGGTGCCCATGGTGCCGAGGCCGATGACGGCGACGGTCCGGATCGGGGACAGAGGGGTGTCGGACAGGGGAGTGGCCATCGCGGGACTCCAGGAATGAGGGTGACGACTGGGAGCGCGGCCCGGGTGCGCCGAAGCGGCGCACCGGGTGCGTGAGAGATGCGGGTGTGGTCCGGGCTACCTGCGCACACGCCCGGTGCCGTCGACGCGGACGTGCACACGTCCGGTGAACGGTCCTGCCCGACCGGCCCTGTCCCGTGGCCGAGTCGTACTGCGGTATCCGAGATACCGAACCGACAGCTTCCGCGGCGGCTGCGTCACCAGGCCACCGCGGGTGGAACGCGAGGGGGTTACCTCGCTCGTCTGAGCCTAACCGGCCGGTAACGAGCGCGCCAGTCCCCGTCCTTCACCGTCTTTGTGATGTAGGTCCCGACGCGACGGACGCGCCCATAGGCTCGATGCCATGGACGAAGAGTTGCGATCACTCACGGAGCGCTTACGGCGGGAGTCGGGCGGCGGCCCGCGTTTCGAGCGGCTGGCGGGCATCGCGGACCGGGACGAACTGGCCGAGGTCCTCACCGCACCGGGGCAGTCGCTGTGGGCCCGGGAGCTGGCCGCGTTCCGGCTCGGACTCGCGGGGGACCGGCGGGCGTTCGAAGCCCTGGTCCTGCTCCTGAACCACCGTGACCCGCAACGCTGCTCGTCCGCCGCGTACGCCCTGGCCCGGCTCGGCGATCCGCGGACGGCCCGGGCGGCGGCGGCGCTCGCCACGAACGAACTGCGCGTCGCCTACGCGCTGCACCCGGTCCGGCTGCTGGTCGAACTGCGCGCCCCCGAGGCCGTTCCCGCGCTGATCACCACCCTGGAGCGACGGCTGCGCCCGCACGACCCGTACCGGCGGGTGGCGCTCGCCTGCGTCGAAGGTCTCGGCGCGCTCGGCGACACCCGGGCCCGGACCGTGCTGAGCGAGGCGCTGGCCCATCCGGCGCTCGCGGAGGCGGCGGTGCGGGCGCTGGCACGGATCCCCAGACAGCGGTGACGCGGAGGCTCAGGCAGCGGTGACGCGGAGGTGCAGGCAGCGGTGACGCGGAGGTGCAGGCAGTGATGGGCGCGGAGGCTCACGCTGCGGTGAGTTCTCTGGCGTACCGCACCTCCGGGACCAGCACGCCGTCCACCTCGAAGGGTTCCTCGGCGCCGTCGGGGAGGAACCCGGCCCGTTCGTAGAAGCGGCGGGCGCCGGTGTTCTCCTTCAGGACCCAGAGCAGCATGCGCGGGTACCCGGCGGCCGCGCACCGGCGTATCGACTCCTGGAGGAGGGCCTGACCGATCCCGGCGCCGTACCGGCCGGGGTCGACGTAGATCGCGTACAGCTCGGCGTCTTCACCGGGGAGGTCTTCGGCTCGGTAGGGGCCGTGGCAGGCCCAGCCGACGGTGCCGCCGTGCCGCTCGGCGATGAGGTTCACCGCGCCGCCGTAGCCCTGGGTGAAGCGGGCACGATGCCGCTCGGCGTCCTCCGCGACGCTGAGACCGTCGAGGTAGCCCTGCGGCAGCAGCCCCCGGTAGGCGGTGCGCCAGCCGCCGACGCGGATCTCGGCGACGCGGTCGCAGTCGGCGTACACCATGTCCCGCAGATGGATGTCCGTCACTCGGCCACCACCGCGAACGCCTCGATCTCCATCCGGAACTCCGGCCGCACCAGAGCCGCCACCTGCACCGCCGACGCCGCCGGCAGACGGTCGTCCGGTATGTGCTCGGCGCGGGCCGCGCGGATCGCGGGCAGGTCCGCCAGGTCCGTGACGAAGAAGGTGAGTTTGACGACGTCGTCGAAGGTCGCCCCGGCGGCGGCCAGGCAGCGCCGCAGGTTCTCGAAGACCTGACGGGCCTGCGCGGCCGGGTCGCCCGCGCCGACCAGCTCGCCCGACTCGTCGAGCGGCAGCTGGCCGGCGACGGCCACGAAGCGGCCGGTGCCCATGACCACATGGCTGTACTGCGGCGCGGCGGCCACGCCGTCGGGGGCGGGAATCCTGGTCAGCTCACTCATGCGTCCATGGTGGACCATGGGTCTGACAACGCCCGCCCCCGAGCGGGGAGTCAGCCGCGGAAGCCGAGCAGGCCGTGCAGGGTCGCGCCCCGCGAGGACGAGGACGACGCCGGGGTCAGCGGCTTCGGGTCGGGCAGCGCGTCGCACACCGCGTCCACCTCACCGCCGCTGCGCGGCACCGTGCCGTCGGTCAGATACGCCGCCAAGTGCTGGTCCAGGCAGGCGTTCCCGCTCAGTGAGATGCCGTGGTTCTGACCGCCCTGTTCGACCACCAGGCTGGAGCCGTGCAGCATCCGGTGCACCGTCACGGCGCCGTGGTACGGCGTCGCCGCGTCCCCGGTCGCCTGGAACAGCAGCACCGGCGGCAGCTTGCCGTTGGCGACGTTCACCGGCTCCAGTGAGTCGGTGGGCCAGAACGCGCAGGGCGCGTTGTACCAGGCGTTGCTCCAGGTCATGAACGGCGCCTTCGCGTACACCGCCCAGTTGTCGGCACGCCACTGCTCCCAGTCGCGCGGCCACTGGGCGTCCCGGCACTGGACGGAGGTGTAGACGCTGTAGCCGTTGTCGCCCGCCGCGTCCACGGCGGCGAAGTTCTCGTACGCCTCCACCAGCGGATCGGTGTTCTTGTCGCCCACGTACGCCGCGAACGCCTCGGCGAGATGCGGCCAGTAGCCGTTGTAGTAACCGCCGGGCAGGAAGGTCTCCTCCAGCTCGGCGGGGCCCACCGTGCCGCCGGCCGGCTTCCTCGCCAGCGCGGCCCGCATCGCGTACCACTTGGCCTCGATCCTCGCCGGGTCGGTGCCCAGCTTGTAGGTCGCGTGGTGCTTGGCGACCCACGCCATGAAGGCGAGGTGACGGTCGTTGAAGGCGTGGTCCTGCGCGAGGTTGTTCTCGTACCAGACACCCGTGGGATCCACCACGGAGTCCAGGACCAGCCGCCGCACGCGCTCCGGGAAGAGCTTGGCGTAGACCGCGCCGAGATACGTGCCGTACGAGTAACCGAAGTAGTTGATCCGCTCGGCGCCGACCGCGTGCCGGATCCGGTCCATGTCCCGTACGGCGCTTAGCGTGTTGATGTACGGCAGCAGATGCCCGTACTTGTCGCCGCACGCCTTCGCGAAGGACTGCGCGCGGCTGAGGTTGGCCTTCTCGAGCGCCGGGGTGCTCGGCACCGAGTCCGGACGCACCGGGTTGAAGTGGCCGGGCTTGCAGTCGAGGGCGGGCTTGCTTTTGCCGACCCCGCGTGGGTCGAAGCCGATCACGTCGTACTGCGCCGCCACCGACTTCGGCAGCGTCTTCGCCACGAACCCGGCGAGGGTCAGGCCGCTGCCGCCGGGGCCGCCGGGGTTGACCAGCAGCGGGCCCTGGTACTTCTTCGCGGTGTGCGGCACGCGCGACAGGGCGAGCGTGATCTGCTCCCCGTGCGGATTCGCGTGGTCGAGCGGCACCTTCAGGGAGGCGCACTGGAGCGTCGGATAGGTGGTGGTGCCGCAGCTCTTCCAGGCGAGCTTCGGAGCCGGCTTCGGCACGCCGGCCTCGGCGGGGACGGCCGTGAACGTCCCGGCCACGACGACGGCCGCACCGCACAGCACGGCTGCGCGTTTTCTCATCGAGTCCTCCCAGGACGGAGGTGTGCGGACCGCGAGGGTCACGGTCCACGCCGCATCGTCCCGGAAAGGCCGCCCGGAAGAACGTGTTCTGGCGATACTTGACCCAATTGGGTCGGTTGTTGCGCTCGGATGCTCTCAGATCAGGGAGAGCTGCACCGGCTCGGCCGGCTGGGGCCCGGCCGGTTCGGGCTCGCGGATCCGGCGCGGCATGCCCGCGCGCGTGGGGCCGATGCCGTACTCCTCGGCCAGCTCGTGCACCTGACGGGTGATCCGGCGCTGGTACCACTTCGGGGCGTAGGCGCCGTCCGCGTACAGCCGCTCGTACCGGCGCACCAGACAGGGATGGTGGCGTTCGAGCCAGGCCATGAACCACTCCCGGGCGCCGGGCCGCAGATGCAGCACCAGCGGGGTCACCGAGGTCGCCCCGGCGGCGGCTGTCTCCCGCACGGTGGCCCGCAGCTGGGCCGGCGAGTCGCTCAGGAACGGGATGACCGGCGCCATCAGCACCCCGCACCCGATGCCGTGCTCGCCCAGCGTGCGGACGACCTCCAGGCGCCGCTCGGGGGCGGGCGTGCCCGGCTCGACGGTGCGCCACAGCTCGGCGTCGGTGAAGCCGACCGAGACGGAGATGCCGACGTCGGTGACCGCCGCCGCCTGCTTCAGCAGCTCCAGGTCGCGCAGGATGAGCGTGCCCTTGGTCAGGATCGAGAAGGGGTTGGCGTGGTCGCGCAGGGCGCCGATGATGCCCGGCATCAGGCGGTAGCGGCCCTCCGCCCGCTGATAGCAGTCGACGTTCGTGCCCATCGCGATGTGCTCGCCCAGCCAGCGCCGGGAGCCGAGCTGGCGGCGCACCAGCTCGGGGGCGTTCACCTTGACCACGATCTGGGAGTCGAAGCCGAGCCCGGTGTCGAGGTCCAGATAGCTGTGCGTCTTGCGCGCGAAGCAGTACACACACGCATGCGAACAACCCCGGTAGGGGTTGACCGTCCACTCGAAGGGCATGCGGGAGGCCCCCGGCACCCGGTTGATGATCGAGCGGGCGCGGATCTCGTGGAACGTGATCCCGCGGAACTCGGGGGTGTCGAAGGTACGGGTGGTCACCGCGTCGGCGCCGAACAGCGCGGCGTCGGCCCGGCTGTGGTCGGACTCCAGGGCGAGGTTCTCCCAGCGCATGAGGCCTCCTCGGTAGCACTGACCACAGAATAGAACACATGTTCCCTTGATCGTGCGACCTCGATTTGGGCGGCCGGGTCGCGGAGTGGTTGGCTTGCCCCCGATCCCCGAGCAATTCACCTCACGGAGGAACTCAATGGCGCAGGTCGAGGCCACTACGGAGCGGGTCGTCGCGGCGGACGCGGAGAAGGTGTTCGACGCCCTCGCCGACTACAGCGGCACCCGCGAGAAGCTGCTGCCCGAGCACTTCAGCGAGTACGAGGTGCGCGAGGGCGGCGACGGCGAGGGCACCCTCGTGCACTGGAAGCTGCAGGCCACCAGCAAGCGGGTGCGCGACTGTCTGCTGGAGGTCACCGAGCCCACCGACGGCGAGCTGGTCGAGAAGGACCGCAACTCCTCCATGGTCACCACCTGGCGCGTCACCCCGGCCGGCGAGGACAGGTCCCGGGTGGTCGTCACCACCACCTGGCAGGGCGCCGGCGGTATCGGCGGCTTCTTCGAGAAGACCTTCGCCCCCAAGGGCCTCGGCCGGATCTACGACGCCCTGCTCGACAAGCTCGCTGCCGAGGTCGAGAAGTAAGTCCCCGGTGTCCGGGGGGCGTTGACACCGCTCACCGGATCGAGTGGATCCACCCCCGTCGTACCGTTCTGCCGTAACTCGTCGCGCTTGCTCGCAGTTGTCGCCATAAGCGGGAATTGCGTGGCAGGTGCGGCGAGGGGAGCGGGACGTGGGCGGGACGACTCTGGTGCAGGACCGAGCGGTCGAGGCACCCCCCAAGACCCCCGCACCGGCCCCGTCGGCGCTCGTCGAACTCGGCCCGCGCCGGGTGCGGTTGGTTTTCGTCGGGCTGATGCTCGCGCTGCTGCTGGCCGCGCTGGAGCAGATGATCGTCGCCACCGCGCTGCCGAAGATCGTCGGCGAGCTGCACGGCCTGGACCGGATGTCCTGGACGATCACCGCCTATCTGCTCACCTCCACCATCGGCCTGCCGGTCTACGGCAAGCTCGGCGACCTCCTCGGCCGCAAGGGCGTCTTCCAGTTCGCGATCGTCGTCTTCGTCATCGGCTCCGCGCTCGCCGGACGGGCCCAGACCATGGACCAGCTGATCGCCTACCGGGCCGTCCAGGGCGTCGGCGCGGGCGGGCTCATGATCGGGGTGCAGGCGATCATCGCCGACATCGTGCCGCCCCGGCAGCGCGGCCGCTACATGGGCCTGATCGGCGCCGTCTTCGGGCTGGCCTCCGTCGCGGGCCCCCTGCTCGGCGGCTACTTCACCGACCATCTCTCCTGGCGCTGGTGCTTCTACATCAACGTCCCCTTCGGGCTCGTCACCCTCGCCGTCATCGCCGTCGTGCTGAAGCTGCCGAAGCCCACCGCCAAACCCCGCCTCGACATCCTCGGCGCGCTGCTGCTGGCCGCCACCTCCACCTGCCTGGTCCTGCTGACCAGTTGGGGCGGCACCGAGCACGCTTGGGACTCGCGCGTCATCCTCGGGCTGGGCGCGGGCGCGGTGGCATCCGCCGTCCTCTTCCTCGTCGCCGAGCACTTCGCCCCCGAACCCCTCATCCCGCTGCGGCTGTTCAGGGACTCCGTCTTCGTCGTCACCGGCCTGGTGGGCCTGGTGATCGGCGTCGCCCTGTTCGGCGCCGCCAGCTATCTGCCGACGTTCCTGCAGATGGTCGACGGGGCGTCCGCCACCGAGTCGGGGCTGCTGATGCTGCCCATGATGGGCGGCATCGTCGGTGCCTCCATCCTCTCCGGACAGCTCATCAGCCACACCGGCCGCTACAAGCTCCACCCCGTCCTCGGCGGCGCCCTCTCCGTCGTCGGCATGTGGCTGCTGTCCCGGCTCGACGCCGACACGCCCCGGCTGCACTACAGCGTCTGGATGGCCGTCCTCGGCGCGGGCATCGGCATGGTGATGCCGGTGCTGATCCTCGCCGTGCAGAACTCCGTGCGCCCCACCGACCTCGGCACCGCCACCAGCGCCAGCAACTACTTCCGGCAGATCGGCGGCTCGGTCGGCGCCGCGATCTTCGGCACCCTCTTCGCCCACCGGCTCACCGACGCGCTCGCCGACCGGCTGCCCACGTCCGCGGGCGCCGGGCTGCCCGACCCCGAGTCCATCACCCCGCAGGTGGTCCACGCGCTGCCCCCGGCCCTGCGCGAGGACTACATCCAGGCCTACGCCGACGCCATGCCGAGGATCTTCCTCTACCTCGTGCCGGTGCTCGCCCTCGGCCTGCTCCTCGCCTTCTTCCTCAAGGAGAAACCCCTGGTGTCCCACCCCACCGCCGAAACCGGGCCCGCGTCCGTCGACGCCGTCGTTCCGGGCGCCCGTTCACCGCACGCGGCCGGTATCCCCGTGTGCGGCACGGTTCAGCACCCCGACGGCACCGCCGTCCCGCGCGCGGCGCTCACCCTCATCGACGCCGTCGGACAGCAGATCGGCCGGGGCGCCAGCGGCGAGGACGGGCGGTACGCGCTGTCCACGGCCGGACCGGGGGCGTACGTCCTGATCGCCGCGGCGGGCGGACACCAGCCGCAGGCCGTCTCCGTCACCGTCGGCGAACGCCCGGTCGAGGTCGACGTGGTGCTCGGTGGCGCCGGGCGCCTGACGGGCACCGTGGTGACCGCCGACGGCAGCCGCGTACGGGAGGCGACCGTCACGCTCACCGACGTCCACGGCGAGGTCGTCGCCAGCACCCGCACCGGACGCGAGGGCGGCTACGTCATCACCGAGCTGGTGGCCGGTGAGTACACCCTCGCCGCGAGCGCGCCCGCCTTCCGGCCCGCCGCGCTCCCCGTCACCGTGCAGGCGGCCCGGGAGACCCGGCAGGACATCGAACTCGCCGGGGGCGCCGTGCTGCGCGGGACGGTCCGGGCGAGCGGCGGCAGGCCCGTGGAGGACGCACGTGTGACGCTGCTGGACGCGGCCGGGAATGTCGTCGACACGCTCATCACGGGACCGGACGGCACGTTCCGGTTCGTCGACCTGTCCTCCGGCGAGTACACGGTGATCGCCGCGGGGTATCCGCCGGTCGCCACCGTGCTCCAGGTGGCCGGCGGCGGCCGCACGGAACGCGACCTTCAGCTGGGGCACGAGGACTGAGGAGCGCGGGGGCGCGCGCCGGGGCGTGGGAGGTCGCCAATTCCGGTATTGCCGCACATCACCCTCAGCTCCCGCCGTACCGTGGAGTCGGCGGCATGAGATCTTGCCAAGCCGTGGGGAGAGAGGCCTTGGCCATGGACCGTGGCATCGAGAGGGACGGACCTCCCAGCCGCGGAGCTGGGAACGGCGTGAGCGAAGGTATCGCGACCGGCCGCGTCCCGCTGGCGGTCGTCGTGGTGGACCGCGAGGGCATGGTGTCCCACTGGAGCACCGGCGCCAGGCGGCTGTTCGGCGCCGGCAAGGACGAGGCGATCGGACGCCCCGCCGCCGACCTGCTGCCCGTCTCCGGGGCGCTGCCCGAAGCGGCCGACGCCGGCCCGTACGGGGCGTACGCCGCCTACGACGGGCTCGGACCCGGCCTGGAGTCCTCCCTCGACGGACGGCTCGACTACCCCGCCGCGGGCCGCGCCCGGCTCACCGTGCCGGGCGAGAGCCGCTCCGACGTCCTGTGGTGGGCCTACCCCCTCGTCGGACCGGGGAGCGAGCGGCTGCTGGTACTGGCGGCCGACGCGGACGCACTCCAGCAGCACGATCCCGACGGCCTCGGCTTCGAACGCATCGCGCCCGGGTTCGCCCTGCACACGGACTTCCCCGGCGCCGAGGAGCTGGCCCGCCGGCTGCCCGAGATCCTGCCCAGCATGAGCGTGGGCGAGAGCTCCCGCATCGTGGCGCAGATCCTCGAACTCGGTTACCCGGTCCTGGAGTTCAGCCAGAACGACCGGGTGCCCGTCACCCCCGACTGGGGTGTGCCGCGGCGCGCCGAGCGCAGGGCCCGCCGGGAGCGGGCCGCCCGCGCCGCGATGCTGGGGCTGCCGCTGCCGCTGCCGCCGGAGAGCGCCGAGGAGAGCGAGGACCTGGAGTACGCCGCGGTCCGCGAACGCCTGGAGTTCCTCAACGAGGTCAGCGGCCGCATCGGCACCTCCCTCGATCTGTCCCGGACCATCGTCGAGGTCAGCAAGGCCGTCGTGCCCCGCTTCACCGACGTCGCCGGCACCTATCTGCGCGAACAGGTCGTCGCGGGCGAGGAGTTCCCGGACGGTGTGCCGGACACCACCACCCTCTGGCACCGGGTCGCGGTCGAGCACACCGACGAACCCGGCCGCTGGGACGACGTCGTGCCGGTCGGCGAGGCGATGGCGTTCCCGGCGCACACGCCGTTCTTCCAGTGCATGACCACCGGTGAGCCCGTGCTGGTGCCGCGGATCAGCGAGGAGATGGGCCACGCCATCGCCTCCCAGTTCGAGAAGCGTGACATCCGGCCGCTGATCACGGGCCGCTCCATGCTGGTCGTACCGCTCAAGGCCCGCCATGTGGTCCTCGGCTTCATGATCCTGCTGCGCCACCCCGAGCGGCCCGTCTTCAACGACATGGACCGGGTCACCGGCGCCGAACTCGCCGCCCGCGCGGGCCTGGTGCTCGACAACGCGCGCATGTACACCTTCCAGGAGAGCGTCGCCGAGACCCTCCAGGACAGCATGCTGCCGCACATCCCGCCGCGCATGGCGGGCTGCGACATCGCCACCCGCTACCTGCCCGGCACCCTGCTCGGCCGAGTCGGCGGCGACTGGTTCGACTCCGTCAAGGTGCCCGGCGCGCGCACCGCCCTGGTCGTCGGCGACGTCATGGGCCACGGCCTCAACTCGGCCGCGATGATGGGCCAGTTGCGTACGGCCGTCCAGACCATGGCCGCGCTCGACCTGCCGCCCGCCCAGCTCCTGCGCAACCTCGACGACCTCGCCCAGCGCCTCGGCGACACCTACCTCGCGACCTGTCTCTACGCCGTCTACGACCCGATCGCCGGGGAGCTGCACCTCGCCAACGCGGGCCATATCCCGCCGGTGCTGGTGCGCGCCGAGGACGGGCGCAGCGAGCTGCTCGACCTGCCGACGGGCGCGCCCCTAGGAGTCGGCGGCGTGCCATTCGAGGCGGTCCGGGTCCGGGTCGAGCCCGGCGACCGGCTGGTGATGTGCACCGACGGTCTGGTCGAGGTGCGCGGGGAGGACATCGGGGTGGGGCTGGCGACGCTGTGCGAGTCCGCCGCGCATCCCGCCGCGTCCATGGACGACGCCTGCGACATGATCATCCGGGCCCTCAACACCTGCGGCGGCCGCAAGGACGACGTCGCCCTGCTGATGGCGCGGCTCAACGGCATCGGGCCGGAGGACGTCGCCGAGTGGCGGCTCGCCCTCGACCCCGTCGAGGTCGGCCGGGCCCGCGCGGTGGTCCGTGAGCAGCTGCACGACTGGGGTCTGGCGCGGCTTGCCGACCTCACCGAGCTGCTCGTCAGCGAGCTGGTCACGAACGCCCTGCGGCACTCGCACGGCCGTCCCGTCGCTCTGCGGCTGGTGCGCGGTGACACCCTGCTGTGCGAGGTGGACGACGACGACCACGAGCTGCCGACCCTGATGAACGCCGGGGCGGGCGACGAACTCGGGCGGGGGCTGCGGGTGGTGAGCACCCTCGCGCGGGAGTGGGGCACCAGCCGGACGGGTGCCGGAAAGACCGTCTGGTTCGAACTGACGCTGCCGCGACGCTGACCGGTCCCGCTGTGCCGGGAGCGCGCGGGGCGCACGGGGGCGTGCGCGGACCGAACGCGGCGTGAGGGTATGCGCGGCGTGCTTGTCGTGCCGCTCGGGGAGCGATAGACCGTACTCGCCCGTCACTTCGTGACTTCGTGGCGGGATGTCCGTCGGTCGCATCCTGGGGAGTTGGGCATGAGCGTGACGAGTCGGTACCGGGAGGCATGGGAGGGCTTCTGGCGGGAGGCGCCCGGGGAACAGGGGGCGGTGTTCTGGGACGCGGAGCCGGCGCTCACGGTCGGTCTCCATCTGGCGCTGTTCGAACCGCACTTGACGGCGCCGACGCTGCCGCTGGTGGATCTCGGCTGCGGCAACGGCACCCAGACCCGTTTCCTGGCCGGGCGGTTCCCGCAGGTCGTCGGGGCCGACCTGTCCGGCGCGGCGATCGACCACGCCCGCCAGGCCGACCCGGCGGGCCTGGCCACCTACCGCGTCCTGGACGCGGGCGAGAAGGACGAGGCGCAGACGCTGCACGCGGAGCTCGGCGACGCCAACGTCTACATGCGGGGCGTGCTGCACCAGGCGGAGCCCGACGACCGGCAGGCGCTGGTCGACGGCATCGCCACCCTCGTCGGCTCCCGCGGCCGGGCCTTTCTGGTCGAGCTGGCCGAGGCCGCCAAGTCCGTCCTGCTGGGCCTCGCGCAGGGCCCCGCCGGCCCGCCCCCGAAACTCGCCCCCGTCTTCCGGCACGGCATCGCACCCGGCGAGGTCGCCGACGACGCGGTACCGGCGTACCTGCGGGCGGCCGGACTCGAGGTAGTGGCCTCCGGCGAACTGCCCCTCGCCACCACGGAGTACACCCCGGACGGCACCCGGATCGAGCTGCCGTCGAAGTGGGTCGTCGTCTCCCGCGTCTAGCCGGGACCGCGCCGCGGGCAGCCGGGGTTTCGGCGGCGTGGCGGGGGCGCGCGCCTGGGCTGGGTGCGGATAGAGCTGTCGTCGGAGTGGGGCGTCGTGTTCTGGGGCTGGTCGGCGGCCGGGCCGTGGTGCGGTGGCTCGCGGTCGGCGACGACCATGCGTTGTCGGTGGGCAGGCCCCGAGCGAGGTGCCTCGTAGTGGGGCGTCGTGTTCCGCAGTTGCCGGTGCCCGGGGCGTGGAGCGGTGGCTCGCGGATGGTGGTGGCCGAGTGGCGCCGCGTCGCGTGGACGCGGCGCACGGCGGACCGCTCCGATGTCCGCCGCCAGGTGGTGGTGGCCGGGGGCGGGTTCGGCGCGTAACGTGACCGGGCATGAAGATCCTCATCAGCGCCGACATGGAGGGCGCCACGGGGGTGACCTGGCCGGCCGACGTGCTGCCGGGCACCCCGCAGTGGGAGCGCTGCCGCTCGATGTTCACCTCGGACGTCAACGCCGCCGTCCTCGGGTTCTACGACGGCGGCGCGGACGAGGTCCTGATCAACGAGGCGCACTGGACCATGCGCAACCTCCTGCTGGAGAAGCTCGACGAGCGGGCCGAGATGCTCACCGGACGGCACAAGTCGCTGTCCATGGTGGAGGGCGTGCAGCACGGCGACGTGGACGGCATCGCCTTCGTCGGCTACCACGCGGGCGCCGGCATGGAGGGCGTCCTCGCCCACACCTACCTCGCCAACTCCATCACCGGGGTGTGGCTGAACGACGTACGGGCCAGCGAGGGGCTGCTCAACGCCCATGTCGTCGCCGAGTACGGCGTGCCCGTCGTGCTGGTCACCGGTGACGACGTGGCCTGCGAGGACGCCCTCGGCTACGCCCCCGAGGCCCTCAAGGTCGCGGTCAAGGACCACGTCTCGCGGTACGCCGCGGTCTGCCGTACGCCGAACCGGACCTTCGCCGACATCCGCGCCGCCGCCAAGGAGGCCGCGGCGCTGGCGGTGCGGCACGAGCCGGTCAGGGGCGGGCCGTTCACCGTCGCCGTGGAGTTCGACGCCGAGCACCTGGCGGCGGCCGCGACCGTCGTGCCCGGTGTGGAGCGGATCGGCGAGCGCAAGGCGGGGTACGCCAGCGGGACCATGTACGAGGCGATCCGGACCTTCAAGGCGGTCACCACGATCGCCTCGGCGGCGGTGGAGGAGCAGTATGGCTGACCGGCAGGCACTGGAGGAGGTCGTGACGTTCACGTCGGACCTCATCCGGATCGACACCACCAACCGGGGTGGCGGTGACTGCCAGGAGCGGCCCGCCGCCGAGTACGCCGCCGCCCGGCTCGCGGAGGCGGGGCTCACCCCCACCCTGCTGGAGCGCACCAAGGGCCGCACCAATGTCGTCGCCCGCGTCGAGGGCAGCGACCCCTCCGCGGACGCGCTGCTGCTGCACGGTCATCTCGACGTGGTGCCCGCCGAGGCCCGGGACTGGAGCGTGCACCCCTTCTCCGGGGAGATCCGCGACGGGGTCGTGTGGGGGCGCGGGGCCGTCGACATGAAGAACATGGACGCGATGATCCTCGCCGTCGCCCGCTTCTGGGCCCGCCAGGGCGTGCGCCCCCGGCGGGACATCGTGATCGCGTTCACCGCGGACGAGGAGGCGAGCGCCGAGGACGGATCCGGCTTCCTCGCCGACCGGCACGCCGCGCTGTTCGAGGGCTGCACCGAGGGCGTCAGCGAGTCCGGGGCGTTCACCTTCCACGACGGCTCCGGACGGGAGCTGTACCCGATCGCCGCCGGTGAGCGGGGCACCGGCTGGTTGAAACTCACCGCGCGGGGGCGCGCCGGGCACGGCTCCAAGGTCAACCGGGACAACGCGGTGACCCGGCTGGCCGCCGCCGTGGCCCGGATCGGCGACCACGAGTGGCCGCTCCGGCTCACCCCCACCGTGCGCGCGGCCCTGACCGAACTCGCCGCCGTGTACCGGCTCGCGCCCGACCTGGACGACGTGGACGGCCTGCTGAAGAAGCTCGGCCCGGCCGCGGCCCTGGTGGAGGCCACCGTCCGCAACAGCACCAACCCGACGATGCTGGACGCCGGTTACAAGGTGAACGTCATCCCGGGGGAGGCCGTCGCCCATGTCGACGGGCGGTATCTGCCGGGCACCGAGGACGAGTTCCGCACGACCCTTGACCTGCTCACCGGACCTGACGTGGAGTGGGAGTTCGACCATCGGGAGGTGGCCCTCCAGGCGCCGGTCGACTCGCCGACGTTCGCGAAGATGCGGGCCGCCGTCGAGGAGTTCGCGCCGCAGGGACACGTCGTGCCGTACTGCATGTCCGGCGGCACCGACGCCAAGCAGTTCTCGCGCCTCGGGATCACGGGGTACGGGTTCGCGCCGCTGAAGCTGCCGGAGGGCTTCGACTACCAGGCCCTGTTCCACGGCGTCGACGAACGCGTGCCCGTCGAGGCGCTGCACTTCGGTGTACGGGTCCTGGACCGCTTCCTGCGCACGGCCTAGGCGAGTTGGGGGAGAACGTGCAGACGCTGCCGTACGGTTCCTGGCCCTCGCCCATCGACGCGGCCCTCGCGGCCGCGCACGACGGGCACCCCGAGTACGTCGGGTTCGTCGGCGACGAGGTGTGGTGGACCGAGCCACGGCCCACCGAGGGCGGCCGGCGCACCCTCGTCCGCCGCCGCGCCGACGGCACCCAGGAGCCGGTGCTGCCGGCGCCCTGGAACGTGCGCAGCAGGGTCATCGAGTACGGCGGCCGGCCCTGGGCCGGAGCCATCGTGGACGGCCGGCCGCTCGTGGTCTTCGTCGACTGCGCCGACCAGCGGCTGTACCGCTACGAGCCCGGCGGTGCGCCGCGCCCGCTCACCCCGCTGTCACCCGTGGGCGGCGGACTGCGCTGGGCCGACCCGCAGTTGCTGCTCGACCGGGGCGAAGTGTGGTGCGTGCTGGAGGAGTTCACCGGTGACGGTCCGACCGACGTACGGCGCGTCCTGGCCGCCGTACCGCTGGACGGGTCGGCCGCGCGGGACCGGGACGCCGTGCGCGAACTCAGCGACGGCTCCCACCGGTTCGTCACCGGGCCGCGGCTCTCGCCCGACGGGCGGCGGGCGGCCTGGCTCGGCTGGGACCATCCGCGGATGCCGTGGGACGGGACGGAGCTGGTCGTCGCGGACGTCGGCACCGCCCTGACCGGCGCGCGGACCGTCGCGGGCGGGCCCGAGGAGTCGATCGCCCAGGCCGACTGGGCGCCCGACGGATCCCTGCTGTACGCGAGCGACCGCTCCGGCTGGTGGAACCTCTACCGCGACGGCCAACCCCTGTGCCCGCGCGAGGAGGAGTTCGGCGGGCCGCTGTGGAAGCTCGGCCACCGCTGGTTCGCCCCGCTGGACAGCGGCCTGATCGCGGTGGTGCACGGCCGGGGCGCCACCGCTCTCGGGATACTCGACCCCGAGAGCGGCGAGGTCGTCGACGCGGCCGGGCCCTGGACCGAGTTCGCGCCCACCCTGGCCGTGCACGGCGAGCGGATCGTCGCCGTCGGGGCCAGCCCGCGCAGCGCCTACGAGGTGGTCGAGCTGGACACCCGCACCGGCCGGGCCCGGGTGATCGGCGCCGAGCACGACGACCCGGTGGACCCGGCGTACTACCCCGAGCCGCAGATCCGCACGTTCACCGGACCGGCCGGACGCGAGATCCACGCGCACGTCTACCCGCCGCACAACCCCGGCTGCGTCGCCCCCGGGGACCGGCCAGCGCCGTACGTGGTGTGGGCGCACGGCGGCCCCACCGGGCGGGCGCCGCTCGTCCTGGACCTGGAGATCGCCTACTTCACCTCGCGCGGCATCGGCGTCGCCGAGGTCAACTACGGCGGCTCCACCGGATACGGCCGGGAGTACCGCGACCGGCTGCGCGAGCAGTGGGGCCTGGTCGACGTCGAGGACTGCGCGGCCGTCGCGCTGGCCCTCGCCGGCGAGGGCACCGCCGACCGCGACCGGCTCGCGGTGCGCGGCGGCAGCGCGGGCGGCTGGACCGCGGCGGTCTCGCTCGCCACCACCGGCGTCTACGCCTGCGGCACCATCATCTACCCCATCCTCGACCTCGCCGCGTGGGCCGACGGCGAGACCCACGACTTCGAGTCGCGGTATCTGGAGAGCCTGGTCGGGCCGCGCGAGGAGGTGCCCGGACGGTACGCGGAGCGCTCGCCCACCGAGCGCGCCGAGCGGATCACCGCGCCGTTCCTGCTGCTGCAGGGCCTGGACGACGTGATCTGCCCGCCGGTGCAGTGCGAACGGTTCCTGGCCCGGATGGCGGGGCGGCGGGTGCCGCACGCCTACATCGCCTTCGAGGGGGAGGGGCACGGCTTCCGCCGGGCGGAGACCATGGTGCGGGCCCTGGAGGCCGAACTGTCCCTGTACGCGCAGGTCTTCGGGCTGAACCCGCCCGGCATCCCCAAGCTGGAGCTCGCCAAGTGAAGCCACTCCTGCGCCCGCCCCGGCTCGCCCCCGGCGCCCGCGTCGCCGTCGTCGCCACCAGCGGGCCGGTGCCCGAGGAGCGGCTCCAGGCCGGGCTCGACGTGCTGCGCGGCTGGGACCTGGACCCGGTTGTGGCACCCCATGTGCTGGACCGGCACCCGCAGTTCGGCTACCTCGCGGGGACGGACGCCGACCGGGCCGCCGACCTGCAGAACGCCTGGTGCGATCCGTCCGTGGCCGCCGTGCTCTGCGCCCGCGGCGGCTACGGCGCCCAGCGGCTGACCGGTCTGCTCGACTGGGAGGCGATGCGCGCGGCCGGCCCGAAGGTGTTCGTGGGGTTCAGCGATCTCACCGTCCTGCACGAGGCGTTCGCGCGGCGGCTCGGGCTCGCCACGCTGCACGGGCCGATGGCGGCGGGCATCGACTTCGTCAAGAGCACACGGGCCCAGGAACACCTCAGGGCCACGCTGTTCACCCCGGAGACGGTCCGTCACATCGCCTCGGACGGGCGGGCCATGGTGCCGGGACGGGCCCGCGGGGTCACCCTCGGCGGCTGTCTGAGCCTGCTCGCCTCGGAGCTGGGCACCCCGGACGTCCGGCCGTCCGCCCGGGGCGGGCTGCTGTGCCTGGAGGACGTGGGGGAGGAGACGTACCGCATCGACCGGTACCTCACCCAACTCCTGCGCTCGGGCTGGCTCGACGGGGTCGGCGGGCTGCTGCTCGGCTCGTGGGACCGGTGCGATCCCTACGACCGGCTGCACCCCCTGCTCGTGGACCGGCTCGGCGGGCTCGGGGTGCCGGTGGTGGAGGAGTTCGGGTTCGGGCACTGCGCGGACGCGCTGACCGTCCCCTTCGGGGTGATGGCCGAACTGGACGCCGAAGCGGGCACGTTGACCCTGGACGAACCCGCGCTGCGCTGAACTCCCGTCAAGAAACACCCGGCACGGTGATTGACCTCCTCTGACACGTGTCACACCATGACTACCGGCCGGTACTTACCGGTCGGTAATCCGGGTTGTCCTCAGTGTGGAGGTCTCGTGTCCCGTCGTGTGCTCGGATCCTGCGTTCCCCTCGCTCTCCTGCTCGGTGCCACGCTCGCCCCTCCCGCCGGCGCGACCTCGCCGTACACGGTCACCGCGCTGAAGTTCACCGTCCGGGCGGGTGACCGCAGTTGCACGATCGACGCCGATCTGTACCGGCCCTCCGGCGTGGACCGCGCCCCCGCCGTGCTCGCCACCAACGGCTTCGGAGGCAGCAAGAACGACGGCTCCACCGACGCCATCGGCAAGGCCTTCGCCGAGCGCGGCTATGTCTCACTCGTCTACTCCGGACTCGGCTTCGGCCGCTCCGGCTGTCTGATCTCCCTCGACGACCCGGCGATCGACGGCGCGGCGGCCTCCCGGCTCATCGACTTCCTCGGCGGCAAACGGTCCGCCGACGACGGCACCACCGCCGACTTCGTCACCCTCGACTCCGCGGGCGACCCGCGCGTCGGCATGATCGGCGGTTCCTACGGCGGCGCGGTCCAGCTGGCCACGGCCGCAGTCGACCAGCGCGTCGACGCGATCGTCCCGATGATCACCTGGAACGATCTCGCCTACTCCCTCGACCCCAACAACGCCGTCGGCGCCGACTCCGTGCCGGGTGCCTTCAAGTGGCAGTGGGCCAACGGCTTCTACCTCATCGGCGAGGGCCAGCCGCTGCTCCAGCCGAGTCTGGACCCGTCCCGGATCAACTCCCTGGCGTGTCTGCACTTCGTCACCCGGGCCTGCGAGACCGTCCGCACCCTCAACTCCGGCAGCTACCCGGCCGACCGGACCGCCGAGATGCTCTCCTACGCCCGCAGCGTCTCGCCGGTCTCCTACCTGAGCCGCGTCGAGGCACCCACCCTCCTCGTCCAGGGCCAGGCCGACAGCCTCTTCAACCTCAACGAGGCGACCGCGACGTACCGGGCGCTGAAGGCGCAGGGCACGCAGACCAAGATGATCTGGCAGAACTGGGGGCACAGCGGTGGCATGGTTGCCGGTGAACTCGACCTGAGCCGGGGCAATCTGGAGACCAGCTACGTCGGCCGGCGCATCCTCTCCTGGTTCGACCGCTACCTCGACCGGGAGAACGTCGACACGGGTCCCGCCTTCGCCTACTACCGCGACTGGATCAGCGACCCCGACGACACCTACGCCACCGCGGACGCCGTGCCCTCCGTCAGCCGGAAGCTCTACCTCTCCGGCGACGGCAAGCTGGTCGACAACCGGTCCAAGGTGGTGCGCGGCAGCCGTACGTACACCAACTGGGCGGTCCCCACGAGCCATTCGGAGAGCTCGCTGGCCGGCCTGATCGGCCTGCCCGACCCGGCACCGTACGACACCGCGGGCACCTACCTCGGCTGGACCAGCGAGCCGCTGGCCCGCACCACCGATGTCGTCGGCGCGCCCCGGGCCACGCTCAAGGTGGTCTCCCCGAAGGCCGAGCGGACCCAGGACTCCGGTGACGCCGCCGACCGGCTCGTCCTGTTCGCCAAGCTCTACGACGTCGCGCCCGACGGCAGCAAGACCCTGGTGCACCGGCTCGTCGCGCCGGTACGGGTGCCGGACGTGACGAAGAGCTTCACAGTGACCCTGCCCGGCATCGTGCACCGGTACGAGAAGGGGCACCGGCTGCGGTTCGTGGTCGCGGCGAGTGACGGCGCCTACGTCGGCAACCGGGGGATCAAGCCGGTGACCGTGGTGAGCGCCCCCGAGGAGACCGGGGTGCTCCAGCTGCCGGTGACCGACGGCTGAGTCACCCGGAGGAGCGGCCTCACCATGCGTGACGAGGTCTTCGGGCGCACCCTGGTGACATGACGACCTCCGAGAAGGGCGGCGGCAAGGCCGGCGGCACGGGCGGTGGCAAGGGCGGTGGCAAGGGCGGGGGCCGTAACCCGGCGATGACGCCCGCCCGGATCGCCGTGCTCACGCTGGCCGTCCTCGCCCTGATCTTCATCTTCGAGAACACCCGGCAGACCAAGATCCGCCTGCTGGTCCCCGAAGTCACGATGCCCCTGTGGACGGCGCTCCTGGCCACCGGGCTGATCGGGGCGCTGTGCGGGGCGTACTTCACGAGGCGGCGCGGATAGTCCGCCGTAGGCTGGCGGGATGCCGCACATCGCATCCCGCTACCTGGCCGAAGGCCCCCGCGTGGGCATACGCCCCTTCCGCCCCGAAGACTCCGCCGAGTTCACCGCCCGGGCCCGGGAGAGCAAGGAGCTGCATCAGCCCTGGCTCTTCCCGCCGGACACCGACGCGGCCTACGCGGCCTACGCCGGACGCCTGATCGAGGACCCGACCAAGGCGGGCTTCCTGGTGTGCGAGAAGGACGACGGTGGCTCGATCGCCGGGTACATCAACATCAACAACATCGTCCGGGGCGCCTTCCAGTGCGGCGCCCTCGGCTACGGCGCCTTCGCGCACTCCGCCGGGCGCGGACTGATGCGGGAGGCGCTCGGACTCGTGGTGGACCACGCGTTCGGGCCGCTCGGGCTGCACCGGCTGGAGATCAACGCGCAGCCCGGCAACACCGCGTCGCTGGCGCTGGCCCGCTCCTGCGGCTTCCGTCTGGAGGGCTTCTCCCCGGCGATGCTGTACGTCGACGGGGCCTGGCGCGACCACGAACGCTGGGCGCTCACCACCGAGATGCGCGCCCGCGCCCCGCGTCAGGACTGACGGTCCACGTACTCGTAGACCGCGCCGTCGGGATGCATGGCGATCAGATTGCGGCCCGCCGGGGTGGGCAGCGGGCCGGCGATCACCCGGGCACCGAGCTCGACGAGCACGTCCCGGGCCTCCACGACGTCCTGCACGGCGATCGTCGCGGCGACCTTGCGCAGCACCTCCAACTCCGCCTCCGGGCCGCTCATCAGCAGGAAGCAGCCGACCGCGGCGACCTGGACGCCGCCGCGCTCGAAGCGGAGGGCCCGGCCGCCGGCCAGGCGCTCGTAGAAGGGGACCGCGGGCTCCAGGTCGTCGACGCATACGCGCAGCGTGGCTCCCAGAATCTCCATGGGGAGGAGCCTAGTTGGGGCGCGCCGCCGAAGGAGATCGTTTCGCCCGATCTCCACAGGGCCCTTGTTACGCCCACCCCGGCGCGGGTACCCGCCGGCCATGGAGCGCTTGGATCACCTTGAACATCTGGACAGGCATCTGGTCGACGAACTGGCGCAGGTGGCGCGGGAGACGATCCGCGAGGAAGTGCGCGAGCAGACCCGCAGGCAGCGCCGTACGGCGATGCTGTACGCCGCTTCCGGCACCGTAGCCCTGTACGCGGGCGCCGCCCTTGCGCTCGCCGCCGGACTGGCCCTGGCCCTCGTCCTGCCCGACTGGGCGGCGGCGCTGATCACCGCGGCGCTTCTCGCCGTGGTGGCCTACGTGCTGCGCGGGGCGGCCCGGCCCAAGCACACCGGCGCGTCCTCGCCCGGGCAGGCGCTCGGCGGCACGGCGCCGACCGGCCCGACGGGCGGCACCGGCATGCCGTACCAGCCGAGCGGCACGGCTGGGCCGTACCCGCCGATGCCGTCCGCCACGCCCCCCGTCCCCGCGAACCCGCCGAGCCCCGGCGGCACGCCCCCCGAGCAGCCGCACCCCCGGGCCTGACCCACGCCGGCCAGGCCCTGTCCGGGTCGCGTGTTCGGCACCCGGGCCACGCTGCGGAAGAGGCGGGCACCCATTACGGGTGCCCGCCTCTTCGTCACCGGTCCAGCCTTTCGTCAACGGTCCAGCTGCGGCAGCACCTTCGTGCGGTAGAAGTCGAAGAAGCCGCGCTGGTCCGGGCCGATCTGGTTGACGTAGACCCGGTCGAAGCCCGCGTCGGCGAAGGCCGTCAGCGCCGCGACATGTTCCTCGACGTCGTCCCCGCACACCGCCTTCTCGCTCACCGTCTCCTCGGTGACCAGCGGCTGCAGCTGCTCGAAGTGCTTCGGAGAGGGCAGGATCTGGGCCATCTCACCGGGCAGGAACTGGTTGGACCACAGCCGGCGCACCGTGCGCACCGCCTCGTCGCGGTCCGTGCCCCAGCAGACCTTGGTCCCGCCGCTGACGGGCTTCGCGCCCCCGCCGCCCTTGCGGAACTGGGCCACCATGTCCTCGTCCGGCGTCATCGTGATGAACCCGTCGCCCACCCGCGCCGCGAGCGAGGTCGCCGCCGGGCCGAAGCCGGAGATGTCGATCGGGACGGGCTCGTCGGGGACGGTGTAGAGGCGGGCGTTCTCGACCTGGTAGTGCGTGCCGTAGTGACTGACCTCCTCGCCGGAGAACAGCCGGCGCATCACCTGGATCGCCTCCTCCAGCATCTCCAGGCGCATCCGCGCGGGCGGCCAGACATGGCCGAGGATGTGCTCGTTGAGTGCCTCGCCGGTGCCGACGCCGAGCCGGAAGCGGCCCTGGGACATCACCGCCGCGGTGGCCGCGGCCTGGGCGATCACCGCCGGGTGGATCCGTACGGTCGGGCAGGTCACGGCCGTCTCCACGGGCAGTGACACCGCCTCGGAGATCGCGCCGATCACCGACCACACGAACGGGCTCTGGCCCTGCGCGTCGTTCCACGGGTGGTAGTGGTCCGAGATCCACAGCGACTGGAATCCGGCCTGCTCCGCCATCCTCGCCTGCTCGACGAGCTCGGCGGGCCGGAACTCCTCGCACGAAAGGAAATAGCCGTATTCGGGCATCAGGAGACACCTCCGGTACTGCCGCGGGGGGCGGCGGGTCGGGACGCGGTCCGGGTACCCGGCCGGGGAGACGGAAACCGGGCTGTCCGGGGTGACGTTTGGCGGTCCTGACCAGGGGGACGCGGAAAGCTTCCGAGGTACGCGAACCAGCCGCCACAACGGCCGGAGGCCCATGGTGAGTCGCCCCCGCATCGTGATCGTCGGCGCCGGTTTCGCCGGGTACCGGACGGCCCGGGTGCTGTCCCGGCTCACCCGTCACCGTGCGCACATCACCCTGCTGAACCCGACCGACTACTTCCTGTATCTGCCCCTGCTGCCCCAGGTCGCCACCGGCGTCCTGGAGCCGCGCCGGGTGACCGTCTCGCTCCCCGGCACCCTGCCCGGCGTACGTCTGGTGCTCGGCGCGGCGGAGGCCATCGACCTCGACGGCCGCACCGTGCACTACAGCGGACCGGAGGGCGATCCCGGCACGCTCTCCTTCGACCGGCTGGTGCTGGCCGCGGGAAGCGCCAACAAGCTGCTGCCGGTCCCGGGGGTCGCCGAGCACGCGCACGGCTTCCGCGGCCTGCCCGAGGCGCTGTACCTGCGCGATCACGTGACCCGGCAGCTGGAGCTGGCCGCCGCCGACGACGATCCGAAGACCTGCTCGGCGCGCTGTACGTTCGTGGTGTCCGGCGCCGGATACACCGGCACCGAGGTCGCCGCGCAGGGCAAGCTCTTCACCGACGCCCAGACCAGGCGCCGCCCCCTGAAGCCGCGCTGGCTGCTCCTCGACACCGCCGACCGGGTCCTGCCCGGACTGGACCCACGGCTCTCCCGCACCGCCGACAAGGTGCTGCGGGAGCGGGGCGTCGACATCCGGACCGGCACCTCGGTGAAGGAGGCCACACCGGACGGAGTGCTGCTGAGTGACGGCGAGTTCATCGACACCCGCACCCTGGTGTGGTGCGTGGGCGTACGGCCCGATCCGCTCGCCGCGTCGCTGGAACTGCCCCTGGAGCACGGCCGGCTGCTGGTCGACCCGCACCTTCGGGTGCCGGGCCGCCCCGAGCTGTTCGCCTGCGGGGACGCGGCGGCCGTACCGGATCTGGAGCGGCCCGGCTCGTACACGCCGATGACAGCGCAGCACGCCTGGCGGCAGGGGAAGGTCGCCGCCCGCAACGTGGCCGCCTCGCTGGGCATGGGGGAGAGCGGGGTCTACCGCCACCGGGACCTGGGCTTCGCCGTCGACCTCGGCGGGGTGAAGGCCGCCGCCAATCCGCTCGGCGTGCCCCTGTCCGGGGTGGCCGCCGGCGCGGTCACCCGCGGCTACCACCTCGCGGCGATGCCCGGCAACCGCGTCCGCGTCGCCGCCGACTGGCTCCTGGACGCCGTACTCCCGCGCCAGGCGGTCCAGTTGGGGCTCGTACGGTCGTGCGCGGTGCCGCTGGACACGGCCTCGCCGGAGCTGGTGCGGGCGCCGGGGGCGGCGCAGGCACCCGGCCGTCAGACCCGCACGGACGGGACCGAACCGGTCAGGAATCAGCCGGGTGGTGGGCACGCGGTCCAGCCGGGCGGCGCACCCGCCAGGCACCAGCCCGGTGGTTGGCCCGCCGGGAAACGGTCCGCCGAATCACCCCGCCGCCCCGTCAAACGTCGCGGCAATCCCGCGTAAAGGAGACTCATGAACACCGCCGAACTCGTCGAACTGGGCCAGCAGTTGCGCGTGGACAGCGTGCGCGCCTCCGACGCCGCGGGGTCGGGGCACCCGACCTCGTCCATGTCCGCCGCCGACCTGATGGCCGTACTCCTCGCCAACCACTTCCGTTACGACTTCGACCGCCCCGCCCACCCCGGCAACGACCGCTTCGTGCTGTCCAAGGGACACGCCTCGCCCCTGATGTACGCCGCCTTCAAGGCGGCCGGTGTCGTCGAGGACGCCGAACTGCTCACCTTCCGCAAGCTCGGCAGCGCCCTCGAAGGGCATCCCACGCCGCGGCGGCTGCCGTGGGTCGAGACGGCCACCGGATCGCTCGGGCAGGGGCTGCCGGTCGGCGTGGGGATCGCGCTCGCGGGCAAGCGGCTCGACCGCAGCGGCTACCGGGTGTGGGTGCTGTGCGGGGACAGCGAACTGGCGGAGGGCTCCGTGTGGGAGGCCGCCGAGCACGCCGCGTACGAGCATCTCGACAACCTCACCGCCGTCGTCGACGTCAACCGGCTCGGCCAGCGCGGGCCCACCCGGCACGGCCATGACCTCGACGCCTACGCACGGCGCTTCCGGGCCTTCGGCTGGCACACCATCGAGATCGACGGACACGACGTCGACGCGATCGACCGTGCCTACGGCGAGGCCAGGTCCACCACCGGACAGCCCACCGTGATCCTCGCCCGCACCCTCAAGGGCAAGGGCGTCGAGGCCGTCGAGGACCGGGAGGGCCTGCACGGCAAGCCGCTCAAGAGCGCCGAGGAGGCCGTCGCCGAACTCGGCGGGCGGCGCGACCGCGTGATCCGGGTGCACGAACCGGCCGCCGCGCGCCTGCTGCACGCCGTCGAGGACGGCGACGTCGACCTCCCGCAGTGGGCGATGGGCGAGGAGGTGGCCACGCGCGACGCCTACGGCAAGGCGCTCGCCGCGCTCGGCGCCGGACGCGGCGATGTCGTCGCCCTGGACGGCGAGGTCGGGGACTCCACCCGCGCGGAACTGTTCGCCAAGGAGCACCCCGACCGGTACTTCGAGTGCTACATCGCCGAGCAGCAGATGGTCGCCACCGCGATGGGACTCTCCTCGCGCGGCTGGGTGCCGTACGCCGCCACCTTCGCCGCGTTCCTGACGCGCGCGTACGACTTCGTGCGCATGGCGTCCATCAGCGGCACCGGCCTCAACCTGGTCGGCTCGCACGCGGGCGTCGCCATCGGCCAGGACGGGCCCTCGCAGATGGGCCTGGAGGATCTGGCGATGATGCGCGCCGTGCACGGCTCGACCGTGCTGTACCCGTGCGACGCCAACCAGACCGCCCGGCTCGTCGCCACCATGGCCGGCCTGGAGGGCATCCGCTACCTGCGCACCTCGCGTGGTGAGGCCCCGGTGATCTACGGCCCGGACGAGGAGTTCCCGGTCGGCGGCAGCAAGGTGCTGCGCTCCTCCGGCGCGGACCGGATGACGCTGGTCGCCGCGGGCGTCACCGTGCACCAGGCGCTGGCCGCGGCCGACGCGCTGGAGCGCGAGGGCATCGCGGCCCGGGTGATCGACCTGTACTCGGTCAAGCCCGTCGACCGGGTCGTCCTGCGCCGGGCCGCCGAGGAGACCGGCTGTCTGATCACGGTGGAGGACCACCGCGAGGAGGGCGGCCTCGGCGACGCCGTCCTGGACGCCTTCCTCGACGGGCGCCCGGTGCCCCGGCTGGTGCGGCTCGCGGTCCGGACGATGCCCGGCTCGGCGTCCCCGGACGAGCAGCTGCACGCCGCGGGCATCGACGCCGAGTCGATCGCCGCCGCGGGCCGGCTGCTGGTGGCGGAGGCGATCGTGCCGTGAGCGGGGAGGACGGCGTACGGAGCGTGCGGGCCGGGCGGCGCACCGTCGAGGTGCACCGGCCCGAGAAGGTGCTGTTCCCCGGCGACGGCGGCACGAAGGAGTACACCAAGGCCGACCTCGTCGACTACTACCGGTCCGTCGCGCCCTTCATGCTGCCGCATCTGCGGGGCCGCCCGCTGATGCTGGAGCGGCACCCCGACGGGCTCGACGGGCCCCGGTTCATGCAGAAGAACACCCCGGAGAGCTACCCGGACTGGGTCACCCGCATCGAGGTGCCCAAGGAGGGCGGCACGGTCCGTCACACCGTGTGCGACGACACCGCCACCCTCGTCCTCCTCGCCGACCAGGCCGCCCTCACCCTGCACCGCTGGCTCTCCCGGACCGGGCGGCTCGACCGGCCCGACCGGATGGTCTTCGACCTGGACCCGGCGGGGGACGACTTCGGGCCGGTGCGCGAGGCGGCCCGGCTGCTCGGCGAACTGCTGGACGAACTGCATCTGCCGTCGGCCCTGATGACGACCGGCTCGCGCGGACTGCATGTGATCGTCCCGCTGAACGGCCGGCACGACTTCGACGAGGTGCGGGAGTTCTCCCGGGACGTCGCCGACACCCTCGTCGCCGCCCACCCCGACCGGCTCACCACCGCGGCGCGCAAGAAGGACCGCGGCGACCGCCTCTACCTCGACATCCAGCGCAACGCCTACGCGCAGACCACCGTCGTGCCCTTCACGGTCCGCGCCCGGCCAGGCGCCCCCGTGGCGGTCCCCATCGGCTGGTCCGAACTGGACGACCCGGAGCTGCACGCCCGCCGGTGGACCATCACCGACGCGGTGGACCAGGCCCGCACCGATCCGTGGGCCGGACTGCTCGGCCGGGGCCGGGCTCTCGGGCCCGCCCGGCGCAGGCTCAACGCCCTGAGTGGCCACGGAAAGTAAAGCCAGGGGTTTGACCACGCCCTCTCGGGCCACCCGATGTCGGGAGGGGACCATGACTGATTCACACGACACACACAAGAAATCCCAAGAAGAAACGGATGAATCGGACGCCGAGTCGACGCCGACGCCGATGGAGGTGCTCCGCCAGGCCCGCGCCCAGCTGGCCGAACTCACCGGCATGACCGCCGAGTCGGTCTCGTCCTTCGAACAGACGGAGGACGGCTGGGCGCTCGAGATCGAAGTCCTGGAGCTGGTTCGTGTCCCCGACACGATGAGCCTGCTCGCCAGCTACCAGGTGGAACTCGACCGGCAGGGCATGCTCACCGGCTACCGGCGGGTGCGCCGCTACGAGCGAGGGCGTTCCGACGCACGCGGGCAGGGCGGCCGCTAGGCCGTCCCCCCGTCCCGTTTCGATCACCATCACAGAAGAGGAGGATCGGTCGGCATGACCGTAGTCCCGGCACAACAGAGCGGTGGCGGAGGCGGCAGCAGCGGTCTCTACGACGTCTTGGAGCTCGTCCTGGATCGGGGGCTCGTCATCGACGCATTCGTCCGCGTGTCCCTGGTGGGCATCGAGATCCTCAAGATCGACGTACGAGTCGTCGTCGCCAGCGTCGACACCTATCTCCGCTTCGCCGAGGCGTGCAACCGCCTCGACCTGGAGGCCGGTCCGCGCAAGAGCCCGGGTCTGCCCGACATGGTCGGCCAGATAACCGAGTCCGGCGCCCGCGGCAAGTCCAAGGGAGCGCTGTCCGGCGCGGCCGAGACCGTGTCCGAGGCCTTCAAGCAGGCCCGGGGCGAGGGGCAGGCCGAACCCCGGCGCGCCCGCAAGTCCACCACGACGCGTAAGAAGGAGGAGCAGGAGTGAGCACGTACGTCTATGGCATCACCGCGAGCTCGCATCCCTCCCTCCCCCACGACATGACCGGGGTCGGCGAGCCGCCGCGCCCGGTGCGGGTGCTGAAGGCGGGCGAGCTGGCCGCGCTCGTCAGTGACGCGCCCGAAGGGCTGCGCCCCAAGCGGCGGGACCTGCTCGCCCACCAGAGCGTCCTCGCGGAGACCGGCGCGGCCGGCTGTGTGCTGCCCATGCGGTTCGGCAGCATCGCCCCCGACGACGACACGGTGACCGGAGTGCTCACCGAGCGCGCCGACCACTACCAGGAGCGGCTGCGCACGCTGGACGGCAAGGTCGAGTACAACATCAAGGCCACGCACGACGAAGAGGCCGTGCTGCACCGGGTGATGTCGCAGAGCCCGGAGATCCGCAGCATGACCGAGGCCAACCGGCAGGCGGGCGGCGGAAGTTACGACCAGAAGCTGAAGCTCGGCGAGATGGTGGTGGCCGCCGTCAAGGCCCGCGAGGCCGAGGACGCCGCCGAGGTCCGGCGGGTCCTGGAGGCCGAGGCGTCAGCGGTCAGCGTGGGCCCCGAGTCCAGTGGCTGGCTCGCCAACATCTCGTTCCTGGTCAGCCGGGACACCGCGGATGTGTTCCTGGCCGCCGTCGACGAGCTGCGCAAGAACCGGCCGCACCTGGAGGTGCGGGTCAACGGTCCGCTGCCGCCGTACAGCTTCGTCGAGCCCGGACCGGCGGAACCCGCGACCACCCTGTCCGCAGCGGAGGAGTAGGCACATGGGTCTGCTCGGAGAGGTCCTGCTGCTGCCGTTCGCCCCGGTGCGCGGTAGCGCGTGGGTGATGGGCCAGGTGCTCAGCGAGGCGGAGCGCATCTACTACGACCCCGCCACGATCCGGGCCGAACTCGCCCGCCTCGAAGAGCAACTGGACGCCGGAGAGATCGACGAGGAGGAGTTCGACCGCCGGGAGGACGAACTACTCGACAGGCTGGAGCACACACCATGAACAGAGTGGGACTTGGCCTCGCCGTAGGGGCGGGGTATTTCCTCGGACGGACGAAGAAGCTGAAGCTGGCGTTCGCCGTCGGCACGCTCGTCGCCGGCAAGCGCATGAACCTGAGCCCGAAGATGCTCGCGGACCTGGCCTCCCAGCAGCTGCGCAACAACCCGCAGTTCAAGGAGATCGGGGACCAGCTGCGCGAGGACATGCGCGGCGTCGGGAAGGCGGCCAGCGGGGCGATGCTCGAGCGGCAGCTCGACGCGTTCGCCGACCGGCTGCACGGCCGCACCGCGCAGGTGCGTGACCAGCTGTCGGGCGTGGTCCCGAACCTCGACTCGGAGGACTCGGAGGACTCGGAGGACTCCGAGGAGTACGAGGAAGAGGACGACGCCGCCGAGGGCTACGACGACCGCGACGCCGAGGGCTACGAGGACGACGCCGACGAGGACGACGAGCCGGAGCAGCGCGCGCCGCGCAAGAAGGCGCCTCCGGCGAAGAAGGCGGAGGCTAAGAAGACCGCCCCGGCCAAGAAGACGGCGAAGAAGATGGTCCCCGCGCAGCAGGGATCGGCCTCCAAGACCGCCTCAGCCGGAAAGAAGACGGCTCGCAAGACCGTCGGCAAGAAGGCGCCCGCGGCTCGCGGTGCCCGCTCGAAGGGCGGTGAAGGGCGATGAGCGAGAACACCGGACCCGTGAGCTCCCTGGCCCGCAGCGAAGCCGTCGAACGGTTGAAGGCGGAGTTCCAGGAGTATCTCGCCGCGCAGGCCCAGCGCCTGCTGGTCGGCGCCGGCCAGAAGCTCGGCGAGACCACGATGAAGCTGAACGACGTAGCCGACGGCAAGAGCCCCGGCTTCGCCAAGCTCGCCCTCGACGGCGGCCGCAAACTGGCCGAGGGCAAGGGCCCGCTGCGCAGCGCGCTGGAGATCGGCGCCTCGCGCGCCAAGGACAGCGTGACCGACGCGCTGCGCAACCTCGGCGGCGGCAAGGGCAAGAGCAAGACCGCGGCGGGCAAGAAGCCCACCGTCATCATGGAGTTCATCGATGTCGGCGTCCCGCTGCGCACCGCCTACGACCAGTGGACCCAGTACCAGGAGTTCAGCACCTTCGCCAAGGGCGTGCAGAGCGCGAACCGCGCCGACGACACCACCTCCGACTGGCGGATGAAGATCTTCTGGTCCAGCCGGAGCTGGAAGGCGCACACGACCGAGCAGGTGCCGGACGAGCGGATCGTCTGGACCTCGGAGGGTGCCAAGGGCACCACGAAGGGCGTCGTGACCTTCCACCAGCTCGCCGACAACCTCACGCGCGTGCTGCTGGTGATCGAGTACTACCCCAAGGGGCTGTTCGAGAAGACCGGCAACATCTGGCGCGCCCAGGGCCGCCGGGCCCGGCTGGACCTCAAGCACTACGCCCGGTTCGTCTCGCTCAAGGGCGAGGTCGAGGACGGCTGGCGCGGCGAGATCCGGGACGGTGAGGTCGTCGTCAGCCACGACGACGCGGTGGCCGAGGAGGAGCAGGAGCAGGAGGAGTCGCAGGACGCCTACGAGGAGGACGAGGCGGACGACGAGGCGACGGACGAGGTCCAGGACGAGGCGGACGACGAGCCGGAGGACGCCTACGAGGACGACGCCGAGGAAGCCGCTGAGGACGACACCGAAGAAGTGGCCGAGGACGAAGCGGCCGAGGACGAACTCGCCGAGGACGAGGCGGACGAGGGAGAGGAAGAGTACGAGAGCGAGCCGGAGGAGACCCACGCCGGCACCGGGGACCGCCGATGACGATGCCCAGCCGGCTCCCGGATCCCTATGGCCAGGGTGGCGGTTCCAACCTCGCCGACATCCTGGAACGCGTCCTGGACAAGGGCGTGGTCATCGCGGGCGACATCCGGATCAACCTCCTCGACATCGAACTGCTCACCATCAAACTGCGTCTGATCGTCGCCTCCGTCGACAAGGCGCGGGAGATGGGCATCGACTGGTGGGAGGACGACCCGGCGCTGTCCTCGCGCGCCCGGCGCGACGAACTCGCCCGGGAGAACGCCGAGTTGCGTGAGCGGCTGGCCCAGCTGGAGCCCAGCCTGGAGCCCAGTCGCTCGCAGGAGGAGGCCTGATGTCCGGGCTGCGCTATGTGTACGCCGTCTGCCGGCCCTTCGGGTCGGCCCTCCAGTCCCAGCTCACCGGCGTCGGCGGGCAACCGCCGCGCCAGCTGACCCATCACGGCCTGATCGCCGTGTACAGCGTGGTGCCGGAGGAGGACTTCGCCGAGGAGCCGCTGCACGCCCATCTGGAGGACCTGGACTGGCTCACCGAGACGGCCAGGGCCCACCAGGGCGTCATCGACGCGCTCACCGCCGTCACCACCCCGCTCCCGCTGCGGCTCGCCACCGTGTTCCGGGACGACAGCGCCCTGCGCACGATGATGGAGTCCCGCGAGGAGTACTTCCAGCGCACCCTGGACCGGCTGACGGGCCGGGTGGAGTGGGGTGTCAAGGTCTACGTCGAACCGCCGGCCGAGGACACCCGGGCGCCCGCCGGGAAGCCGGCCTCGGGCCGGGACTACCTCCGCCAGCGACGCCGCAGCGTGCGCAGCCATGAGCAGACCTGGCAGGAGGCGTCGGCCTTCGCGGACCGCCTGCACGCGACGCTTTCCTCCTTCGCGGAGGAGTCCCGGCTGCACAATCCGCAGAACTCGGCGCTCTCCGGTGCCACCGGGCAGAACGTGCTCAACGCGGCCTATCTCGTGACGCGCGGGAACTCCGAGGAGTTCGTGGAGATGGTGGACCGCACGAAGGACGAGGCCGAGGGGATGCGGGTGGAACTCACCGGCCCCTGGGCGGCCTATTCCTTCACGGACGAGGGGCCGGGCGAGGAAACGGGAGCGGACAGGAGGGGCGAGGGCAGGTGACGGTCATAGAACGCCGGGAGGTCGCCCTGGTGGACCTCCTGGACCGGCTGCTGGCCGGCGGCGTCGTCATCAAGGGCGACATCACGCTGCGCATCGCGGACGTCGACCTCGTGCGCATCGACCTCAACGCGCTGATCAGCTCGGTGAACGCCAACGTCCCCTCGCCCTTCGGAGACCTCACGTGAGCGCCCGCAACCGGCTCGACCTCGACCCCGAGAGCGTGGACCGCGACCTCATCAAGCTCGTGCTCACCGTGGTGGAACTGCTCCGCCAGCTCATGGAGCGCCAGGCGCTGCGCCGCTGCGACGAGGGCAATCTGAGCGAGGAGCAGGAGGAGCGGATCGGGCTCACGCTGATGCTGCTCGACGAGCGCATGGGCGAGCTGCGCGAGCGCTACGGACTGCGGCCCGAGGACCTGAACCTCGACCTCGGGCCGCTCGGTCCGCTGCTGCCCCGGCAGTGATCCACCTGTACCTAGCGGCCCCTGCCTCCGGCGGCAGCGGGGCCGCTTTCAGTTGTCCTTGCGGCACAGGATCTCGCCGTGCAGCACGCTGAACCAGCCGTCCGCCCGCTCCCCCCACTCCCGCCAGGCCGCCGACACCGCGCGCAGCCGCTCCTCGGTGGCGTGGCCGCCCTCCACGGCCCGCTCGGCATAGGCCGAGGCCAGCGTCCGGTCGGCCCACAGCCCGCTCCACCAGGCCCGCTCCTCGGCGGACGCGAAGGTCCAGGTGTCCGAGGTGGCCGTGATGTCGCGCAGCCCCGCCGCCAGCGCCCAGGACTTCAGCCGCCGCCCCGCGTCCGGCTCGCCGCCGTTGGCGCGGGCCACCCGCCGGTACAGATCCAGCCAGTCGTCCATCCCCGGGGACGCCGGGTACCAGGTCATCGCTGCGTAGTCCGAGTCGCGGACCGCGATGAGCCCGCCGGGCCGGGTCACCCGGGTCATCTCGCGCAGCGCCCGCACCGGGTCGCCGACGTGCTGGAGCACCTGGTGGGCGTGGACCACGCAGAAGGTGTCGTCCGGGAAGTCCAGCGCGTGCACGTCGGCGACCGCGAAGTCGACGTTGTCCAGGCCCCGTTCGGTGGCGGTGGCCCGGGCCTGTTCCAGCACCCCCGGCGCCCGGTCCACCCCGGTGACCCGGCCGTCCGGCACCAGTGCCGCGAGATCGGCGGTGATGGTGCCGGGCCCGCAGCCGATGTCCAGGATCCGCATGTGCGGTTCGAGCGAACCCAGCAGGTAGGCAGCGGAGTTGGCGGCGGTGCGCCAGGTGTGCGAGCGCAGCACCGACTCATGGTGCCCATGGGTGTACACGGCGGTCTCCCGCGGCTTCGACATGCGTTCCCCTCGTTTCGTCGTGGTGGCGCCACGGTACGCCCGCATGTCGAATGATGAGACCCGCGTTTTGAATAGTGGAATGACGGGTGGTCAGCTCTCGGGCAGCGGCCGGTACACGGTCAGCGCCTCCGGCAGCTTCTCCAGCGTCACCTCGCCCTCCACCTCGGTCACTTCACCGTCGTAGGCGAGGAGCGAACCGGGGGCGACGCCGGACAGGCGCAGCCGGCCGACCTGGACCGCCGCGTGGGCGGGGGAGCGGGTCAGCGGCCCGGCGACGGCGGCCGCCAGCAGCCGGGCCGCGGGGCGGCGGCCGCCGTGCACGACCCGCACGTCCAGCACCCCGTCGGCGAGGTCGACCCGGCGGCCGGGGGCCAGGCCCATCCGGTGGTAGGTGCCGTTCCCGGCGAACAGCAGCCACAGCGGCCGGGTGCTGGTGCCGATCTGCGCCTCCAGCGGATGTCCGTCGGTCCGCAGGACCCGCAGCGCGGCCAGGACCCCGGCCGGCCAGCCGCCGATCCGGGGCGACCAGCGGTCCCGCTCGCGCACCAGCTCCGGATAGACGCCCAGGCTGCACGTGTTGACGAACACGCCCTCCCGCGCGCCGCAGCGGAACCGGCCCAGGTCCACCCGCACGGCCTGTCCGTTCACCAGGGCATGGGTCAGATCGCGCACGTCCTCCACGCCCAGGTCGTAGGCGAAGTGGTTGAGGGTGCCGCCGGGCAGGACCGCGAGCGGCAGTCCGTACCGCAGGGCGACCTCGGCGGCGGTGTTCACTGTGCCGTCGCCGCCGCACACCCCGAGCACCCGGGCCCGGGCCGCCGCCTTCTCCAGCTCCGGCCGCACCTGGCCGGGTTCGCACTCCACGACCTCGGCGCCGGGCAGGACGTCCAGCAGGGTGCGCACCCGGTCGGCGGTGCCCGAGCCCGTGTTCGCCACTAGCACCAGGCCCTCGCCCTCGGTCAGCGCCGGCACCTCCGCCCGCGGCCGGGCGGGCGGGCGGAGCTGGGCACGGGTCGGCACCAGACCCCGTACGGCGTACGCGGCGCCCGCGCCGAGCACCGCGCCCGCCAGCACATCGCTCGGGAAGTGGACCCCGGTGTAGACCCGGGACAGCGCCACCGACCAGGCGACGGGGGCCACCGCGGCCCCCCAGGCCGGGGACTCCAGCGCCACCCCGGTCGCGAAGGCCGCCGCCGAGGCGGAGTGGCCGGAGGGGAACGAGGTGGTGATCGGCTGCCGCTTCAGCTGCCGCGCCCGCGGTACGGAGTCCAGGACCGGGCGGGGCCGGCGCACCGAGCGCTTGCCGAGCGTGTTGATCGTCAGTGAGGCCAGGCTCAGCGAGGCGAGCCCGCGGACGGCGGCCCGGCGGGCCCGCGGGGTGCGGCTCGCCGCGATGACGGCGCCGGCGGCGAACCAGAGGGCGCCGTGGTTGGCGCTCCGGCTCAGCCGGGGCAGTACCCGCTCGGCGCCCGGCCAGTGCTGCCCGGCGGCGAATTCGAAGAGCTGGGAGTCGAGGGCGAGGAGCCGGTCGCGCAGCGCGTGGCGGCCGGGCTTCGGCAAGGTGAGGTCGACATCGGGACTCATAAGGTCACAGGTACCCTGATGTGGCTGTGTCTTGTCCGGTCCCGTCCCCGGAGGGCCCTCGATGCGACTGCTCCTCGTCCGCCACGGCCAGACCCCCACGAACGTCGACTGGCTGCTGGACACCGCCGTGCCGGGACCGGGTCTGACCGCACTCGGCGAGGCCCAGGCCGCCGCGCTGCCCGAGGCGCTCGCCGACGAGGACATCGAGGCCCTGTACGCCTCCACCCTGGTGCGCACCCAGCTCACCGCCGCCCCGCTGGCCGCCGCCCGCGCCCTGGAGGTGACCGTCCGTGACGGCATCCGGGAGATCACCGCCGGCGACCTGGAGATGCTGCCCGGCGACACGGAACTGGGCGAGCTGTACATGCGTACGGCGTTCTCCTGGGCGGCCGGGGACACCGAGCTGCGGATGCCCGGCGGGGAGAACGGCACCGAGTTCCTGGCCCGCTACGACGCCGTGGTCGAGGAGGCCGCGCGCAGCGGCGCCGGCACGGTCGCGATGATCAGCCACGGCGCTGCCATCCGTACCTGGACGGCGGCCCGCGCGCACAACGTCGACCTCGCCTACGCCGCCGAGCACCGGCTGGCGAACACCGGCGTGGTGATCCTGGAGGGCTCGCCGTCCGACGGTTTCAAGGCGCTGTCGTGGGCGGGCGCGAGCGTGGCACCGGCGGGCGCGGGCGGTCCGGCGGGGGAGCCGCTGGCGGACGCCGGATAACGGTTTGCCGCATCCGGCGGCGGACCCGCAGAATGCCACCTCATGGGACATCTGGAAGCCGCGCACCTGGAGTATCACCTCCCCGACGGGAGGGCGCTGCTGGGCGATGTGTCCTTCCGGGTGGGCGAAGGGTCCGTGATGGCCCTGGTCGGCCCGAACGGCGCGGGCAAGACGACCCTGCTGCGGCTGATCTCCGGTGAGCTGAAGCCGCACGGCGGCTCGGTCACGGTCAGTGGCGGCCTCGGGGTGATGCGCCAGTTCGTGGGGTCGGTACGGGACGAGACGACCGTACGGGACCTGCTCGTGTCGGTCGCGCCGCCCCGCATCCGGGAAGCGGCGCGGGCCGTCGACGAGGCCGAGCACGCGATCATGACGGTCGACGACGAGGCCGCCCAGCTCGGGTACGCGCAGGCCCTCGCCGACTGGGCCGAGGTGCGCGGGTACGAGGCGGAGACCCTGTGGGACATGTGCACCACGGCCGCGCTGGGCGTGCCGTACGACAAGGCGCAGTTCCGGCAGGTGCGCACGCTCTCCGGCGGTGAGCAGAAGCGGCTGGTGCTTGAGGCGCTGCTGCGCGGCACCGACGAGGTGCTGCTGCTCGACGAGCCGGACAACTACCTCGACGTGCCCGGCAAGCGCTGGCTGGAGGAGCGGCTGAAGGAGACCCGCAAGACGGTCCTGTTCGTCTCCCACGACCGTGAACTGCTGGCCCGGGCCGCCGAGAAGATCGTCTCGGTCGAGCCCTCGCCGGCCGGCGCGGACGCCTGGGTGCACGGCGGCGGCTTCGCCACCTACCACGAGGCCCGCCGCGAACGGTTCGCCCGCTTCGAGGAGCTGCGCCGCCGCTGGGACGAGAAGCACGCGCAGCTGAAGAAGCTGGTGCTGACGCTCCGTCAGGCCGCCGCGGTCAGCCATGAGATGGCCTCCCGCTACGCCGCGGCCCAGACCCGGCTGCGCAAGTTCGAGGAGGCGGGCCCGCCGCCGGAGCCGCCGCGCGAGCAGGACATCCGGATGCGCCTGAAGGGCGGCCGGACCGGAATCCGCGCGGTCACCTGCGAGGCGCTGGAGCTCACGGGCCTGATGAAGCCGTTCGACCTGGAGGTCTTCTACGGCGAGCGGGTCGCCGTGCTCGGCTCCAACGGCTCCGGGAAGTCGCACTTCCTGCGGCTGCTCGCCGGGGAAGAGGTGGCGCACACCGGCACCTGGAAGCTGGGAGCGCGGGTCGTGCCCGGCCACTTCGCCCAGACGCACGCCCATCCGGAGCTGGCGGGCCGCCCCCTGCTGGACATCCTCTGGCAGGAACACGCCCAGGACCGGGGTGCGGCGATGTCCCGGCTGCGCCGCTACGAGCTGACCCAGCAGGCCGAGCAGACCTTCGACCGGCTCTCCGGCGGCCAGCAGGCCCGCTTCCAGATCCTCCTGCTGGAGCTGGAGGGAGTCACCGCCCTCCTGCTGGACGAGCCGACCGACAACCTCGACCTGGAGTCGGCGGAAGCTCTCCAGGAGGGGCTGGAGGCCTTCGAGGGCACGGTTCTCGCGGTGACCCACGACCGCTGGTTCGCGCGCGCGTTCGACCGCTATCTGGTCTTCGGCACGGACGGCCGGGTACGGGAGACCGCGGAGCCGGTCTGGGACGAACGGCGGGTGGAGCGGGCGCGCTGACGCCCTCCCGCCCGCGGGCCCGGGGCCGGGGATGTTCGTAGAGTGGACGCAGGCGGGCGAAATCCCTCCAGGCGGGTACCCGGACCGCGGACCAGACACGGACGAGACGAGTGGGGCACACCATGACCGGAGTCGACCCCGGCCGGCTGGACGACCAGCAGCTCATGAAGGAGCTGGAGACCATCCACCGCACGCGCCACGACACCCTCCTGTACGGCTCGAACGACGCGCTGCGGGCCCACAACGAACGCATGGCCCAGCTGGAGGGCGAATACCTCCGCCGCAACCCGCGCCGCCCGGTCGCCTCCGGCCGTACCCGCGAAGGAGCCCGGGACCGCGGCTCGGGCGACGCCGCGACCCCGGGCACCTGACCGGCCCGCCTCCCCTCAGCGGCGCAGCGGCGAACGGTCCCAGAACCGGTGGGCCGCCACCGCCGCCGCGAAGGCCCGGCAGAACTCCTCGCTCGCCGTGCCCGGCGAGGTGTCCGTCACCACGCCCTGATCCTCGACCACCCGGTGGAACTCGGTGGAGACGTCGAGGCTCTCCGGCTCCAGCGACGACAGGATCCCCACGCCCGAGCCGAGCGCGCCGACCGGCTTGCCGTGCCGGTAGGCGTCCCGCACGAAGCGCAGGACGTCCGGATCGGCCGCGCCCGGCGGGGTGCCTCCCGGGCCCCCGGGCAGCAGCACCGCGTCGTACAGCACCGAGGCCATGGTCGGCAGCGCCCGGTCCACCGGGACCCGGTCGCCGTCCGCGCCGGCGACGGTGCCGTCGGTGGCCGCGAGCACCTCGACGACCGCACCCTCGGCGGTCAGGCTCTCGCGCACCGACGTCAGCTGGTCGCCGTCGACGCCGTCGGTGACCAGGGCCGCGATCCGCCGGGTGCGCAGGGAGCCGTCGCCCCGCAGCGCCTCAAGGCTCAGCGCGGGGGAGAGCACCTCGGGGGTGCCCTCCGCGGCCCCGGACGGCTCCGGAACCCCGATGCCGCGGGCCACCTGGGTCGCCAGCTCGCCGTTGACCTTGGCCAGCTCCTGCACGGTCCGGGTGCGGACGGCCATCGTGTCCACCTTGCCGAGCTCGAACCGGAAGGCCTCGACGATGTGCTGCCGCTCCCAGTCCGTCATGCTGTGCCAGAACAGCGCGGGCTGGCTGTAGTGGTCCTGGAAGCTCGGGCTGCGCCGGCGGATCTTCGCGCCGTCGACGCGTTCGGCGTAGTGCGTGAAGGCGCCGCTGTCCACGCCCGCGTGCGCGGGGCAGCCGCCGCCCAGGGAGTTGGGGAAGTAGTTGGTGCCCCGGTGGATCGCGCTCTGGCCGTAGCCGTCGCGCTGGTTGGTGCGGACCGGCACCACGGGCCGGTTCACCGGCAGCTGCGCGAAGTTCGGCCCGCCGAGCCGGATCAGCTGCGTGTCCAGATAGGAGAAGTTGCGGGCCTGCAGCAGCGGGTCGTTGGTGAAGTCGATGCCGGGGACCACATTGGCCGTGTGGAAGGCGACCTGTTCCGTCTCGGCGAAGAAGTTCTCCGGGTTGCGGTCCAGGACCATCCGGCCGATCGGCCGCACCGGCACCAGCTCCTCCGGGATGAGCTTGGTGGCGTCCAGCAGATCGAAGTCGAAGGCGAACTCGTCCTCCTCCGGCACGAGCTGGACGCCCAGCTCCCACTCCGGGTACTCGCCCGCCTCGATCGCGTCCCACAGGTCCCGCCGGTTGAAGTCCGGGTCGCGGCCCTGGCACTCCTGCGCCTCGTCCCACACCAGCGAGTGCACACCGAGCCGCGGCTTCCAGTGGAACTTCACGAACGTGCCGCGGCCCTCGGCGTTCACGAACCGGAAGGTGTGCACGCCGAAGCCCTGCATCATGCGGTAGCTGCGCGGGATCGCCCGGTCCGACATCAGCCACATGATCGCGTGCAGCGTCTCGGGCTGCAGCGACACGAAGTCCCACAGGGTGTCGTGGGCGGACGCCCCGGTCGGCATGTCGTTGTGTGGCTCGGGCTTCACGGCGTGCACGAAGTCCGGGAACTTGATGCCGTCCTGGATGAAGAAGACCGGGAAGTTGTTCCCGACGAGGTCGTAATTGCCCTCGGACGTATAGAACTTGGTCGCGAAGCCGCGCACGTCCCGTACGGTGTCCGCCGACCCCTTCGGGCCCTGCACGGTGGAGAACCGCACGAACACGGGCGTCCGCACGGACGGGTCCTGGAGGAACGCCGCCCGGGTGAACTCCGCGCAGGACTCGTACGGTTCGAAGTAGCCGTACGCGCCCGCGCCCCGGGCGTGCACCACCCGCTCCGGGATCCGCTCATGGTCGAAGCGGGTCAGCTTCTCCCGGAAGTGGAAGTCCTCCATCAGGGTCGGCCCGCGCTCACCGGCGGCCAGCGAGTCGTCGGTGTGGTCCACCGGCACGCCCTGGTCGGTGGTGAGCGGCCCGCCCTTCGGGTCGTCCGCCCGGAACCGGTCGCGCTGCTGCTGCTTGCGGTCCTCCATCAAGCGGCCTCCTTCGCGAACACGTCCAGGAATGTCTCGCAGAACGCCGTCAGGTCGTCGGGCTTACGGCTGGTGACCAGCTTGTTGGGACCGTGGTCGCACACCTTCACCTGCTCGTCGACCCAGGTGCCGCCCGCGTTGCGGATGTCGGTGCGCAGGCTCGGCCAGGAGGTGAGCACCCGGCCCCGCACGACGTCCGCCTCGACCAGCGTCCACGGCGCGTGACAGATCGCGGCGACCGGCAGGCCCCGCTCGAAGAAGGCGGCGACGAAGGCGACGGCCTGCTCGTCCATCCGCAGGAAGTCCGGGTTGGCGACGCCGCCGGGCAGGACGAGGCCCTCGAAGGAGTCGGCCGTGGTCTCACCGACGACCTCCTGCACCGGGAAGGTGTCGCCCTTGTCGAGATGGTGGAACGCCTGGATCTTCCCCGGCTCCGTCGACACCAGCACGGGTTCGTGACCGGCGTCCACCGCCGCCTGCCAGGGGTCGGTCAGTTCGACCTGTTCCACGCCCTCGGGCGCGGTGAGAAATGCGATGCGCATGGTGGTTCAGCTTCCTTTCGTCCTCTAGCGCGTGCTCGTGCGCGGCGTCGCCCGCCGGTCCCGCGGCAGCACACGGGCCGGGACAGCGGGCGCCCGCGGCGTCCGGCGCCCCGGCCCTCCTGCAGCAGGGACCGCGCGCTCACTCGTCCGGTGTGGCGCGACTGATGTCGGCCAGTGCCGAGTCCGGGTCCTGCGCCTCGGCCAGGTCGCCGAGGCTCACCACCCCGACCGGCAGGCCGTCCTCGACGACCGGCAGCCGGCGCACGGCGTGCTGCCGCATCAGGGCGACCGCGGCCGCCACCGGGTCCTGCGGGGCGACCACCAGGGGATCGGGCGTACACACCGACCTCACGCTCGCCGTCAGCGGGTCGACGCCCTCGGCGACCGCCCGCACGGTGATGTCACGGTCGGTGAGCACGCCCACGATCCGCTGGCCGTCGGCCACCAGCACATCACCGATGTCCTGGTCGCGCATCAGCTGCGCCGCCTCGGCCAGTGAGGCGTCCGGGCGGACGGCGACCACTCCGGCGGTCATCACGTCCCTGACGAAATCGGCCATCGTGTTCCCCTCCGGGGCTAGCGTCGGGTGAGGGCTTCGGCGAGCTCCTGGACAGTGGTGTAGCGCTCCGTGCGCGGCAGCCGCTCCACCGGCTCCACCAGGGCATCGGGCGCGTAGGCGCGGCGCAGGGTGCCGGCCAGCTCGTGCGGGCTCGCCGGGAACAGACTGCGACTGAGGTACCGGGCCAGCTCCTGGCGCACCGCCGCCAACGAGGCCGTACCCCCGCCGGGTGCCACCGGTCCGCCCGCGACCTGCGGGTCGTCGTCGGCGCTCGGCTCGGGGTCGTACCACTCGTCGACCCGGGTCGGATGACCGGACCTGAGCAGGCCCTGGAGTTCGTGCTTCATCTCGTCGTCACGGTGAACGTTCAGCCGGTCGCTGCCTCGCTGCATGACTCCCTCCAGATCTTCGGGTCCGCACCGCGTACCCGAAGAGCCACGGCCGACACGGTCCGGCCGGGTTTGCCCGGTGCACGGCGGGAGACCCGGCCTGCGCCCCCCGCGCTTCATCCCCGGGGAAGGACAGGCCATGGTGTTGCTCGCTGTGATAGTTCCGCTGCTCATGCTCGGCGTCATGCTGGCCATGGGCCGCTACGAGGAGCTCCTGCTGCCCAAGGAGCCGGGTGAGGCTACTTCTTCGCCCGTCCCGGCAGGAACTCCTGCATCTTTGCCTTGAATCCCTGCTTGACCATGGAGCCGCGGTCCGCGTCACCCTTCAGGATCGACGCGGCCGTGGCCTCCATCTGGTCCCAGGTGGCGTGCGGCGGCACCGGCGGCACCGCGGGGTCGGTGAGGAACTCGATCACGGCCGGGCCGTCCGCCTCCAGACCGGCCCGCCAGGCGGCCTCCACGTCCTCCGGCTTCTCCACCCGGATCCCGGTCAGCCCCAGCGAACGGGCGAAGGCGGCGTACTGCACGTCCGGGAGCTCCTGCGAGGGCAGGAAGGACGGGGCGCCTCCCATGGCCCGCATCTCCCAGGTGACCTGGTTGAGGTCCTGGTTGTTCCAGATGCCGATCACCAGCCGCGGATCCTGCCACTGATCGCGGTACTTCGCCGCCGTGATCAGCTCCGCCATTCCGTTCATCTGCATCGCCCCGTCCCCGACCAGCGCGATCGCGGGCCGGTCCGGATGCGCGAACTTCGCGCCGATGGCGTACGGCACCGCGCAGCCCATCGTGGCGAGCGTGCCGGACAGCGAGCCGCGCATGCCGGGCCGCATCGTCAGATGCCGTGCGTACCAGTTCGCCATCGAGCCCGCGTCGGAGGTGACGATGGCGTCGGCCGGCAGCAGCGGGTCCAGGGCATGGGCGACGTACTCCGGGTTGATCGGGTCCGCCGACAGCTTCGCCCGCCGCTCCAGCACGTCCCGCCAGCGCGTCACGTTGTCGCACACGGTGTCGAACCACTCCCGCCCGCGCGCCGGGTCGATCATCGGGATCAGGCGTTCCAGGGTGGCCCGCGCGTCGCCGACGAGATTCACCTCGTACGGATACCGCATCCCGACCATGTGCGGGTCGATGTCGATCTGCACGCCCCGCGCCTCGCCGAAGTCCGGCAGGAACTGGGAGTACGGGAAGGAGGACCCGATGGTCAGCAGCGTGTCGCAGTCCCGCATCAGCTCGTACGACGGCCGCGTGCCCAGCAGGCCGATGGAACCGGTGACGTACGGGAGTTCATCGCTCAGCACGTCCTTGCCGAGCAGCGCCTTGGCGACACCCGCGCCGAGCACCTCCGCCAGCCGCTCCACCTCGGCCCGCGCCCCGGCGGCGCCCTGACCGACCAGGATCGCCACCTTGTCACCGGTGTTGAGGATCTCCGCGGCCCGCTCGATCGACTCCCGCGAGGGGAGCGCCGTCCAGGAACTGCGGTCCAGGCTGGACGGCACCATCTTGAACTCGTGCGTGGGCGGTTCGTAGTCCAGGTCCTGGACGTCGCCGGGGATGATGACCGCGGTCGGGCAGCGCCGGGCGTACGCGGTGCGGATCGCCCGGTCCAGCACGTTCGGCAGCTGCTCGGGGACCGTCACCGTTTCCACGAAGTCCGAGGCCACGTCCTTGAACAGGGTGTGCAGATCGACTTCCTGCTGGTACGAGCCGCCCATCGCCGTGCGATGCGTCTGGCCGACGATCGCCAGCACCGGGACATGGTCCAGCTTGGCGTCGTACAGGCCGTTCAGCACATGGATCGCACCCGGCCCGGAGGTCGCCACGCACACCCCGAGACGGCCGCTGAACTTCGCGTACCCGACGGCCTGCAGCGCCGACATCTCCTCGTGCCGGGACTGGATGAAGCGCGGCTGGTTCTCCGCCCGCCCCCAGGCCGCGAGCAGGCCGTTGATGCCGTCACCGGGATAGCCGAAGACATGCTCGACCCCCCACTCGCGCAGCCGCTGAAGTACGTGATCGGAGACCTTGGTGCTCATACGGGGACCTCCCGGCCGGGATGAAATGGGCAGCATCCCTACGAGTCACCCTGGTCGTCCGCCGAAAACCTGAGCCGGTGTTTGCGGGACAGGGGCACGGGCAGGCGCACTCCCAGTGCTTCGGACAGGAGGCACATCCGTGGGAGCGGCGGAACGTCGACACGGCTGCGTACCGTCCGGTTCCGCTGCGCGCTCCCACGCTGACCGTCCAACCCAGAGCACCGACGAGGGAGTTGCGACGCACATGCCCACACGAGTGAGCGCGAAGCACCACCCGCACGACGACGCCCCCGACACCGCGGAGGCGTTCCGCACGCTCAGCACGCTGCCGGCGGGTCCGGAGCGCGACGCGCTCCGTGGGCGGATCGTCGAGGCCTGGCTGCCGATGGCGGACCGGCTCGCGGGACGGTTCCGCAGCCGAGGCGAGAGCTACGAGGATCTGCGTCAGGTCGCGGCCCTCGGCCTGGTCAAGGCCGTCGACCGGTACGACCCCGAGCGCGGCAACGCGTTCGAGAGCTACGCCGTGCCGACCATCACCGGCGAGATCAAGCGGCACTTCCGGGACCACATGTGGACGCTGCACGTGCCGCGCCGGGTCCAGGACCTGCGCAACCGGGTGCGCTTCGCCGTGCAGGACCTGCAGACCGTCTCCGGGCGCAACCCCTCGGTGGCCGAGATCGCGGAACACGCCGACATGAGCGAGGCCGACGTCCGGGCCGGCCTCGAGGCGCTGGAGAGCTTCACGGCGCTGTCCCTGGACGCGGAACTGCCCGGCAGTGAGGACGGGTACTCCCTGAGCGACGCGCTCGGCTCCGCGGATCCCGCCCTGGACACGGTGGTGGACCGGGAGGCCGTGAAACCGCGGCTCGCCGCACTGCCGGAGCGGGAGCGGGTGATTCTGTACATGCGGTTCTTCGGGGACATGACGCAGAGCCGGATCGCCGAGGAGCTGGGCATCTCGCAGATGCACGTGTCCCGGCTGATCAGCCGGTGCTGCGGACGCGTCCGGGAACAGATCCTCCGGGACGCGGCCTAGACCTACCGGCGGGCAAAGCTTTCCCTCGGTTTTCACCCGCACGGCCGCCTCGCGTCCCGCTAACGGCGGACGCCGCGCGCGGCCGGGCCCCGGGCGGGCTGTGATGGCTGCGGGACACGTGTCTGCGTGTCCCGCAGCCGTCCGCGCGAGGAGCCCGCACCATGCGCCGCAGAGTCCGTGTCCTGTCCGCCCTCGCCCTGGGGGGTGTCCTCCTGGGCTTCGCCGCCTCCTCGGCCTTCGCGGAACCGGCCGCGGAGGTCAGCCCGGCCACCGCGCATCCCGGCGGAAGCATCACCGTCTCGGTCACCTGCGACCCCACCGGCGGCCCCGCGCCCGCCACCCTCGACGCCACCTCGCTGGCCTTCGAGGAGGAGACCGTCGCCCTGCACAAAGCCACCGGCGACGACGGGGCCGCCTACCGCGGCACCGCCCGGATCGCCTCCGCCGAGGAACTCGAAGGCGGAGTCGAACCGCTGGGCCCCGACACCGCCTGGACCGTCGAGGGAACCTGCCCCGCCGCCCCCGGCGGCCAGGGCAAGCAGTGGAGCGCCACCTTCACCGTCGCCAAGGGCGGCCCCACCGCCCCGCGGCCGTGCCCCACCGAGCACCACACCCCGTCCTGCCCCCCGACGGCCGTCACCCCTCACCCGTGCGTGACCGGCGGACACCGCGCGTCCTGCCCGCCCGCGGTCGTCCAGCGCGGGGTACGCGCCGGCGAGGGCGGTACGTTCACCGACTCCGTCCCCGCCCTGGTGGCCGGCGGCGTGCTGATCGCGGGAGCGCTGGGCGGTGCCGTGTACCGGCTGCGCCGCACGGGAAGAGGTGCCGACAGCTGATCTCGTACCGTGTACGTACCAGGAGGGAGTCCAGGTGGCGCGGAGCGTTCCCGAGAGCCACGGCCCCGTCCGGTACGGGCCGCCGCTGCCCGGGGACGGGCTGCCCGTGCTGCCCGAGCTGTCCGCCGAGCTCGCCGCTGCCGCCGCCCGCCCGGAGAGCGAACCCGTCGGAGGCGGCGGGGCCCTGCTCGACGCCGCCTGCGGCCACTGGGACCGGCGTGGTCTGCCCGCCGTGCCCGACCGGGTGGTCGCCGCACCCGGCGCCCCCGCCCTGCTGCTCGCGCTGACCGCCGCGCTCGGCGGTGACGTCCTGGTGCCCCGGCCCTGCGCGGCCTGGTGGGGGCCGTACGCCCGGCTGCTGGGACGACCCGTCTTCCATGTCGCCACCCCGGCCGAGTGCGGCGGGGTGCCCGACCCGTACGCCCTGCTGGAGACCGTGCGCCGGGTCCGCGCCGAGGGCGGCGACCCCCGCCTGCTGGTGCTGTCCGTCGCCGACGACCCCACCGCCACCGTGGCGCCGCCCGAGCTGCTGCACGAGACCGTCGAGGCCGCCGCGGGCGAGGGACTGCACCTGGTCAGCGACGAGACCTGGCGCGACACCCGGCACCTCCCGTACGACACCGTGCTGCTCAGCCCCGCCGAGATGCTGCCGGAACGGGTCACTGTCGTCACCGACCTGGCCGGAGCCCTGCTGCCGCCCGGCTGGCCGGCCGCGATCGCCCGGTTCCCCTCGGACGAGGTCGGCGCGGACCTGCACGCGCGCGTGCTCGACGTGCTCACCGCGATGGGCGCCCGCGTCGCCGGTCCGGTCGCCGCCGCGGCCGGATACGCGCTGACCGAACCCGAACCGGTCCTCGCCCGCCGGGCGGCCGCCGTGGCCCTGCACACGCACCTGGCCGCCGCCCTGCACGCGGCCGTCGTCGGGGCGGGAGCCCTCGCCCTTCCCCCGCAGGCCGGCCGCCACCTCTACGTCGACCTCGGCCCGCTGCGCCCCACACTGAGCGTGCACGGAGTAGGGGACGCCCAGGACCTGGAGGACTTCCTGACCGCCCGCCTCGGCCTGCCCGCGCCGGGCGGCCACCGTTTCGGCGACGACCTTGGGGCGCCGCGCGTACGGCTGTCCACCGGGGACCTGCTCGGCGCCACGGACGAGGAACGCGCGGCCTGCCTCGGATCCCCCGCGCCCTGGGAACTGCCGCATGTGCGACGGGCGTTGAGCCGTGTGACATCGGTCTTCGACGATCTCCGCGACGACGCCCGGCGAGGGGAGCCCGCTCGATGACGCAGCAGTCCGAGACCACCCGGGAAAAAGAAGGGGCAGCCGAGCGGGAAAGGGCGGCCGAGCAGGAAAGGGCAGCCGAGTTGGAAGGGGCAGCCGAGTTGGAAGGGGCAGCTGGTCACCCCGCCTCCACGGCACCGTTTCCGCCGCTCGCCGAACCCCGCCCGCTGGGCGAGCGCCGGGTGTGGCCGCGTACCTTCCACGACCGGCTGACCGCCCCGCTGCCCGGCCTCAAGGCCATGGCCCGGTTCGCCCGCGAGGGCGCCGTCCGACCCGGCCGGGAGGGCCTCGCCGACCTCCCGCTGCTGCCCTTCGAACCCGGCCCGCTGCCGAGCGTCGACGCCCGCACGGTCGCCGTCTCCTGGGCCGGGCACGCCAGTTGGGTGGTCCGGATCGGCGGGCTCACCGTCCTCACCGACCCGGTCTGGTCCCGCCGCATCATCGGCACGCCCGCCCGGATCACCCCGGTCGGCATCGACTGGGACGCCCTGCCGCGCGTGGACGCGGTCGTCATCAGCCACAACCACTACGACCATCTGGACGCCCCCACCCTGCGCCGGCTCCCGCGCGACACACCGGTGTTCGCGCCGGCCGGCCTCGCCCGCTGGTTCCACCGCCGCCGCTTCACCCGCGTCACCGAACTGGACTGGTGGGAGGCGGCCGAACTGGACGGCGTGCGCTTCGACTTCGTTCCGGCCCACCACTGGTCCAAGCGCAGCCTCACCGACACCTGCCGCAGTCTGTGGGGCGGCTGGGTCCTCACGGCCCCGGACGGCCGGCGCGTGTACTTCGCGGGCGACACCGGCTACGGCCACTGGTTCGCCCGCATCGGCCAGCGCCACCCCGGGATCGACCTCGCCCTGATGCCGGTCGGCGCCTACGACCCGCGCTGGTGGCTCAGCGACGTCCACTGCGACCCGGAGGAAGCGGTGCGGGCCGTGCAGGACCTGGGAGCGCGCAGGATGGCCCCCATGCACTGGGGCACGTTCGTCCTGTCCGCGGAGCCGGTCCTGGAGCCGCTCACCAGGGTGCGGGCGGCGTGGCAGGCGGCGGGGCTGCCCAGGGAGGACCTGTGGGACCTGCCCGTCGGTGCGTCCCGGGTACTGGAGGACCGGTGACCGGCGGTGACTGACCTCACCCGGCAGCCCGGAGGCGCCGCCAGACGCTGGGCGCCGCACTGACGGCCAGCGTCAGCCCCACCGCCGCGACGACCCCCTCCCAGGGCTCCGGGAACAGCGACCCGCCCAGGATCCCGATCAGCTGATACGTCACCGCCCACGCCAGGCACGCCGGGAAGTTCCCCCGGGCGAACCTCCGCATCGGCCACTTCGCGACCAGACAGGCGAGCATCACCGGAAGCCGCCCCGCCGGAACCAGCCGGGACAGCACCAGCACCGCCACCCCGTGCTCGGCCAGCTTGGTCTGCGCCTGCTCCAGACGCTCCTCCGGCGCCCGCGACCGTATCGCCTCCAGCCACCGCGACCCGTTCTTCGACTTCATCCCCCGCCGCCCGAGCCAGTACAGCGTGGCATCCCCCAGGAACGCGGCCAGGGACGCCGTGACGAACACCATCGCCAGCGCGAAGGGCGCCGTCTGATGGAACGCCACCACCGCGGCCGTACTCACCAGCACCCCCGTCGGCACGACCGGCACCAGCGCGCCCAGCAACACCAGGACGAACAGCGTCGGGTAGCCGATCGCCTGGTGCGTGGACTCGGCCGACACCGTCGCCGACGCGGCGGTGAGCCAGGTCACGCGCTCACCCCCAGCCGTATGCTCTCGCCGTGCCCGAGCCGGTGCACGGTGACATCGGGCGCGCGCTGCGCGGCGAGCCGGACGAACTCGTGGCCGGGCGAGTGGAACTCGTGGGGGCGCACGGCGTCCATGCCGATCGGCCAGTACGTGCCGTAGTGCACCGGCACGGCACTGCGGGGCGCCAGCCGCGCCAGTGCCTCCGCCGCGCGCCCCGCGTCCAGATGACCCTCGCCGAGATACGGCCCCCAGCCGCCCACCGGCAGCAGCGCCGCGTCCACCGGCCCGACCTCCTCGGCCATCTCGTCGAACAGGCCGGTGTCCCCGGCGAAGTAGGTGCGCGCCTCGCCCTCGACGACGAAACCGAGAGCGGGGGAGTGATGGCGCCCGACCGGCAGCCGGCGGCCGTCGTGCCGGGCCGGCACGACACGCACCCGCACCGCGCCCACCTGTGCCACATCCCCGGGCGCCACCTCGGTGACCCGCAGGTGCGTGAGCCGGCGCAGTCCCGGCACGGCCCGTGGTGCGCCCCGGGGCACGAGCAGGCGGGTGCCCTCCGCGAGCCGCGCCAGGGAGGGAACGTGCAGGTGGTCGGCGTGCAGATGGGAGACGAGCGCGACGTCCGCGCGCCAGGCACCGGGCGCCGGGAGCGCGCCTCGGCGCCGGCGCAGATGCGCGAGCCGGCGGGCGAACAAAGGGTCGGTGAGGACGCGTACGTCCGAGTCGGCGACCGTGCAGGTGGCGTGACCCCACCAGGTGATCTCCACGGACACCTCTTTGCCTCCTTCGCGCGACTCCCCCGAAGCCTACGGGCAGGAGTAGTGTCGGCGCCTGAAACCCGGAGGTGAGGGGGACCCCATGGGACCGGTGCGGGTCACGGCGATCGCGAGTCTGACGCCGCTGGAGGAACTGGACGCCGACCCCTTTCTGGTGGACTCCCGCAGCCAGCACGCCATCTGCGCGCGATGGGCGGCGGAGCGGGGCTACACGGTCAGCCGGGAGCTGCTGGTCCGCAAGCTGCGGCCGGACCACCTGGTGCTGTGGGACGGGGTGCGGCCCGGCGTCGACCTGTTCGTGGTGCCCAGCCGCCGGGTACTGGAGAGCGCGCTGTCCTCCGCCGAGGAGTTCACCGCGGAGTGCGCGCGGCGCGGGGTGCGGGTGGAGACCGTGGGCTGCGAGGAGCCGCGGTACGACTCCCGGATGAAGGCCCAGGTGCACCGGCGGCTGTCGCTGCCGACCGCGGGGTACGACGGCCGCTAGCAACGGCGCCCTGCCCCTGCGCGTCCATATGACAAGGTGGAGGGCAGGCCCGCCGGTGTCGGGCCGGGACGTGAGGTGTGCGGGGAGTGCAGGGGCGGCGTTGGCGGCGGGTCGCCAGTCAGATCGGGCGCAGCGTCGCGGTGTGGGCGGTGTCGACGCTCACCCTGCTGGTGCTCGCCGGGATCCTGCCGGACTTCCAGCTCCAGTCCCCCCACGGCGACAGCTCGACCCGGATCGCCGTCACGGCCGCGTTCGGCGCCGGCGCCTTCGGTGTGCTGTCCGCCCTGGTCTGGCCGCTCCTGGTCCGGTTGCTGCTGCTGGTGCCCGCCCTCGTCCTCGGCCTGCTGGTCTTCTTCCTCAACGGCGCCCTCCTGCTGGTCGCCCTGCGGCTGAACCCCGCCGAGCGCGGCGGCGTCGCCTGGGAGACCGCCGTGGTGGTCGCCGCCGTGATGTCCGCGGTCGCCTCCGCCACCGGCGCCGCCCTCGCCGTACGGGACGACGACGCCTACCGCCGCCGGCTGTACCGCCTGGCCGACCGCCGGCGCGGCACCGGGCCGCCCTGTCCGTCCACTCCGGGCACCGTCTTCCTGCAGCTCGACGGGGTCGGTCACGACGTGCTGCGGGACGCCGTCCGCAAGGGGCTGATGCCGACCCTGGCCCGCTGGACCGGCGGGGACCGCCCCACCCACCGGCTCACCCCCTGGCGCACCGACTGGTCCAGCCAGACCGGCGCCAGCCAGCTCGGCATCATGCACGGCAGCAACCACGACGTCCCGGCCTTCCGCTGGTACGAGAAGGACAGCGGGGAGGTGATGGTCTGCAACCGCCCGACCAGCGCCGCCGAACTCCAGCGCCGGGCCGTGCGGCACAGCGGCGACGGCGGACTGCTCACCGTCGACGGCGCCAGCCGCGGCAACCTGTTCAGCGGCGGCGCCGAGGAACAGGCCCTGGTGCTGTCCATCGCGACCATGCGCCGCAGCCGCGAAACCCGCTCCCGCGCCGGCTACTTCGCCTATTTCTCCGACCCGGCCAACGCGGTGCGCACCGCGCTGTCGTTCGTCGCCGAGGTCGGCCGGGAGATCGGCGAGTCCACCCGGGCCCGGCTGCGCAAGACCCGCCCGCGGGTCTCCCGAGGCGGCCTCTACCCCTTCGTACGGGCCTTCGCGACCGTCGTCGAACGGGACGTCGTCGTCTCCGCGGTGATGGGCGACATGCTCGCCGGGCGCACCGCCGTCTACGCCGACCTCGTCGCCTACGACGAGGTGGCCCACCACTCGGGACCGGCGAGCCGGGACGCCGAGAAGGTCCTCGAACGCCTGGACCGGGCGCTGGAGCTCATCGAGAACGTTGCCGAGCACGCCCCCCGGCCGTACCGGATCGTGGTGCTGTCGGACCACGGGCAGAGCCCCGGCGAGACCTTCCGCGCCCGCTACGGCCTCACCCTCGGCGACCTGGTGCGGGCCGGCTGCGGGCTGCCCGTGCCGCGCCGGGCCCGCCGCACCCACAGCGATGCCGAGGCCCGCACCGCCGTGCGCGCGGCGCTGCGCATCCCCGTCGAGGAGCGCGGCGAGAAGGACCGCCCGGCCCGCCGCTCGGAGCCGATCGTGCTGGCCTCCGGCAACCTCGGCCTGATCTCCTTCCCGGACGTCCCCCACCGGATGACCAAGGAGGAGATCGACGCCCGCCACCCCGCGCTGCTGACCACGCTCGCCAACCACCCCGGCATCGGCTTCCTGCTGGTGCGCAGCGAGCGGCACGGCGGGGTCGTGCTCGGCCCGTTCGGCACCGAGATCCCGCTGGACCGCCTCGACCAGGACCCCGGCCCGCTCGCCCCCTTCGGGCCCGGCGCCGCGGACGCCGTGCGGCGCACCCACTCCTTCCCGCACACCGCCGACATCATGGTCAACTCCATGTACGACCCCGCCGACGGCGAAGTCCTCGCCTTCGAGGAGCAGATCGGCTCGCACGGCGGGCTCGGCGGCGCCCAGGGCCGGGCCTTCCTGCTCTCGCCGCTCGTGCTGTCCGCGCCGGCCGCGGACGGGGCGGAACTCGTCGGCGCCGAGCACATCCACCGTGTGCTGCGCCGCTGGCTGGACGAGGCGGGCGGGCCCCAAGTGCCGGTGGAGCGGCCCGCGGAGGAGCGGGCGGCCTGAAAACCGGGTGCGTCAAAAGGGTCGTACGCCCACACTGTACGCAGCCGACATCGCTCGAACACCCCTGAGGAGTCCTGCTTTGCAGGCTGCCGTCACCGTCACCCCCGCCCGCCTTCCGGAACTCCTCCTCGGCCTCGCCACCGTGCGGCCCGTGTTCGTCTGGGGCGCCCCCGGCATCGGAAAGTCCTCCCTGGTGCGGGACTTCGCCGCCTCGCTCGGACTGGAGTGCGTCAGCCTGCTCGGCACCCAGCTCGCGCCCGAGGACCTGATCGGCGTGCCGCAGATCAAGGACGGGCGGTCGGTGTTCTGCCCGCCGGAGACGATCGCCCGCGACGAGCCGTACTGCCTGTTCCTGGACGAGCTGAACGCGGCCGGCCCGGATGTGCAGAAGGCGTTCTACTCGCTGATCCTGGACCGCCGGATCGGCAGCTACGAGCTGCCCGAGGGGTCGATCGTCATCGGGGCCGGCAACCGCGCCACCGACAACGCGCTCGCCCGCCCGATCGCCTCCGCGCTGATCAACCGCCTCACCCATGTCCATCTGGCGGCCTCCCCGAAGGACTGGCTGGTCTGGGCGGGGGAGAACGGCGTGCACCCCTGGGTGGTGGACCACCTCACCGACCGGCCCGACCAGCTGTGGTCCAAGCCGCCCAAGACCGAGGAGCCGTTCTCCACGCCCCGGTCCTGGCACATGCTCTCCGACGCGCTGCACTCCTTCGGACGGGACCTGGACGAGGAGACCCTGAAGGTCCTCGCGCACGGCACGCTGACGCCCGCCCACGCGACCGCGTTCTGCGGCTACGTCAAGATCGTCCGCAGCCGGTTCGGCATCGAGGCGATCATCAAGGGCGAGGCCCGCTGGCCGAACCGCCCGGAGGACCGCGACCTGCTCTACTACCTCGCCGACTCCTTCCGCGGCCGGCTGGTCAAGGAACTGCCCGCCGGCAAGGAGCACATGTCGGCGAGCGGCCGCCAGACCGCCTACCGCGCCAAGTCGCTGCTGGTGCAGCTCGCGGAGATCTCCGTCGAGGTCGCCCAGACCGTCATCGCCTCCGACGCGGACGGCAATCCCGTGCTGCCCTCGTGGTTCCTCGTCGAGGCGGCCCGGGACATGCCGCGGCTGGTGGAGGCCCGCCGGTGAGCCGTCAGCGGCCGAAGAAGCGGGACCTGGCCGCGGAGGCGCTCGCCGAGGGGATGCGGCTGGTGAAGGCCAACCCGGCGCTGGCGGCCGTGGAGTTCGACCTGTGCCGCCAGGAGGACTGCGCGCTGGCCCCGCGCGAGGGGCTGGTGCGCGTCACCTCCTCCGCCACCCTGCACGTCCACCCCGACCTCCCCCACGCTCGAACAGACTCGCGCGGGGGGACCCCCATGGCCACGCCGGCCGCGTGGGCCTGGGCCCTCGCCCACGCGATCCTGCACCTCGGCTTCGGCCATGTCCCGGCGGCCCCAGGCGTCCGCGAGCAGCCCGACGCCTGCGACCTCGCCGCCCGCTGTGTCGTCGTCAACCGATTCCTGCTCGGCTTCACCATCGGCGAGACCCCCGAGGAACTGCCCGCCGCCTACCCCGACGGCGACGAGGAGCAGCTCGCCGCACGCTGGCGCCGCACCGGCCTCCCGGCCGCGTACGAGCGCTGCGGCACCGCGGGCGGCGAGCCGGACCTGCGGCTGGTGGAGTGGCAGGGCTGGTACGGGCAGCCGCCCGACCACCAGCTGGCCTTCGCCACCGCGCTGACCCGGACCGTGTCCGCAGCGATGGACATGGCGGGCGGCCGCCGCGAGAGCCTGGACGGCGAACCGGCCCGGCAGCGCCCCTGGCAGCGCGCCCTGAGCTGGTTCATCGCCTCCTACCCGCTGCTCGCCGGGATCGCCTCCGGCATCAGGCTGGTCGCCGACGCCGAACTCGCCCGCGCCCACGGCATCTCCGTCGCCGCGGTGAACGCCGAGGCGGGCGAGATCTACGTCAACCCGCTCCGCTCCCTCGACGACGAGGAGTGGCGGTTCGTGCTCGCCCACGAGATGCTGCACGCCGCCCTGCGCCACGGCGACCGCTGCGGCGCCCGCGACCCCTACCTCTTCAACGTCGCCTGCGACTACGTCGTCAACGGCTGGCTCAAGGAGATGGACGTCGGCACCATGCCCGAGGGCCTGCTGTACGACGCCGGGCTCACGGGGCTGTCCGCCGAGGAGGTCTACGACCGCATCGCCGGCGATCTGCGCCGGATGCGGCGCCTGGCCACCCTGCGCGGCAAGGGCGTCGGCGACATCCTCGGCGCGCCGCTGTGCCCGCCGGGCGACTTCGCCGACCTCGACGAGTTCTACCGGCGCGGCCTGTACCAGGGCCTGGATCTGCACCAGCGACAGGAACGCGGCTTCCTGCCCGGCGGCCTGGTCGAGGAGATCCGCGCCCTGAGTCATCCGCCGCTGCCCTGGGACGCGCGACTGGCCCGCTGGTTCGACGAGTTCGTGCCCCGCCCCGAGCCGGTACGGACGTACGCCCGCCCGGCGCGCCGGCAGGCCGCCACGCCCGGCATCCCGCGCGCGGGACGCCGGTTCCCGCCCGAGGAGGTCGCCCGCTGCACCTTCGGCGTGGTCCTGGACACCTCCGGCTCCATGAACCGCATCCTGCTCGGCAAGGCGCTCGGTGCCATCGCCTCCTACGCCGAGGCCCGGGACGTCCCGGCCGCGCGGGTGGTGTTCTGCGACACGGCTCCGCACGACGCGGGCTATCTGCCGGTCACGGAGATCGCCGGGCGGGTGCGGGTGCACGGCCGGGGCGGCACGGTCCTGCAGCCGGGCATCGATCTGCTGCACCGCGCCGACGACTTCCCGCCCGGCGCCCCGGTCCTGGTGATCACGGACGGCTGGTGCGACGTGCTCAGGGTGCGGCGCGAGCACGCCTATCTGATTCCGCAGGGCGCCCGGCTGCCGTTCTCCGCAGGCGGGCCGGTCTTCCGGGTGAGCTGAGCCGGAATGTGATCGGATAGTGCTCACGGACCCGAACACGGGACCTCACTGAAGGGAATCATCGTGGCAACCACGCGCTCCGCACACACCGTGTGGGAAGGCAACCTGTTCCAGGGCAACGGCGTCGTGACCTTCGACTCCTCCGGCAGCATCGCCGCGCAGCCGGTGTCGTGGCCGTCGCGCGCCGAGGAGGCGAACGGCAAGACCAGCCCCGAGGAACTGATCGCGGCGGCGCACTCCAGCTGCTACTGCATGGCCTTCTCCAACGGCCTGGACAAGGCGGGCACTCCGCCCACCAAGCTCGTCACCTCCGCGGACGTGACCTTCCAGCCCGGCCAGGGCATCACCGGCATCCACCTCACCGTCGAGGGCACGGTGCCCGGCATCAGCGAGGAGGACTTCCTGGCCGCCGCCGAGGACGCCAAGGCCAACTGCCCGGTCAGCCAGGCCCTCAAGGCCGTCCCGATCACGCTGTCCGCGAAGCTCGCCTGAGCGTCGGGGAGCATGGTTCGCGCAGGCCGCCCGCCGGGGTGGCCTGCGCGACGTCGGTTCGGGGTATGACATGGACGCCGATGAGTCGGAAGGACCGCGATGGTGACGGGAACCGCAGGCGGCGGGACGGTGCTCGACTCCGCCACCCGGGAACTGACCCGCGTTCTGCTGCTGTTCAGCCTCGGCTGCCGGGTCCGCCCGCCCGACCCCGCCCCGGACACCCTTGTCGACCGCTTCCCCTTCGGCCGGTTCCGGCCGCACCTGGAGTCCGGCGAGGCGGTGCTGCCGGTACCGGTGCTGGCCGAGACGACGGCCCCGGGCGAGCTGAGGCTGCCCGGCGGCGACCACGGCCTGACCCTGGCTCGCGTCGACCTGCTCGTCGTCGCCACCCCGCGCGGGGACGCCACGCTGCTGCTGGACTGCGAGTTCGCCGGAGACACCGAGGCGCTCGCCGTCGCCTCCTGGCTCGCCACCACCTGCTTCGAGCGCGACCGCCTGCGGCTCGGCGGCCGACCGCTGCTGGAGGTGCTGAGGGAACGCCTGGGCCTGCGGGAGCCGGTCACCTTCGGCCTCAACGTCCACCAACTCGTCTACCCGGGCGGCCGGTTACGCGAGGACGTGCTCTCCCACGCCGACGACACCCACCGGGCGGCGCTGCTGAACAGGATCATCTACCGCGGCATGATGCCCGCCGAGGCCGCCGACCGGCTCGCGGTCAGTGTGCCGCCCAACCTCACCCACCACGGCGTCACGCTCACCGCCCACGGCCGCGGGGTCTCCGTCCAGGCGGGCTGGGCGGTCCATGTGGAGAACGGCCTCGCCGTCGTCGCGCTCGGCATGATCTCCGCGCTGGCCGTGCTCCAGCGCACCCGGCTCGCGGCCTTCGCGATGATGAAACAGAACGAACAGGCCCTGACCGACTCGGCGTCCGAGGTCCGCACCCTGATCTCCCGCCTGTCCGACGGCGTGAACGAGCTCCAGCTGGACCTCGCCTTCGGTGTCGAGGCGTACGTCGACAGCCTGCTGATCCCGGAGATGCTCACGGAGGGTTTCCAGTCGTCGCTGCGCGACACCCTCGGCATCCGCGACAGCCTCGACAACTCCGCCCGCATGGTCGAGCGGCTCACCTCCGTCATCAGCGCCCGCTCGGCGGCCCTGGACGCCGCCCTCGCGGAACGGGACGAGCGGCAGAACCGGGTCGTCTCCGCGCTGGTCGCGGTGGCCACCCTGATCGCCCTGCCACCGACCCTGCTGCTGGCCTTCTTCGGCGTGAACGCCACCGACGTCGACGAGGGCCGCTCCATCCTCGACCTCGGCCGGTACGGCACCGCGTACGCGCTGGCCTGGCTGCCCTTCGTCGCGCTGGCGGTGATCGGCTACCTGCTGCTGCGCAGGGTCGGCAGACGGCCCGGCACGCTGCTGCCCGCCTCCGACCCGCCGACCGCTCCGGTGCCCGCACCACGTACCTCTCCCGGGAGTTGACCGATCATGCCGCGACGACCCGCCGTCTCCGCCCACCGCGGCGGCTCCGAACGCGCCGGTGCCGCCACCTGGGAGGCGTACGAGGACGCGCTGCTCAGCGGCGCGGAGTACGTCGAGTTCGACATCCGGCGGACCGCGGACGGCGTCCTCGTCGTCTACCACGACGCCCGCGCCTGCCACACCGGGCCGCTCCTGTCGACGATCACCCACGCGGAGCTCAGCGAGCGGGCCGGGTACGCGGTGCCGGTCGTCGACGAGGTGATGGAACTGATCGCCGGGAAACTCGTCGGCCACCTGGACCTCAAGGAGGTCGGCTACGAACGCGAGGTGATCGACCGGGCCGTCGCCCTGCTCGGTGAGGACGGCTTCGTCGCCACCACCCTGGAGGACCGTTCCGTCGCCGCGATCTCCCGGGCCTTCCCCCGGGCGCGCACCGCCCTCTCGCTGGGCCGCGACCGGGACGAGGTCGGCTGGGCCCGGCTCCCCGGGACCCGGCTCAGCGAACTGCTGCCGATGCGGCGGGTGCGGGCCTGCGGGGCCGGCGGGGTCGCGGTGCACCAGCAGCTGGCCCGTGCCCGGGTGCTCAGGGAGGCGACCCGCAACGGCCTGTTCACCATGGTGTGGACGGTCAACGACGACACCCTGATGCGGACCTTCCTCGGCCACCCGCGGGTGGACGTCCTGATCACCGACCGGCCGCGGCGGGCCGTGGCCCTGCGCGGCGAGCCCCGGGAACCGGAGCGGGTGACCGGCTGAGCCCGCGCCCGGGGTACCCGCACCATTGACAAGAGCGCACTCAAGTTTTGTGCTGGAGTTCGGGGAAGTGCCCTGGCACGGAAGGGGACAGCGATGGGACGTGCGGTCGGTATCGATCTCGGGACCACGAACTCGGTGGTGGCCGTGCTGGAGGGCGGCGAAGCCACGGTCGTCGCCAATGCGGAGGGGGCCAGGACCACCCCCTCGGTCGTGGCCTTCGCCAAGAACGGCGAGGTGCTCGTCGGTGAGGTGGCCAAACGGCAGGCGGTGACCAACGTCGAGCGCACCGCCCGCTCGGTCAAGCGCTACATGGGGGACGGCGGCTGGCGCTTCCCGCAGGAGGGCTCGGTCGACGGCACCCGCTACCGCGCGCAGGAGCTGTCGGCCCGGGTGCTGCAGAAGCTGAAGCGGGACGCCGAGTCCTATCTCGGCGAGGACGTCACCGACGCCGTGATCACGGTCCCCGCCTACTTCGACGACGCCCAGCGGCAGGCGACCAAGGAGGCCGGTGAGATCGCGGGCCTGAAGGTGCTGCGGATCATCAACGAGCCGACCGCGGCCGCCCTCGCCTACGGTCTGGACCGCGGCGAGGAGCAGACCGTACTCGTCTTCGACCTCGGTGGCGGCACCTTCGACGTCTCCCTGCTGGAGATCGGCGACGGCGTCATCGAGGTCAAGGCCACCAATGGCGACACCCACCTGGGCGGCGACGACTGGGACCAGCGGGTCGTCGAGCACCTGGTGAAGAAGTTCAAGGGGCAGTACGGCGTCGACCTGGGCAACGACAAGATGGCCCTGCAACGGCTGCGCGAGGGCGCCGAGAAGGCCAAGATCGAGCTGTCCAGCTCCTCGGAGACCACGATCAACCTGCCCTACATCACGGCCTCCGCCGAAGGGCCGCTGCACCTCGACGAGAAGCTGACCCGCGCCCAGTTCCAGGAGCTCACCGCCGATCTCCTGGACCGCTGCAGGACGCCCTTCCACCAGGCGGTCAAGGACGCCGGGATCAAGCTCGCCGCGGTCGACCACGTGATCCTCGTCGGCGGCTCGACCCGGATGCCGGCCGTGACGGAGCTGGTGAAGGAGCTGACCGGCAAGGACCCGCACAAGGGCGTCAACCCCGACGAGGTCGTGGCGGTCGGCGCGGCCCTCCAGGCGGGGGTGATCCGCGGCGATGTCAAGGACGTGCTGCTGCTCGACGTGACCCCGCTGTCCCTGGGCATCGAGACCAAGGGCGGCATCATGACGAAGCTGATCGAGCGCAACACCACGATCCCGACCCGGCGTTCGGAGATTTTCACCACCGCCGCCGACAACCAGCCCTCCGTCGGCATCCAGGTCTACCAGGGCGAACGCGAGATCGCGGCCTACAACAAGAAGCTCGGCGTCTTCGACCTGACGGGTCTGCCGCCCGCGCCCCGGGGGGTTCCGCAGATCGAGGTCGCCTTCGACATCGACGCCAACGGCATCATGCACGTCTTTGCCAAGGACCTGGCCACCGGCCGCGAGCAGAAGATGACGGTCACCGGCGGCTCGGCCCTGCCCAAGGAGGACATCGACCGCATGATGCGGGACGCCGAGCAGTACGCGGAGGAGGACCGCAAGCGCCGCGAAACCGCCGAGACCCGCAACCAGGCCGAGCAACTCGTCTACCAGACGGAGAAGTTCGTCCGCGAGAACGAGGACAAGGTGCCCGCCGACACCCGCTCCGAGGTGCAGTCCGCGCTCACCGAGCTGAAGGCGCTCCTGGAACGCGAGGCGGACACCGCCGAGTTGCGCACCGGCGTCGAGAAACTCGCCACCGTCAGCCAGAAGATGGGGCAGGCGATGTACGCGCAGGCCGACTCGGAGCCCACGGACCGGCCCACCGCACCCCAGGAGGACGAGGGCGTGGTGGACGCGGAGATCGTCGACGACGAGAAGGACCAGAAGGACCAGAAAGGAGGGGCCGCCTAGCGGTCAGCGGCGGGTCGTCTCCCAGCCCCGCCGCTCCGGTCGCGGGCCGAGCCGCTTCGGGTCCCGGCTGCGGTACACCACGTACGGCCGGAACAGATACTGCACCGGCGCGCTGAACATGTGCACCAGCCGGGTGTACGGCACCAGCGCGATCAGGACCATGCCGATCACCGCGTGGACCTGGTACAGCACCGGCACCCCCGCCATCGCACCGGTGTCCGGGCCGAGCGTGAACAGGCTGCGGGCCCACGGGGCGAGGGAGTGCCGGTAGTCGTACCCGTCGCCGGAGGAGTGGGCCAGCTTGGCGGCCATGCCCAGCACGATCGCCGCGACCAGCACCAGGTACATCAGCTTGTCGTTGGCGGTCGTGGCGCGGAACACCGGGGCCCGGGTGCGACGGCGGTAGACCAGCAGCGCGATCCCGGCGACGGTGACGACACCGGCCGCGGTGCCGCCGTAGAGGGAGAACAGGTGGTAGGCGTGCTCGCTCACGCCCAGGGCGGCGGTCCACGACTCCGGGACGAACAGGCCGACGAGGTGGCCGACCAGGACGAAGAGGATGCCGTAGTGGAAGGCGGGCGAGGCGATGTTCAGCAGCTTCGACTCGTACACCTGGGAGGAGCGGGTGGTCCAGCCGAACCTGTCGTAGCGGTGGCGCCAGAGCAGTCCGGCGACGAGCAGGACGAGGACGAGGTACGGCAGGACGCCCCACAGGAACAGTGTCATCGGCGCGTCCCGGTGGGCGTGGTCGGCAGCGTGGCGCACACGGCGTCCAGGACGGCGGCGTACGGCGTGCCGAAGTCGGTGAGCCGGGAGCGGAGCTGCTCCAGGGCGTCGCGGTGTTCGAGGAGCAGGTCGAGGTTGCCGGTGCGGGCCGCGAACTCCAGTACCGCGGGCAGGAAGTCGGGCAGTTCCTCGCCGCTGAACTCCAGGCCGTGCTCGCGGTAGAGGTCCTTGAAGCGCACCAGCGACATCCCGCGCCGCCGGGTGTCCCCGTCCCGCCACCAGCTCAGGTACAGGCTGTGCCGGTTCTTGAAGTCGAAGACCTGCACATAGTGCGCGGCCAGCTCCTGGGCGTCGGTCACCGCCGCGTGGTCGGTGAACTCCCGCAGCTGGGGCGCGGCTTCGCGCAGCAGCGGAAGCCGGGCGCGGAAGTCGTCGTCGGGATAGGTCAGGCAGAGCGCCGCCGCCTGGTAGAGCACCGCGTCCGAGGGCATCAGGTCTCCTCCGCGTCGTCCGAGGTCTGGCGTCTGCGCAGCAGGTGGAAGTTCTCCACGCTCACCAGGGGAAGCAGCCGGCGGCCCGAGTCCTGGCCGAACGGCCCGTCCCCGCCCATGCCGGGCCCGCCGTCGTGGTCGAGGGAGCAGTCCTGCGGCAGCGCGGACTCCTCCAGGCGCCGCGCGTCACCGACGGCGGCGGTCGGAATCACGTACCGGTCCTCGTACTTGGCGATGGCCAGCAGGCGGTACATCTGCTCGATCTCCTCCGGTCGCATCCCGACGGCGGCCGGCACCGCCGGGTCCGGTTCCTCGCCGAGGTTCAGCGCCCGCATGTGGGAGCGCATCGCGGCGAGCTTCTCCAGCGAGGCCCGCACCGGTGCGGTGTCCCCGGCGGTGAAGAGCTCCGCGAGGTACTCCAGCGGGATGCGGAGGGTGTCGATGGCGCCGAACAGGTTGTCCGCGTCCTCGCCGTCGTGGCCCGTCTCCGTCAGCGCGTCCACCACCGGTGACAGCGGCGGGATGTACCAGACCATCGGCATCGTGCGGTACTCCGGGTGCAGCGGGAGGGCCACCCGGTAGGTGCTGATCAGCGCGTGCACGGGGGAGCGGCGGGCAGCCTCCAGCCAGTCGTACGGGATCCCCGCCTCCTCGGCCGCCCGCCGCACCTCCTCGTCCTCCGGGTCGAGGAAGACACCCAACTGGGCCTCGTACAGGGCCTTCTCGTCCCGCACGGACGCGGCGGCCGTCACCTGGTCGGCGTCGTAGAGCACGACCCCGAGATAGCGCAGCCGTCCCACGCAGGTCTCCGAGCAGACCGTCGGCAGCCCGGCCTCCAGGCGCGGGTAGCACAGGGTGCACTTCTCGGCCTTGCCGGTGCGGTGGTTGAAGTAGACCTTCTTGTACGGGCATCCCGTCACGCACATCCGCCAGCCCCGGCAGCCGTCCTGGTCGACCAGGACGATGCCGTCCTCCGCCCGCTTGTACATCGCGCCGGACGGACAGGCGGCCACGCACGCCGGGTTCAGGCAGTGCTCGCAGATGCGCGGCAGATAGAACATGAAGGTCTGCTCGAACTCGAAGCGCACCTTGTCGGCGACCTGCTGCCGGGTGCGTTCCACCATCGGGTCCAGGTCGCCGTAGGCGGGGGCGCCCGCGAGGTTGTCGTCCCAGTTCGAGGACCACTCGATCTTCATCGGCTTGCCGTCGAGCCGGGAGACCGGGCGGGCCACGGGGTAGTCGTCGCCGAGCGGGGCGTCGGTGAGGTTCTGGTAGTCGTACGTCCAGGGCTCGTAGTAGTCCTTGATCTCCGGGAGCTTGGGGTTGGAGAAGATCCCGGCCAGCGAGCGCAGCCGCCCGCCCGACTTCAGTTTCAGCGCGCCCCGCCGGTTCAGCTCCCAGCCGCCGCGCCAGCGCTCCTGGTCCTCGTAGCGGCGTGGATAGCCCTGTCCCGGGCGGGTCTCGACGTTGTTGAACCAGACGTACTCCATGCCCTGCCGGTTGGTCCACGTCTGTTTGCAGGTGACCGAGCAGGTGTGGCAGCCGATGCACTTGTCGAGGTTCATCACCATGGCGATCTGGGCCATCGGGCGCATCAGTACTCGACCTCCTGCCCGCGGCGGCGGATCACCGTCACCTCGTCGCGCTGGTTGCCCGTCGGGCCCAGGTAGTTGAACGCCCACGACAACTGGGCGTAGCCGCCGATCAGATGGGACGGCTTGAGGATCAGCCGGGTGAGCGAGTTGTGGATGCCGCCGCGCCGGCCGGTCGTCTCCGCGGTGGGGACGGCGATCGTGCGCTCCTGGGCGTGGTGCATGTACACCGTGCCGGCCGGCATCCGGTGCGAGACGACCGCCCGCGCGACGACGACGCCGTTGCGGTTGACCGCCTCGATCCAGTCGTTGTCGGCGACCCCGATCGCCTCCGCGTCCTGCGGGGACATCCAGATGGTCTGGCCGCCGCGGGAGAGCGCCAGCATGAACAGGTTGTCCTGGTACTCGGAGTGGATGGACCACTTGTTGTGCGGGGTGAGGTAACGGACCGTCACCTCGCGGGTGCCGTCCGGACCCGGACGCGGTTCCCCGAACAGCCGGTGCATGTCCAGCGGCGGCCGGTACACGGGCAGCGCCTCGCCCAGCTCATGGATCCAGTCGTGGTCCAGGAAGAAGTGCTGCCGCCCGGTGAGGGTGTGCCAGGGCTTGAGGTGCTCGGTGTTGAGCGTGAACGCCGTGTAGCGGCGCCCGCCCGATTCGCTGCCCGACCACTCCGGCGAGGTGATGACCGGCACGGGCGCGGCCTGGGTGTCGGCGTACGTGACGCGCTTGCCCTCGTGCTCGGCGGCGAGGTGGGCCATCGGCTGCCCGGTGCGGGCCTCCAGGGTGCGGAAGCCCTGGGTGGCGAGGCGGCCGTTGGTGGTGCCGGAGAGGGCGAGGATGGTGTTGGCGGCCTTGACCGCGGTGTCGAGGGAGGGGCGGCCCTCGAAGCCGGTGCCGTTGAGCCGCCGCAGGTGCTCGACCTCCTCGTCCGGCCGCAGGGCGATTCCCTTGGCGGGCAGCCCCAGTTGCTCGACCAGCGGGCCGAGCGCCGCGAACTTCGCGCCGATCTTGGTGTAGTCGCGCTCCACGACGGCCAGGTGCGGCATCGTCCGGCCGGGCACGGGGTCGCACTCGCCGCGCTTCCAGTCCCGTACCACCCCGCCCGGCTGGGCGATCTCGCCCGGGGTGTCGTGCTGCAGCGGGGAGGCGACGAGATCCTTGCGCACGCCGAGGTGGCCGGCGGCCAGCTCGCTCAGTTTCTCCGCCAGCGCCTTGAAGGTGTCGAAGTCGGTGCGCGCCTGCCAGGGCGGGTCGACCGCCGGGGTGAACGCGTGCACGTAGGGGTGCATGTCCGTGCTGGACAGGTCGTGCTTCTCGTACCAGGTCGCGGCCGGGAGGACGACGTCGGACAGGAGCGTGGAGGAGGTCTGCCGGAAGTCCAGCGACACCAGCAGGTCGAGCTTGCCCTCGGGCGCCTCGTCCCGCCAGGTCACCTCGCGCGGCCGTTCCTCGGGCCGGGCCTCCTCGGCGCGCAGCGAGGAGTGCGTGCCCAGCAGGTGCTTGGTGAAGTACTCGGCGCCCTTGGCCGACGAGCCCAGCAGGTTGGCCCGCCACAGCGTCAGTACGCGCGGCCAGTTCTCCGGCGCGTCCGGGTCCTCGCAGGCGAACTTCAGGGTGCCCGCCCGCAGTTCGGCGACGGTTCTGGCCACCGGATCGCCGAACGCCTCGCCCAGCTCCAGCGGATTGCGGTCGAAGGTCGGGTACGACGGCATCCAGCCCGCCCGCGCGGACAGCGCGAGACAGTCCGCGCCCGTCATCCCCGCCAGCCGGCCCGCACCCAGCGGCGAAGTGAGCGCGTCGGCGGTGAACCGGTCGTAGCGCCACTGGTCGGTGTGGAGGAACCAGTACGCCGTGCCGATCATCTGCCGCGGCGGGCGGGACCAGTCGGAACCGGCCGCGAGGGTGGCCCAGCCGGTCGCCGGGCGGCACTTCTCCTGGCCGACGTAGTGCGCCCAGCCGCCGCCGTTGCGGCCCTGGCAGCCGGTGAGCTGGAGCAGCGCCAGAAAGGCGCGGTAGATCGTCTCGGAGTGGAACCAGTGGTTCGTCCCGGCGCCCATGAGGATCATGCAGCGGCCCTTGGAGCGCTCGGCGGTGCGCGCGAACTCCCGGGCGATCCTGACGCACTTCGCCGCCGGGACGGAGGTGTGGGCTTCCTGCCAGGCGGGGGTGCCGGGCGCGTCCGCGTCGTCGTAGGAGGCGGGCCAGCTGCCCGGCAGACCGGGGCGGGAGACCCCGTACTGGGCGAGCAGGAGGTCGTGGACCGTGGTGACCAGCGGGCCGTCGGCACCACCGAGACGGATCGCCGGGACGCCCCGGCGCAGGACGTCCCCGGAGCCCTGCGCGGTGTCGAAGCGGGGGAGCAGCACCTCGACCCCGGCCGCGCCGGAGTGGCCGTACAGGCTCAACCGCGGGACGGTGTCGCCGAGTTCCAGATTCCAGTCGCCCTTGCCGGAGTCGGTCCAGCGGAAGCCCAGGGAGCCCTTCGGGACGACGGCGCGGCCGGTGACCTCGTCGAGGACGACCGTCTTCCACTCGGCTCCCTCACCGTCCTGGCCGACATCGCGGGCGCGCAGGAACTTGCCGGGGACGTGGGCGCCGTCCCGTTCGGTGAGCGTGACCAGGAAGGGCAGGTCGGTGAACTGCCGTACGTAGTCCGCGAAGAACGGGGTCTCGCGGTCGACGAAGAACTCCTTGAGGACGACGTGGCCCATCGCGAGGGCCAGCGCGCCGTCCGTTCCGGGGTGCGGGTGCAGCCACTCGTCGGCGAACTTGGCGTTGTCGGCGTAGTCGGGGGCGACCACCACGACCTTCTGGCCGCGATAGCGGGCCTCCGCCATCCAGTGCGCGTCCGGGGTCCGGGTGACCGGGACGTTCGAGCCCCACATCATCAGATAGGCCGCGTCCCACCAGTCGCCGGACTCCGGTACGTCGGTCTGATCGCCGAAGACCTGCGGGGAGGCCACCGGAAGGTCGGCGTACCAGTCGTAGAACGACAGCATCGGGGCGCCGATCAGGGAGTGGTAGCGGGCGCCCGCCGCGTGCGACACCATCGACATCGCGGGAATGGGGGAGAAGCCGGCGATGCGGTCGGGGCCGTGGGTCTTGATGGTGTGGACCTGGGCGGCGGCGACGATCTCCACCGCCTCGTCCCAACTCGCCCGCACCAGACCGCCCTTGCCGCGGGCCCGCTGGTAGCGGCGGCGGCGCTCGGGGTCGCCCTGGAGGTCGGCCCAGGCGAGCACGGGGTCGTGCAGGCGCTGCTTCGCCTCCCGGTACAGCTCCAGCAGCACGCCTCTGACGTACGGGTGGCGGACCCGGGTGGGGGAGTAGGTGTACCAGGAGAAGGCGGCGCCGCGGGGACAGCCGCGGGGCTCGTACTCGGGGCGGTCGGGGCCGACACTCGGATAGTCCGTCTCCTGGGTCTCCCAGGTGATGATGCCGTCCTTGACGTACACCTTCCAGCGGCAGGAGCCGGTGCAGTTCACGCCGTGCGTGGAGTTCACGACCTTGTCGTGGCTCCAGCGGTCCCGGTAGAAGACGTCCGCCTCCCGGCCGCCCGTGATCCGGACGCTGTGCAGGTCCGGCGCGGCCGTGCCGGACCGGAAGAACCGGCCGGCCCGCAGCAGGGCCGCACCGGGCTCGGTGGGCGGTACCCGGGTGTCGGTCACCTGCGCTCCCTTGCTTGCCCGTGGCTTTCGAACCTAGGCCGGAGCGGGGAAGCGCACCCGCTGACGGCACCCGTACGGGTCAGACGGTGCGGGCGGGCGGGAAGCCGGGAGGGCTCAGAAGTCCGCGCGGCGGTCCCGCAGGAGCTTCCTGGTGCGGTCGGCGGTGGCGGCACTGGTGGACATGTGGTCCAGCACCTCCAGGTGCGCCGCGACCTCGGTGCGCGAGTCCAGGTACAGGGCGCCGGTCAGGTACTCGGTGAAGACCATGTCGGGCAGCTCGGGCTCGGCGAAGCGGAACAGGGTGAACGGGGCGTAGGTGCCGGGGTGCGGGCCCCGGGCGAACTCGGCGATCTGCAGGGTGACCCGGTCGCGCTCGGCGAACTCCAGCAGCTTGTCCAGCTGCGCGCGCATCACCGAAGGGTGGTCGCTCACCGGCCGCCGCAGCACCGTCTCGTCCATGATCACCCACAGGTGGGGGCGGTCCGGGCTCTCCAGCAGGCGCTGGCGCTCCATGCGCAGGGCCACATGCCGCTCGATCGCCGCGGGTCCGGTCTGGCCGATGGTGCCCGCCTCCAGCACCCCGCGCGCATAGTCCTCGGTCTGCAGCAGGCCCGGCACGAAGTGCGGCTCGTAGGAGCGGATGAGCCGCGCCGCGCCCTCCAGGCTCACGTACAGGCTGAACCAGTCCGGCAGGACGTCGTGGTACCGCTGCCACCAGCCCGGCTGGTTCGCCTCCTCGGCCAGGGAGACGAAGGCGGCCGCCTCCTCCTCGGGCACCCCGTAGGTGTCGAGCAGCACCTGCACGTACGGGATCTTCAGGGAGACCTCGGCCATCTCCATCCGCCGTACGGTCGCCGGGGCCACCCGCAGGACCTTCGCGGCCTCCTCGCGCTTGAGTCCGGCCGCCTCCCGAAGCTCCTGCAACCGCTTGCCGAGCACCACTTGCCCCACGGTCGGCGCGGGCCGCCGCTCACTCACGCCACGCCTCCCCTACGCGCCGAAGTACCCGTGCAGTGTGCCACGTTCCGCTTCCGCTCTCACCGGTTCGGCGGTGAGGCGCTCACCACTGCCCGGAACCGCATTACCCGGGAGGTAATCGACCCCGTCCCCGGGGCGCGGGATCGTAGGGGTCACCGGGCTCCGGATCGGCGCACTCCGATCCGGGGCCCGCCTCCCCTGACCCAGACCCGACGGAGGGTGATTCGTCATGTCCGCGACCCAGCTTGCCGCGCTCGCCAGGACCTCCGAGCCGGGGACCGTGCTGCGCCGGTTCCTCGCCCTCGACGCGGTGGTGACGGGCACCAACGCCCTGGCCTACCTGGCCGCGTCCGGTCCGCTGGGACGACTCCTCGGGGTCGATCCGGCGCTGCTGCTCGCCCTCGGAGCCTTCCTCGCGGTGTACGCCGCGGGCGTCGGGCTGCTCGCCTCCCGCGCCCGGCCGGCCGCGCTCGGGGTCCGGGCCGTGATCGAGGCCAACTTCGCCTGGGCCGCCCTGAGTCTGCTCGCCCTCGCGGTGTGGCTGTCCCCCACCACGGCCGGTGCCGTGTGGACCGCCGTGCAGGCGCTGACCGTCGCCGGGTTCGCCGCCCTGCAGCATCTGGCGCTGAAAAGCCGTCAGGACACCAGTTCCTGAAGGTACTTGACCGTCGCCGGGTCGGCCGGGAGCAGCGTCTCGATGGCCAGCTCGGCGACGGTCACGTCCATCGGGGTGTTGAAGGTGGAGATCGAGGAGATGAAGGACAGCGTCCGTCCCCCGTGCTCGATCCGGAGCGGCAGCGCGAAGTACGGGACCGGCTCCGCGGGTTCCTCGCTCGGGTCCTCCTCCGGCACCGGATAGGCCGCCACCTCCTCGTACAGCCTGCGCAGCGGCTGCGAGCGGTGCAGGGCGATCTGCCGCTGCATCTGCTCCAGCAGATGGCCGCGCCACTCACGGAGGTTGCGGATGCGCGGTGCCAGGCCCTCCGGGTGGAGGGTCAGCCGCATCGCGTTCAGCGGCGGAGCGAGCAGCTGCTCAGGCAGGCCGTCCAGCAGCATCAGGATGCCCCGGTTGGCGGCCAGGACGTTGTACATCGCGTCCACCACGATCGCCGGGTAGGGCTCGTAGCCCTGGATCAGCCGCTCCATACCCTGGCGCACGGCGTCCAGCGCCGGGTCGTCCAGCGGCGTCTCCGGGTAGTGCGGGGCGTAACCGGCGGCCAGCAGCAGGGCGTTGCGCTCGCGGACCGGCACGTCCAGGTGCTCGGCCAGCCGCAGCACCATCTCCTCGCTGGGCCGGGACCGGCCTGTCTCGATGAAGCTGATGTGCCGGGCCGAGGAGTCGGCGCGCAGCGCCAGTTCCAGCTGGCTGACCCGGCGCTGCTCCCGCCAGGCCCGCAGCAGCGGCCCGATGCCCCGGTCGGTGGAAGTGACGGTCATGCCACGACCGTAGACGACCCACCGGCCCCCCGGCGATGCCACCCTTTGCGACCAGGGCCCGGGCACTGGCTCTGTGGCAGTCTTGGAGGGCATCCGCAGCCCAGGAAGGAGCGGCGCATGGCCGTCGAACCGCTGTCCCAGAAGGAGATCGAGGACCGTCTCGCGGAACTGCCGGGCTGGTCGCTCGACGGGGACCGCCTCGCCCGTTCCTACTGGCTCTCCTCGCACTTCGCGGCCACCGCGATGGTCGTCCACATCGCCCAGGTCCAGGAGGAGCTCGACCACCACTCCGACCTCACGCTCGGCTACCGCTCCGTCTCGCTGACCGTGCACACGCACAGCGCGGGCGGCGCGGTCACCGAGAAGGACGTCGAGCTGGCGCGCCGGGTCGCCGAGCTGGCCCCGGGGCACGGGGCCGAGTGAGGGGCGGGTGCTCGACTACGACAAGGAAGCCGACGCCTACGACTCCTCCCGCGGCGGCGAACCCCGGGCCGCCGCGGCGGCCGAGGCGGTCCTCGGCCTGATCCCGGACGGCGCCCGGACCCTCCTCGACGTGGCCTGCGGCACCGGGATCGTCACCCGGCGGCTCGCGGCGGCGCGGCCCGCGCTGCGGGTGACGGGCGTGGACCTGACGTACGGGATGGCCCGGATGGCCGCCGCCCGGCTGCCCGGCGCGATCGTGCTGGCGGACAGCCGGCGGCTGCCGTTCCCCGACGGGACCTTCGACGCGGTGACCAGTGTGTGGCTGCTGCACCTATTGGACCGGGGCGACGACATGGGCGCGGTGGTCGCCGAGTGCGCCCGGGTGCTGCGGCCCGGCGGGGTGTACGTGACCACCGTCGACAAGGCCGCCGCCCATGACGTCGGCAGCGACATCGACGCCGTGCTCGCACCGCGCCCGCGCCGGTCCGCCCCGGACGCCTCGCCCCGCGTCGAGGCCCGCGCCGCCGAGCACGGCCTGCGCCCCGTCGCCGGCGCGCGGTTCCGGGGCGTCGGTCAGGGCCGCAGTCCTCGTGGCACCGCGGCCGACCTGCGCCGGGGCTGGTTCACCCAGCTGCCGCCCGGCACCCCCCTCACCGAACGCTTCGCCGCCGAGCTGGAATCCCTGCCCGACCCGGACCGCCGCCGCCCCGACCCGGTGTTCGGTCTGCGGGCGTTCCGGAAGCCGGGGACTCCCTGAGGGCGGGCCGCTGATACGTCGTGGCGGGACCGGGGCCGCGCACCTTCCGGGTCGGCCGGATCCTCCAACCGGCTGCCACGGCAGCGGAGTTCGACTCGCCCGGTCGTTCCCGCCGCGTACCGGGCCGGGTACCGGCGGGACTTCCAGGACCGGCTGCATCGGGGCGAGGCGCCGGGGCGGCGGACCCGGCCCAGGGCGCGCGACGCGCGTACGAAGGGGGCTCCGAACCGGCCGAGCGACGCGGCAACTTCGCGGACGGCGGTGGCGACTGAAGGGGAACGGAACCCGTCCGTCCTCCCGGGAGGTATCTCGCAGCACCCGCGCAAGCACCGCAGACGCAGCATCCTCCTGCCCGCCCTCGGCGCCACCGCGGCGCTCCTCGCCGCCGGGCTGACCTCGCTCACCGTCGCCGACCGCGCCGAGGCCGCCACCGCACGCCAGGTCGAGGCGCTGGACCGGGGTGTGGTCAGCGTGTACACCGGCAGCGGCAACCTGGTCAGCTGGCGCTGGCTCGGCACCGACCCCGACAGCGTCTCCTTCAACCTCTACCGGGCCGGTACGAAGGTCAACGCGGTCCCCATCACCGGCTCCACCAACTACTTCCACTCCGGCGCCCCCGCGCACGCCGACTACACGGTCCGCGCGATCGTGGGCGGCGTGGAGCAGGGCGACTCCGTCCACGCGATCCAGTTCCGCACCGGATACAAGGACGTCCCCCTCTCCCCGCCGGCCGGCGGCACCACACCCGACGGGGTGGCCTACACCTACGAGGCCAACGACGCCTCCGTCGGCGACCTGAACGGCGACGGCGCCCTCGACCTGGTCCTGAAGTGGCAGCCGACCAACGCCAAGGACAACTCCCAGTCCGGCTACACCGGCAACACGGTCGTCGACGGCATCACCCTCGACGGCACCCGGCTGTGGCGCATCGACCTGGGCCGCAACATCCGCTCCGGCGCCCACTACACGCAGTTCCAGGTCTACGACTACGACGGCGACCGCAAGGCCGAGGTCGCGATGAAGACCGCCGACGGCACCGTCGACGGCGGCGGCACGGTGATCGGCAGCGCCTCGGCCGACCACCGCAACTCCAGCGGGTACGTGCTGTCCGGACCCGAGTACCTGACCATGTTCAACGGGCAGACCGGCCGGGCCATGCAGTCCGTGGACTACGTCCCGGCGCGCGGCACGGTCTCCTCCTGGGGCGACTCCTACGGCAACCGCGCCGACCGCTTCCTCGCGGGCACGGCGTACCTGGACGGCTCCCGGCCCTCGCTGATCATGGCCCGCGGCTACTACACCCGGAGCGTGATCGCCGCCTGGGACTGGCGAGGCGGCTCCTTCACCCGCCGCTGGACCTTCGACACCAGTTCCTCCACCAACTCCGGCAAGGGGTACGACGGTCAGGGCTCGCACAGCCTGTCGGTGGGGGACGTCGACAACGACGGCAGGGACGAGATCGTGTACGGCTCGATGGCCGTCGACGACAACGGCAGCGGACTGTGGACCGCGCGGACCGGCCACGGGGACGCCCAGCACCTCGGGGACCTCGACCCGGCCGCCTCGGGCCTGGAGTACTACAAGGTCTCCGAGTCGACGTCCCAGCCGGCCGCGGTGTACCTCAACCCCGCGACGGGGGCGGTCCGTTGGAAGCTCGCCGCCTGCTGCGACAACGGGCGGGGAGTGGCCGCGGACGTCTGGGCCGGGAACGACGGCGCGGAGGTCTGGTCGGCCTCGGACACGAGCATCCGGGACGAGGCGGGCGCCACCAAGGGACGGGAGCCGTCGTCGGTCAACTTCCTTACCTGGTGGGACGGGGACACGGTCCGCGAACTCCTCGACGGCACCCGGATCGACAAGTACGGCACCTCGGCGGAGACCCGGCTGCTGACCGGCGCCTCGGTCCACTCCAACAACGGCACCAAGGCGACCCCGGCCCTGTCCGGTGACATCCTCGGCGACTGGCGCGAGGAGGTCATCTGGCCGACCAGCAACAACACGGCCCTCAGGATCTACTCGACGCCGCACGAGACGACCACGAGGATCACGACCCTGCTGCACGACACGGTGTACCGCACGGGTCTGGCCTGGCAAAACACCGCGTACAACCAGCCCCCGCACCCGAGCTTCTACCTCGGCAACGGCATGCCGCCGGCCCGCCGACGGGGGTGTGCCGGAATCGCCACACCCCCGCCGTCTCAGCTCACCGCGCAGTTCTGGTCGCCGACCTTGAATGTGGTCGGTTTGCCGTTCGTGCCGGACCAGTTGGCCGTGAAGCCGAAGTTCACCGACCCGCCGGCCGCCACGTTGGCGTTCCAGCCGACGTTCTTCACCGTGACCGAGGCGCCCGACTGGGTGCGCTCGGCGTTCCAGATCTGCGTGATCGTCTGGCTGTCGGGGAAGGACCAGGCCAGCGCCCAGCCGGACCAGGCGCTCGTGCCGGTGTTGGTCAGCCGCACGTCCGCCTGGAAGCCGCCCTGCCACTGGTTGGTGACCTTGTACGTCACCGCACAGGCCCCCGTGGGCCCGGGCCCGGGATCGGGATCCGTACCGCCGCCGCTGTCGGAGGAGTCCCCGTAGATGACGCCCCGGCCGTTGGTGGCGATGTAGACGCGGCCGTAGACCCTCGGGTCACCGGTGATCGCGGCGCCCGTCCAGCCCCACTGGTGGGCGTCGTCGTTGATGCGCGTCCAGGTGGCGCCCTGGTCGGTGGAGCGGAAGATGCCGCGGACCCCGCCGATCTTCGCGCTGGTGTAGAGCGTCTGGTACGAGGCTCCGGGCGCCGCCTTGCCGAACCCGATGGTGTCGGCCTGCTCGACGCCCGCGAGCTTCGTGAAGCTCGTGCCGCCGTTCGTCGACCGCCACAGCCCGTACGCGCCGTCACTCGCGCCGCCCGCCAGCCACACGTCGCCCTTGGTGCCGGGCAGCGCCTTGAAGCGGACGCTGTCGCCGCTCGGCAGCCCGGTCGCGGCGGAGGCGGCGAAGGTGGCTCCGCCGTCCGTACTGACGTAGAACTTCCCGGACTTGAAGCCGTAGAAGACCTTCGGGTCGACGCGGTCGGACTCCACGATCGCCCCCGCCGGGATGCCGGAGGACGCCGACCAGGAGGTGCCGAAGCCGGTCGTGTGGTGGACGCCGGTGCCCTGCGGGCTCCACACGAACCGGCTGCCGTCCGCCGCCGCGGCGACCGTGCCGCCCCCGGAGACACCCGAAGGGTCCGTCCCGGCGAACCAGTTGGCGCCGTTGTCGGTGGAGAACGCGATGTGCGGGCCCGAGTCCAGGTTGCCGGAGCGGACCACCGTGTTCGGGTTGGCCTCCGCGAAGTCCAGGCTGGTCGTCGAGGTGAAGTTGGGCTGCGTGAACATCATCGAGGGGACCTTGGTGAGGTCCGTGTGGCGGAAGCCGCCGATGTCACCGAGCGCGCTGAGCAGCGGGGCGCCGGACGGGGGAGAGATCAGGTCGTTGACCGCCGTCTCCTCCAGGCCCCGCACCATCGGCTTGATGGTGAACTGGGCACCGCTGTCCCAGGCGGTGAGGTTCTCGGTGCCGTAGATCGTCGCGCCGGTGCCGTACATCATGCGGTCGGAGTCGAACGGGTCGATCTCCAACGCCTCGGTCATCCAGCCGAGTTTGGGCGTCTGCTCGGGCGGGCTGGGGTTCGCGCCCCAGGTCAGCCAAGGGGAGGAGGAGACGTCCATGGTGTAGCGGTTGGCGCGGTTGGGGTACGACGTGTAGTCCCACGCCTTCGTCCAGGTGGCGCCGCTGTCGGTGGAGCGGAAGATCTGGGTGTCCGGCCACCAGGAGCTGTACGCCGTCGCCATCACCGTGCCCGGATCCTGCCGGTCGACGGTGAGGCCGCTGAAGCCGAAGTAGGTGTCGGCCTCCGCCACCGGGCTGATGTCGGTCCAGGTGCCCGTCGCCGTCGCGTACCGCCACAACCGGCCCTTGCCGCCGTCGTAGGGGCCTCCCTTGTCGCTGTACGACAGGTAGAGGTGGCCGTTCTCGGCGTCCAGCACGCCCTTGTGGGCGAGATAGCCGGTCGGCTGCCCGGCGACCCTGCTCCAGGTCGCCCCCGCGTCCGTCGAGCGGTACACGGCGTTGTCCTTGTCGGCCACGCCGACGTAGATCGTCCGGGTGGCGCTGCCGGCGGTGCCGGTGGACTCGTCGAAGGTGACCCAGACGATGCCCTGGTTGTCGGAGGCGTAGCCGCTGGTGTCGCTCGGATCCTGCACGTAATTGCCGACGTTGGGGAAGTTCGAAACCTGCGACCAGCTCGCCCCGGAGTCCGTCGACCGCCACAGGCCCTTGCCGCTCGGCGCGCCCAGGTACAGCACGCTGTTGCGGTGCGGGTCGACCGCCAGGCGCTCGCCCATGCCCCGGCCCGGCATGTTGCCGCCCAGCTTGAACGGCAGATTCGCCTTCTGCCAGCTGGCGCCCCGGTCCGCGGAGCGCAGCACGGCTCCGTTCCCCGGGTCCCAGCTGTTGGTGTACGTGCCGACGGCGGCGTACACCCGGTTCGGGTCGACGGCGTCGGAGGCGATGCTGACGACGCCGGTGTGGCCCCAGTCGTCCCAGCCCACCGAGTCCAGCAGCGGGGTCCAGGTCTTCGACGACTCCACCCAGCGGTAGGCGCCGCCGATGTCGGTGCGGGCGTAGGCGAGGTTCTTCTCGGTGCGGTTGAACACGATGCCGGGGACGAAGCCGCCGCCATCGATGCGGGCGTTCTTCCAGGTGTAGGTGTCGGCGCTGATCGACACCGTCTTCTTGGCGGGCTCGACGGCGGCGAGTGCGGGCGGCGCGCCCGACAGCAGCCCGGCCGCGAGCGCCAGGACGGCCGTGAGGATGCGGGTTCTTCGCACGGGGAGTCCTTTCCGGTGGGGGAGTTCCGGTGAGTCGTGGAAAGCGCTTTCTCAGTGCAGCGAGAGGTGCCGAGCGGTCCCCCGTGCGGGAAGGGACCGCCCGGCCGTCCGGCCTCGCCGTCAGGTGGCGAGACCTTGCACGCGGGGCTCTTTCAGGCGCCGTGGAGCGCCTGGCGGGGGCGGGTTATTCGAGCAGCTCCGCGTACGAACCCATGGCCAGGGCGATGTCCGCCTGGGCCCAGAAACGGTGGTACGTGAACGTGGGAACCGCTCCGCCCGCCAGATACGCCTCGATCTTCGACCAGGCCGGGTCGTCCTCGTAGAACGTGCGGATCGACTCGAACGTCGACGAGGAGTTGATCGCGTCGCCGTTCGGCATCGTTCCGGTCCAGCCGCTCGGGATGTGGACGCGGTCGTCGAAGCGGTTGTAGTCGGCGCGGTTCTCCGGGACGGCGATGCCCAGGGCGTCCTGGTGGTGGTCCCACATGCCGTCGAGCAGGGCCTTCGCTGTCGTCGCCGCCGCGGTGTCACCGGAGCGGTCGGCGTAGTACGTCAGGGTCTTGGCGTACGCGGCCGCCACACCGACGTCGTTGGTGTAGTCGGCGACGGTGACGTGCAGGCCCGTGTTGGCACCGGGGTTCGTGGCGTTCCAGGTGTCGGGCTGGCCCGACCACTGCAGCGTCGACGGGATCCGGTAGGTGCCGTCCGGGTTGATGGTGGTGTGCGCGATCGCCCAGTCCACCCACTTGTCGAGGACCGCCTTGGCCGCCGCGTTCCCCGTCTGCTGGTAGTACTCGGCCACCCGCTCCATCGACCACGCCTGGAAGCCGAACCACTGGTTGGACGGCGGGTCGTGGTAGACGGGCTGCTGGTCGTAGTACATGCCGTAGAAGGTCGACTTGCCGGCCGGCGGGGTCGCGTAGCGGCCCGCCCAGCTGTTGGTCGCCCCGCCCGCGATCGCGCCCTCGCTGGACTGGAGCCAGCGGTAGAACTCGATCTGCCGCTCCAGGGACTTGGCCCAGTCCGCCTGTCCCGTCGCCGACTTCGGCTTCAGGTCGGGGTAACTGGCCAGCGCGTACGCGGCCATCGGGTTCTGGTAGCCGCCGTGCGCGTGACTGGAGCCGATGCGCCAGGCCCAGCCCGCCGAGGTGTCGGTGGCACCGCCCCAGGCGTAGTACCAGGAGAGCAGGTAGTGCGAGGAGTCCTTGCCGGTGCCGGCCGGGCACGCCGACGGACCGACACAGTTGCCGATCTTCTTGAAGTACTTGTCGTACATGGCGTAGCGCAGATAGTCGCCCATCTTCGCGGCCTTGGCGACGGTCGCGGAGATCTGGCTGCCCTTGCCCTGCGCGTCGGCCCACTTGTCGGCCCAGTACGCGGCCTGCACCGCACGCGCGTCGGCGTCCGGGGCGTTGGTGAACTTCCACTGCTTGGCGTAGGAGGAGTCACCGGTGAACAGATCCAGGTAGCCGTTCGGGCCGCCGTACTTGAAGGCGTCGCAGGTCGGCTGCGGCACCGTCTCCCACACCGACTCCTGCACTCCGCGCTGGAAGGTGTTGATGTACGACGGACCGGTGTCCGACGGGCCCGCCTCGCACTTGCCGGGCGAGTTGCCGAAGCCGTAGATGTTGTCCACGTCCTGCAGCCAGTGCATGCCGTAGATCTCGTCCGTGCCGTACGCGCTCTTCAGCTCCGCCGCGATCGGGTCCGGGCCGACCGAGACCGAGGCGTCGAGCCGGGCCGGGTACTCGTTCGGGGTGTCCAGCTCGGGCGCGTAGGTCGCGGGCTTGGAGGCGTTGTAGAAGGAGTTGGTCGGCTGGTCGGCGCGGGTGGGGATCATGTACTTCTCCATGATCTCCCAGGCGCCGTTGAACTTGGTCCAGTCGCCCGTCACCTTGCCGTACATGGCCTGCAGCCACAGCAGGTAGCTGTAGGCCTCCGAGGTGGTCTCGTGGCCGTGGTCCGGCGCCTCCACGATCAGCGTCTCGACCGAGTGGTAGGGGATCCCCTCGGGCGAGAAGTAGCCGTTGGCCGGGTTGGTGATCTTCTCGTACAGCTCCAGGAAGCGGGCGTCGTACTCACCCGACGCCTCCACCTGGGTGACGGTCACCGTGGCCTTGCCGTGACCGTTCGCGGTCGACTCGAAGGTCGCCGCGCCGGTCCCGGAGGAGTCCGCGGTGATGGTCACGCGCTGTGCGGTGTTCCAGTTCGCCGGGGTGAAGGTGAGCGAGGCGCCGCCGGTCACCGACAGACCCGAATTCCCGCCGGTGCGGGCGGTGGTGACGGTCACGTTGGCCGCCGGCTGCGTCGACAGCTTGATGTCGAACGTTCCCGTCTCGCCCTGCCGTACGGCCAGTTGGTTGGTCGAGGCCACCACGGCGGGACCCGAGGCGACCGTGATGCCGACCGGCGTGGACTCCGCCGACGCGCCCAGACTGTCGTACGCCTTGGCCAGCAGCGAGTGGCTGCCCACGGTCAAGTTGGAGACGGAGAGCGAGAAGGGGGCGCTCGTGTCCGTGCCCAGCAGCCGGGTGTCGTCGTAGAATTCCACCTTGCTGATCGTGGCGTTGTCGGCGGCCGCGGCGGTGGCCGCGAGCGGCACCGCGTCCCCCTGCGAGTACACGGCACCCGCGGCCGGGCTGGTCAGCACCGTGATCGGGGGCTGATGGGCGCCGGTGCAGCGCGTGCCGTTGATCGCGAAGGAGGCCGGGGCGGCGTTGGTGCCGCTGTAGCTGAACTGCGCCCCGGTGGAGACCGCGGCGCCGGCCGCGATCCGGCCGTTGTACGGGGCGTTCTTCACCGTGATGTTCTGGCCGGACTGGGACCAGGTCCCGTTCCAGCCGTTGCTGAGCCTCTGGTTGCCCGTGTAGGCGTACGTCAGGGTCCAGCCGTCGACCACGTCGGTGCCGCGGTTGGTGATGGTCAGATTCGTGGTGAAGCCGGAGCCCCAGTCGTTGGTCTTGTAGTCGACGCTGCACTGCAGCGGCGCCGCCTGGGCGGGCGTGGTGCCCGTCGCGAGCAGCGTGAACGGAAGCGCCAGGGCGGCGACGACGGCCGTCCAGGCACGCCGTACCGCTCTTCGCCTTCGGTGTGGAGGTTGCATGTGCTGGTTCCTCCTTGCGGCTCGGAGAAGTCAAGGCTTGAACCAGTGGGAGCGCTCCCATAGTGGAGACGGGTGTGCGGGGGGTCAAGATGCTTGAAGAGTCGAAAAGATTCGACGACCACCGTCGAGCAAAAGTCGAGCAACTCCCCTGTCCCTGACGGTCACTTGGCGCTAACTTCGTTGGCACCAGTGGGAGCGGTTCCACCAGTCGACGCGTCGCTCACGACGCGCTGATCTGCAAGGAGACGCTCATGCGCCACCCCCCGCGTTCAGTACTTTTAGCCGTCACCGGAGTGATCCCCATGGTCCGGTACGAGTGTGACGGCGGTGCACCAGAGCCCTCCGCGCGCACCGCATGTCATCCGCGCTGATCACCTCCTGCGCCGGAACGTCCACGTCGTACGGCATCGGGCCGCGTGTTCTCGGCGCGCTCGACGGATGACATCCCGCAACGGACCACACCCCATGACGGAGAGGGAACCCGCACTCATGAGTCGTACCAGAACAGCGATGCTCGCCGCCCTGGCGCTGGTCGCCGGGGCCTCCGGGACGGCGTTCGCCGCCGTACCCGACGACGTCGGCACCACCGCCGTGCCCTGCACCGTCGACTACAAGGTGCAGAACCAGTGGGGCACCGGCTTCACCACCGCGGTCACGGTCACCAACAACGGCGCCGCCAAGAGCGGTTGGGCGGTGAAGTGGTCGTACGCCGGCAACCAGAAAGTCACCAACGGCTGGAACGCGAAGATCACCCAGAGCGGTACGGCCGTCACCGCCGCCAACGAGTCCTACAACGGCACCCTGGGCACCGGCGGTTCGGTCAGCTTCGGCTTCCAGGGCTCCTACAGCGGCAGCAACGCCGTCCCCGCCACCTTCACCCTGGACGGCGTGACCTGCAACGTCGACGACGGCGGCGGCACCGGCCCGGACCCGGACCCCGATCCCGGCAACCGCGTGGACAACCCGTACGCCGGCGCCAAGGTCTATGTGAACCCCGAGTGGTCCGCGAAGGCCGCCGCCGAGCCGGGCGGCAGCCGGATCTCCAACCAGCCCACCGGGGTGTGGCTCGACCGGATCGCCGCCATCAACGGCGTGAACGGCGGCATGGGCCTGCGCGACCACCTCGACGCGGCCCTGACGCAGAAGGGCAGCGGCGAGCTCGTCGTCCAGCTGGTCATCTACAACCTGCCCGGCCGCGACTGCGCCGCCCTCGCCTCCAACGGCGAGCTCGGCCCGACGGAGATCGGCCGGTACAAGACCGAGTACATCGACCCGATCGCCGCGATCCTCGCCGACCCCAAGTACGCCGGGCTGCGGATCGTCACCACCGTCGAGATCGACTCCCTGCCCAACCTCGTCACCAACACCGGCAGCCGCCCGACGGCCACTGCGCAGTGCGACGTGATGAAGGCCAACGGCAACTACGTCAAGGGCGTCGGCTACGCGCTCAGCGAGCTTGGTGACGTGCCCAACGTCTACAACTACGTGGACGCCGGGCACCACGGCTGGATCGGCTGGGACGACAACTTCGCGCCGTCCGCCCAGGTGTTCAAGGAGGCCGCGACCGCCGAGGGCGCGACCGTGAACGACGTCCACGGCTTCATCACCAACACGGCCAACTACAGCGCCCTGAAGGAGAACAACTTCACCGTCAACGACACCGTGGCCGGCAAGTCGGTCCGCGAGTCGAAGTGGGTCGACTGGAACCGGTACGTGGACGAGCTGTCCTTCGCCCAGGGCTTCCGCAACCAGTTGGTCACCGTCGGCTTCAACAGCAGCATCGGCATGCTGATCGACACCTCCCGCAACGGCTGGGGCGGCTCGGCCCGGCCCGCCGGTCCCGGGGCGACGACCAGCGTCGACACCTACATCGACGGCGGCCGCTACGACCGCCGCATCCACATCGGCAACTGGTGCAACCAGTCCGGAGCGGGCCTCGGCGAGCGACCCCAGGCCGCCCCGGCCGCCGGGATCGACGCCTACGTGTGGATGAAGCCGCCGGGTGAGTCCGACGGCGCCAGCCGGGCGATCCCGAACGACGAGGGCAAGGGCTTCGACCGGATGTGCGACCCGACGTACACCGGCAACGCCCGCAACGGCAACAACCTGTCCGGTGCCCTGCCGGACTCCCCGCTGTCCGGGCATTGGTTCTCCGCCCAGTTCCAGCAGCTGATGCGGAACGCCTACCCGCCGCTGCCGTAAGCGGCGGACCTCGCCGGGGCCCGGGAGGGCCGGGCCCCGGCACCCTTTTGCGGTTGCGGCAACATCGTTTGCCTTTCGACGGTGCGTCGGCGCACGCTGGCGCCAACCGGAGGAGAGGCTGACCACCATGGCGCACCAGCACGCGCACCACCACGACCACACCGACATCGACTGGGCCGACATGGCCGGGCACCTGGAGACCCAGGCCGAGCTGTACACGCCGCTGACCGAGCACGCGCTCGCCTGGCTGGGCGGAAAGCAGTCCGAGCCGGGTCTGATCGTCGACGCGGGCAGCGGCCCCGGTGTCGTCTCCTGCATGCTCGCCGACGCCTTCCCTGGTGCCCGGGTCGTCGCGGTCGACGGCTCCGGGCCACTGCTGGAGCGGGCCCGCGCCCGCGCGGAGCGGCTCGGGGTCGCGGACCGCTTCGGCACGATCGCCGGCGACCTCCCGGACGCCATGGCCGAGCTGGACTATCCGGCCGACCTGATCTGGGCCAGCTACAGCCTGCATCACCTCGGCGACCAGCAGGCGGCCCTCGCGGCCTACGCCGAGCGGCTGGCGGCCGGTGGCACGCTCGCCCTGGTGGAGGGCGGTCTGCCCACCCGCTTCCTGCCCCGCGACTTCGGCATCGGCCGGCCGGGCCTTCAGGCGCGGCTCGACGCGTTGCAGGAGGACTGGTTCAGCGAGATGCGGGCCGGGCTGCCGGGCAGTGTCGCGGTGGCCGAGGACTGGCGGGCGCTGATGTCGGCCGCCGGACTGAGGCCCACGGGCTCGAGGACCTTCCTGCTCGACCTGCCCGCTCCGGCGCCCGACCGGGCGCGCGCGGTCGCCGCGGACACCTTCGGCCGGTTCCGTGAGATCTGCGGTGACGCCCTCGACGCCACCGACCGGGCCACCCTCGACCGGCTCCTGGACCCGGACGACAAGGCGAGCGTGCACCACCGCCCGGACCTGTTCGTCCTGGCCGCCCGTACGGTGCACACCGCGGTGCGCCCGGCCTGATCCCGGCGCTCAGCAGCCGCCCGGCCGGGCGTGGACGGTGACGCGCGCGCCCTGGAGGCTGCGGGTGCCGCACTCCACGAAGTACCGGTCGAGCACCCGGCGTTTGGTGCTCTCCTGAGCCGTCCGGTCGACGGGCTGCCCGGCCGGATCGCGGACCGACACCACGCGGCGCGCCGCGAGCAGGCGGGCGCGGATCTCCGGGGCGGGCAACTCCGTGCCGTACAGCGTGCGTTAACCGGACGGCGAGCCCTTCAGCGCCACATCGCGCAGGCCGTGCACGGGCGACGGGTCGGCCGGGGTCCACACCCGGCGCCGGCACGGCATGAACACGATCGCGTCGGCGTCGGCCGAGGTGTGTGCCCGGGCTGCGGGTGGGGTGAGGGAGACCGAGTGGCGCCGCCGTCTGCCCTCGGTGCCGTACCGCGAGACCTGCGGCGACCGCCCTTGACTTGGAGAGCGCTCCAACTGATGAACTCCCCCTCACCGAACGACAACAGGGGGTAACCATGACCGACTCTCCGGTCGCACTCATCACCGGCGGCGGCAGCGGCATCGGCGCCGCCGCGGCGCGTCGGCTGCTGGACGCCGGGCACCGGGTGGCCGTCACCGGCCGCGGAGAGGCCCGGCTGCGCGGCTTCGCCGAGGAACTCGGCGATCCCGAGGGGCTGTTGACGATCGTCGGGGACGCCGCGGACCACGAGCACATCCAGGGCGCGGTGGACACCACGCTGAAGCGGTTCGGGCGCCTCGACACGGTCGTCGCCAACGCCGGCATTGCCACCCACGACTCGGTCGCCGAGGGGGACCCGGCCGGCTGGCCGGAGATGATCCTGACCAATGTCCTCGGACCGGCGCTGCTCATCCGCGCCTCGATCGACGCCCTGAAGGAGACCCGGGGCCGGATCGTGCTGGTCGGCAGTGTCGCCGGGTTCGTGCACACGCCGGGCAACCTCTACGGCGCGACCAAGTGGGCGGTGACCGGGCTCGCCGAGAACACCCGCCGTGAGGTGACCGAGTGGGGCATCGGCGTGACGCTGATCGCGCCGGGCAGGGTGGAGACGCCGTTCTGGGACAGCTACGGCAGCCTGCCGCCCGGGCATCTGCTCACCGCCGACCAACTCGCCGACTCGATCGTCTGGGCGATCCGCCAGCCGGACGGGGTCGACGTCAACACCGTCGTCGTACGGCCGGTCGGACAGCCCAACTGACCGGCCCGGGCGGTCCGGTGACCCGGACCGCCCGCGCCGCACGCGTCAGACGACGTCGAACGTCGCCGGGTCCGGACCGATCCGGCGGTCCTCGTTCAGCGCGCTGATCGCCGCCAGGTCCTCGTCGTCCAGGCGGAAGTCGAACACGTCGATGTTCTCCTGGATCCGGGACGGGGTGACCGACTTCGGGATCACCACATTGCCGAGCTGGAGGTGCCAGCGCAGCACGACCTGGGCCGGGGTGCGGTCGTGCTTCCGGGCGATGGCCACGATCGCCGGGACCTCCAGCAGGCCCTTGCCCTGGCCGAGCGGCGACCAGGCCTCGGTGGCGATGCCGTGCTCCGCGTGGAACGTGCGGGAGGCGTGCTGCTGGAGGTGCGGGTGCAGCTCGATCTGGTTGACGGCCGGGACGACGGACGTCTCGCCGATCAGCCGCTCCAGGTGCTCCGGCAGGAAGTTGGACACGCCGATCGCCTTGATGCGGCCGTCGGCGTGCAGCTTCTCGAACGCCTTGTAGGTGTCGACGTAGGTGTCCCGGGCCGGCAGCGGCCAGTGGATGAGGTACAGGTCCACGTAGTCCAGGCCGAGCTTGGCCAGCGACGTGTCGAAGGCGCGCAGGGTGGTGTCGTACCCCTGCTCGGAGTTCCAGAGCTTGGTGGTGACGAAGAGGTCCTCGCGGGGGACGCCGGAGGCGGTGATGGCCTTGCCGGTGCCCTCCTCATTGCCGTAGATCGCCGCTGTGTCGATGCTGCGGTACCCGGCCTCCAGAGCCGTGCTGACCGCCTGCTCCGCCTCGTCGTCCGGCACCTGCCAGACGCCGAAGCCCAGCTGGGGCATCTCGACGCCGTTGTTGAGGATGATCGGGGGAACCTTGCTCACGAGCTCGTGATCCTTACGGTTGTCGTCAAGTGGTACTCCCATCGTCAACGATCACGGGCCGCGATGCATTCCTGATCGCGCAATCCGTCCGGAGTCCGTCCTGAACTCTCAGGCCTGGTACAGCGCCGCCACCTCGCCGGCGTAGGCCTTCTCGATCGCCCTGCGCTTCAGCTTGAGCGAGGGGGTGAGCAGGCCCTGCTCCTCGGTGAAGGGCTGGGCGAGGATCCGGAAGGTACGGATCGACTCGGCCTGCGAGACCAGGGTGTTGGCGGCGACCACCGCGCGCCGCACCTCCGCCTCCAGGTCGGCGTCGCGCACCAGTTCGGCCGGGGGCGGCCGCCGCTTGCCGCGCATGGCCAGCCAGTGGTCCACTGCCTCCTGGTCGAGGGTGACCAGGGCCGCGATGTAGGGGCGGTCGTTGCCGACGACGACGCACTGGGCGACCAGCGGATGGTCGCGGACCCGCTCCTCCAGCACGCCCGGCGAGACGCTCTTGCCGCCCGAGGTGACCAGGATCTCCTTCTTGCGCCCGGTGATGGTGAGATAGCCGTCCTCGTCGAGGGAGCCGAGGTCGCCGGTGGCCAGCCAGCCGTCGTGCAGGGTCTCGTCGGTGGCCTTGGGGTTGTTGAGATAGCCCTGGAAGACGTTGGCGCCGCGCAGCCAGATCTCCCCGTCGTCCGCGATGTGCACGCTCATCCCGGGGATGGGCTGTCCGACCGAGCCGTAGCGGGTGCGCTCGGGCGGGTTGGCGGTGGCCGCCGCCGTGGACTCGGTCAGGCCGTAGCCCTCGTAGATGTGCACGCCCGCGCCCGCGAAGAACAGGCCGAGCCGGCGGTCCATCGCCGAGCCGCCGGACATGGCGTGCCGGATCCGGCCGCCCATCGCGGCCCGCATCTTGCCGTAGACGAGCTTGTCGAAGAGCTGGTGCTGCATGCGCAGGCCGGCCGAGGGGCCGGGCCCGGTCCCCCACGCCTTGGCCTCCATGGCGTCCGCGTACTTCACCGCGACCTCGACGGCCTTCTCGAAGGCACCGGCCCGGCCCTCCTTCTCGGCCTTGCGGCGGGCGGCGTTGAAGACCTTCTCGAAGACGTACGGCACGGCGAGGAAGAAGGTCGGCCGGAACGCGGCGAGGTCGGGCAGCAGGGCGGCGGCGTTCATCTGCGGCTGATGGCCGAAGCGGACGCCCCCGCGGACCGCGGCGACCTGCACCATACGGCCGAACACATGCGCGAGCGGCAGGAAGAGCAGGGTCGCCGCCTCGTCGCCCTTCTTCGAGTGGAAGACCGGCTCCCAGCGCTCGATGACGGTGTCCGCCTCGTACATGAAGTTGCCGTGGGTCAGGACACAGCCCTTGGGGCGGCCGGTGGTGCCGGAGGTGTAGATGACGGTCGCGACCGAGTCGGGGGTGACCGCCTGGCGGTGCCGGTGCACCACCTCGTCGTCGAGGTGGGCGCCGGCGTCGTACAGCTCCGGGACGCAGCCCGCGTCCAGTTGCCACAGCTCGCGCAGCCGCGGCAGCCGGTCGATGACCGTGGCGATGGTCATCGCCTGGTCCTCGTGCTCGACGACCGCCGCCGAGACCTCCGCGTCGTGCAGCATCCAGAAGCACTGCTCGGCGGAGGAGGTCGGGTAGACCGGCACCACCTGGGCGCCGATGGTCCACAGGGCGAAGTCGAAGAGGGTCCACTCGTAGCGGGTGGGGGACATGATGGCGACCCGGTCGCCGAACCGGACGCCCCGGGCGAGCAGCCCCTTGGCCAGGGCGAGCACCTCGTCGCGGAACTCGGCGGAGGTCACGTCCCGCCAGTGCCCGGCGTCGTCCTTGCGGCCGAGGGCCACATGCGCCGGGTCCTCCCGGGCGCGCTCGAACACCACGTCGGCCAGTCCGCCCACCGGCGGGGCCGACGCCGACGGAGGGTTGGTGAACTCGCGCAAACCCCGCTCCCTGCTGTCGACGCTCCGCACAGAGCCGTGAAAGCTACCCCACGCTCCTGTCTGACGGGAGGGGGCAAAAAGCCGGGCGGGGCCCGGGTATGCACAGTTCTAGGGGCGGAAATGCGCTTACATGGGGAAGGGTCGGACAGAAAACTGACCGTCGAGTAAGTTTCGGTGCCGTAATCTCCACCGAATCTGTACGAGCACATCAGCGGCGGTGCAGTCGCTCCCCGCCCGCCAGGATCGCCGCCGCCAGCGCCTCGGCCGCTCCCTGGGCGGTCGTCCGCCGCTGCCCGTGGACCAGCACGAAGTCCACCCGGCCCAGCTCCGGCAGCCCCGACCGCTGCGCCATCCTGACCAGCCCCGGCGGGATCAGCCCCCGCGAGTGCGCCATCACGCCCAGGCCCGCCCGGGCCGCCGCGATCAGGCCGTTGAGGCTGCCGCTGGTGCACACGATCCGCCACTCCCGACCCTGGCGCTCCAGGGCCTCCAGCGCCAGGGCGCGGGTGATGCCCGGGGGTGGATAGACGATCAGCGGCACCGGGCGGTCCGCCTCCAGCCGCAGCCGCTCCGCCCCGATCCACACCAGCCGGTCGTGCCACACCAGCTCGCCCCCCGGCTCCTCGGGACGCCGCTTGGCGAGGACCAGGTCCAGCTTTCCGGCGGCCAGCTGCTCGTGCAGGGTGCCCGAGAGCTCCACCGTCAGCTCCAGGTCGACCTCCGGATGCTCGTACCGGAAGCCCTCCAGGATCTCCGGCAGCCGGGTCAGCACGAAGTCCTCGGACGCGCCGAAGCGCAGGCGCCCGCGCAGCCGGGTCCCGGTGAAGAAGGCCGCCGCCTGCTCGTGGACCTCCAGCATCCGCCGGGCGAAGCCGAGCATCGCCTCGCCGTCCTCGGTCAGCTCCACCGAGTGGGTGTCCCGGGCGAAGAGCTGCCGCCCCGTGGCGTCCTCCAGCCGCCGTACGTGCTGGCTGACCGTCGACTGGCGCAGCCCGAGCCGCCGGGCGGCCTGGGTGAAGCTCAGCGTCTGGGCGACCGCCAGGAACGTGCGCAGCTGGGAGGGGTCGTACACGCCCCCAGACTAGCGCGGCTATCGCGGAATGTGATGACAGTCAGAACGGTATGCCGGATTCCCGATCAGGCTGCCGGGGAGGACGATGGGGAGGGCACGACCGTGCCCTCGGACCGGACGTACAGCGAAGTAGTGGAGCACAGTGAAACGCCTGCGATGGCCGCGTCGGCTGCCGATCGACCCGTACGTCCTGCTGCTGCTCGGCACGGTGGGGCTGGCCGCCCTGCTGCCGGCGCGCGGGACGGGGGCCGAGGTGGCCTCCGGTGCCTCGACAGCGGCGATCGCCTTCCTCTTCTTCCTGTACGGCGCCCGCCTCTCCACCCGGGAGGCGCTGGACGGACTGCGCCACTGGCGACTCCACCTCACCGTCCTGGCCTGCACCTTCGTCGTCTTCCCGGTGCTCGGCCTGGCGGCCCGCGGACTCGTCCCGGTGCTGCTGACCGACCCGCTCTACCAGGGCCTGCTCTTCCTCACCCTGGTGCCCTCCACCGTCCAGTCGTCGATCGCGTTCACCTCGATCGCCCGCGGCAACGTGCCCGCCGCCATCTGCGCGGGTTCCTTCTCCTCGCTGGTCGGCATCGTCGCCACCCCCCTCCTCGCGGCGAGCCTGCTCGGCGGCGCGGGCGGCGGCTTCTCCGCCGACTCCGTGCTGAAGATCGTGCTACAACTGCTGGTGCCGTTCCTCGCCGGGCAGGTGCTGCGCCGCTGGATCGGCGGCTTCCTCACCCGCCACAAGAAGGTCCTCGGCCTGGTGGACCGCGGCTCCATCCTGCTCGTCGTCTACACCGCCTTCAGCGAGGGCATGGTCCAGGGCGTCTGGCACCAGGTCAGCCCCGCCCGGCTGGCCGGACTGCTCGCCGTCGAGGCCGTGCTGCTCGCCGTGATGCTCACGCTGACCTGGTACGGCGCCAAGGCGCTGCGCTTCGGCCGGGAGGACCGGATCGCCATCCAGTTCGCCGGCTCCAAGAAGTCCCTCGCCGCCGGGCTGCCCATGGCGAGCGTCCTGTTCGGCGCGCACGCCTCGCTGGCCGTGCTGCCGCTGATGCTCTTCCACCAGATGCAGCTGATGGTGTGCGCGGTGATCGCCAAGCGGCGCTCCCGCGACCCCGTCACGGAGGTCACCCCCCGGCCGCCAGCCGGAGGGTCACGAACCGCGGTCGGTACAGGGCGACGTTCCGGCTGAGCTGGGCGGCGGCGCCGGTGGTCTCCAGCCAGTTGACGTCGTAGCTGAGCACCAGCCGCCCGTCCTCGCTCAGTTCGGGGTGCGTCTGCGGGTTGTACGCGGCCACCTGCCCGTCCGGCAGGGAAGGGCTGAAGTCCTTGGCCGGCCCGTGCCAGGGCCCGGTGGGCGAACAGGACCAGTACGAGGTCACGGTCGTCAGCCCCGCCCCGCCCGCCGCCATGGTGAACAGCACATACGTCCGCCCGTCGCGCACCACCGAGAAGGCGCTGCCCACCCCGGTGCGCCGCTCGTCCCCGAGCACCGGACGCGGGCGGACGCCCACCGCCCACTCCTCGCCGTCCCAGTACTCCCAGGCGCCCGGATCGGCGAGACCGCCCTCGGGGACCCGGGCGACGTACGCCTGCGACGCCGGACGGGACACCGCCCGGCCGTCGTCGCCGCCGAAGACGTAGGTGAAGCCGTCCTCCTCCAGCAGCGTCGTGCCGAACAGCACGCGCCGGGACGGATCGGGGACCTGCTGCTGGTCGAGGACCTTGACCGTCGACTCGACGCGCAGATCGGGCAGCGAGAGCGTGGCGACCTCGGTGGCGGTGGGCACGCCGTAGATCCACGGCGACTGGCCGTTCGTCCGCACCCACAGCAGTACCCGCAGGACCTGTTCCGAGGAGCCGGGGGAGCGGGGCTCGACGCGTGCCGCGACCGGCCAGCGCCACTGGCCCGGCGCGGGATCGGGGAAGAGGGGAGCGGGCAGGGTGCTCTCCAGCCGCCCGTCCCGCATCACGACCGCCGAGTTCCGCACCATCGGCGCCGTGGTGTCCCGCCAGGCGTACGACTCACCGACCGGGTTGGGCGGGGCGTGCACCTGGCCCAGATAGGTGTCCGAGAACAGCCACAGCACCCGTCCGTCCGGCAGTCGCACCGAGTGGGTGCCGTCACCGCCGGTCCAGTCGTCGGTGCGCGAGGCGTCGTTGCCGTAGCGCGCGAACTCCGAGGTGAGCCGCTGATCGGCGGACCAGGCCCGGACGGTACGGGGTGCGCAGGCGCCGTCCGTGTCGTCGTCCTCGGGAAGCGCGGTGAGCAGCACGGCGCCGAGAACGAGGGCCAGCAGCAGACCGAGCCCCGTTCCCGTGCGGTGGCGTACGCGTGCGTCGTCGGGCACGTTCCGGGACGTTAGTGGCAGGAGCGCACCTGGTCCATGGCGCCTCCGAAGACACCCCGGCCCTGAACGGGCCAACTGACGCCAACAGGGTGCGACACGAAGTCGCTCCAAGTAAGTGAGGACAGCCATGTGAAGGAGGAATCGATCGGCTGAACTTCGGGCCAGTGTCCAGGGCCCGTCCCCG
>NZ_JBIAQC010000018.1:0-19221 GCF_042888685.1 Streptomyces sp. NPDC002779
CGATCACCGATCGCCTTCGAGAACACCCTCCACCACACACCAACTACGCTGGCACCAGCCGCATAACCCGTGTTCAGGATTCGGGGTCAAGGCCCCAGTGTCGTAGGCCACCCGAGTGGCGTGCAGGTAGGTCGGCTCGGTCATAGCTGAGGACAGTAGTGCCTGCAGCACACGCTCCGGGGAATCCGGATATGTACTGCTCGGGGGAGGCAACAAGGACCGGAGAGAGGCAATGCAGGATGCCGCGCCATCCCCCAGCAGGCAGAGAGGAGCATGCCCATCAGAAGGAACTCTCAGAGCGTGCGGCGGCGTTGGCGTGGGGCGCTCGTCACGAGCATCTTCGGGTTCATCGTGGTCGGACCGCAGCAGTTGCTGGGGGCCGGACTTGGCTGGGGCTTTCTCATAGCCGGCGCGATCGGTGCAGTCGTAGGAGGGGTGACGGGCTCTCTGTTTCCCTCGCTGTTGGTTCGTCAACCGAAGGTCACATCCACTCCGCCTCCCGCCCCTCCGCCTCCCCGCCCTCCGCTCCCGCGGCCTCCTGAGTAGCTCTGGCGGACCAGGCGGCTGGCGTCGGAGAACTGATCGAAGCCGCGCAGCAGCCACCCCCTCCCCCGGCGGGGTCACAGACGCCGACCTCTGGTCACACCGTCGCGACATCAGCTGCCCGTCGTGACGGTCCCCTCCGTCGAGAACGCTCCCCAACTGCCGTCCGACAGTCGCGGTCTGATCCTCACGTCATACGTCTTGCCTTCTTCCGTGCCCAGGTAGACGGTGTGCCTCGCCCGGCCCTCGGGCGCGTCGTCATCTGCGGCCAAGGTCGTCACGAATACCTCGTCGAGGTAGACCTGGTACTCGGCCTTGAGTGCGTCCGTCCGGGGCGGCGTCCATGACAGGTCCAGGTAGTACGCCTTGTCCTTGGTGTTCTTGCGCACCGATGCCCGGAAGTCCTCGGGCTCCTCCCCGCCGCCGCCCCCTTTGCCATCGGTGGTCAGGCGTAGTGGTGCACTGGCCGGGGAGAGGTTGTCCGCCGCGTCCCTTGCACGGACCGTGATGACGTAGTGGGTGTCCGGGCGGAGGCCGGTGAGGACAGCCCTCGTCTCCTTGCCGTCGACCGTGTGGATTTTCGCGTTGCCCTGGTAGATGTCGTACGAGACGACTCGCTGGTCGTCCGTGGAGGCAGTCCAGCTCAGGTCGGCGGCTCGCGAGCCGTTGGCCTTCCCTCGCAGCTGGCCGGGGCGGGTCGGCGGTTTGGCGTCCTCTGTGGGCGCGGCGGGGGTGGTGACGGTGACCTTGCGGCTGGGGGTGGAGTGGTTGCCGGCGGCGTCTCGGGTGCGGACGGTGAAGACGTAGTCGGCGGACGGTTTCAGGCCGGCGATGTCGACCATGGTGCGGTCCGCGTCGACCTCCTTGACCTTCTTCCCGGCCTGTAGGACCTCGTACGCCTCCACGGCCTCGCCGTCCTTGGCGGCCTTCACCCCCTGCCACATGACGTGGACGGTGGTCGCACTGCTGGACTGCGCGGTGACGCCGGTCGGGGCCGCGGGCGGCCGCTCGTCCTCGCTGCCGCACGCCGTGAGCGCCAGCAGTGTGATGGAGCAGGACAGGAGAACGGCAGGCCTGAGCACGGGAGTTCGGGACACGGGTATGGCTTTCCTCCGATGCCGGAGTGAGGACGAGATCATGTCAACCTTCGGGACCATGCGATCTGCGGAGATGATGAAGGAAGGGGCAAGGAGGGCGGATGGGCCCGCCGTTGACGGCGCGGCGGGCCCCACGTGCGGACCGTTCAGCGGCCGATTGCGCAGGCGTCCCCGTTGAGCGTGAACCGCGGCGGCGGCGAGGAGTCACCGGTGTGGCTGGCGAGGTAGCCGAGGGTGATGCGCGCGCCGGGAGCGATCGTGCCGTTGTGCGAGGCGTTGGTGGCCGTGATCGTGTTGCTTCCCTGTGTCAGGTCGGTGTTCCAGTCGGAGGTGACGGTCTGCCCGAGAGCCAGCGGGAACTTCAACGTCCAGCCGTTCACCGGGGTGGTGCCGGTGTTGGTGACCGTCAGGTCGACGGTCGTGCCGGTCCCCCAGCTCCGCACGGTGCGATCCACGCGGCAGGTGGGTTCCTCCCGCGCGAAGGACACGCGGTGCAGGCCGCCGGGCAGGTCGTTGACGACGTAGAACTCTCCGTCGACGGTCACGCCGATCGCCGTCACCTGGGTGGGCATCTCCCCGATCTCCGCCTCCTCGTAGCCGCCCGCACCGTCGGGGCGCAGCGCCCAGACCGTGGACGAGCAGTAGTCGGTGGCGATGTACGTGCCGCCGACGAGGCCGGCGTACTTCTGGCCCCGGTAGACCTGACCGCCGATGATCGAGCAGCCGCCGGTGTACGGGGAGTAGGTGAAGACGGGTTCGGTGTGCTGCTCGCCGGGGACGCAGTGGCCGCCCTGGAACTTCTCCAGACCCTCGTAGCAGGACCAGCCGAGGTTCAGTCCTCCCTTTCCGGCCGGGAGGTGGTTGACCTCTTCCCAGCGGCCCTGGCCGACGTCGCCGATCCACATCGAGCCGTCGGCCTCGTCGAAGGAGAACTTCCACGCGTTGCGCAGCCCGTACAGCCAGATCTCGTCACGGGCGCCGGGGGTGTCCACGAAGGGGTTGTCACTGGGCACGCAGTAGGCGAGCTGGCCGCAGCTGCGGCTGACGTCGATGCGCAAGATCTTGCCCAGCAAGGTGTCCAGGCGCTGCCCGGCGCGCAACGGGTCGGCGGAGCCGCCTCCGTCACCGATGCTCCAGTACAGGTTGCCGTCCGGGCCGAACGCTATCTGTCCGCCGTTGTGATTGTTGAACTCGGTGTGGGGCTGGGAGAGCAGGGGCTCCAAGCGGGAATCGTCGAGCCGGTAACGGGCGAGCGTGACCGCGCCGTCGGGCAGTGCCGTGTACACCAGATACAGCTGGTGGCTGTCGGCGAAGTCCGGCGCGAGGGCTATGCCGAGCAGGCCGCGCTCGTTGCCCGATTCGTCCACGGCGGACCTGATGTCGATGAGCGGGTCCCGCGCCAGGCCGGTGCCCGGGTGGTAGACGCGTACGGTGCCTGACTTCTCGGCGATGAACAACCGGTCCGTGCCGTCATCGGGGGCGACAAGGGCGATGGGCCGCCGCAGGCCGGAGGCGACCTGGGTGGTGGTCGCCCGCAGTGACGGCAACGGGACGGCCGAGGGGGCCGCCGCCGTGCGCGTCGGCACGGTGTTCGCCGCCGCGGGCGAGGCCGACGAGGGCGGGGCCGACGCGGCGGCGGACAGCGGGGTGAGGGTGCTCAACAGAAGGGCCAGCAGGAGCGGCCCGGTCCAGCAGCGTCTTGGCATGTCGGCTCCAGGTATCAAAACGCTCGTCAGGTGGTGGTGTTCGTGTTCGCAATACGGAGGGACGCGGCCCGGTGTGCGTGTCCCGTCAGACATGCACACCGCGGCGAACGCCCCCCTCTGGGCCGGTCAGGCAGCCCTGATGTGCCGGGCGGCGCGTGGGTAGGTCAGGGCACGGTGGTACGTCAGAGCACGGTGTCCCGCCGGACGGGAACTCGTCCGGCGGGACAGCCCATGGGGCAGGCTCAGCGGAAGTTCACGTCACTGCACAGGAAGTACGTCTGGTCCATGTGCGAGGCTTGCCAGATCGTGTAGACGACGTGGCGACCGCTGTACCCGGACGTGCTGACCGGGATCGAGTAGTTCTGGCTGGGGGCGTACTTGCCGGTGCGGGCCACCAGCTGGAGGTCGCTCCAGCGCAGCTGCTGGGTAGCCGGGTCGAAGCCCTGCCGACTGACGTAGACGAGGAAATAGTCCGCGCCGTGGCTGGCCTGGTCGTACAGCTTCACGGTGAAGTTGCTGCTGATGTCCGCGGTCTTCCAAGCGCCCACGGTGTCCAGGGAGTTGTAGCGCCCGCCCTCGGTGCGGCCGCCGCTGCACAGCTGGCCGTCGGGGACTGCTGCCTGGAAGTTGCCGCCGGATCCGTTGCGGTACAGGCCGTTCCAGTTCCACATGGCGTTGGGGTTGGCCTGCCACGCCTGCCAGCACATGGGGTCTTGCTGGGCCATGGCCGGATCCATGTGGTTGCTGCCCCATCGTTGCCAGCAGCCGTAGTTACGGCTCGCGGGGTCGACGACCGAGCCGTGGGCAACGGCGGTGCCGCTCCAGGGGAGCAGGCTGAGGAGCAACGCCGCGAGGAGGCTCAGAACGAGCGTCGAACGGCGCCGCACCCTACTGGTGTGATCATGACAATTCACGGTCTCCTTCTTTCCCGTGGGGGGATACCGGGTCTCGGTGTGGATAAAGCGATTGGGAGCGCTCCCACCACTCCAGACTGAGTGTCGTAAGACGAAGCGGCAACATTCATTTGCGCCACTTCCGCGCCACCTGGCGCGAACCTTCCTCTGCAGGGCTCTCCCGTCCCGAAGGTGTGTCGGCGTCCCGGACGTGCCCCAGGCGTATGTCCGCAGGCCGGAGCCGGTCGATCACGGACGACCAGGGCCGTAATATTGGGGTCTTCTCGTGGGTGGGGGGAGAAGTACATGGGCAAGCAGCGCCCCGGCGCGGGGCCGACCTTGGAGGAGGTGGCCGCGCTCGCCGGTGTGGGGCGGGGCACCGTCTCCCGCGTCATCAACAACGTGGCAGGGGTGAAGGAGTCGACCCGCCACGCCGTGCAGCGTGCCATCGCCGAGCTGGAGTACGTACCCAACCTGGCGGCCCGGTCGCTGGCCGGGCGTCGTACGGACGCGATCGCTCTGGTGATGACGGAGCCCGACTGGCGCAAATTCGCCGAGCCGTTCTTCTCGGAGACCATTCGTTCCGTCGGAGACGCCTTGACCGACACCAGGATGCAGCTGCTGCTCACCCAGGTACGCACGAACGGGGAGCGCAAGCGATTCGTTGAGTACGCGCGTGGCGGCCGGGTCGACGGGGTGCTGCTGATGTCCGTGCACGCCGAGGACCCCCTGCCCGACATGCTCGCGGACGCGGGCGTGCCCACCGTCATGCTGGGCCGTCGCTCGGGCGACGAGAGCATCACCTACGTGGACGCGGACAACGCCGGGGGCGCCCGCAGCGCCGTCACCCATCTGCTGAACAGCGGCCGCAGAGCGGTCGCGACCATCACCGGGCCGCTCGACATGTACGTCGCCCAGTGCCGGTTGCGCGGCTACCGCGAGGCGCTGGACCGCGCGGGCCTCGACGCGAACCCGTCCTGGGTCGCCGAAGGAGACTTCACCGAGCAGAGCGGCCGCACGGCGATGGCGGAACTCATCGCGCGGGAGCCGGGGATCGACGCCGTGTTCGCCGCATCGGACAGCATGGCCGCCGGAGCGCTGGACGCCCTGCGCGCGGCGGGCCGCCGAGTGCCGCAGGACGTCGCGGTGATCGGATTCGACGACTTCCTCCTGGCGCAGCGTACGGACCCCACCTTGACGACCGTGCGCCAGCCGCTCCAGGAGATCGGCCGGACCATGGTGCGGCTGCTTCTGGAGGAGATGGAGGACTCGGGAGTGGCCTGGCGACATGTCAGCCTGCGCACGGAGTTGGTGCTTCGCGGCTCCGCCTGACCCGCTCGCCCCGCCTCGCCACACGTGGCGACTGCTGGCTCCGGTCCGCGTCCGCCCTTAATGCCGAGCGTCGATCTGCTACCTCTCTCCCCGGTTTGTCCCTCACGGGCACAGATGCCTCCCGGGAGCGCTCCCAGTACCTTCGTCCGCTCCATGAGAGCGCTCGTGCCGACCTTATGCCGGGTGGATGAGGCGGCTTTCGTAGGCGAAGATCACCGCCTGTATCCGGTCGCGGAGTTCGAGCTTTTGCAGTATTCGCCCCATATGGGACTTCACGGTCGCCTCCGCCAGGTACAGAGTGGCTGCGATCTCGGTGTTGGACAGGCCGCGGCCCACCTGGACCAGCACCTCGCGCTCACGGACGCTGAGCCGGCTCAGCCGCTCGTCGCGGACGGCGCTGCTGCCGCCGGGGATGTGCGGGCGGAAGTTCTCCAGCAGGCGGCGGGTGATGCGCGGGGAGACCACCGCATCGCCCGCGGCCACGCTGCGTATCGCGGTGAGCAGTTCCTCGGGCCTGGTGTTTTTCAGCAGGAAGCCCGAGGCTCCGGCGTGGAGTCCGGCGAAGGCGTATTCATCGAGGTCGAAGGTGGTGAGGATCAGTACTCTGCTCTGCGGGGAGATCCGGATGACCTCCCGGGTCGCCTCGATCCCGTCGGTCCCGGGCATCCGGACGTCCATGAGGACGACATCGGGGCGCAGGTCCCGGGCGAGGCGTATGGCCTGGATGCCGTCTGCGGCTTCGCCGACCGGTGCCATGTCGGGCTGGGCCTCCAGGACCGTGCTGAAGGCCATGCGGAGCAGCGCTTCGTCGTCGGCGATCAGGATGCGGATTGTCATGCGGACGCCGCTCCATCGCGGCCGAGGAAGAGGCGGGTATGGACTCCCCAGCCGCCGCCCGGAAGCGGTCCGGCCTGCAACTTCCCCCCGTAGACGGCCGCGCGCTCGCGCATGCCGGGGATACCGTGACCGGATGGTGTGGCGCCGGGAAGTGGCGGGCAGGGGCCGCTGTCGGTGACGTCCACGGTGACGGTCTCGGTCGAGCACCGTATCCGGACCTTCGCGTGTGTGCCGGTGGGTGTGTGCTTGAGGGTGTTGGTCAAGGCTTCCTGTACCAGGCGGTAAACGGTCAGTTGTGCGGTGGCCGGTATGTGGGTGTGGCCGCCCTGGACCTCGAGTCCGGTCGGCAGCCCAGCGGCGCACATCTGGTCGGCGAGGGCCTCCAGTTGTGCGATGCCGGGCAACGGGTGGCGCTCCGCGTCCGGGTCGCCGGCCCGCAGAATGCCCAACGAGCGCCGCATGTCGGTCAGGGCCTGACGGCCCGTTTCGGAGATCTGGAGCATCGCGGTGGTGGCCTTGTCGGGCGAGCGGTGCTGCGCGTAGACGGCGGCGTCGGTGAGCGCGACCATGACGGACAGGTTGTGGGAGACGATGTCGTGCATCTCCCGGGTGATGCGTGTCCTTTCCTCGGCTACGGCCAGCCGCGCCTGCTGGTCCTGTTGCTGCTCCAGGCGTGCGGCCCGTTCCTCCAGGGCCGCGAGGTAGGCGCGCGTGGTGCGCACGTTCATGCCCAGGACGGCCGCGGCGACGACCATCGCGGTCACCGCGACGAAGAGCGTAAGGAACGCTCCTTGCGTCGCCCAGCGCAGGCAGGCCAGCAGTGCCCCACCCTCCACGATGGCACCGGCGACAAGCGTCCCGCGCCGACTTGAGTTCGCGGCCACCGTGTAGAGAGCCACCAACAAGGCAATGTCCGCGGGTAGTTGGACGCCCGTCAGCCACTGGACGAAAGCCGCGGCTGCCACGGCGCCGAAGACCGTGAGCGGGGCCCTGCGCCGCCACACCAGGGGCAGCGCAAGGGCGACGGTGAGGGTCACGGCCACCGGGAGTTCCTGCGGGGGGCGCGTGGTCATGATGTTGAGCAGGAGCAGCGCCGGTAAGAGTGAATCCCACACCATGGGTGGCACCCGGAGGCGCCAGCGCCGGGTGGCTCTTCGCAGTCCCGCCGCTCGTACGGAGGCGAGGTCGGCGTACCTCGTCAGCCGTACGGCCGTCCTCGTCCGCCGCACGCGGTCCCGGTAGCGAAGCGGGTGGGCATTGCCCGGCTCTGAGTCCGCCTCGGTCATCACACGTCCCTGTCGATTTCAGCGTCACAATGGCCCCTTCCGGGGCCGCCACCGCGTACAGCCGGAGCCGGGTCGGGTCGGGTCGGGTACGGGAGCCTGAGCCCCGCGCTGCCCGCGCGTACCGCAGCCCTGTCACGGTAGGCCGCGATCCAGCGGAAGCGCATGAGTCCACCGTCTGAAGGAATCGCGCGGAAGTACGACCACAGGAGGAGCCCGGCCACCACCCACGGTCGCAAGGCCGATCACATGGGCACGCCTCGGATTGCGACTCCGGCTGTACAGGACGGCGACCCACGGGCGATGTGGCAGCGCGTGCCCCGCGCCGAGCATGGCCGGGTGACCGAGAACCTCATGGGACTGCACATGTCCCTTCTGGAAGTCCTTGTCCTGCTGGGTGCCGCCGCGCTGGTGGTGGCGCGCTGGCTTCCCCCTACCGTCCGCCCACGGGTCACGATCACTGCGGGGGCGGTGTTCCTGCTGTCCACGGTCGTGCTGAGCGTGGTGGGGATCCGCTGGCAGTTGCTGCCCGTACTGGCAAGCGCTGCCGTTGTGTTGCCGTTCGCCCTCTCTCCCCTGCTGCGGCGCCGTACCGGCCGGCCGGCGTGGCGGGCCCGGTGGTGGCTGGCCCTGCCCGGGTCGGTGGCCTGCGTCGCCCTGATCGCCACGAGTCCGATGGCCGCCTGGGCCTTTCCCGTCCCCGAGTTCCCCGAGCCGTCGGGCCGTTTCGCGGTCGGCACCCGCGTGATGCAGTGGACCGACCTACGCCGCCCCGAGACCTTCACCGCCGATCCCCATGACCGGCGCACGGTCGTGGTCCAGCTCTGGTACCCCGCGCAGAAAAGCCCCGCAGGCGCGCAGCGGGCCCAGTACCTCGGCCGCACGGAGCACGAGGCCCGCACCGTCTCCGAAGCCCTCGCCCGCTCGGTCGGCCTGCCTGGCTTCCTGGTCGACGGCATCCCACGTGCCCACACCCATGCGGTCTTCAACGCCCCGGTGGCCGACAGGGGCGGACGCTTCCCGGTCGTGCTGTTCTCACCGGGATCGGGCGGAGTGCGCACCCAGAACACTGCCTGGGCGGAGGAACTGGCCAGCCGCGGTTATGTGGTCGCCGCCCTCGACCACCCGTACGACTCCGCCGCCGTCGTCCTCACCGACGGCCGAACGATTCACACCAGGACCACCTCCACCGGCGACCGGGACAAGGACAACAAGCTGGCGGCGGGCTGGACGGCTGTGCGGGGCGCCGACCTCAGCTTCGTCCTCACCCAGCTGGACCGTCTGGGCCGAGGTGAGATCGCCGGCCCTCTGACCGGACGCCTGGACACCGGCCGGGTCGCGGTCACCGGCCACTCCATGGGTGGTGCCGCCGCCCTGCAGGCAGCCCGGCAGGACCACCGGTTCGACGCCGTCATCGATCTGGACGGCTACCCCCACGGCCCCACCTCCCCCTCCCTCCGCCAGCCGACGCTCGTGCTCACCCAGGCCATCACCCCCGCGACCGACCCGCAGTACCTACCCCGCCTCACCAAGGCCCTCGAGCTCAACACCGCGACGAGCTACCGGCTCACCATCCCCGGCGCCGCACACCTCACCTTCATGGACGGCCCCCTGTACCTGCCGCCTGTGCCCTCGATAGTCGGCTCCCTCGGCCGCACCGAGAGCCCCCACGTCGTCGCCGCAACCACTCTCGCCTTCCTGGACACCACCCTGCGGCACAAACCCGGTGACCTGCCCGGCGTTCTGTCGGCCTACGGCGACCTCAGCGTCTACCGCCCGGGCAACCGCTGATCGGCTGTGCGGCTGCAGCCGACGGCACGGCCGCTTTCCGAGCCGGAGTGCAGTCTGCGGTGCCGCCCTCTGGCGTGCTGGTCCGTGGCGGGGTTCTTGGCGGCTCGACAGAACCTCGCCCTGGGCGAGGCCGTGATCGACGACCCGGTCGTCTTCAAGGAGCACACGGCTACCTCCAGCCGCATCCGCTCCGAAGAGGCTTGGCTACTCGAAGAATTTGAGGCTCCAGCCGGTGTTCGTGTTGGCGCCGGGGACGTTGGCTCGGCTGTACGTGGTGTTGCCCCACCAGGTGAACGTGCCCGTGTACCAGTACCGGTTCTCCCACGCGTACGGGGTCCCCTTGGGCACCGCGTGGAACATCAGGGGGAATCGAGGGCCGGCGGGCGGGCTCGTGTTGATGTCGCCGTCGAGGAGAACGAAGCTGTGGTGGCCGGGCCCGTTGACGTGCAGGGTGGGGTCCCATCCCGACATCATCGTGGCGCGATGAGAGCCGAAGAGACAGCCGTTGGACTTGTACCAGTCCCATACATAGGTGGGGTCGCCGCCGGCCCGCAGCCGGAGATCGGCCAGGCAGTACTGGTCGCTCCAGCTGCCGTTGGCCGAGTAGGCGATGTGCAGTTGCCCGTTCGGGTCCTTGATGGGTTGGGGGCCCTCGTTGATGAACGGGTTGCCGACCACTCGTTCCCAGGGCTCGCGCGGCTGCGAGATGACGTAGCGCGCGCCCGTGGGCGTGGTCGGGCTGCTCATGCGGGCGATGTAGAGGTTCTGCTCGACGTTGGTGTCACCGGCCCAGCCGGACCAGACGAACCAGCGCTGCCCGTTGAAGGTGAACAAGATGCCGTCGATGGCCCACTTGTCGTCCGGCAGGGCCAGTTTCGTCGCGGGAGTGTAGCCGGTGTCGGGGCTGGCGGAGCTGATGACGTACATCCGGTGGGCCGGGCCTCGACCGGCGGTGAAGTAAATGTAGTAGCGGCCGCCGTCGCGCACGATCTCCGGGGCCCAGACCTCTCCGAGGCTGCGCGTGTCCGACCACACCCGGCGGGCGGGCGCTGAGGCGAGCGCCTCCGTCGAGGGCGCCTGCCGCACGGCGATGCCGTCACCGACGGACTCCACCGAGACGTAGGTTCCGCCGACTCGCAGCACGCTCGGGTCGGCGGCCCGCAGGCCCGTTTGGCCTGCCTGGCCTGCCTGGGCGGTTCCGGTGGACGAGAGCGACAGTACGGCGGTGAGCGCGCCGGCCAACAGGAGGGCGGCAGCGGTTTTCAGGGAGCGAGGTGGGGTCATGGTCCCGTTCCGTGGTCGGCCTCCGCTTCGACGCCGCGCCGACGCGAGGAGGCGGCGTGGGGACGGCGTCCGGTCGGGACCGCGTCGGAGGAGGTGGGGGGCGATCCTGGCCGTCGGCACTCGGCTGCACCATCGATTTACATCGATGCAAACTGCTTTCCCAGCATCGCGATGGAGGCTGAGCATGTCAACGCCTCGTGCAGGCGCAGTCGTTGTACAGGCCGACGCACCGGCCCGGCTTTATCTCGGCCCAGCCGGGCTGATACTCGGAGGGGGCGGCCCAGCAGCGCCGCCTTGCGGTCGCGGGCGGCCGCGGCTTCGGCGGATCGCTCCCGGTCGACCGCATGGTGATGCGCCAAGGTCAGCTTCCAGTTGATCGCCGCGGTCCCGGTCCGGGCGGCACCGCGGCACGCTGTACGCCACACCGTCTCCGGACGTAATCCGTTACCCGGGGATCCGTCGAGTTGCGAAAAAGGCCGTTCCGGCCTCGCAGAATTCCACGCGAGCACCCTCGACGTACTCCCAGCCGCCGAACGACTCCGCGCCGTACCCCCACTTGCCCCTCCTACGCCACATCGGCGATCAGGCAGAGCATCCCAGCCATTCGGGCAAGAAAAAGAAAGAAGGGTAGCGCGAGTACACGTGCCGAGTGCGCCCCGGCGGCTCCGCCTAAATATCCTTACCCTTGCCATGACGGACGGTCACCCACCAGCCATGGACACGCCGTTCGGAACGTTTTTCCGCGCCGGATCGGACACCTTTCCCATGTTGTGCAGTATTTGATTGAACGCGAAAGGGAAGGTGCGATGACCCGACCGTCAGCGAATTTACATGTTGTCTTATTTATCCCTCGCACCCTTGTCACGCCCTCCGGTTCTGCACCTAGCTATGTGGTGCGCCCGCTTCCGCTCGGGGTTCCGGACGAGCCCTGGGCAGGCCGGCGGCGCACCGGAGATCGGTGTGCCGCCGGCAGGGAAGCGGTCGTGGATCCCGCACCAAGGAGACGTCATGAAGAAGGCTTACGAAGCGCCGACGCTCACCAAGCTCGGGACGTTCCGGAAGAAGACCGGGGCCCTGCGCAGCTCGGGCAACGACCGGCTGATCCTGAGCAAGAACTGAGGACCGACGGTTTCTGACCTGACGTCATGACTGAACTGCACGCAAGTGCGGGGACGGGCCCCGGCGACGCGCACTTCACGGTCTTCACCGACCGGGAGGACGCGGCCGCCGTGGCCCGCTCCTTCGCCCACCCCGGCACCCGAACCCTCAAGTACCCATCCGGCAGGCCCTGGCTGGTCGGTCAGTGGGACGACCAGGAGATCGTCACCGCGCACGCCGGTCCTGCCTCCCTCGCCGTCCTCGGCTGCTGTCCGATCGATGCCACTGAACTGGAGCGCCGCGCAGGGCGGTTGCGTGATCTGGCGGAACTGGACGCGCTCGCCCGCACCTTGCCCGGCAGCTTCCACCTCGTCGCCGCACTGGACGGGCAACTCAGGGTGCAGGGCACCGCGTCCGGGCTCCGGCTGATCTTCCACGCCGCCGTGGACGGCGTACAGGTGGCCGCCAGCCGCGCCGACGTCCTCGCGGACGCGCTCGGCGCCCAGCCGGACGTACAAGAACTGGCGGTGCGGCTGCTGTGGCCGGCGCCTTATCCGCTGTTCGAGACCTCGCTCTGGCGTGAGGTCACGGCGGTTGCCCCTCAGGACGCGCTGATGGTCGCAGCGGACGGGCGCAGTGCGCGCCACTCGCGCTGGTGGACACCGCCGGAGCCGGTCCGCACGCTCGTCGACGGTGCCCCGTTGGTCCGCGCGGCCCTCAGCGAGGCCGTCGACGCCCGCACCCGCCAGGGCGGCGTGGTCAGCTGCGACCTGTCCGGTGGCCTGGACTCCACCTCCATCTGCTTCCTGGCCGACCGCTCCGCGGCCCGCGTGGTGGCCAGTACGTGGCCGGGGCGCGATCCCGCCGACACCGATCTGTACTGGGCCGAGCAGGCGGCGAAGCACCTGCCGGACGTCGAGCACGTGGTGTGGGACGCGGATGCCTCGCCGCTGGTGTACGACGATCTGCTGCGCATCGACGACCTGCTGGACGAACCGACCATTGGCGTGATGGACCGCTCGCGGGTGCTGCACCATCTGCCGGCCATGGCCGAGCGGGGCAGCCGGCTCCACCTGACCGGCATCGGCGGCGACCACGTGGCCTGGTGCTCCGAGGCCTACTACCACCGACTGCTGCGTACCCGGCCGCCGTTCGCGTTGCGGCAGCTTCGCGGCTTCCGGGCCCTGTGGCAGTGGCCGCTCGGCGGCACGGTCCGCGCGCTGGCCGACGCACGTCCGTACGGGAAGTGGCTAGCCGACTCCAGCGCTCGCCTGCGTGACCCGGTCCCCGCCACCGTGACCACCAGTCTCGGGTGGGGCATGCCGCCGCGCCTGTTCGACTGGGTCACCCCCGACGCCGAGGGGTTGGCGCAGCGGGCGCTGCGCGAGGCGGCCGCGACCACCACGCCGTTGCACCCGGACCGCGGTCTGCACGCCGACCTGGAACAGATCCGCGCCTGCACCCGCATCATCCGTCAGTGGGACCGCATGGCCGCCCGTGTCGGTGTACCGATGGCCTCGCCCTTCCTCGACGACCGCGTCATCGAGGCGTCCCTCGCCGTGCGGCCGAGCGAACGCGTGTCGCCCTGGGAGTACAAACCGCTCCTGACCGCGGCCATGCGGGGCATCGTGCCCGAGACATGTCTGCGGCGCACCAACAAGGCCGCCGCTTCCATGGATGCCGCGGAGGGACTGCGCCGGCACCGCGCCGACCTGCTGGCGCTGTGGGAGGACTCCCGGCTGGAGCAACTCGGCCTCGTCGACGGGAACGCGCTGCGCCACCTCGCCCAGCGGCCCTCCTCCCCCGGGCTGCGCGACGCCATCCTCTACTCCACCATCGCCGCCGAAGCATGGCTGCGTGGCCTGTCACCAGCCCGTACCCGCTAGCCCGCTACCGGAAGGCAGTCACCCACCATGGCATTGCGGTTCGGCCCCGATGTCTCCACCGCGGAGACCACCTACGGCACGGTCCTGCTGGATCAGCGCAGCGGGAACTACTGGGAGCTCAACCCCACCGGCACCCTGGTGGTGAAGACGCTCCTCGAAGGCGGTGAGGAAGCGGCGGCCGTCGAGGCGCTCGTCACGGAGTTCGACATCGACCGGACCCACGCCGAGCAGGACGTCACCGCGCTCGTGCAGGAACTGCGGAAGTCGGGGCTCGCCACATGACCACACCCAGCGCCCTGGAACGGCCCACCGGAGTCCCCTTCACCCGCCGCCTGGCCGCCCGTCTCGTGCTGCCGCCCGCCGTCCTGTTGTCGCTGCTGCCTCCGCGCCGGATCCGCGCAATCCTCGGCGTCGTACGCCGTGGAGCCCCGCCGGCCACCGCTGCCCAGGCCAAGAACGCCCGGGACGCGATGTGCGGGGTCAGCCTGCTGTGTGCCGGGCCGAAGGGCTGTCTGCCGCGCTCGTTGGGCGCCGCCCTGCTGTGCCGGCTGATGGGCAGTTGGCCCACGTGGTGCACAGGGGCGAGCGTGGTCCCTCCCTTCAACGCGCACGCCTGGATCGAGGCGGAGGGCCGGCCCATCGGCGAAGGCGCACCCGACGGCTACTTCACCCGGCTGCTCACGGTGGGGCCCGTCGAGTCGAACCGGCCGCCTCGCCCATGACGAGTGCGCAGGTGGGGTCGCCGGATCGTTCGACCCGGGCGGCGGTGGCCACCATGTACCGCCTCACCGCCGGGCACCGAGCCTCCGTCACGGTGGCCACCTTGCTCACCCTCGTGGCCTCCGCCCTCGGGCTCGCCCAGCCCCTCGTCGCCAAGCAGGTGGTGGACGCGAGCGGCCACGGGCGGGCGTTCTGGCCCCTGCTGATCCTGCTGGCCGTGCTGTTCATCACCGAAGCGGCCACCGGCGCCATCGGCCGCTTCGTCCTGGAACGCATGGGCGAGGGAGTCGTACGGCAGCTGCGCCACGGCCTGGTCGCGCGGCTGCTGCGGCTGGAGATGCGGGAGTACGACCGCCACCGCGGCGGTGACCTGATCTCCCGGGTGACCGCCGACACCACCCTGCTCAGGGAAGTGGTCTCCCAGGCACTCGTCGACCTCGTCACCGGAGCCCTCGTCGCCGCCGGCGCGGTCGCTCTGATGCTGTGGATCGATCCTCTGCTGCTGCTCCTGGTCGCCCTGACCGTGGCGACCGCGGCCGCGGTCGTGGCTTCGCTGCTGAAGGGCATCCGGTCCGCCTCCGAACACATGCAGAACTCCGTCGGCGCGATCGCCGCCGACCTCGAGCGCGCACTCGGCGCCCTTCCGATGGTGCGGGTGCACCGCGCCGAGGACCGCGAGGCGCAGCGCATCGGGGAGCGCATCGAGTCCGCCCACGCGGCGGGCGTACGGACGGCGAAACTCGCCTCGGTGATGAGTCCGGCCGTCGAACTCGCCGTCCAGGGCTCCTTCCTGCTCGTCCTGGTCATCGGCGGACTGCGCGTCACCGGCCAGGCCAACTCCCTCGGCGAACTCGTCGCTTTCCTGCTGTACGCCTCCTACCTCGTGCTGCCCCTGTCGTCGGTCTTCCGCGCGGTCGGCCTGATCCAGCGCGGCATGGGCGCCTACCAGCGCATCGAGCAGGCCCTCGCCCTGCCCATGGAGCGGTCATCGGCCGAGAAGCCGGTGGTGCGGGCACGCACACGTGAGCGGGCGGCCAGGCCGAACGTCCCGTCCGAGGAGCCCGCCCTCGCCCTGCGAGATCTCACCTTCGGTTACGACCCCGGCCGGCCTGTCCTGCGCGGCGTCACCCTCAGCGTGCCGTACCGGTGCCAGACGGCTCTGGTCGGCCGGTCGGGGGCGGGGAAGAGCACCATCTTCGCCCTGGTGGCCAGGTTCTACGAGCCGGACTCCGGCGCCCTCCTCTTCGACGGGCGGCCCGCCGCCGAACTGACGCGTGCCGAGTGCCGCGAACGGATCGCCGTCGTCGACCAGAACACCCATGTCGTCCACGGCACCCTGCGCGACAACATCACCTACGCCGCCCCCGACGCCACCGAGGCCGAAGTACAGCGCGCCGTCGAACTCGCCCAGCTCGATGACGTCGTACGCCGCCTGCGCGGCGGCCTGTCCGGCATGCTCGGCGAACGCGGCAGCACCCTCTCGGGAGGCGAGCGCCAGCGCGTCGCCCTCGCCCGCGCCCTGCTTGCCCGTCCCCGGCTCCTCCTGCTCGACGAGCCCACGTCCCATCTCGACGCCATCAACGAGACCGCGCTCACCAGGGTGATGAAGGACATCGCCCAGGAATGCGCCCTCCTGGTGATCGCACACCGGCTCTCGACAGTCCAGCACGCCGACCAGATCGTCGTACTGGACGATGGCCGCACCACCGCCTGCGGACGTCACGAAGAGTTGCTCACCACCAGCCCCACCTACCGCGACCTCGCCGCCGGGCAAATGCTCCGCCCGGCCGCCCGCTGACCTGGGTTGTCTATGAGTCGGTACACATAGCGATCGGCCCCAGAGACGTATCCCTTTCGGAATATTCGCGCCTTCTTGCAAGTATCGAGCAATCTATTGCGCTTAGGTGTCCCTGACCATACGCTCCGTGGCACCGCTGCACCCCGTCGACATGGACGATCCAGTCGGCAGACCGGGCAGCGGCCGTAGCCGGAGGAGACCGGATGGGTGCTACACGGCGCACGATTCTGCGAGCGGCAGCCGCGGCGGGGACCGTCGGTGCAACGGGACTGGGACAGCTCACGCTCGCCGGCCCTGCCACCGCGGCGAGCCCGCCCGGCGACGTGGTCGGCAAGGTGACCGTGGGGTACCAGGGATGGTTCGCCTGCGTCGGGGACGGCGCTCCGATCAACGGCTGGTGGCACTGGGCCCAGAACTGGGGGCAGTCGCCTTCCCCGACCAACAAGGCCATCGTCGCCTGGCCGGACGTACGCGATTACCCGACCACCTACCGCACCGCCTTCGGCAACCTCGGCAACGGTCAGCCCGCGGCGCTGTTCTCCTCCTACGACCAGTCGACGGTCGACGTGCACTTCCGCTGGATGAAGGAGTACGGCGTCGACACGGCCGCCCTCCAGCGCTTCAACCCCACCGGCGGCGAAGGCCCGACCCGGGATGCCATGGCCGGCAAGGTGCGCAGAGCGGCCGAAGCCCAGGGCGTGAAGTTCTACCTCATGTATGACGTCTCGGACTGGACGACCATGCAGAACGACATCAAGGCCGACTGGACCACCAAGATGCGGGCTCACACGGCCTCACCCGTCTACGCCCGGCAGAACGGCAAGCCGGTGGTCTGCATCTGGGGCTTCGGCTTCAACGACGCCCAGCGCCCCTTCGCCCCCGCTCAGTGCCTGGATGTCGTCGACTGGTTCAAAACGCAGGGATGCTACGTGATCGGCGGGGTGCCGACCTGGTGGCGGACGGGCGACCGGGACTCACGACCGGGGTTCTCCGGCGTCTACCACGCCTTCGACATGCTCTCGCCGTGGATGGTCGGCCGTATCGGCAACGTGAGTGACGCCGACAACTTCTACAACGTCGCGACCGTTCCCGACCTCGCCGAGTGCGGCGCACTCGGCATCGACTACCAGCCGTGCGTGCTGCCCGGCGGCGTCACCGAACGGCAGCGCGCTCACGGCGACTTCATGTGGCGGCAGTTCTACAACATGGGCCGGGCCGGGGTGCCGAGCGTCTACATCTCCATGTTCGACGAGTACAACGAGGGAAACCAGATCGCCAAGACCGCCGAGTCCCAGGCGTGGATACCGGCCGGTTCGGGCTTCCTCGGCCTCGACGAGGACGGAACCGCCTGCTCCGCCGACTACTACCTGCGTCTGACCGGCGACGGCGGCCGCATGCTGAAGGGTGAGGCTCCCGTTACTCCCGTCCGGCCCACCCGGCCGGTGCTCGGCGGCGACACCACACCGCCGACCGTTCCGGGGAACTTCCGGGCCACCGCTGTAACCGATGCCACCGTGACGCTGGCCTGGACCGCCTCCACCGACAACGTCGGAGTGACGGGCTACCGCATCCGCCGGATCACCGGCGGCACCGCCACCCCGATCGCCACCGCCGCAGCGAACGCCACCCAGTTCACGGTCACCGGGCTCACCGCCTCGACCTCCTACACCTTCGACGTCCAGGCCCTCGACGCAGCCGGCAGCATCTCCCAGCCGTCAGCCCAGGTCACCGCCACCACCCAGGGCTCCCCAGACGTCAACCTGGCGCTGAACCGGCCCACGACAGCGAGCAGCTCCACACAGTCGTACAGCCCGGGCAACGCGGTGGACGGCAACCCGCACACGTACTGGGAAAGCGCCAACCACGCCTTCCCTCAATGGCTCCAGGTCGACCTGGGCGTCACCAAAGGCGCCCGCCGCATCGTCCTGGACCTCCCTCCGGCCACCACCTGGGCCACCCGCACCCAGACCATCACGGTCCAGGGCAGCACCGACGGCCAGAGCTTCACCACCCTGCTCGGCGCCTCCCCGTATGCCTTCGACCCGTCCGCCGGAAACACCGCCACGCTTTCCCTCCCCAGCGGCACGGCCACCCGCCATCTCCGCCTGATCTTCACCGCCAACACCGGCTGGCCAGCCGGCCAGGTCGCGGAATTCCGGGTGTACGGGGCCCGACCGTAACGGCAGGACTGATGGGGGCGGACAGCGGCAGGCCTGTCAGACACTGATCCGACGGGCCATGCTGATCAGCCCCCAGCGGTCCTCTACCGGTCGGAGGTGTCTGTGCCCTGGCTGCCGTAGCCGGACGCGCCGCGTGAAGATCGACCGGAGGGCATGTTGGCGCCTGCGGCTGCCGCAAGGGCCAGCAGACAGGCGATCACACCCACGATCACGTTGTTGGTGATGGTCCGTGTGGTGGACACATCGCCCGCGACCACCCATGGCGCGATGATCGTCCACGCTCCGAGGGCCGCGGCGGCCCACGCCATGCTGTGGGTGCGCTCGTAGGCATTTCCGAAGCCGGCCATGAGCAGGGCGTAGGCGATGCCCACGATCAGGTTGGTGACGGCCAGGGTCGAAAAGCCGTTGAAGCCCGCGATCCAGGGCGACGCCGCCAGGTACAGTCCCGTAACCACACCCAGGGCCTCGATCGCCTGCGCGCGCGGAGTGGTGGCTGCCCGCTCGTGCCGCGCTCGCATCTCAACGATGTCCGGGTGGGACTCCATGCTCGGTCGAGTGAAACTCATGATCGCCTCCAGTGGGGTGTCGACCGACACTCCGTCTACCCATAAAAACGCACAAAATCATCCTTTAGCTACTAATTCCTGCAAATAGGACGTCCCGCGTAAACCAGAGTGGGGGGGGGGGGGCGGGCGGGCCCCCCGCGGGGGGGGGGGGGGTGGGGGGGGGGGGGGGGTGTGGGGGGGGGTGTGGGGTGGGGTTTGGATCACCCC
>NZ_JBIAQC010000018.1:19231-98720 GCF_042888685.1 Streptomyces sp. NPDC002779
GGGGGGCCCCCCCCCCAACACAAACAACAAAAAAAAAAAAAAAAAAAACTTTACAAAAAAAAAAACCCCCCCCCCCCCCCGCCCCGCCCCCCCGGGGGGGGGGGCCCCCCCCCCCCCCCCCCCCCCCCGAGGGGTCAGCTGGTGTCAGCTGGTGGGGAAGGTGTCCGGGGTGCTGATGCGGCTCTTGAGCAGCGCCCCCGATTCCGTCAGCACACCGCCGCTGCTGTAGTCGGTGCCGTTGCAGGTGCCGGGCTTGAACGCCGCACTGCCCTCATTGGCATCGGAGTAGGTCCAGTTGGCGTAGCCGATCTTCAACTGGTCCAGCAGGTCCAGCCAGGCCGTGGAGCTGGCGCGGTCGACCGCTCCCCCGCCGGTGTAGGTCACCGTTCCGAACTCGGTGACGAACAGAGGCAGCTTCGTCGCCGCACGGCTCACCGCGGCGCGGTAGTTGTCCTTGTGGCTGGCGGCGTAGAAGTGGAACGCGTACATGATGTTGGTGGCGTTGACCGGGTTGTTGATGATCTCCGACTCGCTGGAGCCGTCCGAGACGCCCAGCGAGGACCAGCCGCGGGTGCCGACGATGATGACGGCGTCCGGGTCGGCGGCCCGGATGACCGGGATGACCTGCTCGGCGTAACTCTTAATGGCCGCCCAGCTCACGCCGTTGGGCTCGTTGGCGATCTCGTAGATCACGTTCTTCTTGTCGGCGTTGCGGGCGGCAACGGACGCGAAGAACGTCTTGGCCCGCTCGAGGTTGTAGTTCGGGTCGCCCGGCGTCAGGGTGTGGAAGTCGATCATGGCGTACATGCCGCGCGCCTCGGCCATGTCAACGAGGCTGTTCACCCGGCTGGTGAAGCCCGCCGGGTCGGTCTCGTAGCCGCCCTCCTGCACGTACATGGCGATGCGGAACAGATCCGACTTCCAGTCCTTGGCCAGCGCGTCCAGGGAGGCGTTGTTGTAGCACTTGTTGAACCACTGGATGCCGTGCGTGCTCATGCCGCGCAGCTGGATGGGGCGGTTGTACTGGTTGCACAGGTACACGCCGCACACCTTGAGCTGCCCGTTGATGCCGACCGGGGTACCGGTGGGCGGGTCGGGATCCGGGTCCGGCGGGGGCTCCTCGCCACCGACGGAGCCGGTGCAGGCCACGCCATTGAGCGTGAAGGCGGCGGGCTTCGGGTTGGCGCCCGTGAACGTTCCGGTGAAGCCCAGGTCGGCGGTGCCGCCGGTGGCCAGGGCGCGGTTCCAGTCGACGTTGGTGACGCTGACCGCGGAGCCGGACTGCGACCAGGTGCCGTTCCAGCCCTGGGTCACCTTCTGCCCGCCGTCGGACCAGGTCCACTTCAGGGTCCAGCCACTGATGGGATCACCCAGGTTGGTGACCTTCACCCCGGCCTGGAACCCACCCGACCACTGGTTCGTGATCGTGTAGTCCACCTTGCAGCCCGTGGCGGCCGCCGCCGGTGGGCTGACGAGAACGGTGAGGCCCAGGACCATCGCGCAGGTCGCCAGTAGGGCCAGTAGACGTTTCACACTCTCTCCTCGTTTGCCGATAGAGCTTGAAATGGGAGCGCTCCCAAAACAGGGTGGGGATGGGTTCCCCCCTGTTCGCTGTGTGGCGGATCAGGCCGGGGGCGTGCCCCAGGCCAGGGTCGTGCCCGTGTACGCGGGAACGGCCGGGGCGTCGGTGTACGTCGTCGAGGTCGTACGGCTGTAGTCGTTCGTCTCGTTGAAGTTCGACCAGTCCGCCTTGCTCATCCGCAACTGGATGTCACCGGTGTTGCCGCCGGTGACCAGCGAGCCGCCCGTGAAGCTCACCTCCAGATAGGCGTCCGCGCCCGAGACGGCTGTCGCCAGCGGCACGACCCGCAGCTTGACCTGCGCGCAGCCCACGGCCGCGTAGTCGCACCAGGCGCTCACGGAGGACGATCCGTCGCGTGTGAAGTAGTAGCGGACCGTGACGGCGTCGAGTTTCACGGCGGAGCTGCCGGTGTTCGCGACCTGGAGCGAGGGCCGGATGGCGTTGTCCGTCGCGGAGCTGTCGTTGTTCTTGTACCGCACCTTCACGGCCCCGGACGGGGTGTCCGACGACTGCGTGGTCACGCTCAGCGCCGCCGAGGGAGCGGAGACGTTGCCTGCCGCGTCCCGGGCCCGCACGGTGTAGCTGTACGCCGTGGAGGGCGAGAGCCCGGTGTCGGTGTAGGTCGCGCCGGTCACCGGAGCCGCGTTCACCTTGGTCGTGCCCCGATAGACGTCGTACCCGGTCACCCGGGTGTTGTCGGTCGACGCCGTCCAGGACAGCGAAACGCTGGTGGAGGTCTTGGCGGTGCTGGCCAGGCCGGTGGGGGCGGTGGGCGCCTGGGTGTCCTCGGGGTCCGTCGGCCCGTCGTACACGCCGCTCAGGCTGATGCCGGTGGTGCTGCCGGTACCGCCCAGCGGAACCTCGTGGTCGAGGCTGACGAACTTGCCGCCGTGCTGCCACAGCGCCGGCTTGAGCAGAGCGTATTTCTCCTCGTCCCAGGACTTCCAGTCGCCCAGCAACAGGCCGCCGGTGTCACCGGAGTTGGGGTTGAGGCACCAGAACGTCTGGTGAATCCGGTGCTCGACGATGAGGTCCCGCAGTGCCGTCATCCACTTCTGGTTCGGGCCGCCGTCGAGGAAGCCTCCCCACTCGCCGATCACCAGCGGGGCTTTGTTCTCCTTGTGCAGGTAGAGCCAGTTGGGGTCCCATACGTCGCGCTCGAGCGTGGTGCGGTTCCAGTCACCGGTGAACCACGGCTGCTGATGGACCAGCGGCCCGTAGTCGTGCGGGGAGTACACGAGCTGGTCGTTGTGCGCCCCGAGGTCCACGGGATGGTCGCGGACACCGCGCAGGTTTCCGCCCCACCAGGTCGAGTGGTAGTCGGTGCCAGTGGTGGAGGTCCAGCTCACACCGGCCTTGGGATAGATCTCGATGCCCTCGCAGAGCACCAGCAGGTTGGGGTTGATGGCGAGCATCCGCTTGCCCGCGGTCTCGCACACGTGCTTGAAGTTGTCCTGGTCCGTCGAACCGTCCCACTTGGCCCGCGGGGACGTGCTGGCCGTGCCGTGCGGCTCGTTCTTGACGTCCATGGCGACCAGGGTGTCGTCGTTCTTGTAGCGGGTGGTCACCCACTCCCAGGCGGTGTAGAAGTCCTCGGAGGTGATGGTGCCCTTCCACCACACCGGGTAGACGTGGCCGGAGTTGTCGGCCTCCGCGCTGTGCACGTCCAGCATGACCTTGATGCCGTACCGCTTGCACAGGGCGAGCCAGTGGTCGAAGACCTCAAGGGAAGTCTTGCCCGCGATCTCGGGGTTGGCGTAGGCGTTGACACCGCTCGGGACGGCGGCCTGGCCGTTCTTCCACTCCAGAAGGAGCTGGGTGGAGATGGGCACGCGGACGATGTTGATGCCGCGGTCGGCCATCGACTTGGTGATGTCGATGATGTTGCCGGACCACAGTCCGTGGAAGACCCGTTCGCCGGCGTTGAAGCCGAACCAGTTGGTGCCGGTGAGCCAGACCTCGTCGCCGTTCGCGTCAACGATCTTGTTGCCCTTGGTGTGCAGCCAGTCGTCGCCGGGTGCGGCGACGGCCGCCTCACTGCGCGCGGGGGCCGGGCGCTCCTCCGCCCCGAGCGCTGGGCCGGTCCCGAACAGCAAGCCTGTGGTCAACGCCGCAGCGAGCACCACCGAGATGCGCCGCAATGGCCGACTGCGGCCCCGTCTTGATGACAGTCCCACGATGTCCCTTTCTGTCGCACGGCCGGAACAAGAAGCACGGAACAGCGATGGGAGCGCTCCCAAAATTGCGCGCTGTTCATGAAGCCAGGTGCCTTGAGGGCTGTCAACCTTTTGAACCAAAGCGGCCAACTTGCTTTGCGGCGGGGGGTGTGACGGCGGCTGCCGGACGAGCGGCGGGGGCGGCTGGTGACGGCCGTGGAGGAACGCGGTCCGAGGCGCGGGGAGTTCGGGCCGGCGCGGGGGCGGTCGCCGATCAGCGAGCTACGGTACGTGCGATGCGTTACGCGACGTCACGAGTTCATCGCCCCGGGCGTCCTCTCGGCCCGCCCCGCCGTCGGCAGAAGGGGGTACCCGCGCTGGTGCTCGCGTGAGGCGGCGTGCCGCCTACGCGCCCCGCGTCCGTTCGGGGTGGCCGCTCGCGCTCGCGTCGTTCTCCGCCTCTCGCCTCGGCGGCAAGCCGCGGGAAGGCCCTCGTTCCGCTTCCGCACGCGGCCGGTTGCGGTGGGTCAACGCCCCTGTAGAGCAAGCGCTGTCTGGCCGGGCGATCAGCGGTCAGCTCCACTGCGCTCGGCGCCCGCCGCGGCCGGTGGGCGAGCAACTGGTGCGTGCGGCACCGCCTGCCTGCGGGCAATCGCATGCCGGTCGCGGGCGGCGTTGGCGTCACATGCACGCTGGTCCGACTGCCAACCGGCCTCTTGTCCATGGCTTCAAGACATCAACGAGAACCTCACGCAGTACAGACGGGCCTCTCTGGCCGACTGGCAGGCGCTGCCCGGGGATGCACGGCAATAGCGGGCTCGGCGTAGGCGCCGTTACTGGCCCCAGGAATGAAGCGCTCGCCGTCGGGGCCGTGTCGCGGTCGGGGCATGCAACTGGTTCGGGGAGCGGACCGCGGACAACGCGATCGTTCGCGGCCCGCACCCTCGTTGCATCGACCCCTCGATCTGCCGCCGACGACGTCTGAGAGCCACCTGGCCCTGCCGTGCGGATGATCAACACAGCGGAGACCCGCGGGCTGGTGGCCCGGGCGCAGGACCACACATCCGGAAACCGGCGGTGACGTGTCATTCCGAGGCGCGAAGCGAGGACGCGCCGCTGGTGGCGCCGCTTGGCACCCGGTCTTCAAGTGCCGCGCGCATGGTGAGCAGCCGGCGGTTTTGGAGGTTGCTGTAGTAGATCATCCACCCGATGAACGCCACGCTGAGCACGGACAGGCCGATGGTCTGTCGCGGCCCCTGAGTGAGAGCGGTCCCCACGGTGACCGCGGTGAAGAGCGCGCCGAGGAAAATCAGCGCGGCCACGCGGTGCCGGGTGCGGTGCAGCCGCTGCGCGACCAGATCACGCATCGCGCTCTGCTCTCGCGGGTCCTGCGGCACGTCGCCCTTGCGCAGCTTCTGGTCCAGGGATACGAGGTCGTTCGTCTTCCCGCCCGCGGCTCGCTTCTCCTTGCGGCGCGCGATCACCACGATGCAGACTCCGCCGATAGACATGATGGCGGTACGCAGCACCACGGTCCCGAACGAGCGCCCTGGATAGAGCAGCATGACCAGCACACTGGCGGCCAGGATGGACAGGGCGATCTGTGCCCACAGGTGCCGCGCCAGGAAATCCCGGATCCGTTTCATGCCCTGCCTCCTTCAGCTGTCAGATCCGCTTCCTGCGCTTGTGGCCTGCCAGCACCATGGCGCACGCGGCCGCCAGAAGGACCCAGGCGACTGCGCAGTAAGCCCAGGCCGTTGTCCCGCGTGCCGCTCCGACCGAGCTTGCGGCCGCCCACAGGGCGAGTACGACACACAGGCAGGTCCATGCGATGTCGGCGAGCCGGACACGCAGCTGGGCACGCTGAGCGGTTCCGCGTTCCAAGGTGCCGAGCCTTCGTTTCGCGGTCTTATCCCGCCATTCCACGAGCCGTCACTCCCCTCGTCCGAATCTGGACTTGTCGAATACCCGGGCTCTGTCACCACACGCACCCAAACGGCCCCCCATATACGGAAGTTGAACGTCCAGTTGATGAGGGCACGCGGCCCTGCCCGTGCGTTGCACTACGGACGGGGCATCACCTGCTGATTGACCCACCAGATGATGGACGGATTGCACCAAGTGGCCGGTCAACTCGTCGCCCAGAATAGTAATCACACGGCGACCAGAGGCGCCGGCTACCAAGGGAGCACACTCGATGAGCAGCAGCCGTACCCACTTTGCACCGGTCGTGACCCGGGCCGCTGAGGCGGAGACGACGAGCGACCCCAGCAGTGAGATGTCGCTGCTGGCGGACTCCGGAACGACAGGCGGGCTGCTGACCAGTTACCGCTCGACCTTCGCCGAGGGAGCGGTAGGAGCACCGGCACACTTCCACACGCGGGCCGCGGAGATGTTCTTCGTCATCGATGGATCCCTGCGCGTCCTGCTGGACGAAACGATCACCGTGCTGAGCGCGGGTGACTTCCTGCTCGTACCGCCGCATACGCCACACGCTTTCGCCGCTGCTCCGGGGTGCACGGCGGACGTGCTGTTCACCTTCACTCCGGGGATGGCACGCTTCGACTATCTCCGGCTGTTGGGACGGGTGATGCGCGGCGAGGCCGACTTCGAGGAGATCAAGGCGTCCTCGGAGCGCTACGACAACCACTACGTCGACAGCCCCGTGTGGAACGCTGCGCTGACCACCGGCTGAAGCCGCCGCCTCCGACTCGTGCTCTTGCTCTTGCTCTTGCTCTTGCTCTTGAGATGCCTCGCCCTACGGTCGGTGGCAGCCCGACTGTTCGCCAACCCCCTGAATCTCCCCGCCGACAGCGACCACTGACTTCCGTCGCCTCCGCAGAGCCCCGCCCGCTCTCCCACCACGCCGGTCCACCGCGCTTCGGGACCCTGCGCCTCGTCCCGGACACGGCCGTGCCCCCGGGCATCCGAACAGGACGCCTCGGGGAACGGGCGGGGTGAGTCGGTCAGCAGCCGGGGATGCCGGGGGCCGGGTCGGCGCCCACGTTCACGTTGCCGCCCCACACCCACGCGTTGCTGCGGTCGTAGCCCTGGACGGTGCCGCGGTACCAGACGTTGGTGGTGTATCCGCCCGCGGTGACTCTGTCGCCATCGAGCCAGCAATCGATGCTGGCCGGGGTCACCTGCGACGTGGTGCCATATATGAGGGCGCGGGTGAAAGGGCCGCTCCGCACGTTGCTGTTCGCCTGCACAGTCGTCGCGTAGCCACTGGTGCCGGTGGGCGCGGCCTCGGCGGTCCCGGCGATGCCGAGCGTGGAGACGGCCACGCCGAGCGCGAGGCCAGCGGCCGCGGTCGACACACTTCGCCTTGTCATGGGTGTATTCCTCGGTTCGATTCGGTTCGGCATCAGCAGGGGTTGATGCCGGGAGCCGGGTCGGCGCCCACGTTCACGTTGCCGCCCCACATCCACACGTTGCTGTAGATGTGGCCGATGTCGTAGTCGATGACGGTGCCGTAGTACCAGACGTTCGTGCCGTAGTTGCCGACCGTCACGTACTGTCCGCGTGTGTAGCAGGCGATGCCGGCCTCGGTCACCTTCGTCGTGGTGCCCCAGATCCGGCTGCTGGTGTTGGGGGCGTCGCGCAGGTTGCTGTTCGCCTGCACGGTCGCCGCGTAGCCGTCGTTGCTGGAGGTGGCCTCGGCGGTCCCTGCGGCGCCGAGCAGGGAAAGCGCCGCGCCGAGCGCCAGCCCGGCAGCCGCGGTCGACACACTTCGCCTGGTCATGGGTGCTCCTCGGTTCGGTGTTGGAATCAGCGGCATCAGCGGCATCAGCAGGGCGCGACGTCGGGGGACGGGTCGGTGCCGACGTTGACGTTGCCGCCCCACAGCCACACGTTCTTGTAGAAGTGCGCCGGTGACGCGTCGTCATCGAAGACGTTGCCGTAGTACCAGACGTTGGTGCCGTAGTTGCCGACCGTCACGTGCTGGCCGCGCGTGTAGCAGTGGATGTACGCCGTGCTCAGGAACTCGGTGGTGCCGACGAGCCGGCTGTTCGTGGTGGCGGCCTCCCGGATGTTGCTGCCGGCCTGGACCGTGGTGTTCACGCCTTGCGCGGCGGCCTCCGCACTGCCGGCCGTACCGAGCAGGGAGACAGCCGCGCCCAGCGCCAGTCCCACTGCCGCCAGCTTGGATCGCATCGCCATCGTTTTCCCCTTTGCCGTTCTGCCGTGGATGTTTGCTGTTCGGCTCTGTGACGGAAGGGGCGGTGCGTCCGTATGACAGTGTCACGGGCCACCTTCGCGAACTTTTTCCTGTCAGAACGCGCAGTCGCTGACGCCTGCCAGGTGCTCGTCCCCCGTGATGTACACGTTGTTCACCCAGCCCCACTGCTGGCTCAGTGATTCCAGGAAGCCGGAGTCGCTGTTGAGTGAGCTCCAGCTCGGCTCGCCTGCTTTTGGCATTGACGTCCTCCCGGGGCTAAAGGCCCGGGATTCCAATCTGCTCCTACCGCGATGACGCGGTGGGTAGCTCTTGGTGGGTTCCTGTTTCGCTGCGCGGTGCGGGCACGGCTGCCCGTCTGACCTGCGCTCCACAGGCTGATACCGCCAGTCCGGCGGCCTTGGCGACGTTGACGGCCGCGTTCACATCCCGATCGAGGACGGTCCCGCACGCCGAGCACGTCCAGACGCGGACGTTCAGGGGCTTGGGGCCGTCCTTCACGCCGCAGGCGGAACACACCTGGGAAGTCGGCTCGAAACGGCCGATCTTCACCAGGGTGCGTCCGTACCGGGCGGCCTTGTACTCCAGCATGGCCACGAACGCCGACCACCCGGCATCGTGAACGGACTTGGCCAGGCGCGTGCGAGCGAGCCCTTTCACGCACAGGTCTTCCACGGCGATCGCTTGGTTCTCGCGGATCAGCTGTGTGGAGAGCCGGTGGTGGAACTCGCGGCGTGCGTCGGCCACACGCGCGTGAGCGCGGGCGACCTTCACCCTGGCCTTGCCCCGGTTGCTGGAGCCCTTCTCCTTGCGGGACAACTCCCGCTGGGCCTTCTTCAGCCGCTTCTCCGCCCGGCGCAGAAAGCGTGGGCTGTCAACCTTGCGACCGTCGGAGAGAACGACGAAGTGCCCCAGGCCCAGATCGATGCCGACCTCGGCCGTCGTTGCGGGCAGCACCTCTGCGGCGCCGGTCTCGACGACGAAGCTGGCGAAGTACCGGCCGGCCGCGTCCTTGACGACCGTCACCGTGGACGGCGTCGAGGGCAGCGACCGGGACCACTTCACCTTGAGGTCGCCGATCTTCGGCAGGCGCAGCTTCCCGCCCGGCGTGATCCGCCACGAGGCGTTCGCGGTGAAGCGAATCGACTGCCGGCTGTCCCGTTTCGATTTGAACCGTGGCGCACCCATGCGCGGGCGTTTGCCCTTGAGGCCGTCGAAGAAGTTCCGGTACGCGGTCTCCAGGTCCCTCAGGGATTGCTGGAGGACTACTGAGGACACCTCGCCCAGCCAGACCCGCTCCGGCGTCCTCTTCGAGGCCGTCAGGTTCTTGGACAGCTGTGCCAAGGTGACGAACCCCAGCCCCGTCGCGCGGGCCTCCTCGCGGACGCGCAACGCGTCGTTGAAGACGACTCGCGCACACCCGAACGCCTGCGCCAACGCCGTGCGCTGACCGGCACTGGGGTACAAGCGGAAGCTGTACCGAAGCTGCACAACAATCACTCTATCGGCGCGGAGTCATGAACGAGGAATGCTTGACGCGCTGCGAAGAAGTCATACACAAAGTGCGCAAGGACTTCAACGCAGAGCTCAAGGACCGCTTCTCATCCTGTGGTTCGAGGGTGATGACGGCCGGTGGCCGGGTCCCGTGACGCGGCAGGGCTCCTGATCGTTGCGGCTGGTGATCACACTCGCCAACGTCTCGACACAGGAACCCTGTTGGTCCCGTATCGTGCCATGCTCGACGTCCCTCACGACGTCGTTGAGCACGTTTCCTGGCTCATCTACGCCCGAGTGTGAGCTGAACTCCCGCTGGCGCAGGCTGGGCTGCTTCCGGCAGGCTCTGCTGGTCCTGGTTCACCTGCGCAAGAACGAGACTCTGGCCCAGGTCGCCGCGGGGTTCGGCGTCTTAACCGCCACCGCCGGCCGGTACGTGAGCGAGACGGTCGACCTCCTCGCCGAACGCGCCCCGACCTGCACGAGGCCCTGCGCGAAGCCGCCGCCGGAGGGCTTCGTCATCCTTGACGGCACCCTGATCGCCACCGACCTATCGCGGCGGACGAGCCGTACTACTCAATGAACCACCGCCGCCACGGGATGAACGTGCAGGTCGTGACCGCCCCGGACGGAACACCCCCGGTGGATCTCGCGAGCGTTGCCCGGCCGCACGCACGACCTGACCGCAGCCCGCGCACACGGTGTGATCCACCCCTGCCTGTCCCGTCAGCTCCTCGTCCTGGCCGACCGCGCCTACCAGGGCGCCGGCACCACCGTCCGCACCTCCCTACTACCGCCACCACAAACTTCCCGAGCACTACCACCAGTACAACCAGGACCATGCCCGGCTGCGAGCACCAGACGAACGCGCCTTCGCCCGCCTCAAGCAATGGCAGACCCTCCGCAAGGCCCGGTGCAGCACCAACCGCATCGGGCGCACGGTCGCTGCCGTTCACGCCATCGAGATCGCCTGGCGCTCAAGATGAGAAGTGTTCAAGGAGTTCAACGGCAAATTCGACCACGTCCACCTGCTCGCGCACTACCCGACGTAAGTCGCACTCGCCAGCCTGGTCAACAGCCTCAACGGCGTGCCCTCCCGCTGCCTGCGCGCGGAGTTCACCGGTAGGGCCAACCGGGCGATCATGCACGCCGGTTCTCGTCGCCCTTCTACTTCGCCGACTCATGCGGCGGCGCGCCGCTCCAGCTGTTCAAGGACTGCATCGCACAGCAAAAGCGCCCGGACTGAATGCCGCCAGCCATGGGCGCGGGCAGGCAGGGCACATCCATGCCCACGGTTGAGGCCAGAGCAGTCCAGAAGTGCGATTCCCCCGGCCTGAAGACCGCGACACCCTCGCAACAACAGGGGCAGTGGTCGCGGGCGGCGGGTGCCGCGCCGTACACACCAGCGACGGGGGGTGGTCGCCTCTCGTATGAGTACGGCGGCTGCCTCAGTCCCCCGCACCGCTCCGTGGCTCCAGCGCTTCGCGGGTGCCGAGCCGGTGGAAGATTTCGTACGCCTCCTGCTCGAACTCGCGTCCCGTTTCGGTCTCGCCCTGGGCCAGTGCGGCGCGGGACAGGTCCCGCAGGGTGCGGGCGCGCCACAGCGGCAGTTGCAGCTGGTCCCACAGGACGAGGGCCTGTCGCAGGGTCTCGGTCGCCGTCTCCCAGTCGGACGCGGCGAGGTGCCACTCGCCGATGGTGCGCAGGACGAGGGCCTCGCCGAACATGTCCTGACGCTCGCGGGTGATCTCCAGGCACCGGTCGAGCCGCTGCCGGGCCTCGGTCATCCGGCCCTGCCGGAACTCGACCTTGGCCAGGGACTGGCTCGCGTACATGATGCCGTAGGCGTCGTCCGTCTCCTCGAAGATGGCGAGGGACTGCCGCAGGAGGGTCTCGGCAGCCGCCAGGTCACCCCGCGCCCGGTGACACAGGCCCAGTGAGCGCAGCGCGAGCGCCTCGCCGTGCCGGTCCCAGGCGGTGACGTAGAGCTGGTGGGCGCGGGAGAGGGCCTCCCACGCCTGGTCGTCGCGGCCCTGTTCACGGTGGACGTAGCCGATGCCGTACAGCACATGGGCCATGGACGAGGTGTCTTCCGGCTCCCGGTACTGTTCGAGCGCCGAGGTCAGCAGGGGCAAGGCCTCGTCGAAACGGGCCTGTTCGCGGCGGGCCGCACCCATTCCGGCGCGCGCGTCCGCGCAGCCGATGCGTACGGATCGCTCCTCGAACAGCCGCAGCGCCAGGGTGAAGAACGTGTGCGCCTCGTCGAATCGGTCCTGCTCCAGGCGGAGTTGGCCGAAGCCGTTCAGCAGCCAGGCCTCGCCCTCGACGTCCCCGCCACGCCGTACCGCCGCCAGGGCCACGTCGTGGGAACGGGACCATGCGTCGAACTGGTTGTAGAGGGCCACGGAAGCGGCCATGAGGGTGGCGGCGAGTTCGCGGGCGGCGTCGAACATGCCGTGGTCCGCGCAGTGGATGACGGCGGCCAGCAGACACGGCTGCTCAGCGGCGAACCACGCGGCCGGCTCGTCCGTCAGGTGGGCCAGCGTGTGCGTCGGTAGGGCCGACGACCCGTCCGAGACGCGCGCGGCCCAGCCCGCGGTCCGGTCCGATCCGCCCGCGACCTCCGCCGAGCCCTCCACGCCGCGCGCCGCCGCTTCCACCCCGTGCGCCGCCCCCTCCACCTCCCACGCCTGCGCGCCCCCGCCCCGTGCCAGCGCGGCCGTCGTGGTGACCGAGAGGAGCCGGGACGCGCCGCCCGGTCCGTGGGCCGCCGCGACGCGGGCCATGTCCAGCCAGCGGGCGACCAGTCTGCGGACCGCCGTCTCCCGTTCCTCCCTGGACTCGTCGGCCAGACAGCGCTCCCGGGCGTACTCGCGCGCCAGGTCGTGGATGCGGTAGCGCGTTCTGCCCGTCTCGTCGGTGGCCACGACCTCCACGAAGTGGCAGTCCACGAGTTGTTCGACCGCGTCCTCCGCGTCGTCCTCGCTCACGTCCAGGAGTGGCCCGGCGACCCACGCGGCGAAGTCGGGCAGATCCATCAGGGCCAGCCGGCGCAGGGCGCGCTGCTCCTGCTTGTCCAGGTCCGCGTAGCCCAGTCCGAGGCTCGCACGCACTTCCAGGTCGCCGGCCTGCAGTTCGTCCAGCCGGCGGCGCTCGTCCTTCAGGCGTGACGCGAGCCGCGCCGGTGTCCAGTGGGGGCGCGCGGCGAGACGGGCACCGGCGATCCGGACGGCGAGCGGAAGCCGACCGCACAGCGCGACGATCTCCGTGGCACGTTCGGGCTCCAGGGCGGGCCGGGCCGGGCCGGCGACGCGGGCCAGCAGGTCCAGTGCCTCCGTCTCGGACGGGACCCCCAGATCGAGGTGGGCGGCGCCCTCCAGTGCCATGAGGCGGCGGCGGGCGGTGATCAGGACGGCCGAGCCGCCGCCCGGCGGGAGCAGCGGGCGCAGCAGTGACTCGCTGACGGCGTTGTCGAGGATGAGCAGGACCCGGCGGCTCGCGATGTGCGTGCGGTACAGCCCGAGGAGGTCCTCCTCGTCGCGCGCCGGGCTCTCCGGGTCCACCCCGAGGGCGCGCAGCAGTCGGGTCAGGGCGTCCGCGGTCCGTACCGGCTCGGAGTCCGAGGCACGCAGGTCCACGAAGAGCTGTCCGTCGGGGAAGAGCGCGGCGGTGCGGTGGCCCACGTGGACGGCCAGGGCGGTCTTGCCGGTGCCCGACCGGCCGGAGATCACCCCGATGGGCGGTGCGGTGCGCTGCGGGTTGCGGACCTCTTCCAGAAGGGCGGTCGCCCAGGCGGTCTGTTCGGTGCGGCCTATGAAGTCGGCCACGTCGGGCGGGAGTTGGTTGGGCGCCGGATGACGGGTGTGGTCGTGGGACCGCTCGGAACGGTGGGTCGCCGGTGTGTCCTCGTGCGTGCGCGGGGGAGCCACCGCTGGGGCGGGGGCGGGTCTCTTCCCGGCGGGCGCGGCTCTGCGGGCAGCCGGTGCTCCCAGCACCGTCGTGTCGGCGCGGAGCAGGGCCTGGTGCAGCGCGCGCAGTTCCGGGCCGGGGTCCACGCCCAGTTCGGTACGGAGCAGGCGGCGGCCCTCGTCGTAGCAGCGCAGCGCGTCGGGCATCCGGCCGGCGCGGAAGAGGGCGGTCATCAGCTGGCCGCGCGGGCGTTCCCGGAGGGGGTGGGCGGCGACGTGGGCGACGAGTTCGGAGATGAGATCCGTACGCCGGTCCAGGTCGAGTTCGGCGGAGAAGCGGAACTCCGCGGCCTCCAGCCGGAGTTCCTTCAGGCGCATGGCCTCGACACGGGCGAAGGACTGGCCGAGCCCTTCCAGGGCGTCCCGGCCTCGCCACAGGCGCGACGCCGCCTGCAGGATCTCGACAGCCTCCTCGGCCCGCCCCTCGGTGGCCGCCCTCCGGCCGGCCGCGAACGCCTCCTCGAAACACCGGGCGTCGACGGCGGAGGGCGGGAACTCGGCGACGTAGCCCGGGGAGCGGGTACGGATGGCCTCCGCGCCCTCCGTACCGGCCAGGGACCGGCGCAGTCCGGAGACGTGTGAGGCGACGAGGGCCCGTGCGGTGGCGGGTGGTTCCTCCTCCCAGACCAGATCGACCAGCCGCTCGACGGAGAGCACTTCACCGAGATGCACGACGAGAGCCGCGAAAATCGCGGTCGGTTTGGCGCCGTTCAGCGCGATCCGGTGTCCCCCGCTCACCACCTCGACCGGACCCAGAAGGCAGACGTCCACCGTGTCCCCCGATTTCACGTTTCCGCAGTCAGGGACAACTTATCGGCCCCCAGGGACCCTCACGCCGGAAACCGGAGTGCCGGTTTCAGGGTTGACCGATGTGGCGTACGGGGTGGCCGGAACCCGTCGGGTCTGCCGGTGCGGAGCGGCCCGTTCCGGGCGCCACATGCACCCCGGTGCGGGTGGACCGTTCCGGGCACCGCATGCACCCCGGTGCGGGTGGACCGCTCCGGGCACCGCATGCTCCCGGTGCAAGTCGCCCGTTCCGCGCGCTGCATGCGCTCTGCAGAGGATCTGCATCGATCCTGCATCGCCCGGCTCAACGCTGTGAGCGTGACGGACATCATCCTGCTCTCGGACCCCCGGGTCTCCGCCACGCGTGTCACCGAGAACGGTGAACCCCTGGTCGACGCCCGGGAGTTCGCCGCACTGCGGGTCGACACGCGGAAGACGGACGACGACGGCTCGTACGCCCATCTCAGGGCCGACGTACTGCGCCGGCTCCTGCTCGCCCAGGACGCGCTGCCCCCGGGCATCCGCCTGCTGATGGTGGAGGGCTTCCGGCCGCCCGCCCTGCAGCGCCGCTACTTCGAGGAGTACGCGGCGACGCTGCGCGCGGCGCATCCGGACGCCGGAGCGGACCGGATCCGCGACCTGGCGAGCGCGTACATCTCGCCCCCGGAGGTCGCACCGCACGTCAGCGGCGGCGCGGTGGACCTGACGCTGTGCACGGACGACGGTGCCGAACTGCCTCTCGGCACCGAGGTCAACGCCACCCCCGAGGAGAGCGAGGGCGGCTGCCGCACCGCCGCGCTCAACATCGACGCCGACGCCCGCGCCAACCGGGCGGCGATGGGCCGGGCCATGACGGCGGCGGGGTTCGTCAACTACCCCACCGAGTGGTGGCACTGGTCGTACGGGGACCGGTACTGGGCGCTCCTGACGGAAGCGCCGACGGCCAAGTACGGTCCCGCCTCCCTGAGCCCAACCACAGTCTGAGACAGCCGGACCCGGGGGATACACCGTGGAGAACACCTGCATCGCGACGACGCTGTCCACGTCGTCCAAGACGTCCGACACTACGACGCCGAGCACGAACAGGGGCACGAACACGGCGGCCTTCGCCAGCCACATGACCGCCGCCGAGTTCGACGAGGCGTTCACCGCCGTGATGCCGAGGCTGCGGCGCAGACTGCTGGCCCTGACCGGCAACCCGCACGACGCCGACGACCTGCTCCAGGAGACCTACCTGAGACTCTCCCGCCGCGCACGTGCCCACACCCTGACGCGTCAACAGCAGCCGTACGCCTACACCTGCGCGGCGGCGCTGAACCTGCTGCGCGACCTGTGGCGGCACCCCTCGCGTCAGGAGCGCTGCACCGACCGGCTGCCGGAACACGGCTGGGACGGCGGCTTCGCGAGCCGGGAGGCCGAGGCGGTGACGGCCGCGCTGCTGCGCGGGCTGTCTCCCAAGGAGGCGGCGGCCGTGATCCTGGTCGACATCGAGGGCCTGACCCACGACATGGCGGGGGAACGGCTCGGCGCCCACCGCGGCACGGTCCAGCGCAACCGTATGCGCGGGCTGGCCAAGATCCGCGCCGCGCTGGACACATAGGACCTCTTGGACACATAGGACGCGTTGGACACACAGGAACCGACCGCCGCACCAGCCGCCTCCTCCACGACGGCAGCACGAGGGCAGTCCGACCAACTGCCGGACGCCGCCGACCCGTACAGCACCCACGTACATCGCACCGACCACACCAGGGGGAACCCATGCGCCGTACCAACCGCACTCTCGCGACCGCGGGAGGACTGCTGCTCGCCACCGCACTGACCTGTACCGGTACGGCGATGGCCGCCTCGTCGCCGGTCTCCTCGACGGCCGTGGCCGCCGCCGACTGCCGTCCCCTGGTGGACGCGTCCGCCCAGGCACAGGCGATCGTCAACGCCGCGTGCTCACAGATCGGGGTGCCGTACTCGTGGGGCGGTGGCTCCGTCCACGGGCCGACGTACGGTCAGGACTACCCCGGCGGCGGTCCCGGCGCCCACGACAGCCAGGTGAAGGGCTTCGACTGCTCGCACCTGGTGCAGTACGCGGCGTGGCAGGGAGCGGGCATCGCCCTGCCCGAGGGGACGTGGAACCAGGCCAAGTGGAGCGGTGCCACCGCCCGGTTCTCCCGCGCCCAGGGGATCGCTCCGCTGCAGCCGGGCGACCTGCTGCTGTGGGGGTCGGACCCGGCCAACCTCGGCAGCGTCCACCACATCGCCATCTACCTCGGCAACGGCAAGATGGTTGAGGCCCGGGAGTCCGGGACGCTGGTGATGGTCAGTGACGTACGGCTCAACTCCCAGTACGCGGGGGCTATGCGGATCGTCGGCGGCGAGCAGCCGCCCGCGGGCACCAAGCGGTTCATGACCTGGGGCACCGATGTGAGCCTGCGTCCTGATCCCAGCACCCGGCAGCCTCCCGTGGGTCGGCTGCCCGGCCCCACGGCCGTGGACGTGCTCTGCCAGACACACGGCGAGTCGATCACCGCCGAGGGCTACACCAACGACGCCTGGTCCTACCTGCCGAAGTACAAGGCCTGGATCTCGAACATCTACATCAACGACCCGGCGGCCTGGCTGCCCGGGGTCCCCACCTGCTGATCCACAGGGCCGGCGCGCCACATCCCGCACACACCTGACACCTCGCATCCGACATCTCGCACCCGACATCCCTCACAGAGGAGACTCCGTCATGCGCACACTCAAGCGCAGCAAGTCCATCGGCCTGTTCATCGCCACCGTCGCCGCGGCCGGGCTGGTCCCGCTCGCGGCCGGCACGGCCGACGCCGCCCCGGTCGCCGCAGCCGCGGCCGCCGGTTCCTGCCCGACCGCCGGCACCGTGACCCAGTGGTACCACTCCGGCCACGACGGCGTCGACATCGCCAACAACCGCGGCACGCCGATCTACTCCACCGGGGCCGGCACCGTCATCGTCTCCGGCACCGCCAGCGGCTACGGCCAGTGGATCCGCATCAAGCACGACGACGGCACCGTCACCGAGTACGGCCACATGTACGAGCGTCTGGTCTTCGTGAACCAGCGGGTGAGCAGCGGCCAGCTGATCGCCCGCATGGGCTCCGAGGGCCAGTCCACCGGGCCCCACCTGCACTTCGAGGCGCACGCCTCCACGGCCAGCACCCGGGGCATGGACCCCGGTCCCTACCTGGCCGCGCGCGGTGTGAGCCTGCCGTGCACCCCGGGCGCCGGAACGCCCAGCACCAACTTCACCACCTGGGGCACCTCGGTCCGCGTCCGGACGGAGCCGCGGCTGAACGCGGGGGTCGTGCGCACGCTGACCGGCCCGACCGCGGTCTACGTGCAGTGCCAGACCCGCGGCGACTCGGTCACCGCCGAGGGCTACACCAACGACGCCTGGTCCTACATCCCGGCACTCGGCGGCTACATCACCAACATCTACATCGACCACCCCGACGCCTGGCTGCCGGGAGTGAACCAGTGCTGACCGCCACCTTGAGCCGCTTCCGCGCCGGTACAAAGGGGGCCGCAGCGGTCGCGCTGGCCGCCGGGCTGCTCCTCTCCCCCGCCCTGACCTCGTCCGCGCAGGCCGCCGACTCGGCGCCCTGCACCCCTGACCCGAACTACAAGGGCTGGTTCCGGTGCCCGATCTGGGGCTCGAACATCAACCTGCGTTCCGCCCCCGATCCGCAGGCCCCGGTCACCGCCACGTCGCCCGACGACGGCTTCCTCATGGTGCTGTGCCAGGTCAAGGGCGGCCGTGCGACCTACGGCGACTACTGGCACACCTGGTGGGTGAAGACCCCGGCGGTGGGCATGGCCCCGTCCTCGTACATGAGTGAGATCTTCCTCGTCGGAGGCGGCAACGACGAGCGGGATTCGGGTCTGCCGAACTGCTGAGCGACGACCCGCGCCGACCGGATGCCCCGGGACCACGACAGGTCCCGGGGCATCCGGCGTTTCGGGCTCTCATCCACCATCTGGGCTCTCATACGGCACGGGACGTGCCCCCGTCCTACGTGTGGTGTGAGCGACGCACATCCGGCTCCGCCTCCATCTCCATCTCCACCACCCCCCTCTCCACCGATCCTGAGGACAACCATGATCACCTTGAGCAGCGCACGGGGCGCGGCGCGGGCGGGCGTGCTGACCGCCGCCTTCGCCGCGCTCCTGTGCACCACCGCGACCACCGTCTCCGTCGCGTCCACCGAGTCCCCCTCGCCGCGCCCCGCGGCGGTGCAAGCCGACGTGCCGGCCGGGGTGACGGCGGGCGTCGCCGTCTTCGACCGCCAGACCGGCACCTTCACCGAACAGCTGAACACCTCCGCGCAGTTCAGGTCCGCGTCGGTGGTGAAGCTGCTGATCGCCCTGGACGTGCTCTGGAACCGCAGCCCCGACGCCCTGACGGCCACCGACCGGGCTCGGATCGACACCATGCTGCGCGGCAGCGACGACACCGCCGCGAGCACGTTCTGGTCGAACAACGGCTCCGGGGCGATCATCGACCGGATGGTCACCCGGCTCGGCCTGACGGACACCGCCCGCCCGCCGTCGACCCACCCCGGCTTCTGGGGCTACACGGCTCTCTCGGCCCGAGACACCGTGAAGATATACCGCCATCTGCTGGACTCCGCCCCGGCGGCGACACGCGACTACCTCCTCGGCAACCTGCGGCAGTCCACCCGCTGCGCCACCGACGGCTACGACCAGCACTTCGGCATCGCTGGCTCCTTCAACCGCCCCTGGGCCGTCAAGCAGGGCTGGTCGGGCTTCAGTTCGGGCGGCTGTACGGCACCGACGTCGGCGGCCGCAAAGGCCGCTGCAGCCGATGAGGCCGCTGGGGAACCGACGGGAACGTCCGCCGCCCCGACGCCGGCGGGCGCCGACGCCGTGGACCTCTCCCGTCCGGCACTGCACTCGACGGGTGTGGTGGGCGCGGGTGACCGTTCCATCGTGGCGGTCTTCACCCTGCACGCCGGCGGAACGTCCTACGGCAAGGCCTACACGGACATCGGCCGGCTGACCCGTTCGCTGAACGTCCCCGGCGCCTCCCGCCCCGCCGGTACGTGGATCGGCACCTGGGGCAGCGGGGTCCGGGTCCGTACCCAGGCGACGACCGACTCCGGGGCCATCACCACCCTGCCCGCCGGAGTCGAGGTCCTGGTCGGCTGCCAGAAGCGCGGCCAGCAGGTCAGCCAACCGCCCTACGTCAACGACTGGTGGGCCCAACTGCCGCAGTACGGGGGCTACATGACCAACATCTACCTCAGCGTGCCGGACAACCAGGTGCCCGGAGTCCCGGTCTGCTGACCGGGTGGGGGAACGGGTCGGCGCTCATACGGCGAGCGCCGATTCGCCGGCGTGCTGGGGGGTGCGCCGGCGGCCGCGGCCGGGTCAGCCCGTGCTGAAGTCGGACGGCAACTGCGACGATCTCGTCCGCGGTCTCGGTCCATGCGTAGGGCTGATCAGACGCGCAGGGTGACGCCGTAACGGGTCCTCATCCGCCGCAGTTCCCACAGTGCGACGGCCGTCACCGACAGCGGTCCCCCCAGCATGGAGGAGAACTGGACGACGGGCGGGCCTCCCGGCATGCCGGTGTCGATGAGGTTGAAGGCCGCGAACACCCACACCAGCGCCAGGGTGAGGATGGGCGGCAGCATGGGGTGTACCTGGGCGCTGTTGAAGGTACTGCGGGCCGAGTACAGCGACGCCAGGAAGAAGAAGGGGAGACCCCACAGGATGACGATGAGCGCGGCGACAGCCCATGCGTATTCCCACAGGCTCCTCCCGTCGTGGGCATCGATCTGGGGCGCGAGAACAAGGACTCCGCCGATCACGGCCAGCGTCAGCACGTACCACCCGACCGCCTTGAGCGGTGCGCGCAGCCGGGAGCGCAGATGCGGTCGCTGGTGCGGGGGCGCGTAGTAGATGAATCCGAGGATGACCAAAGGCCCGGCGATGAGCAGCACGAATGGCGCGACGATGAGGTTGGCGACGCCGCCCCAGGCCGCGTCCTCCCAGCGGTCGCGGTCCGCGTTGTAGGCGAGGACCAGGGCGATGGTGGCGGCAGCACCGAGCACCGTGCGGGCCAGTTGGACCCGGTCCACGACCCGGTCCACGATCCGGCCTTCGCCTTCCTGTGCGAAGAGCCTGGTGGCGACGCGGTGCGCGGAGCGCAGGATCGCGGAGACCAGCCCGAAGAGTGAGAGGTACGACAGGCAGCCGCGGGAACGCCGGACGGCGGGCCTCGCGAACTGGGGATCGTAGGGATAGGGAGGCTGGTTCGGGTACGGGCCCGGATTCGGTGGTGGTGGACCATACGGGCCGCCCTGCGGTGATCCGTAGGGAGCACCCGAACCGCCCATGCCTCCTGGTCCGTTGCCGTCAGCTTGACCGGGGCCGTGACCCGGCCCCCATGCCCCCGTAGCCATGCGACTCCCCGTTCTTCTCGCTCACTTGCTGTGGGCGTCCTGCGATGCCACGCGGCAGTGTAGTGACACAACCCGCGACAGAGGCCGCGCTCGTTGCCGATCGCGCCACCTGGGTACAACCGCGCCGTGGCGTCGACGCGCTGGCGAGCTGGCTGAGCTGGCTGAGCTGGGTATATCCCGCGACCGCGAGAGCGTGGATCGCCGGCGCCCCAGTCCACGAGAAGGCGCTGCGCTTCCCCGCCGCGATCTCCTGGAGCCCGGGTGTCACTGGCACCTGCTCCTGGGCCTCCGAGGGGGGCGGTGTAGACCGGCGGCAGGGCGACGGCCGGATGCGGTCCCGCTCAGGATCCCCTCACCCCACACCGAGATCATCTGCGACGCGAAGCAGGCGCATCCGGCCGCTTCCACAACACCGCCTAGCTGGCGTGATCCCGGGCAGAAAGGGCACGCGGTCCAGCAGATCGCAGTCCTACGACGTCTCAGCGAGGTCCGGGAGTCCGTCATGGTCATTGCCGCCTGTGCCGTCCTGGCCGTACCGGCCTTCCTGCCCCCTTGTGTCTCCGCATCCGCACAGCGGCGCGAACCGCAGCCATGGCCCCGGCTGGCACGCCCGGCCGCAGGCGCCCGGCACACTGGAGAGGCTGCGAAGTACGCCCTTCAGCTCCGGCTCCCGCGCGGTCGGCCGCAGCAGTTCCGCTGGCCCCGGGACCCGCCGCCCTCTTCCGTAATGCCTTGTGAGCCCCGGCCGCCGCGGCGGCCGTCCTCCAGCCACACTCGCCGACGCGTCGGGCGCACACCGTCCGCGTCGGCACCCAGGAACAACCGGGAGATATGTCATGCCAGAGAACGACGACGCGGCCCGTTCGCATGAGGACGACGCGACGACAGCCGAAGAGGACCTGCTCGACGGCCTCAGCGTCGACGAACGGCGGCCGGAGAAGCCGATCCTCCTCGAAGCCGACGGAAGTCCTCTGGACACCTGGCGGGAGAACTATCCCTACGACCACAAGCTGAAGCGGTCCGAGTACGAGCGGACCAAGCGGGTCCTGCAGATCGAGCTATTGAAGCTGCAGCGCTGGGTGAAGGAGACCGGCCAACGGGTCGTCGTGCTGTGCGAGGGCCGTGACGCAGCCGGCAAGGGCGGCACGATCCAACGATTCACCGAGCGGCTCAACCCGCGAGGCGCCCGCGTCGTGGCGCTGGAGAAGCCGACCGAACGGGAACAGGGCCAGTGGTACTTCCAGCGCTATGTGACCCACCTGCCCTCCCGTGGTGAGATCGTCTTCTTCGACCGCTCCTGGTACAATCGGGCCGGCGTCGAGCGCGTCATGGGCTTTTGCACAGAGGCCGAATACCGCACCTTTTTGGAACAGGCCCCCCTCTTCGAGGAAATGCTGACCAAAGACGGCATCCTGCTCGCAAAATTCTGGTTCTCCGTCTCCCAATCCGAACAGCGCACCCGTTTCGCCATCCGGCAGGTAGACCCGGTACGCCGCTGGAAACTCTCGCCCACCGACCTCGCCTCGCTCGACCGCTGGGACGACTACACCAGAGCCAAAGTCGACATGTTCCGAGCCACCGACACACCCCACGCCCCCTGGACCGTGGTCAAAAGCAACGACAAACGCCGCGGCCGCCTCGAAGCCATGCGCAGCCTGCTCTACCGCTGCGACTACCCCGCCAAAGACCACACCGCCGTAGGCAAACCCGACCCCCTCATCGTCGGCGCCGCCGACACCCTGCTCGAACCCGACGAAGAACCCACCGACCTCTCCCCCACCCCCCTCGCCGGATACGACCAACGCCCCGGCCAGCACCCCGAAAACCCCTGACCAGCGAAATCGGCGCCAGCCCTGGCAGGCGCCGGAGAGGCGTTGCCCTGCGCTTCTGTTCGGCGACGCCTCCGGAACGAGCCGGTGAATGGGGATCACGGGCAGCTCGGCGCCATGTCGCGGGTCGTGATGCACAGGAGCAGTCCTCCAGATCGGCGCCCAGGAGGCCGATGGTGAGAGCAGCCCGGTGAGTGCGACAGCGGAGGGCCGGGCGGCCGCGTATACGGTCGGTCACCCGCCCCGCCGACGGTGGAACCTTTTCCGGCGGCGGGGCGTTCACGGGAAAAGATCACACAGCTCGAGCACCGAGGTGACAATCGATGGCACTGTTCGACCGGCTCAAGGACCAGGCCAAGACCTTGCAGCAGCAGGCACAGGGCAGGCAGGCCGGTGCCCCGCACGCCGGCTCGCACGGCGGTGCCCCGCAAGGAGGCTCGCGCGGTGGCTCCCGCGCGCAGCTGACGGGTCTGCTGAAGACCCAGCTCAGCTCGATCAAGACCGAGCTGAAGAGCGGTGCCTACCGGGACGCGAGCATGGCGATGTGCGCGCTGGTCGCCGCGGCCGACGGGCACGTCGACGCGAACGAGATCCAGCAGATGGAGTCCATGATCCTCAACAACGAGGTGCTCCAGAACTTTCCCCCCGAGCAGCTGCGCCAGCGCTTCCACAAGCACGTCGATCAGCTCACCCGGAACTTCGCGCAGGGCAAGGCCGAGGCGCTGCAGGACATCGCCAAGGCCGCCAAGAAGCCCACTGAGGCCCGGGCGGTCATCCAGACCGGCATGGTCATCGCCGGCGCCGACGGCCACTTCTCCCAAGCCGAGCAGATGATCCTCCGCGAAGCGTGCACGACCCTTGGGCTCTCCCCCACGGAATTCCAGCTCTAACCCGAGCGGCCGACGCAGAGAGGGACGGTCTTGAACAGGCCGTCCCGCCAACGGGTGCCCGCGCCGGCGAGGGGTGGCCTGGCGGCCTTGCACACGAGCAGCCACACGGCAACGGCCGTCCAACGCACCGCCGAGACCACCACAGGAACGGGAGTGGTCAGCCGGGTACAGGGAGGTGAGGGTCCTTCTCGGCTGCGGAGCAAGCTGACCGGCCGGATCAACGCACCCGGTCGTAGACCATCGCGATCTCGCCCAGATCACCGGTCTCCTGATAGGTGAGCTTCCATTTCGAGCTTGGCAGGCCGTCGTCGAACAGCCTTTGCCCGCCCCCGAGGATCTCGGGCAAGATCAGGAGATACAGCCGGTCCAGCAGATCTGCGGAAAGAAGCGCCTTGATGACGCTGGCGCTGCTGTTGACGAGGATGTCGCCCTCGCCGGTGGCCCTGAGGTCGGCGACGACATGCGCAGCAGGAGCGTTCACCACGCGGCTGTGGTCCCACGGCGCCTCGGCCAGCGTGGTGGAGAGGACCACCTTTTCCGTGTCGACCAACCACTTCGCATATCCACGATCGCGCGGATCGGCGTTCTCGTCAGCGGCGACCGACGGCCAGTAGCCCAGGAAGCCCTCGGCGTTGATCCTGCCGAGAAGCGCCGTCGTCGCGTTCTCCCAGATGCGAGTGAGATGGTTTCGCGCGACCTCGGTGGTCACGTACGGGATGAAGGCACCGAAATCGCTGGCTCCGCCTGGACCGTTGTAACGGCCATCGAGGCTGAGAGCCAGGTTCGCGGTCACTCTGCGGCCGGTCGAGTTGGTCATTTCGCGCTCCTTGTATCGGTGCTGTCGGTGGGGTGGTGGGGGTCTGCGGCGAGGGCCGCCACGAGCTTGTCGAGGCTCTGGCCGAAGCCGATCTCGATGCCTGCGATGAAGTCGGCGGAGTCGACCGTGCTGTCAGTGATCCGCCACTGGACGTCGAGGTCCGTGCCGGTAGCGGTGGGCTGCAGGCCAAGGTCGACGTGGGCGGTGAACGCGATGCCTCCGTCGGGCAGCACGGGAGAGAGTCGGTAACTGAGGCGTTCACCAGGGCATACGTCCTCGACGACTCCCTCGGCGCGACCGACGACCTGGTCGGAGCCGTCGGTGTCCTCGGCGTCGCGGTACTCCTGGACGATCCGGCCGCCCGGTCGCGCCTCGAAGACGAGCTCGGAGACGCGCAGGTCCTCCGGCGTCCACCAGCGGACGAGCAGGGGTGCCTCGGTGAGATATCGCCAGGCCAGTTCCGGGCGCCCCGCCAGCGACCGGTGGAACCTGAACGAGCGGCCGTCGGCCCAGCCTGACTCTTCCGCGGCGGACCGCTCCGCGCGGAGACTCATTCCGTAGCGGTCGTAGGTCGCGCGTGAGCCACCGTCCCGGTCCGCGGTGTCGGCGAGCCCGTTCAGCACAGCAGCCAGGTCCCGCAAGGGGGCTGGCTGGAGCGCGTAGATACGGCGCTGGCCGGTGCGCTGCGAGGTCACGATGCCAGCACGTTCAAGAGTCTGCAGGTGCTTGGTCGTCTGCGGCTGGCGCGCCTCGGCGAGCTGGGCAAGAACACCGACCGAGCGGGGCCGCTCGGCCAGCAGTTTCACCAGCCTCCAGCGGGCAGGGTCGGCCAAAGCGGTGAGCAGTGCGTCCATGCCTAGAAGCATTCCTCACCATGAATATTCTCGTCAAGGAATGTCTCGCGACACCATCACCGACCCACAGCCCGGGGCAGCCCGCCGTACACGGAGCTCCGCCGACGGGCGACAGCGGTGTGCTCACAGCGTCAGGGCCACCCCATTTCGGCTCCCCTTGCGGGCCTTCACCCGCGAAGGCAACAGGTACTACCTTGCGGTCGTGATCAATGACGTGGTTCCGCAGAAGGAAGGTAAGTGGGTCGTCCTTGTGGAGGCCGAGACCTGCCCCGCTTACGAGGACCACCGCTGGCAGCTCGTGGCAACGCGCCCTGTCCCAGAAGGAGGTCGTGCGGCGGCCGACGAACTCGCGCGCACGATCGCCATGGAGTACGTCCCCAAAGAGGTCAGCGTGGGGCCGGAAGACACACCCGCGCGCAAGGTGTTCCGAGCCGTCGACGGCTCGTGGCTTGTCGAGGTCACGGGAAAAGACGACAAGCGGATCCTGTGCCGTATCACCCTTGCCGAGCTGGTGCACGAGCAGACATACCTGCGTACTCGGGAAACCTTGGCGGACCGCTGGCGCCGGTTGTTGGGTTAGTCTCACCCGCCCGTGGACCTGACCGGGGCGGCGTGCCAGCATGACGCGGTGACGCAGATCATCAAGGGGGAGAACCTGCCATCCCCGGGCAGGCGTGGCGCATTGAGGTCGTCCGGCAGGCGGTCGGCGATGGGATGCCGGAGATGGCGGCCTTGCGGGGCGAACATGACCCCGACGCAGGACATCACCGTGTCGAAGCTGGTGTCCTCGAAGGGCAGCGCCTCGGCGTCCGCCTCCTGCCAGTTCAGCGTGGCGCCGCGGGCCTCGGCCTCCTGCCGCCTCACGGCCAGCAACTCGGGCGTGAGGTCGGAGGCCACCAGATCCCCGCCTGCCAACGCGGCCGGGATCGTGGCGTTCCCGGACCCGGCGGCGACGTCCAGCACCCGGTCGCCGTCCTTGACCGCGCAGGCCTCCACCAGCACCGGTCCGAGCGCCGCCACCCGGGCGGACGAGTCGCTTGATCTGCAGCAGCGGGGGGCCCGGAATGGTGGCCCCGGCCCCCGGCCCCCGGTCAGCCGGTCAGCCGGTCAGCCGGTCAGCCGTCGAGCGTGGCGGAGGGCGCGTCCCCGTTCTGGACCTGTTGGGCCCTCGTGGCGAGCACCGTGGCCAGGTCCCGGACCTGCTCCTCGTCGATGCCGCCCTTCTTGGCGGAAGCCGTCTCGGTCCACAGCAGCGTCGTGCCGGCCCGGGTCTGGGTCACGGCGCCGGGCTCGCCGTTGTAGCCGGAGGAACCGAATCGGGCGTCGCGCTCGTCACCGATCGGGCCGATCCCGAACGCCTCGGCCCTCAGTCCCGCCCTCTTGCCGTAGTAACCGTCCCAGAGCACGTCGTACGCCTGACGGGCGGCCTGTTCGCTGTCGTAGGCGACGATGAGAAAGCTGGCGGTGGCGGCGTTGTCGTCGCGCCGGAAGGTCGAGGCGCCGTAGAAGCGGGAGTTCTCGCAGCCCGCGTCGTGCTTGATGGGGCAGGCCTGCGAGCGGTAGAGGTTGTCCATCTCGACGGCCGTGGGCGGAGCGGACTCCTTCCACCCCGTCATGGCCTCGGCATCCGGCAACGCCTCGCGTACTTGTTCCTTCGTCAGCGCCACCGCCTTGCCGTGCCCGCTGCCGCTCTCCGCGTCGCCGCCACAGCCGGTCAGCAGCAGGGTCGCCGCGATCGCCACGGACCACCGGTCGTTCCTCATGGTCATGCCACCACTCCCTCGGGCGGTGATCTTACGCGGACCGTCTTCCAATGCGTCGAGCTTCGCGGTGACGGAAGGGCTCGCTACGCCGTTCGAGTGGTGCCATCAGGTCCCCGGTCGTAGCGTCGGAACCGGGACATCCGGCAGCGAGCGGCAGCGGAGAACGGCCATGCACATGCGCGCACTCACCACGACGGTCACACTCTTGGCGCTGGCCGCCTCCACCACCGCGGCGGGCATACCGACCGAAAGCCGGTCGGCCCCGGAGCCCGCCGCCCGGATCGCTCAGCAGCCCACAGATCGTCCTGTCCTCGTCGACTGCTTCTGGCGCCCCGAAGTGCGCCCGACCGAGTTCATCCTCGCCTGCGGTGACGGAAACAGTCGCCTGGCCTCCCTGCGCTGGTCCCGGTGGGACGCGGGCGCGGCGCGGGCCGAGGGCGTGAACTGGGTCAACGACTGCAAGCCGTACTGTGCGGCGGGCCGTTTCCACGCCTACCCGGTGACCGTACGGCTCGACCGAGCGGAGCCCTGGAAGAAGCGGCCCGAGCTCTCGCACTACTCCCGCATCACGCTCGTCTACACGGACAGCCGGCCGGAGCGGGTCGCGCAGACCGTGTCCTATCCGCTCTGGGACTGAGCGGCAGCGACCTGTTCGGTCTGCTGGCCCGACGATGTGATCACCTCGGAGTGCCGGTCACCCCGGTCCATGCGGCCCCCCATGAACGCCAGCCCCAACCCCGCCGCGCCCAGGGCCGCGCCGACCAGGGCCGGTGAGGCCCAGCCCCAGCCCGCGGAGATCGCGAGGCCGCCGAGCCAGGCGCCGCCCGCGTTGGCCAGGTTGAAGGCGGAGTGGTTGGAGGCTGCCGCCATGGTCGGGGCGTTCTTCGCCTTGGCCATCAGCAGGATCTGGACGGGGGTGGTGATGAGGGCGCCCATCGCGCCGATGAAGGTGATCGTGATCAGGGCGGGCACGGTGCTGTGCACGGTGAAGTAGAACACCACCAGAGCCGAGGACAGCAGGGCGAGGCCCGCGTACAGCGTCGGGCGCAGAGCGCGGTCCGTGAGCGGGCCTGCGGCCAGGGTGCCGAGCGTCATGCCGACGCCGTAGAGCGCGAGGACGAGCGTGGTCGAGGAGTCGGAGAAGCCCGTCAGGTTCGTCAGCATGGGGACCAGGTAGCTGTAGACGGCGAAGAAGCCGCCGAAGCCCACGACCGCCGTGGCCAGGCCGATGAACACCTGCCGGTTGCCCATGGCGCGCAGTTCGTGCCGGATGCCCGCCTGGTCCCCGCGGGGCTGGTGGGGGATGAAGGCGGCCAGTGCGGCGAGGGCGACGAGGCCGATGACGGCGACCGCGATGTAGGCGGACCGCCAGCCCAGCTGCTGTCCGAGGGCCGTACCGGCCGGGACGCCGATGATGTTGGCGATGGTCAGCCCGAGGAACATCCTCGACACCGCGCGTGCGGCCCGGTCGGGGGCGACCAGGCGGGAGGCGACGACCGCGCCGACGCCGAAGAGCGCTCCGTGGGGCAGGCCGGCCAGGAAGCGTGCGGCGAAGAGCAGGCCGAAGTCGGGGGCGAGTGCGGACGCGACGTTGCCGATGACGAACAGCCCGGACAGGAGGAGCAGCAGCCGCTTGTGGGGTATGCGCGCGCCGAGGCCGGTCAGCACCGGGGCTCCGACGACGACACCCAGCGCGTAGGCGGAGACGACGTTGCCGGCCTGCGGCACGGACACGTCGACCCCGTCAGCGATCTGGGGCAGCAGCCCCATCGTGGCGAATTCGGTGGTGCCGATGCCGAAAGCGACAACAGCCAGGGCCAGGAGAGCCAGTGGCATGGCGCAGGAGAACCTTTCGGAGCGGGTGCGGCCGCGACGGTGCGGCTGGTCGGGGACGGGGTGGTGCCGTGCCTCGTTGCCCGGCGCTCCCTGGGCATGAAAAGCCCGTAACGAGTGCAGCAGCCGTACGGAGTCAGGCATTCCAAGATCTCGCCGCGCTCTGCGTGATCCATGCCACATCGCTACGACAGCGAGTTCCCGACCGGGCGGCCGCCGTCAGTGGCGGCCGCCCGCTCGGTCGCGGATCCCCGGGACCGGGCGGCCCAGCTGTTGTACTTCCTGCCGTCGTACCGGCAGGGCCACGCGCACCCGAGCGGGCGGGACCTCTACCGGAGTGCGTACATGCGGATGATGACGGCATCGTCGCCGTCCGGTCGGGCGAGCCCGACGAAGACTGTCTCCGCGAGCCAGCGGTGCGCGGCGGCGTCAGTGCGGAAGACCGGTGAGGTGCGGTAGTAGTGACCGGCCTCGGAGACCTGCAGATCGCCGTCGAACTGGTCCGGGGTGTCGGCCTTCGGCCGGTAGTAGCCGCGGTTGACGACGTCGATCACGGCGCCGTCCTCCGCCTGGAGGAGATAGCGGGCCTCCAGCTCGCACACTTCCCCGCGGGTGCTGCTCCAGTCGCCACCGCCGGACAGGACCTTCCCCCGCAGCCGGGGCCCGTCCACGCTGCCGCCGGTGATGGGGGTGAACTCGGTGACCTCTCCGTCACCGTTGCCGATGTGCAGCGTCTCGGACACTTCAGCACGGATCTCGAAGACGAAGTCGAGGGCGGGAGTGAAGGACATGGCGGTTCTCCGCTTCTGTGAATGAGGGGCGACCTGTGGGGCCCGAGATGGTCGCGTCCTGCTCTTGACGCGTTAGCTCATCAGATGCAAGCGTGACATGCAACAGCGTTATATGACACTCGTTTACGACGACGTCTGGTCACCTTTCCCTTCTCACCTCCCGGCGTCGGGCGTCCCCCTCTTCCCTCACTGCTCTCGGCAAGGAGCATCAGTTATGGCTGCGAAGAAGACGGTGCTGACGGTGTTCACCAGCGTGGGACTGCTGGCCGCCACCGCCTGCACCAGTTCGTCGAACGGAAACGGCGAGACCGCCGAGTCCGACCGCCTGACCACCACCACGGCGCCCGGCACCGCGCAGGTCGACCGCGTGACCTGGGCCCTGCCCTACGGTGAGCCGACGACCCTGGACCCGGCGAAGGTGGGTGACTACTCGCCGCAGACGGTCGGGGCGAACCTCTGCGACACGCTGACGCGGATGAACGCGGACTTCTCCGAACGGCCGGGACTCGCCGAGAAGGTCACCTGGAGCAACGACAGCACCCTGGTGCTCGACCTCCGCCCGGGAGTGACGTTCTGGGACGGCTCACCGATGACGCCCGAGGATGTCGTCTTCAGCCTGGAGCGCCAGCGCGACCCCAAGACACAGGCGCTGTACGGGAACTACCTCACCGCCGTGACGTCGATCAAGGCCACCGGTCCCCACCAGGTGACGCTGCGGACCAAGGAGTTCGACCAGACGCTGCCCAAGGCGCTGTCGACGTCGTTCGGCGCCGTGAGCAAGAAGGCGTACACCGAACAGGCGGGGGCCGCGTACGGGACGGCCAGGGGCGGCCTGATGTGTACGGGGCCGTTCAAGCTGGGGTCCTGGAAGTCCGGCGGCAGTATCACCCTGGAACGCAACGACTCCTACTGGGACGCCGATCTCAAGCCCAAGGCGCGCCGGATCGAGTTCCGGTTCATCACCAACAACAACAGCCTGACGGGCGCACTGCTGTCGGGTGAGGTCGACGGCACGTACGAGTTGCCGCCGAGCAGCGCCACCGCCCTGGCGAGAACCGACAAGGGGGCCGTGCACCTCGGCCCGTCGACCCAGAACGTGCTGCTGATCCCGGGGAACGCCGCGTCGCCCGCGGCCGATCGCAAGGTGCTGGACGCGCTGTCCCTGGTGATCGACCGCGAAGCACTGATCAAGAACGTCTTCGGCGGCGACGCCACCACCCTGAAGTCGCTCGTTCCGCCGTTCACCTGGCACGGGGACAAGGCCGCCGCCCGGTACGACGCGGCCTACGCCGCGCTGCCCGACACCCCGAAGCCGGACGCGGCCAAGGCGAGGAAACTGGTCGCACAGGCCGACCCCCTCACCCGCCCCCTGGTGGCCGCCATTCCCGCCGGGGACCAGCGATCGCTCCAGGCCATGACCTTCATCCAGGCCGCGGCCGAGAAGATCGACGTCGACATCAAGATCAAGCAACTGCAGCCGACCGAGATGTCCTCCCTCTTCTACGATCCCTCAGCCCGCGAAAGCCTCGACCTCATCCTCACCTTCGGCTACGTCGGCATGCCCGACCCGGCGTCCTACGTCGCCGAGAGCGTCACTCCCGGGGGCATCTTCAACTGGACGAACTACGACAACCCCGAGGTCACCCGCCTGCTCGAGCAGGCCCGCACCGCCTCCGACCCGGACGCCTCGGCCACGGCGTACGCCAAGGCCCAGGCGCTCTTCACCCCCACCACCCCGGCGGTGTTCCTCGCCACCACCCATGAGCGGATGTTCATGAACAAGCGGGTCAGCGGCGCACCCGCTTCATTCGCCTACATGAGCATGCCGTGGGCCGCCCACCTCGGCGGCACCGACAAGTAGCCGGCCCTCTGCCCCGTATCTGGAGACGACGATGACCGACACCACGGGCGACCAGCCACTGTGGGACCGCTCGGCAGCCGAACTGGCCGCCGGCATCCGGACCAAAAGCTTCTCGGCGACCGAGGTCGCCCAGGCGTTCCTCGCGCGCATCGAGGAGACCAACCCTGCCCTCAAGGCCCTCGTGGACATCCGGCCCGACGAGGTGCTCGCCCAGGCCGCCGACGCCGACGCGACGGTGGCCGCGGGCAGGGACCTCCCCCCGCTGCTGGGCGTTCCGGTGTCCACCAAGATCAATACCTCGCAGCGCGGGTACGCCAGCTCGCACGGCGTCGTCGCCTGGGCCGGCGCCGTCGCCTCGGACGACGCGGTCTGCGTCGCCGCCCTGCGTGAGGCCGGGGCGACGCTGCTGGGCCGGAGCAACAGCCCCGCCTTCGCCGTGCGCTGGTTCACCGCCAACGACCTGCACGGCCGGACCCTCAACCCGTGGCACCCCGGCCACACCCCGGGCGGCTCCTCGGGAGGAGCCGCCGCAGCGGTCGCTGCCGGAATGACGCCGATCGCGCAGGGCAACGACATCGGCGGTTCCGTCCGCTTCCCTGCCTACTGCTGCGGCGCCGTCGGTCTGCGACCCACCGTGGGCCTGGTCTCCGGCGTGGAACCACGCGGGGCGGAGGAGTTCGACAGCCCGCTGTCGTTCCAGACCATGGCGGTGCACGGACCGCTCGGCTGGACCGTGGACGACGTCCGGCGCGGACTGCACGCCATGGTGACGCCAGACCTGAACGACCCCGTCGGGATTCCGGTGCGCCCACCGCTGGGCGAGCCCGGCCAGGTCAGGATCGCCGTCGTCCGCGACGCCGGAGTGGTCAAGCCTCACCCCGCCGTGAGCGCCGCGATCGACGACGCCGCCCGCTGGCTCGCCGAGGCCGGTCACGAGGTGGAGGAGGTCGAGCTTCCCCAGCTCGGCGAGGCCGCCCGGCTGTGGTCACTGCTGCTCTACCAGGAGCTGCAAACGATGACGTCCGAGATCGAACTGTTCGGTGACGACGCGGTCCGGGACTCGCTGGCGTCCTCCTTCCGGGCCGCCGCGGAGATCTGGGGCCAGCAGCCCACGCTGGCCGACTACATCCGGGGCTACGCCCGCCGTGGCACCCTGATCGGCCGTCTCCAGCAGTACCTGGGCCGCGACACCATCGTGCTGACGCCGGTCGCGGCCGAGCCGCCGTTCGAGCAGGACGCCGACCTCGCCGGCGATATCCGGATGGGCCAACTGCTGGCCGCGCAGTGGCCGATGCAGTGCGTCCCGGTCCTCGGTTTCCCTGCCATCTCGGTGCCCACCGGCGTCCGTGACGGCCTTCCCTCCGGCGTCCAACTCATCGGCGGACGCTTCCAGGAAGATCTGCTGCTGCACGTGGCCACGGCCATCGAGGCGAGAGCACCGCGCACCCGGCCCACCCTGCCCTGGGCGCAGACGGGCTGACCATCCGCCGCGCGGCCCACGGACGGGGGGGGGGGGGGGGGGGGCCGACAACCAGCCCCCCCCCCCCCCGCGTTTGTAGGGGGGGGGCCCCAGGCCGGCCGGCCCCCCCCCCCCCCCCCCCCCCCCCCCCCGGGCGGGGGCGGCCGGGGGGCCCCCCCGCCGCGGGCGGCCCCGGGGGGGGGGGCCCCCCCCCCCCCCCCCCCCCGCCCCCCCCACGCCGCTTTCTTTTGCCTGCGTGCACACGTGTGCTCGAGCTCGCCACCGGCCGTGCTGACACAAGCGAAAGGACGCCCGTCCGGTTGCTTGCCAGGACAGACGTCCTTCGTCGACGGGTGGACCGTGTGTGTGCCGTGGGTCAGGCGGCAGCTTCGTTCGTTCGCCGCTGCGGCTTCCACCCCGGCTTCGGGATGGAAGCGATCAGACGCCGGGTGTACGGGTCCTGGGGATCGGCGAGGACTGTGGCGACGGGGCCGTGTTCGACGACCCGCCCCGCCCGCATGACCATGACGTCGTCGCTGATGTGCCGGATGGCCCCGAGGTCGTGCGTGATGAACAGCAGGGCGGCTCCCGTCTCCGCACGGATGCGGGCCAGCAGGCCCAGGATCTGTGCCTGGATGGACACGTCGAGGGCGGCGATGGCCTCGTCCAGGATCAGAACGCGCGGATCGGCGGCCAGGGCGCGGGCGATCGCAACGCGCTGACGCTGTCCGCCGGATAGTGCCTTCGGCAGCGAGCGCGCCTGCCGGTCGTCCAGGCCGACCATGTCGAGCAGTTCGGCCACGCGGGCGCGGAGCCGGTCCGCCGGCAGGCGCCGATTCAGCGCGACTGCCTCCGCGACGGCGTCGCCGACGCGCTGGCGCCGGTCCAGGGAGGAGTAGGGATCCTGGAAGACCATCTGAATCTGCCGCCCTCGGGGGCGGTGTCCGCCCGAACGGCCCGGCACGTGCTCCTCGGCGAAGGTGACGCGGCCCCGGCTCGGTCTCTCCAGTCCGGCGATCATGCGCGCGGTGGTCGTCTTGCCCGACCCCGACTCGCCGACGATGGCCAAGGAGCCCCGCTCCGGGAGCGAGAAGGTCACCTCATCGACGGCGACGAAGCCGCCGAACTCCTTACGGAGGCTGTGTACTTCAAGCATGGCGGGCGGTCTCCTCGGAAGCGGACGCGTGGGGGAAGTGGCACGCGGCGGTGCCGTCACCGGCCGGGCTCGGTTCCGGCCGGTGGCTGCGGCAGGGGTCCTGGACGCGAGGACATCGGTCGCTGAAGGCGCATCCGTCGGGTGCTTCGAAGCCGGACAGCGGTCTGCCCGGGATCGAACGGAGTTCCGCGCCGATGGCAAGCACCGAGGGACGCGAGGCGAGCAGCGCGCGGGTGTAAGGGTGAGCGGCCCGTCCGCGCAGTCGGTCGGCGGGCAGTTCCTCCACGGTCGTGCCCGCGTACATCACCACGACGCGCTCGCACACGGCGGCCGCGAGTTCGAGGTCGTGGGTGATGAACAGCATGGCGAGACCGCGCGCTTCGCGGGCCTCTCCGATGATGGCCATCACCTCCTCCTGCGTGGTCACGTCGAGGGCGGTGGAGGGCTCGTCGGCGAGGAGCAGGCGGGGCTCGGCCGCCAGGGCGGCGGCGATCATCACGCGCTGAAGCAGGCCGCCCGACAGTTCGTGGGGGCGTTGGCGCATGCGCCGATCGGCGTCGATGATGCCGACCTCGCGCAGGATGCCGGTGACCTTCTCGACGGCATCGGCGGCCCGGACCCCCCTGGTGGTGGTCAGACCTTCGACGAGGAAGTCACCGATGCTGCGGGCAGGGTTGATGTGGGCCCGTGGGTCCTGGAACACCATGGCGACCTCACTCGCCCGGAAGGCGCGGAGGCGGTCGGGTCTCATCCGCGGGACGGACTCCCCCGCGAACAGCACATCGCCGTGGACGCGGGCACCCTGGGGCAGGAGGCCGAGAACGGAACGGGCCGTCAGAGATTTGCCGGATCCGGACTCCCCCACCAGGGCTACGGCCGCTCCCTCGGGGATGCTGACGTCGGCGCGGTGGACGACGGTCCGGAGCTCGCCGTCGAGGGGCAGGTCGATGCCGAGGGCGTCGATCCGGAGCAGGGGCGATGGGCTCATGCGTGTTCTCCGAGCAGACGTCGGGACAGTCCCGTCCCCAGCAGGTTGAACGCGACGACGACGATCAGGATGGCGATGCCCGCGTACAGCGACTGCTGGGGCTGGCCGGCGAGGATGGAGGGAGCTCCGTTGGTCACCATCAGCCCCCATTCCGGGTCCGGCGGCTGGCTGCCGAGGCCGAGGAAGGAGATCGCGGCGACGTCGAGGAGGGCGTAGCCGAAGCCGATGGTGGCCTGGACGAGGACGAGGGGCAGCAGGTTCGGCAGCAGGTGCCGCAGCCAGATGCGGGCGGTGGGTGCGCCGAGGAGCTGGAGCGCGGAGACGTAGGGGAGGTTGCGCTCCTTGATCGCCGCGGAGCGGACGACGCGGGTGATCAGGGGGAGGTACGCGATCGACAGGGCGACGATCGGTGCGGTGAGCCCGGCGCCGAAGACAGCGGCGACGAGGACGGCCATGATGAGTCCCGGGAAGCCGAAGATGACGTCCAGAGCGCCCGAGATCAGCCGGTCCGGCCAGCCTCCGAACCAGGCCGCCGCCAGTGCGAGCAGGGTGCCGAGCAGGGTGGAGACGGCGATGATCAGGGCGGGGGCGGCGAGGCTGGCGCGTGTTCCGGTGATCAGCCGGGAGAGGAGATCGCGTCCGGTGTCGTCCGTTCCCAGGAGGTGAGCGGTGGACGGTCCGGCGTGCACGTTCAGGGGATCGACCGCGTTGGGGTCGTGCGGGGCGAGCAGCGGCCCGACGAGCGCCAGCAGAACGAACAGCGCGACGACGCAGCCCGCGCCGAACGTCAGGTGGTCCCGCGGGCGTCCGGTACGCCGCTTGGATACCAGGGGGGTGAGCAGGGCGGTGGTCATCGGGCCTCCTTCTGCGCGGCCCGGGGGTCGAGGGCGGCGCTGACCAGGTCGACGGTGGTGTTGATGACGACGAACACCACCACGAAGATCAGCGACACGGCCTGGACGACGGCCATGTCCTGCTTGGCGGCGGCCTCGATCATGAGCGCTCCGAGCCCTCCGGTACCGAACGCCTGCTCGGCGACCGCCGCGGTCGCGATGATTCCGGCGATGCCGACGCCGGAGACGGCGAAGACCGGACCGGACGCGTTGTGCAGTACGTGCCGTCGGATCACCGTGCGCTCGGGGACACCGCGGCTGCGGGCGGTCTCCACGTGCTCCGAGCGTGTCTCCGCGCGGACGGCGGTCCGCGTCACCTGGGCGACGTATCCGATCCAGGTCAGGGCCAGTGCGACCGCGGGCAGCGTCAGGTGCGTGAGGGTGCCGGTGAAGCCCTCGCCCGCGCCGTAGACGGGGAACCAGGGGAGTTGGACGGCGAAGAGCCAGATGAGCAGAACCGCCATGACGAAGGTCGGAACCGCCATCGCGCCGGCTGTCAGGGTCGTGACGAGGGTCTCCGTGCGGCCGCCGCGCAGTGCGGCGACAGTGCCGGCCACAGTGCCGACGGCGAGGACCAGGACGGAGGCGTAGACGACGAGTGCGACGGTGTCCCCGGCGCGGGCGCCGATGAGGTCGGCGACGGAGTCCCGGTAGACCAGAGACTTCCCGAAGTCGCCCTGCAGGCAGTTGCTGAACCAGTGCCAGTAGCCCTGGAGGAACGGGTCGTCCAGGTGGTACTCCCGGTGGATCTGCGCCAGTACGGCCGGGTCAGGATTCCGGCTGCCTCCGACGAGCAGGGTGGCGGGGTCTCCCGGGGTGAGGAACATCGCGCCGTAGATGGCCAGGCTGGAGACGGCCACGGTGACGAGGAGCATGCCCAGCCGGATGGCGATGAAGCGGCCGGTCACCTCGGATCACTTCCCTCGCGGTGGGGTGCGGTGGCCGGGAGACGCCGGTGCACTGCGGTGCCGATGTCCCGTGGTGTGCTGGGGAGTTGTCGCAGAGGGAGCATGTGCCCTCCAGGGTGCGGGGGCTATTCGCCGCTGGTGGGCAGGACGGTCAGGCACAGCCGGGAGAGGTGGGTGGAGCCGGTCCGGAGCGTTTGGAGGCTCGCTTTGGGGGTGGTCGTCCGCCACGGGCTTTCCTGTGAGCCGGAGTTGGGCAGGTGGTTCGGGAAGTCACTGCCGGCGATCATCAGGGCGAGACGGTGTCCCGGCCGCACCCGGTAGCCGGTGTGTCCCAGGGCGATCTCCACCTCTCCGGGCGCGTCGGCCTGGGCGCAGCCCCGTAGGATCAGCCGCGCCGTGCCGTCCGGGGCCAGGTCGAGGAGGCGGACGAAGACGTCGAAGGTGGGTGCCGTGCTCTCCACGTGCAGGACCGCGTGCACGGGTCCGGCGAGGTCGAGCGGCCGGTCGGAGGCGATCCCCGTGAACACGAGGACATCGTCCCGGTCGAGGGTGGAACGCTCGTCGACGTGGTCGCGCAACTGCGAGAAGGTGTCGGCTGCGGCCGACGGCACGAGGTCGTCCGGGTCGTATCTCCACTCCACCGCGTCGGACGTCTGCGCCGGACGCGGTGCGAGCGTCCCGCCGGGGACCGTGCCGGTCGACGCGGCCGGCTCCGCGAGGTACAGCTGGATCGTCGCCGCTTCGGGCAGTGGCCACCTGGCGGCGGTGCGCCAGCCCTCATGGCCCAGCTTCCAGCGCACTCGCGGCAGGGAGTCCGGTGGAGCGGTGCCCTTGAGGAAGATGTCGAAGAACTCGATCGCGGGGCCGGTGTAGGAGTCCAGCATGCGCTCGAGGGCGGCGTCGTCGGCCAGGTGATCGGTGGCAGGGGATGCCGGGGCGTCCTCCAGGAAGTAGTTCTCGTGGTCGATCGTGTCGGCGATCAGATACTGCACGGCCGCCCAGCCGGGGCGCTTGGCCAGCTCCGCGTAGTCACGCATGTGGGCCGTGCCGAGGTTGTCGAACCAGCCCACGCAGTGCAGCACCGGCACGGGACGAGCGTCGTAGGGGTGCGGTCCGTTGTACGGATCGAGGGGGATGCCACCGACAATGAGGTCGAAGCCCGGCGAGCGCTTCCCGATCGCCTCGAACGCCTCCTCGTAGACGGCGACGACCGGGCGCCTGGTGAGATCGACGTCGAACTCGTAACTGTCGTTGTCGATCCACACCTGCGCCTGGTACGTGGTTCCTTCCAACCACACGGGCTGCCGTCCGGAGCCCGGGTCGTACGCGGCTGTGCCGGGGGCATTCGTCGTGCACGTCACCCGGGGGACGATGGCTCGCAGAGCGGGATGCTGACTGGAGACCGCGGACCACTGGGTGAACCCGTAGTACGAGTCGCCGAACATGCCCACGGTCCCGTCGGACCACGGCTGGCGGGTGATCCACTCCAGGGTGTCGTAGCCGTCGTCGACCTCTCCGGTCCAGCCCAGAGTCCGCCCCTCCGAACGGAACTTGCCGCGGACGTCCTGGACCACCACCACGTAGCCGTGCGCGATGAACCTTTCCGCGATCCTTTCGAAGAACACATACCGGCTGTTCTTGTCGTAGGGCAGGCGGGCCAGGACAGCCGGCGCCGGCTCCTCCTGGCCGGCGCCGTACACATCGGTGGCCAACCGCACTCCGTCGCGCATGCGCACGGCGTACTGCCGCGCTTGCGCGGGGACGGGTTCGGGCGTGACGCGATGGACGGCAAGGCTCATGAGGCCCTCCACGGGGCGAATCTTTAGAAAACAACGTGATATAACAGCGTTGCATCCAGGTGTGTTTAACGTCAACCCCCCTCTGAGCTAGGTTGCTTCCATGCCGATCGACGTCGACGAAGTCCAGCGCCGCGAGGCAATCGCCGAGGCGACTCTCGCTGTCGCCGCCCGGGACGGTGCGCGAGCCGTCACCATCCGTGCCGTGGCCAAAGAACTCGGCGGGTCCACGGCGATGGTCACGAACTACGTGCCTACGCGGATGGCCCTGATCACCAACGCCGTCCGCGCCGCGGAGTCGCGGTGGCGGACCGACCTGGAAGCCCGGGTGCAGGACCTGACCGGCGCCAACCGGCTGCGCGCGACGGTGGAGTGGCACCTCAGCACGGAACCCGAGGACCTGCTGCTTCGCATGCTCTGGGTCGAGATGCTGTCGTCGGCACATACCGACCCGGGGGGCGTCGACCGCCAGGAACCCCGTGAAACACGCCAGGAGTTCCTGGAGGCATCCATCGACGCGGGAGTCGCCGACGCCACCCTCGCCGCCGACGTCCTGTCTCTGCTGACCCGCGGCTACTACATCTCCTCCATCGAGGAGCCGGGTCACTGGACACCGGAACGGGCCAGCCGGGTGGCCAAAGCGGTGGTGAACGCCCTGATGGACGCGTGAGTCCGCGACCTACGGAGGCGGTGCGCATGTTGGGGCCGCCGAGCTCTCGTCAGCGGCGGCGGTCATAAGCAGCGGGCGGCCTGATACCCGCCGCCCAATCCTCCGCCCGGCACCGGTCAACCGCGACGGTGACCCTCGACGCGGCACCGTAGATGGGCACCGAACGTCACAGCCCTCGATTGGCCGGACGAGTGTTGCGGCTCGCCTCCGTGCGGGAGGCTCAGGCCCCGGGTGCCGCGGCTTTGATGCGGACGGCCCCGGGGCAAGCCCTCTGCTCTAGGCCCGCTTCAGGTGCACCGCCACCGTCTCGCTGACGGTCACCGGCTGGGCGTAGTCCGGGTCCGTTGCCGTCGCGCGGGCCTCGACCTCGACGTCGCCGCGCTGGAAGGGAACGTCTCCGGTGGGTACGGCCGTCGCGGTCCAGGCCGCGGGAGAGCCCGGCGTGCAGGACACCGGCGTGGTGAAGGAGCCGCGGATGAGCTTCTGCTTCTTCACCTGGGTGACGTCGCCCGACACGTCCACCTGTACCGGCTTGTTGCAGCTCACCGTCCCGTGCAGGGTGGCTTCGCCGTTCAGGGTGCTCGCGGTGCCCTCCACGGCAACGGCGAGGCCGAGGTCGAGCTCGGCCGGCGGAGTCGGGTTGTCGATGTGGACCTCGCCGCGCGCTGCGGCGGTGCCTCCCTCGCAGTGCTGCACGAAGGTGGCATCGAGCTTCTTCACATAGCCCTGCGGGCCGAACTCCACCTCGGAGATGGTGAACTCGCCGGTGAGCGTGTTGCAGCCGCGCCCGTTCCCGCTGATGTCCAGCCCCGGCTCGGTCGGTTCGTTGAAGGGGTGGCGGGTGGCGCCGGTGTAGGTACCCGGCGCGAGGGTGTTGCCGGAGGGCGCCGCGAGATCGAGGGACCACCAGTCACCGTTCGCCGCGTCGACCCAGAGGCGGACCGAGTTGTTGGCGTTGTCGGCTGAGATGTCCAGCCGGTCCTCAGACGCCGTCGAGTAGGCGTAGGACTGGCCTTGGCTGATCCAGTCGCCCTCGTCGCCGCTGAAGCTCAAGGATCCTTCGGTGACGGGCAGAGCGTGCGCGTCGGTGCCGGACACCAGGCCGGTCGTGCCGGTGGCCATGCCCAAGGTCAGTACGAGGACGGCTGTGGCGCGGGCCAGGACGCGTTTGGGCGCGCTGAGTCTCATTGATCTCCCCCTGAGAGATGAAGTACCCCGTTGCCGAAGCGACCGTGATCCATGCGACGGCGGAGCGAGTCTGTCAACCAGTGTGGCCTGGGGCAACTAAGTTTCGGGCGACGGCAGTTGTGGTTCCGGCCAACACGTGAGGAACGCCGGAGCGGCACGGCTTCTTCACACGGGGACTTGTTGGCCTGGCGCTGCCCGGGCACCCAGGAAGGGGTTGTCGGTCGCGGAGGAGGCCTGGGCGTGGTCCTCGTTGCATGCATGGTGCTGCCGGTGGTGGGGGTCCTGCTGTTCGGTATGGACCGGCTGGAGGCTTGGTTGATGCGCTCGGTCAAGGCGCCTCGCCATGCCCGGCCCCGTCACCTGCGGCTGATTCAGGGCGGGAGGGGAGGATCCGCCACCCGGTCACGCGGTCGCCGATCGTCTCACGCCGCTTGATCTCGGCTTCCGGGTCGAGCCGATTCAGCGTCAGCGAGTGGGTGGGACGAACTCGGGCTGGTCCAGCATGCGCAGCCAGCTTCCGTCGGGCTGGCGCCGGACGACCTGTGCCCGGGCGCCGGCCCCAACCTTGGGTGGGGTCGAGGCGAGAGCGATGTCGCCGTTGACCAGCGTCGGCAGGGGTGATTCCGGCTCAAAGCGGGGAGCGTTGGCCAGCACCTTCTCCCACAGCGCGCGGATCGCCTCCCGGCCCACCGTCAGCTCGCCGGGCGGGTAGGCCAGCACCGCATCCTCTTCGTAGAGCGCGGCGACCCCAGCCGCGTCACCCGCGTTGGATCGCTCGACGAACAAGCGGGTGATGTCTTCGGGCCGCATGGCCTTCTCGTACTCCGGCATGGGTTTCCTCCGTGCGAGGTCGGGTTCCGGTACCTCTCAGCGTGGTCGGCGGTCTCTCAGAAGTCCAGCAGCTGGATTTTCTGAACACTAGAATTTCCAGTTATGGAGCTGAGGCAGTTGGAGTACTTCATCGCCGTCGCCGAGGAGCGCAACTTCACGCGTGCGGCCGAGCGGGTGCACATCAGTCAGTCCGGCGTCAGCGCCCAGATCCGCCAGCTCGAACGGGAACTCGGCGCCGAGCTGTTCGACCGGTCCGCCCGCACCGTCACCCTCACGCCCGCCGGGAAGGCCGCGCTCGAACACGCCCGTACCGCACTCGCGGCAGCCGGGGCGGTCGGCCAGGCGGTGGGCGAGGTGACGGACCTGATCCGAGGCCGGCTTACCGTCGGGATGGTCATCGGCTGCACCATCACCCCGTTGTTCGACGCCCTCGCCGCATTCCACGAGGCACATCCCGGAGTGGAGATCTCGCTGCTGGAGGACAGCTCCGACCGGCTCGCCGAAGGGGTGCGTACAGGCACCGTCGACATGGCGCTCATCGGTACCGCAACCGCCACCCCCGACGGTCTGGCCGCGCTGACCGTCATCAGCGAACGCCTCGTCGCGGCGGTTCCGGCCGGGCACGCCTTGGCGAAGCGGCGGCGGGTCACCCTGCGCGACCTGACCGCCCACCCGATCGTGTGCATGCCGCCCGGCACGGGCCTGCGCGCGGTGTTCGACCAGGCCTGCGCCGCCCAGAACCTCCAGCCCACTATCACGCTGCAGGCCAGCGCCGCCGATGCCATCGCCGGCCTCGCCGTCCGCGGGCTCGGCGTCGCCGTCCTCAGCAAATCGATGGCCGAGAGCTACCGCGACCAGCTCACCGCCCGCACCATCGATGACGTCGACGTACCGGCCCTGCTTGCCCTGGTCTGGAGAAGCGCGCACAACCCCGCGGTGCGCGAGTTGCTCGTACACAGCCGACGAGCGTTCACCAACACCACATCTCATCAGCGGTAGTTCAGATGCCGTTCCAGCCAGTCGGCCGCCGCACGACGGAACAGGCGCCGGTTGTCCGCGCGCAGGAAGTCGTGACCCTCATCGCGCAGGGTCAACAGCTCGGCGTGGATGCCCCGTTCCCGCGCCGCCCGTACGAACTGCTGGGACTCCCCCGGTGGCACGTTGGTGTCGTGTTCGCCGTGCACGGCAAGCAGCGGAACACGCAGCGCCTCGATGCGGCTCATCGGTGACAGGGCGCGCAGCAGCTCGCGGTCGCGCTCCGGGTGGCCGTACTTGTGCGCCGCGGACTCCGAGATCCACGGCTCCGTACCGGCGAAGAAGGTCAGGAGGTCCGACATGCCGCAGACGGCGACTCCGGTGCGAAAGAGGTCCGGGTGCCACACGAGGGAGGCGAACGTCAGATAGCCGCCGTACGAGCGGCCCATGACCGCCAGCCGCGTCGGATCGGCGGGGCCCGCGGTGACCGCGTGCGCCGCGCAGTCCGCGACGTCGTCGAACGCGGCGAAGCGGCCCGCGCCCAGGTCCGCGTCGACGAACGACCGGCCGTGGCCCAGGGATCCGCGGACGTCGGGGGCGAAGACGTCCAGGCCGCGCCCGGTCAGCTCGTGGTAGAGCGGATTGAAGACCGGGCGTTCCTGTTCTTCGGGGCCTCCGTGCAGGTGGATGACGCACGGTGCGGGTTCGTCGGGGGCGCGCCCGGGCGCCCGGTAGTACCAGCCGCCCAGCGGCAGCCCGTCGCGTGCCGTCAGTCGCAAGGGGACGGGTCGTACCGGTGGGCGCCCCGGCGGGACGGCGTCCTCGTCCTGGGCGGACCAGGGCGTGCGCAGCACGGACACGCCTTCGTGGGCCCACCAGACACCCGGTCGGCGTTGCGACCCGGACAGTGCGACCAGCAGCCGCCCGGCTCCGGCGGCGGTCACCCGGGTGACGACCTCGTGGGGCAGGGGCAGGGGACGTGGCGGGCCGGTGTCGTCGGAGGCTGCTCCGGTGTCGTCGGAGGCTTGCCCGGTGGGGAAGGTCTCGACGAGTTCCAGCTCGCTGGCGCCCTGCACGTTCCATGCCAGGGCGGCGGTGTAACCGTCGTGTGCGATGGCGAGGAGTTCGAGGTCGTTTCCGTCGCGTTCCGCTGCGACGGACGTACTCTGCGGCCTTCCACCGGCGTCCAGGGCGACGGCGACGAGCGCCGCGTACTCCCGGTCGGCGTTGCTGCGCAGCCACAGCGTCCGCCCGTCCGGGGAGAACCGTCCGATCCAGGGGTCGCCGTCGGCGACCGGCAGGGCGCAGGTGGTGGCCGAGTCGGCGGTGCGGAGGACGACCGCCTCGCGCCGTCCGCGCGGCCCCCGGCGCAGCAGTGCGAAGCGGCCGTCATGGCTGAGGTCGCACGCGCGCAGGGAGGCGGCGTGTGTCTCCGTGGTGAGCAGCACGGGGGAGGCGAGGCCGTCGGGGTCGATCAGGTAGACCGACAGGCCGCCGCCGGGCCGGGCGGCGGGAGCCGTGGTGTCGGCCGGCGTCCCGGTGGGCCCGGTCCTCGACGTGGCGTCGTACGCGGCCGGGCCGAGGAGTGTCGCGTGACCGTCCCGCTCCGCCCAGTCGGCCCCCGGGCGGGCCCCGGTGAGCAGGCCGTCCTCCCGGCCGCCGTGCTCCAGCAGGGTCTGCCCCACCGGGGCCGGAGCCGCGACGGTGACGGCGACGGCCGAGCCGTCGTGCGCCCAGCACCCCAGATACGCGGAACCCGCCAAATCGGCCCCGGCCAGAATGCGGCGGCCGGTGCCGTCGGGGCGTACGCAGAGCACGCGCGTGTGTTCGCCCCCGCCCGGCGCGGTGGTGTACGCGATCCAGCGGCCGTCCGGTGACCAGGACACCTCTTTGACGGGATCCGGTGAGGAGTCCAGCAGGCGCACCTCGTGGCTGCCGACGGGACCGGCCCACAGCTGAGGCACGCCGCCCCGGTCGCAGATGAAGGCCGCCTCGGTGCCCTCGGCGTTGGCGGAGGGGTACCAGCAGCCGTGCGCGCGCAGGCGGGTCACGGCGTCTCGGGGGCCGCCCGCCTCGGGCAGCGTCACCAGTGCGGGCGCGGGCGCGGCGGCGTCGGCAGTGCTCGGCCGGTCCTCTGTCCGGTCGTCCTTCAGCGACGTCCGGCCGTCCCTCAGCGACGTCGGACCGTCCTTCAGCGACGTCCGGCCGTCCTTCAGCGATACGGGCGCCGGACCCAGGGTGCCGGGAGCGGGCGGGGCCGGCGCCGGGCCGTCCACCGCCCGCATGCCGCGGTCGCCGGTCACTTGATTCCGTGCGTCTGCAGCCATATCTCCAGCAAAGCTATCTGCCACAGGGCGTTCGCGCCCCGCCTGGTGCGGTGCTCGTCGGGCGCCTGGAGCAGCTCGGCGACATACGACTCCTGGAACAGTCCGCGCTGCTTGGCCTCCGGTGCCTCGAGGGCCTCGCGCACCCGCTGCAGGACGGGTCCGGCCATGTGCCGGATCGCCGGTACCGGGAAGTAGCCCTTGGGGCGGTCGACGACCTCGCGGGGCAGAAGCTTGCGGCCCGCCGCCTTCAGCACGCCCTTGCCGTCGTCGGCCAGTTTGAGTTCCGGCGGGCAGGCTGCCGCCAGCTCCACCAGTTCGTGGTCGAGGAAGGGCACGCGGGCCTCCAGGCCCCAGGCCATGGTCATGTTGTCGACCCGCTTGACGGGGTCGTCGACGAGCATGACGTGCGTGTCCAGGCGGAGCGCGGCGTCCAGCGCGGTCTGCGCGCCGGGAACCGCCATGTGGTCGCGGACGAAGTCGCCCGAGACGTCACCGTCGGGTAGCAGTTCCGGGCGCAGGATGCGGGCGAGATCGGCGTGCGACCGGTCGAAGTACGTCTCGGCGTAGCGCTCCGGTTCGTCCTCGCGGGAGACCTCGGCCAACCGCGGGTACCAGTGGTAGCCGGCGAAGACCTCGTCGGCGCCCTGCCCGCTCTGCACGACCTTCACCTCCTTGGACACCTGCTCGGACAGCAGGTGGAAGGCGACCACGTCGTGGCTGATCATCGGCTCGCTCATCGCGGCGACCGCCCCGTCCAGCGCCGTGGAGACCCGCTCGGAGGGAACCATCATCCGGCGGTGGTCGGTGCCGAACTCCCTGGCCACCAGGTCGGAGTACAGGAACTCGTCGCCCTTCTCACCGCCCTCCGTCTCGAACCCGACGCTGAACGTCTTCAGGTCCCGCTGGCCCTCGTCGGCCAGCAGAGCGACGATCAGACTCGAGTCGAGCCCGCCCGAGAGCAGCACGCCGACCGGCACGTCGGAGACCATGCGGCGGCGCACGGCCGTACGCAGCGCGTCCAGGACCGCGTCCCGCCATTCGTCCGCGCTCATACCGGCGTACTCCGCCCGGCGTGTGTAGGACGGCTGCCAGTAACAGTGATCCTGGTGGGTGCCGTCCGGCTCGATGACCCGCACCGTGGCCGGGGGAAGTTTGCGCACGCCCTTGAGGACGGTGTGCGGCGCCGCGACCGTGGCGTGCCAGCTCAGGTACTGGTGGAGGGCGACCGGATCGAGTGAGGTGTCTACGTCTCCGGCGGCGAGGAGGGCGGGCAGCGTGGAGGCGAACCGCAGCCGCTGCGGTGTCTGTGCCAGGTACAGCGGCTTGATGCCGAGGCGGTCACGGGCGAGGATCACCCGGCCGGTCCGGTGCTCGACGATCGCGAAGGCGAACATGCCGCGGAAGTGCTCGACGCAGGAGGTGCCCCACTGCAGGTAGGCGTTGAGCACCACCTCGGTGTCCGAGGTCGACTCGAAGACGTGCCCGAGGCGGCGCAGCTCCTCGCGCAGCTCGGGATAGTTGTAGATGCAGCCGTTGAAGACGCCGGTGACCTCTCCCCGGGCGTCCGTCATCGGCTGCCCTCCCCGGTCCGACAGGTCGATGATCTTCAGTCGCCGGTGTCCCAGCGCCACCGCGCCCCGCGTCCAGGTGCCCTGCCCGTCGGGTCCGCGGTCGGCCAGCCCGTCGGTCATGCGTCCGACGGCCGCCAGGTCGGGCCGCTCGCCGTCGAAACGGATCTCCCCGCTCAGACCGCACATGACGTCCCGCCTCCCTTCCGGGTACCGGCGGCGGTGCGCCGCGACGGAATTAGCGGTGCCCGCCCTCCGGACGGGATCCGGGGGGTACTGCACGACATGACAAAACCCTTTCTGCACGGGGACAGGACATACGTTCCACAACGGGGGCGGAACGCACCACGGCGGGCGGTGATGCCCGAGAAGGCCGGGCCGACGGAGGTGGCGAGCGCCTGCAGCCCGGCGCTGCGCGCGGAAGCTGCGGGACCGGTGGCGGTCTCATGACACGCACCACCCATCAGAGGCCGATGGCCCCCGGCGCCCCGGAACCGGCGGAAGAACGCGGGCCGCGCCCGGCGACGGCCGGGGTGAGCCGGGGGCCGAGCGGCGTGGAACGGCGAGGTGCGCGTTCGCCGCGGGTCTCGGCGATCAGCATGTCGACGCAGGCGAGGACATCCTCCTGCTGTGCCGTACGGCGGATGCGCCGGGCGGCGCTTCCGTCCGCGAGGACCGCCTCGGTCAGCCCGAGGACGGTGTCCCAGTCCCCGTGGGCCTCCAGGGCGGGCCGCAGCCGGGCGAGCAGCTTGCGCAGGACCTGGCGTGCGGGTGCCGCGCGGTGGGTCTCGGGGTCCACCAGGGCACCTTCGAGGCCGGACCGGGCGGCACGCCATGCCGCGCCCCGCAGCCACTCGTGCCGACCGGTGCAACTGGGACCGCGCTCGCGCAGCCGTTCGAGGGCCTCGGTCACCAGGGCGCGGAAGAGTCCGGCGATGAGCACGACGGTCTCAGCACGTGGACAGGCATCGCATATGCGCAGTTCCAGCGTGTCCAGATGGGAGGAAGGGCGGACGTCGTAGTAGATCATCCCCGGGTCGCTGATGATCCCGGCGCGTACGGAGTCCTCCACCGCCGCGTCGTACTCGGCCGCGCCGGAGAAGCAGCCGGCCGGGCCTGCGGTGGGCCAGCGCTGCCACACCATGGAACGCCAGCTCGCGTACCCCGTGTCGGCCCCCTGCCAGAAGGGCGAACTCGTGGAGACCGCCAGCAGCACGTGCAGCCAGGGCGCGACCTCGCACATGACCTGTACGGCGGTGTCGCGGTCGGGCACGTCCACGTGAACCTGGGCACCGCAGATGAGCTGCTCGTCGGCGACCTTGCGGTACTCCTCGGCCATATGGAGGTAGCGGGCGTCGGCTGTGGGGCTCGCCGCGTCCGCGGGCCCAAGCGGGGCCGTCCCCGCGGCCACCACGGCCAGGCCCTGCGCGGACGCGGCCGCGTCCAGCTGCCGTCTCAGGCGGGTGAGGTCGGCGTTCAGGCCGTCCAGAGTCGCGTGCACCGAACTGTTCGCCTCAACGGTGCACTGGTGCAGTTCTGTCGTGAAGGTCTTCTGGGGAAGCCGCCGCAGGAGCGCGTCGGCGCGCGGCACCAGCAGTCCGCTCTCCACCTCCAGGACGTGAAACTCCTCCTCCACACCGATGCGCATAGTCAATGTCACTCCTACGTATCCGAGCGCTGTTCCCTCGGCGGGTACGAGACCCGTCCCTCGACGCTGGGCGGTTGTGATGACCTGCGAGTTCCCAGCTCATCCGGGGATAAGCACAGCAGTGCGAATGTGACACTCCGGCCCCACGGATGAGCACAGACGCGGCCCGGCTCGTCACAGGGAAGTCACGCTCTGTCGACTGTCAGGGTGGTCATGATCGGCATGCGGGCGATAAGTCACGTGCCGCGGTTGCCGACCCCTAGAAGTGCACACACCTCGATCAGGCCACCGCATGCGATGGAGGAGCACAGTGAGCAGGGACGAGGAGTTCAAGAAGAAGTTGAGGGTGCTTCGTGAATTCGAGGAGGGAGTGAAAGGGGCAGCCCGGGGCGGTGCGGCTGGAATGGCCGGCAACCATACCCTCCATGCGTCGAACGTCCGGGCAGGGCGGGACTATGCCCAAGCGGAAATCGACAAGCTGACCCCGCACAAAGGAAGCAGCCAACAAGCAGACGCAAAGCTGGAAGCAGCCACCGTCGTGCGGGACACTCTCAACCGTGTCCTCGGCGAAAGCTGAGTGTTCGTTTCGGCTTTGAGGTGTGCGCACTGAAGGTGATACGCCCAGCCCACGTCAGCGTCTCCTCCGCTGCAGCACCCTTGCTCCGGAACCTGAGCTGTGACTGACTGGCAACGGCGCCGAGCGGGGAGCGGGCATGGGCGACTGGGTCGTGATCGCGGAGTACTACAGCGACGTGTACAGGACCGAGTTCATCCGCCGTGGGCTGGAAACTGAGGACCAGGCGCTGAAGGCGCTCCGTGCCGCCGTCCACACGTATGTACCGAGCAGAAACATCGTCGAGAAGCGGCGCCGCGTGTACCGCTTCACCGACCAGGAGACATACCTGGTGGTGATCAAAGGCAAGCTGTCGGAGTGGGAGTGCACCCTGCGCATCGCGGAGCTGATCTCCGACTCGACCGACCCGGCCGTGGCCGGGCGCTCGCAGAGGGACGACGGCGCGGCGCAGAGGGGTGATGAGCCCCAGGACCGGATCCCGCCCGGCTGCTGAGCGGCGGATCGAGCTGGCGCTCAAGGTGCGGTTCGTCCGCTCTACACGCCCGACGCATCGTCCCGGCGGTGGCCGATCGCGATCAGCGCGCGGTCCAGGACCTCCTGGACCTGGCCGACGGCCGAGATCGCGGTCACCACACCCTGAGCCTGGTAATGGTCGACGACCGGTGTCGTCTCGCTGCGATAGACCTCCAGCCGCTTACGAATAGTCGCCTCGCGGTCGTCATCGCGCTGGTACAGCTCGCCGCCGCAGACATCGCAGACTCCTGGCGCTGCAGGCGGGCTGTAATCGACGTGGAAGATGTGGTCGCGGCCCTGACGGCACAACCGTCGTCCAGCGATCCGCTCGACCACCTCGGCCTCGGGAATCTCCAGCTCCAGCACGGCATCCAACTTCGACCCCGAGTCGGCCAGGAGGCCGTCCAGCGCCTCCGCCTGGGCCCGATTGCGCGGGAAGCCGTCCAGCAGGAATCCCGCCTCGGTGTCCGGACGGGCAAGACGCTCCTCGATCACCCCGATCGTGACGTCGTCCGGTACCAGACGGCCGGCGCGTAGGTGCGCGTGGGCGTTCCGCCCAAGCTCGCTTCCCTGGTCGATGTGCTCGCGGAACAGGTCACCGGTGGAGATGTGCGGGATCGACAGATGCGCGGCAAGACGCACCGCCTGCGTGCCTTTGCCGGCCCCGGGCGGCCCGATCAGGAGGATGCGCATCGATGAGGTGTCCCTTCGTCATGAACGGCCGGCCAGTCGTCCTTGGGGCATACGATCGCAGCGCACCCTCCTCGTTGCCCATCCGGTAAGCCCCCCTTGAGGGTGGGGAAAACCACACGCCGGAGCGGTTCACCGGCACGGAACCCTCGACGGGGCCCGGTCATCACCCAGTTGACGGTACGTCCGAAGCGCTGGCGGCCGGTTTGGCGCGGACGACAGCCTGGTCTCCTCGGGGGCCGAACAGGTGCAGGATCTCCACGGTGTTGGTGTCCGCCGGGCCGAACCAGTGGGGCTCGGTGGTGTCGAACTCGGCCACTTCGCCCGGCCGCAGCGTGACGTCCTGCGACCCGAGGATCAGGCGCAGCCGACCGGCGAGGACGTAGAGCCATTCGTAGCCCTCGTGGGTGACCAGTTCCGGCTCACGGGGTGCCAGCACCTGCTTGAAGACCTGCACTCGGCCCGGGTACTGCGTCAGGGGTACCAGGACGCTGCCGCGCCCCTTGCGCACGGGCCGCAGGTGCACCCGGGGGTCTCCCGTGGCCGGTGCCGCCACCAGCTGATCGAGTGCGACGTGGTGCGCCCGTGCCAGCGGGATGAGCAGGTCCAGCGTAGGGCGGCGCTTGCCCGATTCCACCCGGGACAGCGTGCTGACGGAGATCCCCGTCGTGGTGGCGAGTGCCTCGAGTGTGAGTCCCCGTTCCTGGCGCAGCTTGCGCAGCCGGGGCCCGATGCCGTCGAGGATCTGCTCCAGCTCCGCGTCCTCGCGTTCTGTGTTCATGGACCCAGTTTTGCAGTGTTCGCAAAACTGCTGGGCCGCGACCCCCGCTCGGGGTGAGCCTAGCCGGGCATTGTTCCCGCAGATCAGAGGCAGGCCATGACCGCCACGACACACTCTGTTCCACCCCTGCTCAGTGCGCGCCGACGCTGGACGGTACTGGCCGTCTGCTGTCTGAGCATGTTCCTGGTGGGCCTCGACACGACCATCGTCAATGTGGGTCTGCCGGCCATCGGGGCTGGCCTGGATGTCGACACGCACGGTCTGGAATGGATCGTGGACGCCTACACCCTCGTCCTGGCCAGTCTGCTGATCTCCTCCGGCGCGCTGGCGGATCGCTTCGGACGCCGCCGGGTGTTCCAGTGCGGGCTGGCCGTGTTCGGCGTGGCCTCCCTGCTGTGCGCGCTCGCCCCGTCAGCGGGCGTACTCATCGCGGCCCGCGCGCTGCAGGGCGTCGGTGCCTCCATGCTCAGTCCGGTGGCGCTCGCGATCGTGGTGAACGCGATGCCGGACCCGAAGGAACGGGCGCAGGCGATCGGTATCTGGGCGTCGGTGTTCGGGCTGAGCATGGCCGCCGGGCCCTTGACGGGTGGCGCGCTGCTCGCGGTGCTGGACTGGCGGGCGCTGTTCTGGATCAACGCTCCCGTCATCGGCGCCGCTCTGCTGCTCAGTGCGGTGTTCGTGCCGGAGTCCCGGGCACCGCGGGCCCGGCGGCTCGACCTGCCTGGGCAGATCCTGCTGACCGTGGTCCTCGCCGTCGTGGTCGGCGTGCTGATCGAAGGGCCGCGCATCGGCTGGACCTCGCCTGCGGCGCTGGCGGGATACGCGGGTGGCGCCGCGGCGACAGCCGCATTCGTGTGGGTCGAGTCCCGCCGACCTGAGCCGCTCATGGATCTGCAGCTTTTCCGGCGCCCGGTCTTCAGCGGTGCCGCCGTCGGCGCCGTGGCGGTCTTCGTCGCCTTGAGCATGACGCTGCTGCTGAACACCCTCTACCTGCAGCACACCCGGGGATGGACGCCGCTGGCCACCGGCGTGGCGACCTTGCCCCTGGCTCTCGGAGCGACCCTGTGCGCCCCCTGGTCCGGCCGCATGGTCGGCCGCACGGGACCGCGGCTGCCGCTGTTCCTGGCCGGCGGTTTCATCACGGCCGGTGCTCTGTGCCTGGTGCGGCTCACCCCGCACACGAGCGTGTTCCTGCTGCTGGCCGCCTACGCGCTCATCGGCATCGGGTTCGGCTTCGCCAATGCCCCGATCACCAACACCGCGGTCAATGGACTGCCACGCGACCGTGCCGGTGTGGCCGGGGCGATCACCTCCACCGCACGGCAACTCGGCTCCGCCATCGGCATCGCTCTCGCCGGGGGCCTGGTCGCCGCTGCCGGGCCGACGGAACTCGCACACGCCTCCCGCCCGGGCTGGATCCTGGTCGCCACCTGCGGCGTGCTGCTCTTCCTCGTCGCCCGCATCTCACCGCCGAAGGAGGCCCCCACGAGCCCCGCCTCGCCATCACCTCGGTGAGCCAAGCGCGCCGCCGTCTCGTCGAGCGCTGCCGAACACCCGCCGCTCGACGGGAGCTGGCGGCGCGGGAAGTCTGCAAAAACTGCGTTGATGGGACAGGCAGGTACTGCCCGCCTGTCCACCGGGCTACCCGCGCGGGGTTACGCCTTCGTCCGCGTCACGTCCGGCTGCCGTTGAGGGTGTCGGCCAGGCTGATACGGGCCGTGATCCGCTTGCCGACCGGCTCCTGCTCGACGGTCAGGTCCTCGGTGACCGCGTGAACGATCTCCAGACCGTGCTGGCCGACCCGGCTCGGATCGGCGGGCCGGGCCACGGGGACCGTCGGATCGCTGTCCCACACGACGACGTCCACCGCGCGGGCGCTGACGCGCAGCTCCATCAGGACCGGTCCGGGGGCGTACTTGCGGGCGTTGGTGACCAGCTCGCTCACCACCAGTTGCGTGAGATCTCTCGCGCAGGCGGAGACCGGCAGCCGGTGGTCGGCATGGGCCCTGTCGAGGAAGGCCGCGGCGTGGTGGCGGGCATGCGCGATGCACGCGTCGTCGCCCTCCAGCGCGTAACCGGCCCGCATCAGACATTCATCCGGCGTCGTACAGCCGTCACCGTCGGCTTGCTCCACTGGCCTCGCCCTCATTCCCCGCTGATGCGCGCGCCAGTACCCGATTCCTCGCCACGCATGCCCGCAGGGGGTGCCCAGTACAGCCGTTCGAGTGAATCCGGCTGGGCGGTGGGGCAGAATCGTCCGCGCACGCCCCGATCCGGGCATGCCCCACGCAGCCGAAGAGACGGTGACCCCCATCGAGAACGCCAACCGGCCCGCCCGGCTCTGCAGCGAGCTGCGCATCGTCTCCGGTATCCGTGTCGTGTCCCTCCGCGGCGAGATCGACCACGACGTCAGGGACGTGCTCGGCGAGGCTCTGCGCGTGGAGGCCGGTGCTCAGCGGCCCCGCATCGTGGCGGACCTCAGCGAGGTCACCTTCATGGACTCCAGCGGCATCAATGTTTTCGTCGCCGCCTATCAGCAGGTGAGCGCCGCGGGCGGCTGGGTGCGCATCGCCGCGGCACAGGAGTCAGTCCTGCGCGTCCTGCAGCTGGTCGGTGTCGACGACGTCATCCCCTGCCGCCCCAGCGTCGAGCAGGCCATGGCGGACTGATGGCACCGGCCGGGCGGATCGGTGCCCGCGTTCGACGGCGACCTGATTCCTGCCGCCGTCTCCCGCCGGGCACCGGCTTCGTCAGGCGTCCGCGAGAAGGGGGTCGTACGGGGTGTTCGTCCGGCGGCCCGACATGAAGGACAGGAAGTCGCTGACGAAGGCGCTCTGGCCGTAGCTGCCGTCGGTGGCGGTGAGGTCGCGGTGGAAGGCAGTGCGGAAGAGGGCCTGGTACTCGTCGGCGTCGATGGTTCCGCTGCCGTCCTTGTCGGTGGCGTCGAAGAGGACCTCCGCGACGCGGATGAGCGCGGGTCCGGCAAGGGCGGGGACGGCCGCGGCGTACTCTTCGGCGCTGACGCGGCCGTCGCCGTCGGTGTCCAGGGCCGCCTGCAGCTCGCGCCACCAGGCGGCGAAGGCGTCGTAGAGCCGCGTCTCCGCGGGTTCGTCCAGGTCGAGGCGGGTGGCGAGTTCGCGGGCCATGGCGGCGAGGTCGGGCCAGTCGAGGTAGCCGTCGCCGGTCTGGTCCAGCACCTGCCGGAAGAACTCCTCCGCCGAGCGCCGGCTCTCCCCGGTGCCCGCCGCAGGGGCCGGTGCGGAGGCGGCGTCGCCGCTCAGCGGGGTCAGGAGGCGCATCAGGGCCGATGCCCGCTTCATGCGGGCGCGCAGGGCGGTCACGGTCCGGGCGCGGGGGTCGTCGCTGTCGGGTGACAGGGAGACGACTTCGATGATGCTTTCGGCGTCGATCCAGCCTTCGGGCAGAAAACGGGTGAGCCCGGCGGCGAGGTAGGCCCCCTGCATGAGGGTGGCGGCGCCGGGCATCTCGATCAGTCCGGCCCGGCGGCGGTACGACTCGGGGAGCGAGGCGACGGTGATGGCGCCGAGGAGCGGACCGACCACCGCCCGGCCTGCCGCCCACAGGGTCGGCGCGCCCTCGAACAGCGCCGGGGCGGGCAGGTGGTCGAAGAGCCGGTAGAGGATGACCCGGGCGGCCTCGGTGTTCTCCAGCTCGTTCTCGACGACCTGGTCGAAGTACCGCCAGAAGTCGTGCAGGTCCTCGGGCAGTTCCCCGGCGTCGCCGTCGAGCGCGGCGAGGTACGAGCGGTACTCGGCGTACATCCGCTCCATCGTGTCCTGATCGAGTGGCTGGCCGCTCAGTCGGCACATGGTGACGGCGCTCTCGAAAAGGGTGGCGACCACCCAGGCCCGGGTCGCCCGGTCCATCGCGTCGTAGGCGCGCCCGCGGGCGTCGGTGCCGCTCATGCGGGCGTGCAGCCGGTTGAGCCGGGCGGCCTCCCGCTCGCGTGCCACCGGGTCGGCGCCGAACATGCGCCGCATGCTCAGGAACGTGTTGCGCAGCCGGCGCCAGGGGTGGGCGACGAAGGTGGAGTTGTCGACGAGGGCGGCGCCGATCTGCGGGTGAGCGGCCTCCAGCACGGTGGCACGGATGATGGCCAGCGCCCAGCGCGGGTCGTCGAAGAAGGCGCTGAAGTGTGACTCGGGGCCGAACAGGGGTGTCTCCTCGGCCCTTTGGGTGGGTAATGCGGTCACGACGGATCTCCGTTCGTCCGGGGCGGCACGCCACCGAAGCGGCGGTCGCGGCGCCGGTAGGTGTGCAGACAGGCGAGGAAGTCGGGGGCCCGGAAGTCCGGCCAGAGCACCTCAGGGAAGACCCACTCGGCGTAGGCGACCTGCCACAGCATGAAGTTGGAGATGCGCTGCTCGCCGGAGGTGCGGATGACGAGGTCGACGTCCGGGGTGTCGGGGAAGGGCAGGTGGTCCGCGAAGAGCCGCTCGCTGACCTCGTCGGCGGGCGTCCCGCTGCGGATCAGGGACCGGGCGGCCTCGACGATGTCGCGGCGCCCGCCGTGGTCGAAGGCCACGGTCAGCGTCATCCCCCGGTTGTCAGCGGTCAGCGCCGCCAAGTCGGCGAAGTCCTGCGCCAGTTCCCCGGGGATGCGCCGGTCCGCGGCGCCCAGGAAGCGGCAGCGGATGCCGCGGGCCAGCAGCAGCGGCGCGTGCTTGCGCACGACCCGGCGCACCAGCCGCATGAGGTAGTCGACCTCGGGGCCGGGACGGTTCCAGTTCTCGGTGGAGAACGCGTACAGGCTCAGCCACTCGACACCGGCGGTACGGGCCGCCTCGATGATGTCGATGACGGTGCTCTCCGCTGCCCGGTGTCCCGCCGTGCGGGGCAGCGAACGCCGCAGCGCCCAACGGCCGTTGCCGTCCATCACGCAGGCCACGTGCCGCGGCACCACACGCGCCGGCCCGACGTCTGGACGCACCTCGGCGTCGGCCCCGCCCCACTCAGCCACACCCACCCCGTATCACCCCTGCCCACGCCCCACCGGAGCGTTCCCTTCCAGGAGTCTGACGGCACGAAAGCGCCCTGACCGGCCGAACGGGGTGCCCTTCAGCCTTGGCGCATATGCCCGATTACCTGACGTGGTGCAGGGGCGGCTGGTGGGGGTCGGGGGCGCGCTTGCACGCAGCCGGGATGCATGCCCCCTGGGCCCGACTGGCCAGGGGGCATGCATCCCGTGTGTCACGGCATCCGGTGTCCCGCCGTCAGCAGTAGAGGTTGCCGCCCGGTGACGTCCCGAGGATCTGCGTGAACCGCTGGTAGTTGTTCACGCGGCTCTGCACCTGCGCGGGGTTCTTGCCGTCGCACTCCAGGGAGCCGTTGATGCTGCGGATGGTCTGGCCGAAACCGGCGCCGTTCACCATGGCGTTGTGCGGAGTCATGGTGCCGGGTCCGGTCTGGGTGTTCCAGTACCACAGGGCCGTCTTCCAGGCGATGGCCGAGTCGTTCTGCACCAGCCAGGGGTTGCGCAGCAGGTCGATGCCGAGCGCGTCACCCGCCGCCTTGTAGTTGAAGTTCCAGCTCAGCTGGATCGGACCGCGTCCGTAGTAGGCGGCCTGACCGGCCGGGCAGCCGTAGGGCTGGCTCCAGTCACAGTAGTGCGGGTAGTTGGCGGTGTTCTGCTCCACCACGTGCACCAGGCCGCCGGTTTCGTGGCTGACGTTGGCGAGGAAGGCCGCGGCCTCCTGCTTCTTCACCGTGTCGCTGCCGGTGTTGGCGAAACCGGGGTAGGCACTCAGGGCCGCGGTGAGACCGCTGTAGCTGTAGAAGGAATTCCGGTTGGGGAACATCTGGTTGAACTGCGCCTCCGACACGACGAAGCGCGCATCGGGCGTGCCCGGCCCGCTGTCGCAGGCGTACGGCTCCCAGTACCAGGTGCTGATGACCGGGTCGTAACCCGGGTTGGCGTGCTCGGCTATGTACGCCTTGCCGTCGGTGTAGCGGACGACATCACCGGCGTTGTACGACCTTCCGGCCACCCAGTTGGGGTAGCTGGAGCACGCCGCGGCGGCGGCGGCGGTGGTGGCCGGGAGGACCACGGGGGCGGTGCCGGCGAAGGCGAGGACGGCCAGGACGGCGGAGACACGGCGTCTCGACACAGGCTCAACTCCTTTGCAGGGCACGGCCGCACCTCGGGGGCAGGGCGAAGCGAGCCCGCACCGCACGCACCGGCGGACCGGACACGGTGTGGGGGCGGCCGTGGTGGGGGGCTGTGGGGCACACTCAACCGCGTTGGTCTGGACCAGTCAAGGGTGCAGACCAGTCAGGCCTAGACCAATTGGCGGGAGCTGGTGGGGAGCTGGTGTCGGGCCCCACGGCCACGGCAAGGACGCCCTCCCTCAGTCAGCAGGCGGTGAAAGGCTCCGTCAGGTGCGGGGTCGCCAGGTGGAGGGGGCCGGCGGCCCGGCTGCGAAGCACCTGCTCCCTTGAGGCTCTTGCCTGCTCAGGGTCCATCTCATGGACGTAGGCGAGCTCGGGGTGGAGGAACTGGATCGCGTGCACGAGGAGATCACCGGTGACGGCGACCAACTCGCGCCCTGACGCGACGAGGAGGCTTTGGTGCCCGGGTGTGTGACCGGGCGTGGCGACCAGGCGCTCGCCGCTGCGCAGCGAAGTGTCGCCGTCGAGCAGCCGTAGCTGATCGGTCTTGCTGAGCGGGTCGATCACCGTGGACCGCAGCTGCGGGTTCACTTCCTCGATCGCGTCAAGTTCCGCCTGCTGCAACAGATATGCGGCGTTCGGGAAGTACGGCCGCGCCTGCTCTCCGCCGACGACGGCCCAGCCCACGTGGTCGGTGTGCAGGTGTGTGAGCACCACGGTGTCCACGTCGGACGGTTCGATCCCCGCGGCGGCCAGTGAAGCCGGGAGCGCCCCGGGCACGGGTGCCCATGCGGCAGCAGGGCTGTCGGCCGGGCCGATCCCGGCATCGACCAGAGTCACCCCCTGGTCGCTGCGGATCGCGAACGCGCGGAACTGCAGCCGCCAGCGCCCTTCGGCGTCGAGCGCGCCGGGATCGAACCGGTCGGCCGCCGCCCATTGCTCGGCGGTGGCATCAGGAAACGCCTCCGAACGGGGGGAGAAGAAGGGGCCTGCGCCGTCGGCGAGCGCGATGACGGTGTACGGACCGACCTGAAGAGAGGGAGGCATCCACAGATGGTGCCATCGGCCGTCTGCGCGGACCAGGCGGGTGCCGGGAAGTTGGCGCCACGCCTGCCCGTAGAGCCTCGCGTCGGCGAGGCCCTATTGCTGGGTTTCCCTTCTTGCGAAGAGTTCGGCGCACTCCCTGGCAAAGGCACAGAGCTGACCCACGACCTGCTGATACTCCTGCGGCTCCAACACCCTGTTCGGCGTGGCCTCGGCCCACTGCTGCCACAGGCCACCGGCGGCAAGGTAGGAAGATGCTCGATCAGATCCGAGGACGGCGTCGAGATGAAGCAGGGTACTGAGAGCAAAGGTCCGGTCGTAGGCGAGGTCCGGCTGCGGCAAGTATCGATCAAGGTATCTGCAGACCAGATCGGCGTCCGCGCCGGTGCCGAAGGTGGCGAGAGTGATGCAGTAGGCCCCGCCGTAGGGACCTGCGCTGGCCAGCAGGAGTTCGCCGATACGGCTGCGGAACTCGGTTCTGCCGGCTACCGCGACCAGCCAGGAGGCAGTCTTACGCTCTCGCCAACCGCCTTCGAAAAGGATGCCGAGCTCATCGGAAGTGATCTCCCCGGCAGCCTGGACCAGTTCACTCACGAACAGGTCGCGCTCCGGGCCGCTCAACCGCAGCGCACTGCCGCCCAGCCGTAGGTACCGCCGCCCGGGCACGACGAATCGTCGGATCAGGTCCTTCAGCTCGGGGTCGGTGATGGCGTCGCGCATGACTGCATCCTTGCCCGGCGAGAACCCCAAGTGCCAGCGGAACCTCCTCACGAAACAGATTCGCGGTACTGCTCAGCAGGCTGAACTGACGGCGCCAGGCAGTGTCCGGGTCAGCGGTCCACCGCGGGCAAATACGCCAGACCCGTGTCGAGCATGATGCGGTCAACCGTCTCGTGCAGGGCACTATCCGCGCCGATCACCGTCTCGATGCCGCCGGGCAGTAGATCGTGCTCTCGGTACCAGTCGCGCAGCTGCGTCGCGTTGACGTCATCGGCGATCGGCTTGGTCGCGTGCCGGACGAGGGTTTCACCGAAGGGCACGTCCAGGTAGTAACCGTAGGTCGGGCCGCGATGGTCGGCGCGCAACTGGGCGAGCATGTTGCCGTAGTGGTCGGCGTAGAGGATGCCTTCGAGGACGACGTGGAATCCGGCATCCAGGGCGTAGCGGACGGTCAGGTCGATCAGACCGATGTTCGCCGCACCGGGGCGGTCGCGTTCCCTGAGCACGATGCGGCGGAGGTTGTCCTGGCCGACCAGGGCCAGACCGCGCCCGAACGTCTCGCGCAGACCAGCCGCAACGGACGACTTCCCCGAGGCGCTGTTGCCGCGCAGGACGACCAGCCGGGTCTCTTCGGTGCCCACCATCACGGCGAGCACGCTACCGCCAGGCGCTGACAGCACCGGCGCGGTGCGGGACACCGTCGAACCCGCCATCACCGTCGACACACCGCTTCGGAGGACCTGAGGTTCGGCGACGAAGAGCCGATGTTGACCGTACCCACGCCCCCATCTACTGTGCGCGATGCGGACACCACCTGAGCATGTGCACGCCGGACCGGCACGGCCGGCACCCCGGCTCACCGCGCCACCCCGCCCCTGAAGACGGAGCCGCCGCGCATGGACACGCCCCTCGCCACCGTGTTCCTCCCGCTCGCCCTCGCCTTCATCATGTTCGGGCTGGGCCTGTCCCTGACGGTCGACGACTTCCGGCGGGTGCGACGCCACCCCCGCGCCGTCGTCGTGGCCATGTCCTGCCAGCTCCTTCTCCTACCCGGCATCTGCCTGGGCCTGGTCATCGCCTTCGACCTCTCCCCCGTCCTCGCCGTCGGCATGATGCTGCTGGCCGCATCGCCCGGCGGCACGACGGCGAACCTCTACAGCCACCTCTTCGGCGGCGACGTGGCACTGAACATCACGCTCACCGCGGTGAACGCGCTGCTGGCCATCGTGACGCTGCCGATCATCACCAACCTCTCCCTGCAGTACTTCGAACCGGACATCGGCGAGCAGGGCATGGGATTGCAGTTCGGCAAGGTTCTGCAGGTGTTCGCCCTGGTGATCGTGCCGGTGGCGCTCGGGCTCGCCATCCGCCGCCGCTCGCCGGACTTCGCGCGCCGCATGGACCGCCCGGTCCGGTACCTGTCGATCGTCGTACTCGTCACGATCATCGTCGGTGCGATGGTGGCCGAGAGGAGCAACCTCGCCGGCTACCTCTCGGACGTAGGGCCGACGGTGGTGATCCTCTGTGTGCTGAGCCTCACCATCGGGTACGCCGTACCGCGCATGGTCCGATTGGACAAACGGCAAGCGATCGCCTGCTCCATGGAGATCGGCGTCCACAACAGCGCCGTCGCCATGACCGTGGCCATCAGCGTCCTCGGCAGCGTCGGCCTGGCCGTACCCGCCGCCGTCTACGGCGTGCTCATGAACCCCATCGCAGCCCTGGCGGGAGTACTGATGACCCGGGGGCCCCGCCCCGTCGAGCAACCCGCGCCGGCCCTCGACAGGAGTCAGGAGTGATCATCCTGCGCTGCTGGACCCGCCGGCAGCGGGGTAGGTGAGCGCGTCCTGCCTGACGACGTAAACCGTGCCCCTTGCGATGTGGGCGGAGAAGACGGAGGGCTGCCCGCGTGCGTACGGCCATCCGCCCGGGCCGGTGATCCGTGGCCGGACGGAGAGCATGGCCCGTTTGTCATCCGCGCCGGCAGGGGACCCGGCCGACCATGACCGAACGTACTCGCACAAGCATGGAAGCAGGCACCGCCCATGGTCATGGCAGCTGACGGCCGTATCGGACGGCGAGTGGGCGGGTTGCTCCGCCGCACCGGCCGGGACTATTCGGCAGGCCATGAGCGGCCTCTGGGCGGTTATCTCACCGCCATGGCGGGCTTCGGAGCGTACACCGCGGCCCTGGCAACCGCGGTACGGCTCCGTGGGCGCCCGCTGCCGGACCGGCCCGAACCGTGGGAGGTCGTCCTCACCTCGGTGGCCACTTTCCGGCTCAGCAGGCTGCTGAGCAAGGCCTCGGTGACCAGTCCGCTGCGGGCCCCCTTCACGAGGTACGTCGGTCCGCAGGGCCCGGCCGAACTGCACGAGGAGGCGCAGTCCGAGGATGGCAAGGAGACCGTCGGCGAGCTGGTGACCTGCCCGTTCTGCGTCAGCGTCTGGGTCGCCTCGACACTGACCGCCGGGCAGCTGCTCTGGCCGCGCGCGACACGCACCGCGATGGGCACGCTGGCTGCCCTGGCCGGAGCGGACGCGCTGCAGCTGGCGTACAGCGCGCTGGTGGACAAGACGACGGGAGATTGACATTCGCGGAGGTGAACCGCGGTGTCACATGGTGTAACTCCGCCGGATGGGTCACCTGCGTTGCTGCCGCCGTGCCCTTCGGCCAGCGTCGGGAGGTGAGCAACCCCGCTCCGATCAGGAGGTACACATGCGTCATCGCATACTCGCTGCCGCTGCCCTGGCCATCAGCATCACGCTTGCCGGAGCCGGCACGGCCCTGGCCGACGACCCCGACCCTGCTGGTACGGCCGCGAACTCGCCCGGCGCCATCAGCGGAAATGTCACCCAGGTGCCCCTGGACCTCGAAGTCGAGGTGTGCGGCAACACGGTGAACATCGTCGGTCTGCTGAACCCCGCCGTATGGAACGCCTGCCTGAACCAGGACTGATCAGCGAGCCCCGCGTACCAGCGCCCGCCGTCCCGCACGGCGGGCGCTCCGCTCGTCCCACGGGCGCTCCGACCCCGGTAAAGACGCCGCCCTGGTGGCCGCACTGAGATGGATATCCCGCTCGGGGCCCCAGCCCGCGCTCGTAGTGGGACGGACACGCGTGCTGCTGCGCCCACTCGAAGCCTTCGCGGGTGGTCTCGACCGCGAGGACGGTTTCCTGCCCCTCCTTGTGTTCGATGCGCGCCATCGAATTACCGGAGCACGGGGCCGAGCCTCCGGTCGAACGGGCAGCGATAGTTCTGGTGGTGCGGGGTAACTGCCGTCAGAGACAGGTTCTTTGTCCTCTCCCTCTGAGCCCGTGGAAAGGTCCCCCATGAACGAGCCCAGTACTGCTCCCCCGGGCGCAGGGACTGCCCACCCGGCGATCGACATCCACCTTGAGATCCTGCTGCGCCTCGTCGAGGAGCAGTCAGGGGCCAGTGCGGCTATCTGCCTGACCACGCCGGGCGGAATCATCGCGGGTCACCTTGTCAGCACGAGCAGCTGGGTCGAGAGGTGGCGCCGCGTGGTGTCGGCGGCCACCGGGACTGAGGATCGCGGTGATCAGATGGCGGATCTGGCTCACGCCGTACAGGCGTCCACGGAGCAGACGGAGAAGGACGCGGCTGGGGGCCTGCATGCGTTCATCCACCTGCTGGATGTCACGTTCCTTTCCGTACCGGGCGAAGTCACGGCCCCCTTGTGGCGCGGAAGGGCCTCCGACGTCTCCGGCTGGTCACTTGGTACTCCTTCTCCGACCGCTCACCCGACGGACGCCACGGATAACTGACCTGGCCGGCAGGTCGGGTCCCACGCGTTCGCACGCAAGGCACTGACTGTCACCCCCTCGCAGGGATCTCGGCCTTCGCTCCGTCTCCCCTTCCTGCGCCACGGGACTGGACCCCTGGTCCCTCGCCGGGCGACAGCCGTGTGCCGATGGCTGCCGCGGCGCGTGCCAGAGGGCTGGTCATGATGCCTGCCACGCTGGTGCGCCCGGCGATGTAGGCGTCGAGGCGGTGCCATGCCGGGGGCAGGCGGGTGATGGCGGTGTGGATGAGGCCGGGGCGGCGGGTGAAGAGGTCCATGAGGCCCGCGGCGCGGCAGCGGTCGGGGTCGGAGGTCCAGGAGGGCGGAACGTTGAGTTCCCGGTCCAATGAGGCGTGGCCGCGCTTACCTGCGTAAACCAGGTAGACGGCGACTTGGGCTTAATCGATCCGGCCGGCTGTACCGGTGTATTGGCGCTGGACGGCGACCGTGCCAGTGTCCTTCTTCACATCGCCGGTCTCGTCGACGACCAGCACCGCCCGGTCGTCGTGCAGGTGCTCCACCACGTAGCCGCACAGGTGCTGCATGCCGTCCGGAGTGGTCTCGCCAGCCCACTCGGCGATGGTCCAGCAGTTCTTGCGCGGCAGGTCGGCCGATAGACCGAGCACCAACCGCGCCGCCCCGCACCGGGGTTCGACCCGGGCGAAGCGCCCCGCGATCCGGCCCATCAGGCCCGTCAGGCCCGTCAGGCCCTCGAACGCGTCCCGCCAACGGGTGGTCTCTATGCTGTGACCTGCGGCCACCGTCTCTTCGTCAGTCCACACAACTCACGATGATCAACGGTGGTCGCACCCGTCTCCACAACGCGTCAGGGTCGCGCAGTTCCGCCTGCCGTCCTGAGTCAGGAGGACATGTGCAACGTGGCGAAGTCTGGTGGGTGGAGTTCGACGAGCGGCGGCTGGTCGTACTGCTGGCGGCAGACGACGCGTCCAGGATCCGGGCGATGCAGGTCGTCACTCCTGCGGGCGTCGACATCAGCGGTCTGGGCGTCGAAGTGCCAGTAGGTGCCATGGAAGGACTGCCCTTTGAAGGCGTGCTGCGGTTCGCGTTCCCGCGTCCGGGCTTTACCCCCTGCACGTGGCTGACCACCGTGTCCCAGGACGACCTGATCGAGCGGGCGGGCGTCCTGTCCTCCGCGAAGCTCAGCGAGATTGAGGACGCCCTCCGTCTCGGTGAACTCGGGTAGGCGGAGAGGCGCCACTCACCATCGAGATCACGATCTACGGCTGGAGTACTACTGGAGTACTAGAGGTACTGGGCCGCGTACTCCTCCGTCGCCGGAACGGGAGTGATGACGTCGATGAGCACGCCGTCCGGTGCCGCAACGATGAAGTGGCGCTGCCCGAAGTCCTCCGTCCGCAGAGGCAGCAGTTCGCTCAGGCCCGCCTTCGTGACGAGCCGGTCGTACTCGGCGTCGGCGTCGGTCACCTCGAAGTTGAGCAGCAGGCCACCCTGGCACGGGACGCGGTGGCCGTCGGGAAGGGTGGGGTGGCTGTGGTCGAGGAGGGCCAACTCGTAGTGCGCGGCGTCCGGTCGGCGCAGGCTCACGTACCAGTCGGCCTCGAACGTCACCTCGAACCCGAAGTGCCGTACGTAGAAGTCGCGGGCCGCGGTGACGTCGCGGGTCGCGATCACCGGATAGAAGCCGCTGAGCTCAGTCGTCATGGCGTGTCTCCCTCTGCCCTGCCATCCATTTCACATACCCTGGGTATGTGAAATGGGACGTTAGCATACCCGAGGTACGCGAAAGGAAGAGGTGAGAGCGGATGGCCGGCACGAGGGCCGAGCAACGGGAGGCGACGCGCCGGGCGTTGGTGGCTGAAGGGCGCCGGCGGTTCGCCGCTGACGGCTATCACGCCGTCGTCCTCTCGGAGATCGCTGAGGCGGTGGGGGTCACCAAGGGGGCGGCCTACCACCATTTCGGCAGCAAGGCGGGGCTGTTCAGGGCGGCAGTGGCCGAGGTGCAGCTGGAGCTCGGCGAACGTGTCGCGGATGCCGCTCGTCGCCACGACGACCCGTGGGAGCAACTGCGGGCGGGCTGCCGGGCGTTCCTCGCCGCCGGTTCCGACCCGGCGACGCGCCGCATCATGCTGGTGGACGCGCCCGCGGTACTGGGGTGGGAGGAGTGGCGGGCGATGGACGAGGAGTCCTCGGCCCGGCACCTGACCGAGGCGCTACAGGACTTGGTGCACGCGGGAATCATCGCCGAGCAGCCGGTGCAGCCCTTGGCGCGGCTGTTGTCGGGCGCGATGAACGAGGCCGCACTCTGGCTGGCCAGGACAGCGGACCCGCACGCGCTGGAGCAGACCGAACAAGCCCTGGATCACTTGCTCAGCGGGCTGCGCGACAGCACCGGCCGGACCGAGGGCGGCTGAGCGGGCGCGGTCAAGCGCGGTGCGCCCGCCTGACCTGCACCATCACCGCCGACGAAGCGGACACCGTCGGGTGGTCCGGAGTTCACTCGGGTGGGGTGACGGCGAGGACACGGCCCAGCGCGCTGTCGGGGCGGGCGGTGAGTTCCTCCCAGGTTCCTTCCTCCGCGATGCGCCCGGCTTCGAGGACCGCGATGCGGTCGGCGCGGCGGATGGTGGCGGGGCGGTGGGCGATGACGATCGTCGTACGGCCTTCCTTGCCGAGCGCGGTCGCGAGTTGGGCGTCGCCGGTGTTGTCCAGGTGGGCGGTGGTCTCGTCGAGCACGAGGACGCGGGGCTGTGCGAGCAACGCGCGAGCGAGGGCGATGCGGGCGCGCTGGCCGCCGGAGAGGGTGGAACCGCGTTCGCCGACGAGGGTGCCCAGGGGGGCGATGCGGTCGACGCCGCACAACCGGGCTGTCTGAGCGAGGAGTTCGTCGTCCGCATCGGGTGCGGCGAGCCGCAGGTTGTCGGCGAGGGTGCCGTGGAAGAGGGGGGTGTCCTGGCCCACCACGGCGACGGCACGCCTGAGTTCGGCGTCGCTCACCTCGCGTACGTCGACGGGTTCACCGTCGCCGGATATCAGCTGGACCGTTCCCTCCGACGGATCCCAGAACCGCGCCAGCAGGTGCGCGCAAGTCGACTTGCCAGCCCCCGAGACGCCGACCAGTGCGAGGGTCTGCCCGCGGCGGACGGTCAAGTCGACTTCATCGAGCACGGGTTGGCCGCCGTAGTCGAAACTCACCCGGTGCAGCCGGACGCCCAGCGGGCCGGAGGGGAGCGGGCGGGGTGTGGCGGGTGGCGGGGCGAGAGCGGGGGCCTTCAGGGCGGCGCCGACACGGGCGGCCGCGGCGCGCAGTCCCACCGCCTGGCTCAGTGCCCTGGCCGACTCCGCTACGGGGCCCAGGACCGAGAGGGCCAGTGTCATCGCCGCGGGAGCCCATGCGCCGTCCAGCCGCCCGGAGGTCACGGACTGTGCGGCGGCCGCTACGACGCCGAGGACCGCGAGCACGATGAGCAGGTCGCGGGCGGCGGCGGCCATGGACTCCCAGGCGGCCTCCGCACGCTGGGCCTCCCCCACCCGCCGTCCTTGGTCGGCGAGACGGCGGCGCCGCTCGGCCAGCCCGCCGAAGGCGAGCAGCTCGCGCAGGCCGTCGACGGTCTCCACGGTGTCGGCCGACAACTTCGCCGCCGCCGCCCGCGTACCGGCTCCGCGCGCCGCACGTCCGCGCGCGTCGGCGAAGGGCGCTGCGGCGAGCAGCGCGGCGACCGGCAGCACTGCTACCAGCAGCCACGGCTCCACCGTGGCCAGGACGGCGGCGCCCCCGGTGAACACCACTCCGGACGCGAGGAGTTGGGCGGTGGTGTGGGCGTAGAAGAACTCCAGTGCCTCGACATCGGCCATGGCGGTGGCGGCAAGGTCCCCGCTGCGGCGGCCTGCCACGCGGGCGGGCGCGCTGCGGGCGAGCCCGTCGAAGACGCGCACGCGCAGTTCGGCCAGCACCCGGTAGGCCAGGTCGTGGCTGAGGTCCATCTCGCGCCAGGTCATCAGGGCGCGGACCAGGACGAGGACGACGAGTGCGGTGACCGTACCGGCCGAGGGGGCGCGGTCCTCGATGACGGCGGTTCCCACGGTGTGCGCGGCCAGTGTCAGCAGCGCGACGAGCGAGCCCTGTTCGACGAGTGCGGCGGCGCAGGTGCGGGCCATCATGGTCCGGTGCCCGGCGAGGGCGGGCAGCAGCGCGCGCAATGAACCGCGCGCGGGCATGTCGGCGGTGGCGCGGACGGTGGTGGTGCTCATGCGGCGAGCCCTTTCTGGTGTGCGTGGCCCGCGTTGAGGAGTTCGGCGTAGACGCCCCCGGCCTGGACGAGGGCCGTATGGTCGCCGACGGCGTCCACGCGTCCGCCGTCGAGGACGACGATGCGGTCGGCGTGCCGGACGGCGGCGAGCCGGTGGGCGACCACCAGGACGGTCCGGCCGCCCGCGGCGGCCAGCAACTCGCGCACGATGTCGGCCTCACGGCGTTCGTCGACCGCGCTGGTGGCCTCGTCGAGCACCAGCACCGGAGCATCGGCCAGCAGGGCCCGGGCGAGGGCGAGCCGCTGCCGTTGGCCACCGGACAGGGTGGCGCCCCGTTCGCCGAGGACGGTGGCGTAACCCTCGGGGAGGGCGGCGATCTCGTCGTGGATGCCGGCGGTGCGTGCCGCGCGCACCAGTTCGTCGTCCGTGGCGTCCGGCCTGGCCAGGCGCAGGTTGTCGGCGATGGTGGCGTGGAAGAGGTACGTCTCCTGGGAGACGACGGCGATGGACTGCCGCAACGAGTCCAACGCGAACTCGCTCACATCGCGGCCGCCCAGAGTGATCCGGCCGCCCTGCCGGTCGTGGTGTCGCAGGAGCAGGCCGAGCAGCGTGGACTTGCCGGCGCCGGACGGGCCTACGATCGCGGTCGTCCGCCCCGCCTCAGCGGCGAAGGTGATACCGCGCAGGGCGGGCACTTCGGCGCCGTCGTAGGCGAAGTCGACCTCCTCGAAACGCAGTTCCGGCGGGCCCGGCCACTGCGCCCTTGCCGTTCCCGTGTCGGGGACGGCGGGTTCGGCGGTGCGCAGCGCCGCGAGCCCGTCCGCGGCCGAGACGCCCAGGTATCCGGCGTGCCACTCACGGGACAGGTCCCGGACCGGCCGGAAGCACTCGGAGGCCAGGAGCAGCACCAGGTAGGTGCCGGTCGCCGTGGCGGATCCGGTGACGGCCGACCAGCAAGCGAGGAGCGCGGCGGCCACGCTGCCGCCCTGGATGGCCAGGTCGGTGAGGCCGGTGTCGACGAGTGAGACGCGCAGCTTCGCGACGGTCGCCCGGTGCAGCGCCGCCGACCGCCTCTCCAGCCGTTCCCGGGTGCGGCCGACGGCACCGGCGGCCCGCAGCGCGGGCATGCCCTGGAGGGCTTCGAGGTAGTCGGCGCCCAGTTGCTCGTAGGTGTCCCAGTGTTCTTTGCCACGCTGGGCCAGGAGCCGGTCCCAGGCGCGTGGCCCCAACAGGGCGAGCAGCAGGGCGGGGGCGAGGCCGAGGAGGGCGGCCGGTTCGATCACCGCCATGGCCGCGAGCAGGAAGGGCGGCACGGTGACGGTGATCAGGAGCTGGGGCAGGTAGCGGGAGACATAGGCGTCGACGCCCTCCACCCCGTCGACGAGGGTGGTGCGGACGGCCCCGGCGCGTGCGGTGGTCAGGTACGCGGGTCCCAACCGCCCGAGGTGGGCGAGGAGTTCGTCCCGCACAGCCACCCTGACTGTGGCTCCGGCGCGGGTGGCGGTGCGCCGCTGCCGACTGCCCAACCCGGCACGTGCGACTACGACGGTGAGCACCGCGCCGAGCAGCAGCGGGAGCCGGTCCGTGTCCCCCCGCGCCAGGTCGGCGAGGGCCACGGCCAGCAGTACGGCCTGCGCCAGCTGGGTGGCGGTGACGGCCGCCTGCAGCAGGGTGGCCGCGAGCAGTGGCCGCCGTGCGTGCTGTGCGGCGCGGCGCAGTTCGGGGTGGACGATCACGAGGTCCCCTGTTCGGAGTGGGTGCCGAGGGCCAGGCCGTGGACGATCCAGTCCCGGCCCGGTGCGGCGCCGAGCGCGGCGCCCAGGTCCGCCTGCTGCCAGGAACCGACAGGGCGGGCGGCCAGGCCGTGTCGTACGGCGGTCAGGTGGGCGAGGTGGACGGCGAAGCCGGCCCGCAGGTGCGTTCGGCGGATCAGCGGGGCGTCGGCGTCCGATGGGCAGCCGTACGCGAGGAGGACGGCGCCCGCGTCCGCGAGCCATGCCTGGCCCGCCGCCCAGAGGGCGAGCGTCGGCCGGGCCTCCCCTGCCGCGAGCCGTCGCAGTGTGCCGTCGGGCGCCGGCTCGACCAGTTCGGGCTTCGGCTCGCCGACGGCCGCGCACCAGGCGAGTTCACGGTCGCTCGCCCGGACGGCGGCGGTGAGCACCGCCCGCAGAGCGTCCCGGTGCGGGGTGCCTGTCAGCGGTGGCGGGGCGCTGCGGCGGGTCAGCAGTTCGCCGGGGGTGGGCGCGCTCGCCGCCTGAGGCGGTGAAACCCCGCTGGCGTGCTGAGTCACGGTGAAGTGCATTACGGCCAGCGGGTGTTGGGTCAGCCCGTCGAAGCGGGGCATCGGCGCCGCGAGGCCCAGCGTGCTGGCCGCGAGCCACAGCGCCGCGGCGGCGTGGCCGGTGTCCAGCAGCATCAGCGGCCAGGCGCGGTGGCCGTAGTGGGAGGCCGTACGCCGTGGGGTGACGTTCAGTTCGACGGTGACGCCGGGCGGCGTGCCGTGGGGTTCCCGACCGAGGTGGTGCACCCGGTGGCGCAGCGGGTCGTAGCCGTAGCGTCCGGGCGGCAGCGGGCAGCCGTTACCCACGACGAGCTCGGCGTCCACCGGGTGCAGCGCACCCGCGGAAGGGGCGGGCCGCAGCCGTCCGGAGTCGTCCGAGGCCGCCAGTGAGAGGTGGAGCAGGGCCCGCAGGTCCAGTTCCCCGGGTCCGGCCTCCGGGATGGTGCGCGGCTGTCCCGGCCAGGCACGCACCGGCGTCCCGGCGGGTGTGTCGGGGCCGGGAGCCGCCGCCGAGCGGGCGTGGGCCAGGGCGGTGACGAGGTCCACCGGACGGTCCGCCGTCGCGTGTTCCACGCGGGGAGCCGTACCGGCGGGTTCCGCGGGACAAGCCTGGTGGGTGTGTTTCACGGGGCGGTCCTCACATGTGGGGCGGAGGAGCCAGCGTGAAGTCCTCCGGCGCGCTCGGTGCGGTCGTCCGCCAGTCGCGGGCGACGGCGGCGTCGGTGAGGCGCGGGCAGCCGAAGTAGCCGAAGGCGGCAGGGGCGTTGGGCAGGAGCCCGGAGACCAGGACGCGGGCGACGCGCAGGGGCGTCTCGGCCACGTCCTCGGTGGTGAGGTCGAACGTCATGACGCGGTGGCCGCCCTCGGCCAGCGCGCGTTCCAGCCGGTCCCGGCTGCCGGGCTCGACCGCGTCGATGGGCACGGTCCCGTGCGCGGGATCGGTGAAGCGGCGGGCTTCGGGCGCCATCCGCTCGTCCAGCCAGACCTGGACATGTGCGCCCAGGTCCCGTACGTGCTCGAACTGCTCGCCGCACACGTCGAGATAGCGGCCGTCGGCACGGTGCTCCAGGTACAGCCCGCGGGCGAGCAGCCCGGCCTCGACGGCTCGGAAGACCCAAGCGTCGGGGCCGGTCAGGCCCTGGGTGAAGACCCAGGTGTGGACGGCTTCGAGAACGGCCTTGCGGGCGGCCTCGGCCGGGTCGTACTTGCAGGCGAATCCTGCCGCGTACAGGCCGAGGCGGGGATCGCGGACGAGCGCGGCCATGCAGGGTGCGAACTCCGAGGGCATCTGAACGAGATGCACCTCGAGCGCGGATCCGGCGAGGTCGTCGGTGAGGCCGGGAACGCTGGCCGGGTCGATACCGCGGGTCGGGCCGTCGAGGTGCCACCACAGTTCCAGGGCGTCGCGTTCGACGATCTCCAGCAGGCCGCGCTCGGCGGCATCGTCGAAGCCCTGCCCGGTGGCTATTCCCGCGTAGTTGAGGTGGTGGGTGCGCGGCAGCGAACGCAGTTCGCCCTGGCGCCAGTTGAGGTGGGTGAGGGCGACGGGCGCCCACACCTCGGCGGTGTGCCCTTCGGGCAGCCGTTCGGTGCCACGCGTCCAGAGGGCGGGCGTGTCGGCGGTGAGGCGGCGGTAGGGGAACTTCTCCCGGGTGTACTGCCAGTCGGCGTAGGCCGGCAGCTCGTCCGGCCCGTACAGCCGCAACCCCTGCGCGGCCAAGTCGGCGGCCGTGGCACGCACCGGGGCGTCCGGGTGGCCGGGCGGCGGCACCCGGTTGCCGCAGTACCTCTCGATCCCCTCGGCGATCGCGGCGATGCGAGCGGCCTCGGGGTCGCCGAAGGTGGTGCCGAGCGACACCCGGTCGGCGGGCCACAGGCCGAGCCGGCGGGCGTCGGCTATCTCGGCCGTCAGCGCGGTGTAGCGGGGCGGTGCGCCCTCGGGGTGCTCGACCGGCTCGACCGTGCGGACGATGCCGCAGAGGGGGTCGACGAGAGCTTCCAGCGGCAGCGCCGTCATCGCAGGATCTCCTGTACGGGATCGGTGGGAGTGGGTCGGGATCCGAGGACGGGCAGCCGCAGTGCCACGCTCCCGGCGTCGACCTCACGCCGGGAGGTGACCATGCGGGTGGCCGTGACCGGGTCGCCGCCGGTGTGGGGGTTACGGGCGTGGGCCGGGAAGTGGTGCCCGGCGATCTCCAGGCGAAGCCGGGTGCCGGCGGGCAGTCGCCGGGCGAGGCGGCCGAGTCCTACGGTGAACTCGGCCTGTCCGCCTGGTGGTTCCTCGCGTCGCACGATGCCGACGGCGAGCCGCTGAGCCACTCCTTCCGGTGTCAGGGCGAGGAGCCGGAGGGCCCAGTCGGCGGAGGGGGTGTCGGCGGCCGCCCGCAGCCCGACCTCGACGCGTCCGACCAGGTCCAGCGGACGGGGCAGCGGCGGGGTGACCAGCAGGCAGCGGTCGGGTGGGCCGTCCGTGGGGACGGTCAAGTCCGCGGAGGACACGGGTCGTTCGGGGTCGGCTGTGAAGGAGGCGCCGTGCAGCAGCCGTAGGGGGTGCGTGCGCGGCTGTCCCTCTGTGTCGGCGGTCGTCCACAGGGTGCTGCCGCCCAGGCCGACCGCGCCACCGTGCCCGGGAGTCAGTTCGCCGGTAAGGGCTCGGGTGGCCCAGCCTGTGTAGAGCTCGCCGAGACGCACCCGGTGTGCCGGATCGGCGTCGGCTCCGGGCTCGGCGACGAGGCCGTGTCCCCAGGGCCCGAGCAGCAGCCGCGCCGACGGACCGCCCCAGCGCCGCCACAGCGCGACGGTGTCCTCGGCGAAGTGGTCGTGGTGGCCGCCCACCGCGAGCAGGGGCATGCCGGCCTGCTCGGCCTGCGAGAGCAGCCGGCCGTGTGCGCGGTGGCGCCACAGGCCCGGCCAGGAGGGCAGGCTCCGGCCGAGCCGCTCGGGCAGGCCGGTCAGCGGGAGATGGGCGAGCAGCCCGGGGTCCGCGGCGAGGGCTTTGTCGAGGGCGTCCTCGTCGGAGTCCGGCCGGTCACCGTGGGCCGCCCACCATCCGGCGCGGGCCAACAGCCGCTCCACGCCCGAGGGTTCGCGAGCCGTCTCGGCGGGACCCAGGGCGGGTACGGCCGCGATGACGGCGTCGGGCCGGGCGTCCGTGGGGGCATCGAGCGCGAGAGTGAGGGCGCAGTGCGCGGCGTACGAGGCTCCGGCGGCCACCAACTGCCCGTTGCTCCAGGGCTGTCGGCGGATCCAGCGGGCGGTCGCCGCTCCGTCGGCGGTCTCGTTGTCGTACGGGTGCCACTGACCCGGGGACGCGTGCCGGCCCCGGACGTCCTGGACCAGTGCGGCGAACCCGCGACGGGCCCAGCCGCGCAGTTCGGCCCGGTGCCGTCTGCGGTCGTAGGGCGTACGGATGAGGACGGCCGGGAAGGGGCCGTCGCCGTCCGGGAGGTGGACGTCGGTGGTGAGCCCTTCGACGGGGACGGTGAACGGCGTCATCCGGCCTGCTTCGGTGTCGGGGCGACGGCGGGGACGGGCAGCACGGCGTGCTCGGTGACGGTCAGCGTGCGCAGATCGACGCGTCGGAGCCTGCGCCGGGCGGGGAGGCCGTCCGTGTCGGCGGAGCCGGTGATCCACCGGCTGAGGTCATCGGCGAGCAGAGCGGCCAGCAGGTGCGCGGCGGGAGCGGTGAGGTGAACGGGAGCGCCGGACGTACGCGGGCCGCTCCAGTAGGCGGCCAGTTCACGGTGTGCGGGCGTGGCGGCGAGGCGGCGGGCCCGCACGTGTGCCGAGGTGACGTCTCCGGCAGTGGCGGCGAGGGGCTCGACGTACGCCTGCCAGCCTTCGCGGTGGCAGCGCAGCCAGGCGATGCCGCGCTCGGGCAGCCGGTCGGCGCTCTCCCACAGCCCGTCGGGCACGGGCCCGTCGAGGCACCACACCACCGCGGCGGGATGGTCGGCGGACAGGTCGTCAAGTGACGGTGGTGTACTGCTGCTTACGGCCGTTCGCGGCTCGGCGCCCAGGGTGCGCAGGAGCGCGGCGAGGGGTTCGGTCAGCACGGGGTCGCCCAGGAGCCGGATGTCCCGGCGATCGGCGGGCCATTGCGGTCGCTGCGGTTCGTGCGCGAGGTACCCGGCTTCCTCGAAGGCCCCCATGACGCGGTCGAGTTCACCGTCCGGCTCGACCGCGGTCGCCGTACCGGAGAGACGGGCCAGCAGGGCCTGCTCGTCCGCGACCTTCGTCCTGATGCTGAGGAACTCCCCCTCGGCCGTACGGACGGCGAGGCCCCGCCCAGGGACGGCGACGACCTCGACACCGGGTGCGAGCGAACTGCGGGACACGTCAGTCCTCCTGTGAAAAAGGGGCCTTGAAGGGGCGTGAGCCCGCCCGCAGGTGACGGGCGGGCTCACGGTCGAGGGCGCTGGACCCTCTTACTCCTCGGTGTCCTCGAAGGGGTTCTCGACGAGAGCGTTGGAGTGGGTGGCCGAGGCGTGAGCCAGCTGACCCGGGTCGGCGATGGGCGCGAAGACCTTCTCGTTGTCCATGGACTCTCCTTGTTCGTGAGGGAGATGCGGCGTTCTGGTGAGCGCCACACCGAGAACACTAGTGAATATGATTTTCATATTCTAGTGCTGGGAGCGGGTGATCTGGATAACACACGGGCCAGCCGCCCTCGGGGTCCCGGCCGACCCGTCCGGCCACCCGGAGGACGTCCGCGAGCAGCCCGGGCGTGACCACCTCCTTGGGCGTGCCGTCGGCCACCACACGCCCCTCGCGCAGCGCGACGATCCGCTCGGCGAACCGGGCGGCGTGGGCCAGGTCGTGCAGCACCATCACCACGGTGAGCCCGCGTTCCTCGCGCAGGCGGACCACGGTCTGCAACACGTCCAGCTGGTGATGCAGGTCCAGGTAGGTGGTCGGCTCGTCCAGCAGCAGTACGCGGGTGTCCTGGGCGAGCGCCATCGCGAGCCGCACGCGCTGCCGCTCACCGCCGGACAGCTCGTCGACCTCGCGGTCGGCCCAGTGCTCCACCCCGACGTCGCGCAAGGCGCGGCGGACGACCGGGTCGTCCCCCTCCCGCAGCATGCCGAGCGGCCCCCGTGCCGCGTACCGCCCCTGCCGTACGAGATGACGCACCGTCATGCCGGGGACGCCCGGGGACGACTGGTGCAGCAGCGCGACCCGGCGGGCCGTGGCCCGCCGGGACAGCCGGGCGAGGTCGTCCTCGCCCAGCAGCACACGCCCCTCGTCCGGCCGCAGCAGGCCGGCGACCAGCCGCAACAGGGTCGATTTCCCACAGCCGTTGAGACCGATGAGAGCGGTCAGCTCACCCGGCTCGACGGTCACGTCCACGCCTCGCAGCACGGGCTGGCCGGGGTAGCCGAAGCGGACCCCCTCGACGCGGATCCCCATGGACTCGGTCATGCTCTGTCCTCCGACGACATCAGAACGTACGGCTCGGCGCGCGGCGCACGACGACCAGCAGCAGCGCGGCCCCGACGCAAGCGGTCAGAGCCCCGACCGGCAGGGTGAGCCGGCCGGAGTCCAGCGCGGCCGCCAGCAGCCGCGAGGACAGTTGCGCCGCCGCGTCCGCCCCGCACACCACGGCCGCGCCCACCAGGGCGGCACCGGGCAGGGTCACCCGCAGGTCGGCGCCGAAGACAGCCAGGGCGAGGTGCGGTACGAGCAGTCCGACGAAGCCCAGCGCCCCCACGGCCGCCACGGCACCGGCCGTCAGCGCCACCGCGCACAGCAGGGCGAGGGTCCGGGCCCGCCTCGCGGACAGCCCGGCGGCGAGGGCGATGTCGTCCCCGCAGCGCAGCAGGGTCAGCGGCCCGGTCAGCAGCCAGGCCAGCACTCCCCAGGCCAGCGCCCACGGCCAGAGCAGGTGCCAGTGCTCCCACACCCGGCCCTCCGTGGTGCCGACGAGCCACTGCACCACGCTGCCGAGTTCGCCCGGGGCGACCAGCAGCACCATGGCGGTGAGCCCGCCGAGCACCGCTGAGACCAGAACCCCGTGCACGGCGGTCTGCGCGGGGTCGCTGCGCCCCCGCCCTGCGAGCAGCCACAGCAGCGCGGCCCCGGCGCAGCCGCCCACACACGCGGCGACGACCACGGCCAGCGGTGATTCCCACCCCGCGAGACCGAGGCTGGTCGCGAGGACGGCACCGAGCACGGCGCCCGGAGTCACCCCCGTCACCTCGGGCCCGGCCAGCGGATTGCGCAGCGCGGACTGCAGCACCAGACCCGCCACGCCCAGGCACGCCCCCGCACCGAGGGCCACCAGCAGCCGGGGCAACCGGAGTTGGAGCAGGATGTGCCGTTCCGTCGCATCGCCGCCACCGCCGAGGACGTCCCACACCCGGGCGGGGGACATGCCCCGCCCGGCCACCAGTTCCACCCCCGCGCAGACCACGATGAGCGCCCCGAGTACCGCGAAACGCCGTCTCACCGGGCCTCCTCCGCTTCGGTCGACTCACCGCGGAAGGCGGAGCGTCCGGAAGCGCTGTCGCTCCCGTGATCACCCCGGCGGACGCGGTCGCGGGCCCCCGGGACACGCTCGCGCTCCTTCTCCGCAGTGCTGGAGGGCGCAGACCCGGCGCCCTTGGGCGCCGGGCCCGAGGCAGTGCTGCCCGCCGGTCGGCGCCGGGCAGACGGTCTCCGGTTGCCCCACCGAAGCAGGGCGACCCCGGCGGGCACGCCGAGCAGGGCCGTCCAGGCACCGACCGGCGTCTCCACGGGCGCCAGCGCGAGGCGGGCCGGGACGTCGGCGACGGCCACGACGACGGCGCCCCAGGCCGCCGACCAGGGCAGCCAACGCACAGCGCCCGCCGCAGGGTGGAAACAGCGCGCCAGATGCGGAGCAAGGAACCCGACCCAGGCCACCGGCCCGCACACGGCCGTCACGGGCGCGATCAGCACAATGGCGATCGCCAGCGCGGCCAGCCGCGCCCGCTGGGCGCGCACCCCCAGCGCCTCGGCGTCCTCGTCGCCCAGCCGCAGCACCGAGAGCACCGGTGCGCACAGCACCAGCGCGGGAACGGCGACGAGCAGCCATGGCCACAGCCCGGTGACGTCGTCCCAGGTGCGGGTGGAGAGCGAACCGAGCAGGTAGCGGTAGATCAGCTGGAGATCGAGCTGGTCGGCCATCACCATCAGCACGAGCAGCGCGGCCTGCAGCGCGGCGGCGACCGCGGCCCCGGTCAGCAGTACGGCGGACGGGCTGCGCCCCAACCCGGCGGCGAGCAGCGTGAGTCCGCCGCCGAGCGCGGCGCCGCCGATGGCCAGCAGCGGCTGGAGGGCGGCCGGGAGGGACACCGCCAGCACCAGCGGTGCGGCCACCCCGAGCGCCGCCCCGGAGGACACGCCGAGCATCTCCGGGACGGCCAGGGGATTGCGCAACGCCTCCTGGAGCACGAGCCCCGCCGCCCCCAGACAGGCACCGGCGACCAGCGCCAGCACCAGGCGGGGCACGCGGAGTTCGGTGACGACGATCCCGGCGAGCGTACCGTCCCCGTCCGCCAGCGCACCGGGCAGCCGGTGCAGCGGGACGTAGGGCGTGCCCAGGCTCAGCGCGCAGGCCGACGCGGCGCACAACAGGACGCACACGACAGGCAGTTGCCATCCTCCCGCGAGGCGCACGAACCGCCGTGCGCCCGATGCCGTGTCACCTGACGCGGCGGGCATCGAGGTGGGCGCGCTCACCGCAGCGCGGCCGTGGCCTCATCGAGGATGATGCCCAGCGAACGGGTACCGCGTCCCTTGGCCCAGACCTCGGAGTTCACCTCATGGACGTCTCCGTTCTTCACCGCGGGGATCTTGCTCCACAGGGGGTTGTCCGCCAGCTTCTCCGACAGCTTGCCGTCCGCCTCGCCGAAGCTCATCGTCTCGACGAACAGCACGTCGACGTCCGCCGCGAGGATCTCTTCGAGGCTGTAACTGCCCTCCACGCCACGTGACTTCCAGGGGTAGTCGGCGAGCTTCGGGAAAAGGCTGGCGCCGACGTCCGTCTCCGGGGTGGCGACGCCGAAGTTCTCGTCACTGCCGTAGATGATGAGCGCGGTCTTGTCGCTCCGGTTCTTCTCGGCCTCGGCGAGCTTGGTACGGAAGGCCTTCTCGGCCTTCTCGCCCTCGGCGGTGCGGCCGGTGAGCGCGGCGACATCACGCAGGTAGCCCACGCTGTCCTGCCATGTCTTGGGCTGCATGGGCCAGAACGTGGTGGCATCCTTCAGCGCCGGGGCGAGTTTGCCGTGGGTGTCCTCCAGGCCGATCACCAGGTCGGGCTTGTGGGAGAGGATCGCCTCCACCTCGGGTGCGATGAACCCGCCCGGGATGACGTCGACTTCCTTCGCCTTCCGCTCCCCCAGGAACTTCGGGTGGGCGAGGAGCACGCTGTTGGTGGCCGTGGGGGCCATGCCCAGCTCGGTGAGGATGTCGTCGCAGAGCGCGAACAGGCAGACGATGCGCTCGGGCTCCTTCTCCAGGGAGACCTTGGTGCCCTTTGTGTCCGTCAACTGCTTTGTGGCCTTGATGGGTTCGACAGTGACGTCGGTCTTCGCGCCGGCAGCGGCGGCCTTCTCGTCCGCCGGCTCGGTGGACGAGCCGCACGCGACCAGCACCGACCCCACTAGCGCTGCGGTGACACAGCTTCGGACGAATCTGGACGGTGAGCGCAGCATCGATGCCCTCGCTTCTTCTCAGGAACCCGGAACGCCCTGAAGATACATGATAATCGTTTTCATAATCACCCCCGCTCTCCTGGAGGATCCCCTTGACCACCGCCCCTCCCCTCCTGCTGGTCTCCGACCACATCGAGGGATCCGTCCACGTCCTGACCGTCCCGGACGGCACCCGGACGGGCCGCCTCACCGGGCGCCACCTCTCCGAACACGCCGGGTTCCTGGCCCTGCCGGGCGGCCGAGCGGCTTGCGTCGACGACCGCAGGGGCGAGCTGCTGGTGCTCGATCCGTACGGCGACGTACTGGTCGAGGCCGCCATCCCGGTCGCCGTTCCGGCCGAGCACCTCGCCTGCGACCCGTCCGGCCGGTGGGTGGCCGTGACGACGGGCCTGGGCGAGAACGCCGAGCCGTGGTCGGACCTGCTGACGGTCGTCGACCTCACCACGGGAGACGCGACCCGGGTGCGGACCCGCATCGACGAACCGGGGGTGACCGTCCTCGGCCACGGTGATCCGCTGGTCGTCCTGCGGCACCGGGGGCCCGGCGCGCTCGCGGTCCACCGGTTCGCCGACCTGCTCGCCGCACCCCCCGGCTGCCCCGCCGTCACGCCCCACGCACACCTCCCGCTGCCCGACGACGGACACGGCGACGCCCACGACCCGCACTCCGGCCACGTGTTCGCGGCCATGGCCGACGGAGTGCACCGGGCACGCCGCGCAGGCGACGCGCTCGCCCCGGAGCGCACGATCCCCTGGAACTCCCCCGCCAGGGGCTGGTACTTGCGGCTCGACCCTCGGCGGCGGGCGCTGTGGTCGACGCTGCGGGGCGGTCCCGCGGACCCGTTGCGGTGGCCTGAGTGGACCAACCAGGCGTGGCGCCACGACCTGGAGACGAACCGCACCACCCTGACCGAGCTGGGCCACGGCCTGGTCTTCCGGCTGGCCCTCGCCCGGAACCACACCGCCTTCACCCGCATCCACCCGGACGGCGACGAACTGATCCTCCTCGACGCCGACGACACCGCCCGCCGCCTCCCCCTCCCCGCCATGGACGGCGCACCCCGCCGCGGCGGCACCCCGTGGGACGGCGTCCAACGCCGGGCGGTGGCCGCCTCCCCGGGCTCGGACTGGGTTGCCGTCACCCGCGGCGGTCACGGCGAAGTCCACGTCTTCGACGCTCCGACGGGCACCGAAGCAGCCCGGCTGAAGCTGGACACACCTTTGGATCACGGCGGCCACGCGCTGCTGCGCACACAGGCCGATGGGGCGGACGGGGATCCTGTGGGCCGGTGACGACTTGGCCAGCGCCTCTGGGGGGAGGGCGGGCCAGGGTCAGCATGCGGGGGAATGTCACGGCTGACGACGCTGCCGGCGCCGATGACCGACCCGTAGCCGATGCGAACGCCGGGCAGGACCACGGCGTTACTGCCGATCCACACCTTGTCCTCGATCCCGATGGGTTCCGAGAAGCGACCGAGGTCCGTGCGCCGCAAAGGATGCACGGGGTGTCCTGTGGTGGTCAGCGTCACGCTGGGGGCGATCATGACATCGTTGCCTATGCGGATGTCGACGTCGTCCACGAACGTGAGGTTCACGTTCCCGAAGAAGTCATCGCCGATGTAGACGTTGCTGCCGAACCCGGCGTGGAACGGCGGCAGCAGCACGGTGCGTTCACCGACCGAGCCGAAGATCTCGACGAGCAGCGATCGGCGTTTCTGCGCCGCGCTCGGCGGCGTGTGATTGTACTCGAAAATCTGCTCGGTGCGGCGCCGAGGGGCCTGGAAGGCCGCTTCCGACTCGGTGTAGACCAGCCCTTGGGCGATCCGTGCCAGGACTTCTTCCTCACGAGCATGCGTCACGGCTAAACGTTCCCCTCGTCCGACTTCTCGGCCTCGATACGATCAGTCAGATCATGGCGGGGCGCCGCCACTCCTGTCCCAGACCTCGTGATCCCGTCGGGCGGGTAGTCCTGGCGTGAGGTTCCCCCGTCATGCGGGAGGTGCTGATCAGCTGGTCAGCAGGGGTTGATGGGTGTTCAGATTCGTTGGTTCGGCTGTCGCCTGCTCGGCGTAGTGCTTCTCCTCGAACTCGATCGGGCTGAGGAAGCCGAGCCGTTCCTGGATGCGGCGGGAGTTATAGAAGCCGTCGATGTATTCGAAGAGCGCGAGGTTGGCCTCGGCCCTCGTCGTGAAGGTGCGGCCGCGGATGCATTCGGTTTTGATCAGCATCCAGAGGTTCTCCGCGAGGGCGTTGTCGTACGAGTCCCCGACGGACCCCATGGATGCCTCAACTCCCGCTCGCAGCAGTCGAGTTGTGAGCTTGATGGATGTGTACTGACAGCCGTGGTCGGCGTGATGGATGAGCTTGCCGGGCTCGACCTCACGGGACGCGAGCGCGT
>NZ_JBIAQC010000019.1:0-77656 GCF_042888685.1 Streptomyces sp. NPDC002779
CCTCGGACAACGTGATCGCCACAGCAGAAGGCCCCGAATGCGACATGACAACAGGGTACTTACTAACCAACAGGATTTCTGGCGCATGACACTAGGGCTTTGACCGTGAAGGTTTCCCCTCCCAGCCGACCGCACGAACACTGGATGATCGATTCCAAGGGATCAGCTGCACGCACCCCCACCCCGCCACGGTAGGAGTCCGACGGCGCCGACCACACCCCATCGACCCTGGCAAGATTTCCGTGCAGCTGGGCGTGACACCGCGCCGGTGACGCTCCGTCAGGGCACGCGGTATGGTCAGCGAGTGTGCGGCCTGTTTTGCCGCACCTTCATGCGATACGGATGACGAGTTGACGGCTTGCTGTCCGGACTGCGGTCGTGGTTCGGCGCGGGTGCACAGCCGCTGTACGCGTACGGTGGCCGATCGGGCTGTCGGTACGGCGGTTGTTCTGCGACAGCCGGCGCTGCCGACGGCGGACGTTCGCCGAGCAGGTCGACAGGCTCGCGGTTCGCTGGAGGCGCCGCCGCCCTCTGCTCCCGTACTTGGTGGAGATGGTCGGCGTGGTGCTCGTCGGCCGAGGCGGAGCCCGGCCCTTGCGCATTCTGAAGGCGCCCCTGTCGCGGCCCCGCGTACTGTTCCACCTGATGCGGACGCCTCTTCCGTCGACAGCGATCCCGGGGTGCTGGGCATGGACGACTTCGCAGTGTATGCGGACGTCTACGGCACTCTGCTGGTGGATGCTGACACCCGGCTGCCGATCGAGCTGTGGGCGGGGCGCGACGCCGGGCAACTGGCCGACTGACCGAGGACGCATCCCGGTGTTGAGGTGGTCTGCCAGGGCGGCTCGCTGGTCTACCGACAGGACATCGCCGACGGCGCGGCAGGGCCGGCCGAGCGGAGTGCGGTCGCTCCGCCACCGCGTCATCGTCGTCGCCTCACTCCGACGCCGCCGCCGCCAGCGACGGAGCGTCACCGGCGCACGGTGTCATGCCCCAGCTTCACGGAAATCGAATCAATGGCCGGACTCGGCGTGCGCGCCGTGGTCACCGAGCTGAGCCTCGAACCAGTCGCGAAGGGCGTCGACCAGCGCGGAATCGTGGGTGGTGTAGGTCAGGGTGGCTCCGTCGGCACGTTCCTCGTAGCGCACCTCAATACGGTCATGCCCGTCCCGCAGTTCGGCGAGGCCGGGCATGTCGGCGCCGTGGATCCGCGCGGGGTCGGCAAAGTCACCCCGGCTGAACGCCTTCGCCTCATTGCGCAGGTGAGTGCGTATCAGGCCGATCTGCTCGGAGTCACCGCGCTGGTCGGCCACGACATCCTGGACGCCCCCCGTCGCTGTGGACGTGAAGCGGTGGGTCGTCTGCTCGAGATCGAAGGGCATGACTGTCTTACCCCGTTCGGCCACCGAGGCCTGCCGCTCGCTCCGGCCCTCGCCCGACCCCTGCTGCGAGCCGCCCGCCACCAGCGTGACAGCCGTCACCGCGCCGACGAGCACCACACCCGCGCCCGCCACCAGGGCCCGGCGCCTACTGCTCTTCATCCAATGCCTCCACCATCACATCGAGGGCGTGCAGTACCACCGCTCTTTCATGGACCGGGATCGAACCGAGCAACCGGGAGAACCGCTCCCGTCGTGCTTGAGCCAGATTCTGCGCGGCCCGCTGTCCCGAAGGCGTGAGCCGCAGGACAACGCCACGTCCGTCATTGGGAGCCGGAGCCCGTTCCAACCAGCCACGAGCGGACATCTGCCCCACCAGCCGGCTCACCGTGCTCTTCTGCAGCCGCAACCGCCGGGTGAGTTCGACCTGCCGCATCTCGCGCTCCTGCGCGAGCTCGCCCAAGGCGTGTGCCTCGGAGACAGAGATGGGCTGGCCGCAAGGGGTAGTTTCCGGCTGGTGCAACCCGAAGGCGCGAACGAAGCTCCCCAGCGCCTCCTGGAGGACGGCCGGGTCATCAGCCCTGTGATCCCTGGACATGGTTCGACCGTACAACCAGAAGGTTCGATGACACAACCAGTTTCAGGGTGCTCGGGCAGAGTCGCTGATGCGGACGTAAGGAGCTGGAGAACCTGAGCTGTGGTGGAGCGTGGGCTTCGAGCCAGGGTCCGTACGGCGTAGAGCGTGCCGAGGGACGGCGGCCAGACCGCCGAGAAGGAGCCGCAGCGCCACCTCCGGCAAGCGAGGCTGGAGGCGAGCACTGAAGTATCCGCCGACCAGTCCACCCAGCGCGCAGGCGAACCCGAGCCATGAGCGGGATGCGCCATGCCGCGGGTGATCAGGGACAGCAGCGCATAGGCACTCCCACCAATGACCGAGGGGGCGAACGTCGCGGCGTGCATGGCCGGCGCCACCCGCGCCATGGGCAGATCTCGGGCGGCGAGGATCGGCCCGAGGAGGGCTCCGGCGCCGACGCCGTAAGTGCCGCCCGCGGCCCCCACCACCATGGCAAGGCTGGTGAGGCAGCCAGGGACGGCGCGCGCCACCCGCCCGTGCACGTTCTGCGGTCCACGGGCATCCGGCTCCCGGGGCCAGCATCCGCGAGCGAGGCTGAGTCACTGCGGGCGATTGGCGTGGTCGGGCGGCTTCGTCGCAGTCGGCACAACAACACGGCGCGGTCAGCGGGCCGACGAGGGCGCCTGCGGTGTGCGGACCTGTCCATACCCCACGCCCCCGCGCGGGGGCGGTACGGCTCCATGAGCCTCTTGCACCGCTCCACGAGGCCGGCGGTCGTCCAGACGGGACGCTCGCGGGCGGTATCCGGGTGTCGGTGGTCGAGGGGCGCATGGTGAGCGGCGCGGACAGTGCCGCGTCGGCGGACGGCATCGTCAGGTCGGTCCGGCGCGGGGCGTGCGGCCCGCGCGGTCAGGTCTGTGCCGTGCAGGCGCAGCACGTCGATCACGATCAGGTGGGCAGGCCAGTTCTGCCCTCAGATGCCCGTGGTACGCCTGTCCGGAGCGAACTGGGCGTTCTCGTTCGGGGGACGACGCGGCTATTCCAAGACAGCACGGGCATCGCTGCCACTGACCGGATCGGTACCCGACAGAAAGAAGCCCACTGTGTCTCTTCGGTCCCTCATTGCGCCTGCGGGCGCTGCTGCCGGCGCCCTCGTCCTGCTCATGGCCGTGTCCGGCGCCGCGTCGGCGGCGACCGGCCAATTCCGCTACTCGTACACCACCGTCGACGGATACGATCCCGCCAGCGGCGAGTGCATCAACCTCCCAGCGCCGGGTTCCGCACCCGGATCTGCTTCCCGAGCACCCAAGAACCTCACGAGGCCTGTCTTCTCCTGACGAGGCCGACCACAAGCACGTCCGTTCATACCGGCCGCTCCGGCACCCAACCGCCCCAGCTCCGTGGTCGGCGCGACACCGGTGGCGCGCCAGCGACGGGCGTCAACGACGGCGAACTGTGGCTCCAGGGCGGCCCGGCGCGGGGCGTACGGCCACACCTTGAGGTCCTGTGCCGTCCAAACGCAGGACCGGGCTGCCGGCTTCTGCAGCCGTGCTGCCCGCATCGGGGACTCGGCGGCCCGAACCCCGGTCATCCGTCATCTGGGAAAGCGGCTCGCGCTACGGGTTCATGACATCCCGCAGCGCGATCGCCCCTTCACGATGTGGCGTTGCGGGTTTTCAGCGGATGCCGAGTGCGACGATCTGGGTGACCTCGTCCTGGGCGAAGTTGTCGTCGCTGACCAGGAGCAGGGTGCGTTCGCCATTGGGCAGGGGCGGGCCCCAGGTCATGCCTTCGGTGTTGTCGACCGCGGACAGGTCCAAGTCGTGGAAATCCGTGACCAGCTTCTTGCGCATGGGCACGACCTTCGTGCCGGCCAGGGAGTCCATGTTCTGCACCTCGGTCGGGCCGCGAGTGGTGGCGTCGTAGATGCGGATCTTGAATTCTGCGCCCGACACCCAGGTACGTTCGAGTACGAGGTAGCGGCTGGCGTCTTCGGGGAAGGCCAGGATCGCGGGCACGCCGGTGTCCGGGCCCCATGGGCTGGTCGGGTCGGGCTCGGTGAAGATCTTTTCCAGGGGGTAGGCGAACTGCCCGCGGACGTCGCCCTGCCGGTTCTGCTGGGTGACGCGGACCAAGGCACCGTGTTCCAGGTCGGGCTCCGGGCCGTCCTGGAACAGCGGCCCCTCTACGGCACTGGTGAGCGTGCTGTTGTGGTCGCCGAAGGTGATCGCTTCCACCGCCTTGTTCCGTCGCAGACCCCAGTCCTGCCTGGTCGACTCGTACTGGCGGGGCAGAGGCAACTGACCGAGATGCCGGCCGGTCCGGGTAGCGAACTGGATCGTCGGCTGGATCAGCGGCGCACTCGACGACTTCGGCCGGTCGCCCTCCTGGGCCCACTAGTACCGGCAGCTCAGCGGGTCGACCCGCAGCTCTTCCGGGTCCACCACGTTGCCGTCGCCGACGTTGGCCGGCGGATACGTCGAGCCGTCCGGCTGCAGGAAGGGGTGCGTGCCGGTGAAGTCGACGGAGTGAACCCCGGCGCTGTCCACATCGATCCTGGCGGTGTAGAAGCGGGCGGGCTGCAGGGCTGAGCGGTCGTCGCTGACCATCACGTACTCGCCCGTACATGGATTGCGGTCGAGGCCCGACAGGCCGCCAACCGTCGTGTTCCGGAAGGAGAGTTTGTGCGGAACGATTTTCTCGCCCAGCAACCGTGCCTGCGCCCCGATCTCGGAGCGATTCGTGGGAGCGTCGGTGTCGCCGGGCTGGGCTGCCGCCGCGGAGGTCATCGTGGCCGCCAGCGCCAGGGCCGCGGCGCAGGCGCGACGGCTCAAAGAAGCTTTCATGACACCGAGCTTGACCCAGCGCCCCCGCCCCGCTCAGTCACCCATCAGGGTGACCGGACCCATGGCGTCGCCCTGCCGTGTGGCTGGTGGGGTCGGCGAGTTGAGGACGCACAACTGAGTTCGAGCTGTGCGACCAGGGGCACGACGGTGACGGCGCCTGGTGGTGTGCGTCGACGCCGGAATGGATGGCACGTCCCGAGGTCATGCCAGCCCGGCGTACTCGCCGATTCAGCCGTCGCCCAGCAATCCTCGGAGTCGTTGGGCAGGAGAGTGGTTCCCCGCCCTGGTGATGGGCCGTCCCGGCGATCTCCTCGCGGCGTGTTCCCGGCGCTGCCGCGATGCTGCGTGATCAGTGTCGGAGGGAACGGCTGGCCCCGGGGGCGAGGCATCCCGGCTACGCCGACGTCCGGGCCCCCGGGCTGGGTTTGGACAGCTCGTTGCGACTCGCCGTCCGGGTAAGGATGCGGCTTGCGCGGCCGCGGGACGCCGACGGTGGACTCGATGGCCGCGAAGTCGGCATGGGCCGCCTCGGGGTGGTCGCTGGACCGGGCCGGGTACGTGGTGGTGACGGCCGGGACGGCACAGGCCGGGCGGGACGACGGAGCCGGTCGAGTGTGCCGACCAGGCCACCGGCCTCGCCGAGGCCAACGCAGTCGTCCGACTCATCGTCAGCGAACGTACAGACAGTATGGAGCGCTTACCGGACGAAGAGCCCCGGTCGTACTGCGACCGTGCCGAACGCGATCGCCGTCCACTCCGTCGCCATAGTGGTCGCGCCCATCAGTGACCGGCGTGGACATACCCGGCCCACAATGAAGGGCTGGCCGGATACCGGTCACGCAGGTCGCGTACGGCCCGGTGCAGCGTCCGGGCCGACAGTTCGGTGCGGGGTGGGGCGCTGCCGCCGTGGGTGAGGCCGGCGTAGGTGGCGCGGGTGATCTCCACCGAGGTGGTGTCGTTGACCGGCCAGAGGGTGCCGATGACGCGTCGATATCCGGCGAGTTGGAGGGCCCCGGTGATGTGCAGTGGCTCGTCGGCGTTGTCCGGGTGCGTGTTGGAGGTGCTGCAGGCGGACAGGAAGGCGAGGTCGGCGTAGGGCAGTTCCATGGCGGAGAGGTGTTCCACGGTCAGCGGTCGGACGAGGTGGTCGTGGAGCAGCAGCATGCCGGCGCCGGGATTGTCCCAGGAGGTGAGGCCGTGGCAGGAGAAATGGGCGATGGGGCAGGCTGGCAGCGCGCGGACGACGTTCTCGTACGTGGCCTGCGCGCCGGACAGGACCAGGGCGTTCGGCAGCAGTTCCGTGAGGGCCGCGGCCTCTGCCGCAGCCCCCGGCAGCGAGGGGGCGCTCTCGGCGTCGGGCACCGCCACGACCAGCGTGTGCAGGGCTGTTCCGGCCGCCGGGGGACTGTTCCGGTCTGCCAGGGCGCGCACAGTGGTTGTGTAGGAGGAGACGGCCCGGTCCATCACCGTCGCCTTCCCGCCGCTGTCGTGATGACCGGCGGCATGGAGCGGGAAGTACGCCATCAGGCCGACGGGGCACCACCAGATGCGGGGCAGGGGCTGCGTATCGGAGGACGGGGCGGTGAGGCCCAGCGCGTCGAGCACGGGTGCGGTGACGTGGTCCCACAACCAGCGCAGGATCTCGTCCAGGTCCCGCTGGGCGTCCCGACGGGCGAGCAGTGACGGGTCGTTCGGGACGACGAAGACGGCACGAGCCAGGCGCAGGAGGTGAGCGATGACGTCGGCCTGCGTCAGGCCGGTCAACGGGACTGCCAGGACGGGCTGTTCAGCGTCCGCCCGCAGGATGAGTGCGTCGCATCGGCGCTCGGCGATGTTCACGAGCACTACAGGGCCCTGATCGGCGTGGTGGCGCAGCGCCTGGACGGAGGGCGCCCGCAGGAACCCTTCCAGCCCGTCGAGGCTCCGGATCCGGCTCATCAGGTCGTCCCAGGTCCCGTCATTCCCGTCGCGGGCACGGGCGTTGAGGGCGGTGCGCAGCCGCAGGAACTCGGCATGGAGCTGGGGTGACCGGTGCCGCAGCAACCTGATGTCACGGGCCTCCAGCGTCCGGCCGTGCAGGATTCCGCGCGACAACTCCAGGATCTCCAGAGCCCGTTCCGGTCTGCCGAGCTCCAGCGCGGCGGCAGCGGCACCGTCCGCCAGACCCTCGATCTGTCGGAGCCCGATGACGTTGCCCCTGTAGGACAGCCAGTCGGGGGTGAGTTGCGGCAGCAGGGCAACCGCGGCTTCGTAAGCGGTGAGTGCGGAGTGCGGGTCGCCGAGAGCGGCCTCCATGGCGCCCAGGTGCTGGAAGCTCTTGATCCGCACGCTGGGCGGTCCGGCGGCGGACGCGGCCTCGGCGAAGACATGCCGTGCCTGGCGTCGCCACGCGGCGGTGGCGCCGTCGCCGTGCCTGGCCAGGTCGCGCAGGGTGACGCCCAGATACCACAGGCGATCGCCACGTTCCCGGTGTTCGGCCGGTGTGGCGGCCGCCACGTGCTGTAACAGCCCCAGCGCCTCATGCAGTGCTACGGCGTCCGCGCCGCGCGCGTCCACGCTGGAGCGGTACAACAGGATCGCAGCCAGGGAGAATTGTGCCTCTGTGCGCCAAGGGCCGGGCCCGGGGGCGGCAGCCACGGCCGTGCGGGCGGTCAGTTCCGCCTGGCTGAGCGCGAGTTGATCGTTGGTCATGGCATGCAGGGAGGCCAGCGACTGAGTGAGGTCGATGAGAGTGTCGGCGTGCTCGTCGGCCGCCGACGGTGTCTCGATCGTCGCCCGCATCAGGTCGATGGCCCGGCGCATCAGGTCGGGGTCCCTGCGGTCCTGGGCGAGCAGCCTGACGGCGGATGCGAGACGTGTCCGACGCGTGTTGAACTCGGGATCGCTCCTCGGTGTGGCCGCGAGGCACTGTTCGCTCAAGTCGACGGCCTCGACCAGCAGTCGCGTGTCCGTCGTCGCGTCGTGCAGTGCCCTCAGAGCGCGTACGAGATCGAACTGTGCCCCGGCACGCTCGGAGGCACTGCCGGCCTCGGACAGCGCCTCGCGTGCGAGGCCGACGGCTTCCTGGAGCGGTTCGACGTGTGCGGTGGCACCCGCGAGATGCCGCAGCGAGGTGATCAGGGCCGTCCGGAACATGGGGCGGAGCTCGTCGCCGGGCGGGACGGTGGCATAGCCCTCGCGTGCCACCTGGACGGCCTCGACGGGTGCGTCCCGGTCCCCGCTCCGCTCGAAGTGCTCACCGAGCTGGACCACCAAATAGAATTGGTTCACTTGACGCATGCCGTCGCCATGCGGCGTCGCCGCCACGGCCTCGCGGAAGGCGAGCACTGACTCGGCCACGGGCTCGGGGGAATCCGTGCCCTGTGCGATCGTGAACAGTCGCTGCCCAAGGCTGTTGAAGACCCGGCCGCGGCCGTAGTGGCCCGGCGGCACCAGCGGAACGCAGCGATGCAGCAGGGCGATCGAAGCGGTAAGGTCCGCTTCCCGCGCCGTGCCGGTTCTGCGGTCGGCGCGGTCGGCGAGCAGTTCCGCGGCAGTGAGCAGCACTTCGAGATCGTACGGATCTTCGGTCGCCAGTTCGTGCAGCCCGGCCAGCACGTCGGACGGGTCGGTGCCCCGCCTCTCATGCACTTCGGCCATGAAGAGCAATTTGCGGCGCTTCCACTTGCTCATCGCGTCCTTGCTTCCTGCTGGTCCCCCGCGGCGTCCCGGCATCACACCGCCGCTCACCGTAGCGGGATGTAGGTGATCCTGGGGCCCTGGAGTCACCAACTCTGGGATCGTGTAACAGATATGGCCATCGCCAACGAAGGGAGCGCTCGGTGGACGAACTCGCGGAACGACTCAGTCGCGTGTGCACACTCATGGGCGCGGGCGAGCTGGAGGAGGCGGCGCGTGAGGCAGGCGCGACGGAACTCGTCGGGGCTGTCCTTGCGGCACTGCGCGGAGAGGAACCTGTGGCACGCTCCGTGCTGGAGCGTCGGCTGGACACCCTGGACGACCGGATGGCCGCGGCCGGCTTCGGCATCGTGACCAGGGCGGCGAAGGGCATGCCGACGCTGCCGGGGAACAGCCCCGGGCGTCCGGTGGTGCACCGGTGGACCTGTCCCGCCGCCCACCCTTGCGAGCGGTTGCCGAGCGCGGAGTTGCACCCGGAGGCCCCCGTGTGCGCGATGACTGGCCGTCCCTTCGTCTACGGCCGGGCCCGGCTGTGACCACCTTTCTGTCCGCCCTCGCCGTCAAGGCCGCCGAGAAGTGGCTCGCCCTGCTCGTCCTGCCCGGCGTGGTCTATCTCGCCGGTGTGGCCGCCGCCCTCGCATTGGGACACCCTCACGCCCTGGACCTAGCTGAACTCCAGGCGTCCAGCGACCAGTTGGCCACCCACCCAGGAGCCTCCAACGCCGGTGCGATCCTCCTCATGGCCGCCGGTGTGCTGGCGGCGGCCACGCTGGCCGGAATGTGCGCCAGAGCGTCGGCCCTCATCGTGGAGCTCCTGTGGACCAGTCGGGGCGACCGGTGGCCCGCGCGCCTTCTCGTACGGCGCCGCGTCCACCGCTGGCAGCGGGCCGACGCGGCGTGCGAGGCGGCCGGGACCCGCGCCGAACTCGCCTGGGCCATCGAACGCCGCGAGGCCATCGCCCTCGTCCGCCCCCGCCGGCCCACCTGGACCGGCGACCGCCTCCACGCGGCCGACCAGCGGGTGTACGACGCCTACGGCCTGGACCTCGGCGCCGCCTGGCCCCGGCTCTGGCTGACGGTGCCCGATGCGGTCCGGGCCGAACTCCTCTCCGCACGCCAGGCCTACGGCGCCGCTTTCGGGCTCGCCGGATGGGCCCCGCTGTACCTGCTGCTCGGCGCCTGGTGGTGGCCGGCGCTGCCCGCCGCCGCGGTCATCGCGGCCACGGCATGGATCCGGGTCCGCTCGGCGACGGCGGTGTTCGCTGATCTCGTCGAGGCCACCGTCGACCTGCACGCGATCACCCTGGCCCAGGAACTCGGCCTGACTGGCGAACGGCCACCCCTCACCAGGGACGTTGGCGACGCCATCACCACCACCCTGCGCAAGGATGCGCCGCCCGACCCACACCGTGATCCGCCGGGCGCCGTCTGACCGCGGCGTCCCGCCTCCCGGCAGATCAGCACACCGGCACCGCCCGCTACTGGTACTCCAGCAACTCCTCGACGCCGCCCGCCCGCTTTCCCGGCCCGGTCCGGACTGCTTGACGCCGCCGAACGAGGCAGCCGGGTTGAACAGAAGATCGATGTTGAGGCGAACCGGGCCGACCTCCAGGCGTTCACCGACGCGCAGGGTGCGGTCGAGGGCGGCAGCTCGCCCCGCTGTTCGGCATTTCGCGGGCGACCGTGTGCCGGGTGATCCAACGGCTCGGACCGTTGCTCGCGCTCGAGCCAGCCCCGGCCTTCCAGAAAGTGGCCGAGCGGCTGTGGATCGTGGACGGCACCCTCATCCCCGTCCGCGACCGCGAGGCGGGCGCGTCCGCACGAAACTACCGCTTGTCGACGAACGTGCAGGTCATCGTGGACACGGACACCCCGCTGGTGGCCGACGCGGACACCCCGCTGGTGGTGGCCGCGGCCCGGCCGGTGCCTGGTACCACCGCGGATGCGGAGGCCTGACGGCACTCCGGCCCTGGCCGATCACTGCGAGGAGCTGACGGTCCTCGGCGACGGCGCCTACATCAGCACCGGTCTGATCGTCCTGCACCGCAAACTGCGACGAGGGCTGTCGCCCGCATGCACAACCTCGCCCTCACCACATGAGACGACAGGCCAGCCGCACGCTCCAAGCTGCACGATCACAGCCTTCTGCAACACCTTTGGCCATGCACGGCCACGGAGCGCTCGACGGATTCGTCTCCTGGCGCAGGCTAGTTCCGCTTCATTTCGACCTCGACGAAGGCCAGCGGCGAAGTGCCGACGTTGATGACCTCGTGTTCGCCGCCCGCCGGGCGGACGTAGGACTCTCCAGTCCGTAGCTGCGAAGAGGTGACCGAGCCGTCGGGGGTGATCACCTCGGTTTGGCCGTCGGTGACGGGGACGACGACGTAGTCGTACTCGTGCACATGCCGACCGGTGCTCTGGCCGGGCTCGAAGTCCCAGCGGGTGACCCGCACTCGCTCGTCCTCGTGCTGCACGCTGGCGCGGGCCGTGGTCGTCATGGCCGGTCTCCTTGCTGTATTTGCCGGGTGGTCGGCGGACATTACTGGTAGCAGGCTAGCTTTCGGGTCCCCGCTGTGGCGGGAAGGGGAGGTTGCCACCTGTGGTCGCGGTGCGCTGGGCGAGCAGATCGGTGACCAGGCCGAGCGGGGCCAGGTGAGGCGGCCGTGGTGGGCGACGGCGTGGGCCCAAAGGATCACCTGGGACGGTGAGTAAGGAGACGCCGCGCTGCTGCCCGGAGAGACCTGTTCAACCTCATGACCGACCAGCTCTCCCCCGCCTCCAACACGGCGCAAACTATGACGGACTCCGAGCGTTCCCCGCGCCAGCGCCGGAAGCCTGTGCCGCCCGACAGCTGCCCACCGGCGTGAGGCAGTCCTCCAGCGCCGCGCGCTGACTGCCAGGGAGGTGATCGCCCAGCGGCGTTTTACGGGGACTGTGCTCGCCCGCGCAGACCCAGGCGCGCTCGTCCTCGTCGTAGGACCAGGAGGCAGCCCCCCACATCGGGTGTCCTTGGAGGAGACTGCGAGCCAAGGGCTCGCAGTCGTTCGGGGCATCGTGAGCGATGAGTGCGTCCTTCACCCGGGTGACAGCTTCGGCGGGGATGTTCGCATCGCCCAGCACGGGCAGCAGCAGAAGCAGCCGGACGTGCGGGTCAATGACTCCCTCCCCGTCCCCCGGGGCGTCCAGGAGAGCAGCGAGCTCGGCCCAACACAGGCCGGGGCCGATGCGGTCCTCGTCCGTGCTCGCGAGGACCAGGTCGCTCCTCCGCCAGTCGGGGTGGGCGAGGAAGTAGTCGGTGGAGGTGTACTCCTCACCACTGTTGTAGTGCACCAGGACGCTGTGCCCACCCGCCAACGGAATCCGGAACACCGGCCAGGCGGCCCTGTCACACAAGCGCTCCAGCATGGCCTCGACGTCCGCCGGGTCAACGCCGAATGACTCCACCAGCACATCGTCATACAGGTCGATCAGGTGGGCGGCGAAGAACTCCGGCTCCGCCAGCAACGGCACACCATCAACCACCGGAGAAGAGGCATACAAACGACGCGCCATGACCATGCCGTGATTCTCCCGCCCGATGATCGCGACTGTGCCATCGCCCCCGGTCAAGAACGTCCTCCACGTGGCGAGGCGGACGTCGAGCCGTCCATGGGACGGAGTGCGCCGAGTTGGATTGTTCCGGACCGGTTGTGGAAGACCGCGAAACCGCTGGTCCCACCATCGAGGGCGCGGCCCCACGGCGACGGAACGCAGGACACGCGCGATGAGTCGCTCCTCGCGACCTTCTTCTACTGCCTGGTCAGCGGATGCGCTCGGTGTCGGCCGCCACCCTGCTCCGGGATATCAAGGTCGGGCCGTCACCCGCACAAGGCCGCACTGCATCCTCTCGGCGACGCCGACCTCATCGATGTCACCCGCGTCGTCCTCGTCACCGCGCACGGCAGGGCTGAAAGGCGGGCGGATACGAATACCCGAGCCCGTGGAGCGAGGCCGGGTTCGGTGCACATCCTGTCGGACGCGAACGGACCGCTCCTTCTCGGCGGCATGCGGCAGCCCGGCTGGCAACACCCCCGACATCAAAGAGAACAAGGCCCCATGACCGAGGGTCACCCATCGAACCACGACCCCTACCGCGGCCGATACTTCAAGCCCCAGCCTCTACACGCGGACAACGCCTACGGCCGTGCCGAGCTAGCTGGTCGGCGACCACCAGCAAGGTGCCGTGCTTGGCCTGCAACTTCCCAGCTCGGACAGTTCCCGCACAAGAGCCACACCCATTGATCATCAGCGGGCAGCCGTGACGTGGCAGTGGCCGCACGGGTTCTTCGAGTGCGACCGCGAAGCGGGCCCGTGCGGCCTTGACCCATCCTGCCTTCTGCGGCGCCTGGCGTGCACATCTCGGTTTCTGCCTCCAGGCGCGCACGCGGGCAGAGGAGGAGGCCGGTAGAACCGGAGCTCCACGCTCTCTGGTCGCAGCCCTCCCATCTGATGCCTGCTCGTCTCGGGTCAGGAGCTGGCACAGCTGGGTGCGGAGAAGATGTTTGTTCGGGCGCGATCGGTGCAGACGATGAACTTACACATCCTTTATACGACGAAGTGGAGGGACACCATGGGCATCATCGCGTGGATCCTGATCGGCCTGCTCGCCGGCGCCATCGCCAAGGCTCTGATGCCGGGCAAGGACCCGGGCGGCATCATCATCACCATGCTCATCGGCATCGCCGGTGGTCTGCTCGGCGGCTGGCTCGGCAAGGTCATCTTCGGCGTCGATTCCATCGACGGCTTCTTCGACCTCTCCACCTGGATCGCCGCGATCGTCGGCTCCTTCATCCTGCTCGCCCTCTACCGCCTCGTCACCGGCAACCGACGTTCGCACCGCCACGCGTAACCCGCTGAAGGCATAACGCCTCCAACCACACTGAACGGCTCCCTTCCCTGCTCGCAGGACGGGAGCCGTCAGCGTGTGCGGACGAGCCCACCGGTGACACACCCGCCGATTGCCGTCGCCCAGAGCACCTTCGTCATGCAGCCGTCCGAAGAGGCGCCTGTGCAGCTCGGCGCGATCCGGTCGTGGGGGTGAGCGTCCCGTCGACGATGACGAATGCCCTCTCCCAGACAGGTGGGTGAGGACCAGCATGGCTTGCTTGGCGCACCCCGATTTCCGCCAACGCATGCGAAGTTCAAGCCTTCGGGCGTCCGGGAGTCACGAGAAGTGCTCGCCCAGCTCGTACGGGACCGCCGAGCATGGAGGATACGGAACCCACGATGCCCCGGCTGATGGTGTGCCGAGTGAGATCACCACACCAACGACGAGGGGCTTCGCCATGTCGCCCTACCCCACCAGCTCACGTCATCCCCCCGGCGCGATGAAGGAGGTTCAGTCACCTATGAACCACAAGTAGCTGCCCGGCGTCGCCGCACACCCTTCAAGGAACACGACAAGGTCGAGCAGAGCCGCTTTCTGCTGTTCGTCAGTACACGTTTGTGCCAGGACAACGGCTTCCTGGCGGGCGACTTGAGCTTCCTGTTCGTTGAACAACGTGTCACCGTACGGATCTACCCAGCCGAGCTTGCCCGAGGCATGCCGGTCCAGGGTGCTCAGCGCCCTCGCCAACGCTTCGCCGTGCTCGTAAGAGCCCCGCAGCAAGGTGTCCCTGGACAACCCCTTCCGCGCGGGCCGCCCCGAGTGCAGTTCCAGCTCAATCCCCATGACCCTCCTTCAGCCTCGGACACCGAAGCGTGTCAGAAAATCATTTGACAGGGACGACTACGGCGCCTTCGGTCCGGCCTGGGTGCTTAGGACGGCCAGCAGCGGCCCTTCCCAACACAGTGTAGGTTCCGCAGTTTCGTGAGCATTTCCGGGCGATCATGAGCACCGGTGACGTTAAGTCATTGTTGGGCCTGTCCGGCGGCCGGATCGCCGGAGGGGCCGACGGGATAGCGGCGTTGCCGGTGCGTGGGTGGACCGGCACTGCCTGGAACCCATCGCCCGCCGAGGCAGGCCGGGCCCGTCCGCCGCCCTTGTAGGATCTCGCCCTGACGTCGAAGTGGACGAGGGGGACGATCGTGGTTGAACTGGCCGAGTTGATAGGCGAATTGCGGAGTCAGCTGGCGGTCGCTATGAGCGACGGCGCGGACGAGGCGGTGCGGTTCGAACTCGGTCCCGTCGAGGTGGAAGCGACCGTCGCCGTCAGCCGCGAGGGGGGTGCGGACGCCAGAGTGCGCCTGTGGATCGTCGACTCCGCGGCCAACGGCAGGCACTCCCGCGCCGAGACACAACGGATCACCGTCACGCTGCTGCCGAAGGCCGCCGTGCCGGGGCAGGCCCGGACGGGAACGTTGCTCATCGGCGGTGAAGAAGTCGAGGGGGAGCGGTGAGAGGGTGGAGGAGCCGGCGGTGAGCGGGCGTCCAGGCGGGCGCGACGGCCGCACGGGGAAAGGCCCGTCCACCAGCCCGGCAGAGTGTGCGCCCGGGGTATCCCGGTGCTGACGGCGGCGCTGGTGGCCGAGGTCATCGCCGACGCTGCCGAGGGCAGCCGGGGGCGGCGCGGTTCGGGGTATCTGGTGACGCCCGGCCGGGTGCTGACCGCCGCGCACGTCGTCGGCGGGGCTTCGGGTGTCCGCGTCCGTTTCCAGGCGGACCTGCCTGACGAGCGACTCGTCGAGGCACGCGTCGCGTGGATGCATAAGGGCATCGACATCGCCGTACTCGCGATCGAGGACACCGCGACGGCCACGGCGTCCGTCTCGTACGGCCGGCTCGGCGAGCAGGACGTCGTGGTCCGCTGCACCGCTCTGGGATTCCCGCGCTTCAAGCTGCGGACCGACGAGGACGGTTCGCGCTTCCGGGACGCGGAGCATGTGCGGGCGAGCTGCGCAGCCTTGTCCAACCGGCGCGAGGGGACCCTCGATCTCAGCGTCGACTCTCCCCCACCGGACGGTTGGGAGGGGATGTCCGGCGCGGCCGTCTTCAGCGGCAGACACCTGATCGGTGTCGTCACCCGCCATCACCTGTCCGACGGCCCCGGGCGCATCGCGGCCGGCCGGGTGGACCGGTGGGCGCAGGCCCTGAAGCCGTTCGAACTCGAAAAGTTGGAACGGGCGTTGAAGACCCAGCTGCATCCGCAGGTATTGCCGGACGTCATACCTCCCACCCCTCAGGACCTCCTCCGGGAGTCCTATCGCGCTTACCTGGGTGGCTTCGCGCCGCCGGAGCTCAAGGACCGCCGCTCCGAGCTCGCGTCCCTCGTCGAGTTCTGCGGCGGCAGTGAGCCCTACCTGTGGATCCAGGGCCCGCCATGGGCGGGCAAGACCGCACTCGCCGCGTGGTTCGCCCTCCACCCGCCGCGCGGGGTGGTACCGGTCTGGTATTTCGTCACCGCACGCTACGCCGGACAGGCCGACAGCCGCGCCTACTCCGAAGCCCTCGTCGACCAGCTCGCCGCGGTCGCCGGACGCGAACCGTCAGTCCGGCCCACATCACCCGCCCATAGCGGAGAACGCAGCCTGCTGCTGCGTCAGGCGGCCGAACGCGCGCAGGAGAACGGGCGCACCCTGCTGATCGTCGTCGACGGTCTCGACGAGGACCAGTCGCTCCAGCCCACCGGGTCGGGTCCGAGCATCGCCTCCCTGCTGCCCGAGCGTCTTCCGCCGGGTGTCCGTGTCCTGGTCACCAGCCGGCCCGGTCCCGGCGTACCAGCCGACGTCGCAGGCAGCCATCCGCTGCGCACGTGCCCGGTCCTGTCCCTGACCGCGAACGCCGCGGCGCTGCACACCGAACACGAGGCCCGGCACGAACTGCGCACCGCTCTGAGCGGCGCCGGCACGGAACGCGACCTGGTCGCACTGTTCACCGCGGCGGGCGGACCACTGACGGTCCAAGACCTGTGCGCGCTCACCGGCGAGCCGGAGTTCGCACTGCGCCACCTGCTGGACAGTCGCTTCGGCCGCATCCTGCGGCGCGGCGGCAGCGTCCCGAAGGGACCGTCCGGGGACAGCACGGACCTCGTCACGAGCGACCGCGGCTACGTCCTGGCCCACGAGACCCTGCTCGCGGTGGCCCGGCGGGAGTTCGGCCAGGACCTCGCGCCCCACCGGGAACGACTGCACACCTGGGCCGCCTCATACGCCCGGCAGGGATGGCCGGCGAACACCCCGGTGTACCTGCTGCAGCCCTACGGCCGCATGACCGCCACCCTGACAGGCCCAGAGAACGTCCGCCTTGCCGTCGCGCTCGCCACGGACACCGCGCGCCACACCCGGCTGCACGCCGGCACGCAGAACGACGCGGCGTGCCTCGCCGAAATCGCCGCGGTCCACGACAGCGTGCGCCGGTCGGGCACGGAGGACTTGAACGCCCTGACGGCACTGGCGGTGGCGGGCGACCTGGTGGCCCGCCGCAACGAGGAACTACACCTGGACGTACCAGCGGTCTACGGGCGACTTGGCAGGGTCCGGTTCGCGACAGGGCTGGCCCGCAGCGTGTTCCACCCGCTGAACCGGGGCATCGCCCTGGCGAAGCTGGCCCGTGCCGTGGCCGACTCGGGTGACCGGCGTGCGGTGGGCCTGGCGGAGGAAGCCGTACGGCTGATCGACGGAGAACTCGGCGGACTCCACCCCCGTACGGCGACGCAATCCTGGTGGCGGGCGAAGGGCATAGAGGCCGGCGCGCTGGCGGCGACCGGTCAGAAAGAGCGGGCTGTCCTCCTGCTCTCGGAATTGCCCCGCCCCTCGACCTCCGACGACGCGACGGGTCTTGCCATGGCCGTGACTGTCGCCGCCGAACTCGTGCGAGACGCCGATGCCATGGACGGCCCCCTGCGCGCCGCGGAAGCCGTCCTCGGCGAGGTCGTCCACCGGGCGGCCCGCGCCCACCTCCTGGCAGGCATCGCGCAGGCGTGGGCGGACTGCGGCCGCCCGCAGGAACGAGAGCGTGTCCATGACGTACTGCTCGACCTCGTCGGGTCGCCTCCCACCGATCACCGGTTCGTGCCCATCGCCGTGGACGCCTTGCGGCACACGCGTCCCGAGGCAGTGCGGAAACTGCTGGCACGAGCCCTGGGGGAGGACGGGCCGCGCGCGCCCGGGTGGTTCGACCGTGTGCCCGACACCGTCTACGCCCTGATCGCTACGCGCAGCATGGAGGAGGTGCGGCGGCTCTTGCGGGGGAGGGAACGAGGTGACGCACCCCTGCCCGGGTCCCCCGACATGTTCGAGGAACGGACGATCGCGGAGTACCTGGCCGAGGGATGGGCGCGCGAGGGCCGGACCGAAGCCGCGTGGAACGCGCTCGCGGCCACATGGAGCGGCGGGGTCCCCTACGAAGCCGGCGGCGCGGCGCCCGTCGCCAGGCTCCTCGCTGAGGCCGGACGGAGCGAGGAGGTCGAGACCTGGCTGGCGACAGCGACGGACATACCGCGGAAGGCCGCTGCCGAGGCGTTGTCGGCCCTGGCTCTGCACCATGTGACGGGCGACCCGGAGCGTGCGCTGCGGTTGCTGGAACTGGCTGTGCACGGCTTCCCGGGCCAGCGGCGGGAACTCTCCCTCTATCAGCAGAACCAGTTCGTCGAGCTGGCGGCCGGGATGGCGTCGGTGGGACGCCGCCACGATGCCGAGCGCATGGTCGCCGCACTCACCGACAAGGCCGTGCAGGCGCGTGGCTGGAGCGTCGTCTCCCTCGCGGTCCGGCCGCAGAGTCGGCTTCGCGCCCTACGGCTGGCCCGGCGTGCTGCCTCGCTCCTGCCCGAGGACGTCGACTCGGGCGAGTCCCCCGGCGCAGCCACCGCGGTCGCCCAGGCTCTGATATGCGCCGGCGCGGTGCGCACCGCGCTGCGCGTGTTCGCGGAACACGCGCCCACCAGCGCACGTTCCGAGTCCTACATGTGCCGCATGAGGATTCGCCTGATACCGGCACTGTGGGCGCACGACCCGCGCGCGGCGGGCCGTATGGCCGACGAGGTGCTCCAGAGCCTGACCGAGGACGAGGACGAGTTCGTGCTCGTCGCCGAACTGCTCGCCGCCATCGGCCACCGGGACGCCGCACGTGCCTCGGCGGTGACGGCACTGCTCGCAGAGCGGTCTCCCTGCTCCTACCGCTTTTACCTCGACCGTTCACGGCGACGGTGGCAGCCCGCTTTCGGGTATCCCACCCCCCATTGGGTCGACCTGATGCTGGCCTGCCTGCTGAAGGCCACGACGGACCCCGACCACGCGCGTCGCGACTACCTCGACGCCCTGGCCGACGAACACGGCGACGCGTGGCTCCCCGCCCCGCAGGCAGGGGCCTTCTCACTCGCGTACGCGGCGCTCGCCGACCACGACACCGCAGCGGTCCAGGCCCGCCGCAGCCGCGGCGAGATCGGGCGCGCGGAGGTGCGCGCACGTCTTGCGGCGTATACCGCCTGCCTGCCGACCGATGCGGCGGCACCGCTCTTCGAGGGGTGGGACGACATCCTGCCCCTCTTCCACCGGCTGGCCTCCCTGCTCCTGCCCCCGCCGGCAGGCCCCGACATCCCCCGCGCCAAGGCCCTGCTGGCCGAGGCACTCACCGCCGACGGCTGGCACCACGCCGTCCCGGTGCTCACGCACCTGGCCCCTGAAGCGCTCCTAGGGGCCGGTGAGATGGTCCTCGCGGAACTCAACGGCCATCGGCAGGACGCGGCAGAACCTCAAGCATGACTGAGGTAAAGCGCGTGATCTTTTACGACCAGGTCGTCACTGAGTGGTTGGAGCCATCGCGCCAGTCGATGGTCCCTGAGGTGGTCGGGGAGCGCCGGCCTTCGGGGTGGGGTGCTTGCGAAGGTGGGTGAGGGCGGGGCCCGATCCGGGGTGTACTGCATGCGCCGGACTGCGAGGAGCCGCCGCAGAGCGCACCCCTGCTGGATGTGGAGCTCGCGTCGGACGTTGGGGAGAACCCGGGGACGCGACTGTGAACGCTGTGCGGGTGCGCTCAGGAGCCGGCACCGATCGTCAGGCTGGTGGTGGAAGTCGGCTGTCCCCCGCGACGCCTCCGGCCGGCCGGTGGCGCCACCCCGCACTCTGGCATCACATCCGCCCCGACATCTCCCCCACGACGGCGTTGCGCAGCAAGGGCCTCCCCTGGCTGGTTGGCTCGCCGCCAAACGCCCAAGGTCATCGCCCGGGCGTGGTGCGTGCCGTCCTCGACGGTTGAGAGGCGTCGGTGAGGTCCGCGCCGGTGGCCGCGTCCCGTTGGAAGTGGTCGGTGCCGTGCCAGTCCAGGCACATGACGGTCGCGTCGTCCTGCAGGTGGCCGTCGTGGGCCTCGACGATCGCCGCGATGAGGGTGCGGGCCGCCTCGCGGGGATGCAGCGCGCGGGTGCGCACGATCAGGTCGGACAGATCGAGGCTGCCTGCGTCGTGCTCCAGCATGCCGTCGGTCAGCATCACCAGCCGGTCGCCCGGCCGCAGGTCCAGCGACTGGACCTGGTAGCCGTGAGGGGCGTCGAAGCCGAACGGCATATCGACCGCCGGAGTGATCTCCCGCACCTGGCCGTCCCGCATCCGCAGCGGCCAGGGGTGCCCGGCGTTGACGAACTCGGTCTTGCCGTCGAGCAGGCTGATACGCAGGAGCTGACCGGTGACGTAACCCTTGTGGCCGTGCTCGCGCATCGCCTGGTCGGCCTGGCGGGCCTGCTCAGCGAGATCGGCACCGGCTCGCCGGGCCCGGCGCAGGGCGCCCACCGCAAGGGTGGCCAGCAGCGCGGCTTCGACATCGTGCCCCATGGCATCGGTGACGGAGAGCTGGACGGTGTCCCGGTCGATCGCGTAGTCGAAGGTGTCGCCCCCGACGTGGTCGGCCGGCTCCAGCGCCCCGGCCACCGCGAACTGAGCCGCCTCACACGCCAGCGACGCCGGGAGCAGCCGGTGCTGGATCTCCGCGGCCAGACTCAGCGGCTTGGTCCGGCGGCCCCACTGATACACGTCGGTGAAGGACCGGTTCGCGATGACGATGTACGCCAGCGCGTGCGCGGCCTCGCCGATCTCCCGCATCACTTCCGCGTCCGGCGCCGCGGGCAGGAACAGTTCGAGAAGCCCGATGGCGTCCCCGCGGTTGGTCACCGGGGCCACGATCCGCACCAGACCGTCCTCGCCCTCGCCCTCCACGCCCGGTCGCTGGGTACGGATCACATCGTCGTACAGGGTGCCCCGCAGCGTGATGCGCCGGGCGGGCTCATCGGTATCAACACTGCCTGCCGTCCCCAGCCGTACGACCGAACTGCCGGTGAAGTCGGTGATCAGGAACGACACCGATGCGGCCCCGAGGTGCTCCTGGAGCATGCTCGCGACCACGTCGAGCGACTCGACGGGCGCCGCGGCCTCCGCCGCCTCCAATGTCCCCGCCAACGTCATCGCCCCGCCCCGGCCACTCCCGCCCCGGGGAAGACGAACAACCCGCCCGCCCTCCGGCCCTCCTACGGTCACAGCGACTCCTCAATTGCTCGATGGCGCTCAGGACTTCGCCCAGAAGAACGCGGAAGACAGTACGAGCCCGGTAACCGGACAGGCCATATTGCACCACGGGGCCGGACCTCTGTCCGCCGACATCGTCAGGTGGCTGCAAGGAGGATGGCCGTGTAGTGCGCGGCGAAGGCGGCGATGGTCAGGACGTGGAAGACCTCGTGGAAGCCGAACCAGGCCGGTGAGGGGTCAGGACGCTTGAGTCCGTAGACGACGGCGCCCGCGGTGTAGAGCAGACCCCCGGTGATGATGAGCACGACGACCGCGATGCCGCCGGCGTGCGCGAAGTCGGGCAGATTGAAGACGGCTACCCAGCCCAGCGCGATGTAACACGGGGTGTACAGCCACCGGGGAGCCCCGATCCACAGGATGCGGAAGGCGATCCCGGCCAGCGCGCCCGCCCACACCACCGTCAGCAGCACCCTCTGCTGGCCTTCGGTCAGCAGCAGTACCGTCAGCGGGGTGTAGGTGCCCGCGATGATCAGGAAGATGTTCGCGTGGTCCAGCCGGCGCAGAACCGCCTCCCCGCGCGGACCCCACGTTCCCCGGTGGTAGACCGCGCTGGTCCCGAACAGCAGACAGGCCGACACCGCGTACACCGAGCAGGCCGCCACCGCCGCGCCCGTACGCGAAACGAAGATCAGGACGATCCCCCCGATGAGCGCCAGGGGGAACACTCCGGCGTGCAGCCAGCCGCGCATCCGTGGCTTCAGCACAGCCGCCGCCCGCTCCACCCCGCCTTCCAGGCCGCCCCCAGCGGCAGTCGGCCGGTCTGTTACGACGGGAGACGCATCGCTCGCCGGAGTACGCAGGGTGTCGGGCGAGTTGCCCTGGCCGGGCTGGGGCTCCCGTCCGTGGGGCGGCTGCTCAGTGTCTTCGGCGATCATGCGCTCATCTTCTTGAATTGGCGGAAGCGTGCGGTCGGGCGCGGCATCGCGGACCGCGTATCAGGTGACGACTGTGTGCAGGGCTGCGCTACGGCGGTGTTCGGCGTTGATGCGCTGGGCTTCCTCGAGCTGGTCCTCGAGGGCGACGATGCGGCACGCTGCCTCGATCGGAGTTCCATGGTCGACGAGTTCCCGGGCGCGGGCGGCGATGCACAGCTGGTAGCGGGAGTAGCGGCGATGTCCGCCCGCGGAACGCAGCGGAGTGATCAGGCGGTGGTCGCCGATGGCGCGCAGGAAGCTCTGAGTGGTGCCGAGTATCTCGGCGGCCCGGCCCATGGTGTAGGCGGGGTAATCGTCGTCGTCGAGACGGCCGTACAAGTCGTCTGCTGTCATCTGACCTCTCTGTGGCACACGCGGAGGGCCCTGGCGCCGTACGGCGCCAGGGCCCGAAGGAACTGCTACACCATCTGCCGGCCCTGTTACTGCGCCGGCCTTCCATTTCCGCACACCCGGCCGAACTTCTGCCGGGAATGCTGGGATCGCGGTTGCTCGACCGGAGACCACCTCACTATCGATGTCCTGCGGTACCCGGACTCAACAAGCCGCCCGGGCGATCCTGATGGCGCCCAATTCCTCCGTTCATTCCCTCAATGGGTACTGCTCTACTGCGTACTACGGGTGATGCGACCTGCTCCGTGGCCTGTCACAGTGCCACTCTTTCGGCAGCCAGCCCCGTCGCCCGTCCTGCATCTGCTCTGGCTTGGAACCCCACTGCCGAACCTCCCGGTGCGCGCGTCCGCAGCCAACGCCTTCACCGAGGTACTGCTCACTGACTTCACTGCGGGGTACTGCTCACGGAGGCCCCTGATCACTGCGGGCCACCCGGTCCGGTCGTCAGTCCCGTCGCCCGTCCTGCACAACCCTGGCTTCGGAACTCCACCACCGCACCGTCCTGCGTACTGCAACTGCGGGTACTGCTGCCGGCAGTTCATCTCTGCCAGGCCTTGCTGTCTCTCTGTGCTACGAGAGAAACCATAACCACATCACCACCCAATGTCTACTCCAGCCAAGACAGATTTTCTGCGTGTCCGAAGGGGAGGTAATCGACCTCGATCAGGTGTCGCGGTCTCGTTGCACCGCGGGTCCCTGGCCGGACCCCAAGGGGGAGCCCAGTGTCGGCTACTGGGTGTGGCGACTGGTGGTGTGTCCACCGGGGCCGTCGGACAGGGCGATGCGGGCCGTAATGTGCTTGCCGACCGGCTCCTGCTCGGTGAACAGGGCTTCGGTTACAGCCTCGACGATCTCCAGGCCATGCTGACCGATCCGGTCCGGATCGGCGGCCCGGGCAGCGGGCACGGTGGGGTCGCTGTCCCACACGACGACGTCCACGGCGCGGGCATTGATGCACAGCTCCAGCAGGACAGGGCCGGGAGCGTACTTGCGGGCATTGGTGACCAGCTCGCTGACCACCAGCTGAGTGAGGTCCCTCGCGCGAGCGGGCACGGGCAGGTGATGATCGATCCGGGCCTTCTCGAGGAAGGCGGCAGCGTGATGGCGGGCTTCGGCGATGCAGCCGTCGTACCCGCTCAGGGCGTAGCCTGCGCGCATCAGGTATCCGTTCGCGGCCCTACAACCGTCACCGTCGCCATGAGATCCCACTGGCCTCGCCCTCATTCCCCGTATACGAGTGCGCGAGTACCCACCCTCCCTGCATACATGGCAGAGACACGTTCGATATGGGGCCAGTGGTGCACGGAGGCGAGGATCAAAGCACCCGCTCGTCGCCGCCCCCGCACGCGAAACTCCCCTCGCAGCCGCCCCCGCGAAGACATCGAGAAGCAGAGCCGCACCGGTCCCGTGTGGACACCGCTCGCTGGAGGTCGACCCCGCCCCTGGACCTAGCTATAGCCGCACCACAGCGTCTGTGCGCACCGACTGCCTGTCCGCCCCCGGCCCGCGGGCAGGCTTACGTCGAGGACCACTCCCCCGACTGGAACGACGGCCACCGATCCAGCGGCGGTTCGGTCAGCCGCAGCAGCGCCAAGTTCGAACGCATTCGCCGGGAGATGGGCGCCCCTCCCCGGCATCACCGCCAGCCCGACCAGGTTGCGCACTTTGCTGCCGCACCTGACCAAGACCCTCCATCCCGGCACCCACAACCGCTACTTCTCCCAGCGCTCCACCGCCGTCGGCGCCCACCGGGCTCGCCAAGCAGGCCGCCCCCTGCCTCTGCTCAGGGTGTGCCCTCCCTACCCAACGCCCGCCGCTCCAGCCTTCACCTGCCCCGCCTGAGAAGCACCCGAACCCAAGCCCAGCGCCCGCTGGACACCCCGGCGGTTCTCTGCGGCATCCGGGCGGCCGCGCTCAGTCAGCGAACTCGACCACGCCATCGCCGAACCGTGTCCCGCGACCGAAGCCCAGCCCCGGACGGGCCCCACTGCCCAGAGATCGGGGCACGGCGAGCATCCGATCCACTACTCTTAGTGTTCGCACAATTACCTCAAGTGAACAGGGAGATGGGTGCATGCTTGACGCGATCATCGTGGGAGGCGGGCCTGCCGGCTTGTCGGCGGCTCTGGTGCTGGGGCGCTCCCGGCGGCATGTCGTGCTCTTGGACGCGGGACAGCCGGCGCCCGCGAGCGTGGTGGATCCCGTCTGGCACAACGTTTTCACCCGCGACGGCACTCCTGCGTCGCAGCTGCGCGCATACGGGCTGGAGCAGTTGGCCGCGTATCCGCACGTGCGGGCCCGTTCGGCAGAGGTGACCAATGCAGGGCGATGCGCCCAGGGCAGCGGATTTGAGGTCCGCCTCTCGGATGGCGGTGTGGAGCGGGCCCGGCGTCTGGTGCTGGCCACTGGACTTGAGTGCGTGCTTCCTGCAGTAGAGGGGGTGAAGGAACGCTGGGGAATCTCGGTCTTCCATTGCCCGTTGTGTTATGCCCGGAAGGCGGATGACAAACGGGTCGCGGTGATCGGGAAGGGCGCGGGTGCGCTTCGTACGGTCCGGCAGCTGGCTCGCTTTGCGGCCCAGGTGGTGTGGTGCCGTAGTGACCCGTCCGAAGCGGGAGAGCCTCTGGCTCAGCTGCCGGGTGTGGGGCCGGTCGTGGTGCGGGATGAGCCGGTACTGCGTGTCAAGGGTCCGGGTACCGAGGTCGAGGCGGTGACGTTCAGCGAGGGCGAGCCGGAGCAGTGTGAGGCGGTTTTCGTCCCGCAGGTGCTCCGTCAGCGAGCTGTTTTGCATGAGCAGTTGGGCTGTGCCGTGTGGCCTGACGAGACCGTACTGGTGAATGTGTTCGGTCAGACCACCGCTCGCGGCGTGTACGCCGTGGGGGAGATGGCGCGAACGGCAGCAGCGCCGTCTGCTCTGACCACGGTGATCACGTCGGCTGCCAGTGGAACGGTGGCCGGCAGTGCTCTCGATCAGGACCTGCTCACGGTCGACTGCGGCCTGCCGGACCCATTCGCAGGTATGGAGCCGACGATGTAATGCGTTGCCCAACGATTGCTCATCCCATGAAAGAGCTGAACGGGTGAACATCTCGGGATGAAATTGCCGGTGGCATATCCTCCTGCCATGATCGTTACCTGTTAGGCGGGTGCACGTGTGAGCGCACATTGTTCAGTGCGCTCAGATTTCATCGGGGTGCGCTCGGGGCTTCTCAGTGGAGGGTTTTCTTTATGGCGGTCACTCAGGAAAACCTGGAAGAAAACCTCAAGCAGTTGGCTGAGGAATACCTGGTACCGGGGGCGTCGGCAGCGGTCCTGTGCGACGGACAGGTGACGGCAGCCGCCACCGGAGTTCTGGGGGTGCGCACGAACGTCACAGCGACCACGGACTCCCTGTTCCAGATCGGCTCCATCACCAAGACCTTCACCGCCACAGCCCTGATGCGTCTGGTGGACCGCGGCAAGGTCGATCTGGACACCAAGGTCGCTGACCTCCTGCCCGACCTGCGCCCCCAAGGCGACGGGGCTGAGACGTTGACGTTGCGTCACCTGCTCAGTCACACCAGCGGGCTGCCCGGGGACAACATGCTCGACCTGGGGCACGGCGAAGATGTGCTCGAACGCTACGCAGCCGCCTGTTCCGGGCAGACGCTCGTCCACCCCGCGGGGGCGACCTGGTCCTACTGCAACGCCGGATATCTGCTACTGGGCCGCATCATCGAACTGCTCACCGGGTCCACCTGGGATGACGCGATGCGGGAGCTACTTTTCGACCCGCTGGAACTCTCCCGGACCGTCACCCTGCCCGAGGACGCCCTGCTGCACCGGACCGCGATCGGGCACTTGATGCCCCAGGACGGGCCCGCCAGCAGCGTTGCCGATGCCCGTCCGGTCACCCGCTGGGCGCTGCCCCGGACACTGGGCCCGGCAGGAACCGTGTGCACCACGCCTACCGAACTGCTCACCCTGGTGCAGCTGCACCTCGCCGGCGGTGTGACTTCCAGCGGTCTGCGGATCCTCTCCGAGGACTCGGTGGTCGCCATGCGCACCCCGCAGACACAACTGCCCAGCCGCTGGGGCATGGCCACCCACTGGGGCCTGGGGCTGTCGCTCAGCAATGTCGATGGCGCCATGGTGTGCGGACACACCGGAAACGCCATGGGCCAAAGCGCCTTCCTCCAGTTCGTTCCGGAGCACGGTGTAGCCATCGCTTTGCTGGCCAACGGCGGCAGCGCTCAGCGCATGTACCGCGCCCTGGCCGGCCCCCTGCTGCAAGAACTGGCGGGTATTCAGCCCGCTGCTCCGCTCACTCCCCCCTCGCCACCCCTTGCTGCTGATCTTGGTCCGCATCTGGGTGTCTACCAGAACATCGGCATGCGCATCGAGGTGCAGCAAGACGATGCGGGCAACGCCGTCCTTGACAGCCGCACCATCGGCTCACTCGCCGAAGTGGCCCAGCAGCCCCCGCAACAACTCCCCCTCATTGCGGTGAAGCCAGACGAAGGCCTTTATCTGGTCCACCAGCCACTCTTCGACGACTACATGACGGTGTACTTCTACCAGCTCGCCACCGGTGAGAAGTACCTGCACATGGGACTTCGCGCCCTTCCCAAAGTGGCGTGAGGAAAAAGAAGAACCGGCACAACGCCAAACATTCCTCCTTGACGGCCATCGGCCGCCAAGACACGAAACGGAGATCATTTTGGCGACTGCAATCCAGGAAAAGAAGTTCGGCAAGGCGTTCGATCTCATGGACGTCGACGGCAGCGGTGTAGTCACGTCCCAGGACGCCGAGGCCATCGCACGCCGCAAGATCGAGCAGGCGGGCCTGTCGATCGACGCCCCGCAGATGCGCGACCTGCGCGACGCCCTCACCGCATACTGGCGAGCGCTGGACACCAACGGCAACGGCCAGCTGACCCGGGACGAGTACATCGAATCCGTCTCGCGACTCGCGCAGGACCCGCAGCGGCTGGAAAGCATCCTCACTCCCGGCAACCGCGCCCTGATCAGCGCCTTCGACACCGACGGCGACGGACGGATCAGCCGCTCGGAGTACGAGCAGATGGAGCAGGAAAGCGGGCTCACCCCCGAGGACCGGGAGCGCGCCTGGCAGGTCCTGGACCGCGACAACAGCGGCTACGTCACCCTCGACGAGCTCAACCAGGCCAACATCGACTTCTTCGTCAACGACGACCACGGTCAGGGTGCCAACGAGATGCTCGGCCGCATCTGAGCCGGCGCCCCACCCCGACACCCCACCCCAGAACCGAAGGAGAAGACACATGAGTGCTGCACAGGAAAACGCTCTGCCCATGCCCGAGGACTTCCTCAGCGAGCTGCAGCTCAGCGACGACGTCGTCGCCGCGCTGATCGACGAGGCCGGCGGGATGGACCACCAGGGCGGCCAGGAGGCCCGCAACTGCTGCTGCTGCTGCGCCTCCAACGTGGTCCGCCCCACGACCACCGCGGTTGCTGCCGCTCTGTGACCCACCCCCTGCTGAATCGCCCGGCGACACACTGAGGAATCCGCTTTGAAGCTGCCCGCAGACCTGGTGCTGCTGAACTGGCGCTGTTCCCCCCACTGCCGGGCGTGCCCGTCCGGCGAGGACCTCCCGTCCTCGCCGGACGGCGTGGCGGCAGCCCTGCAGGAAAGGCAAGGGCGAACACCCCTCGTCTACCTGGGCATCGAGGCCCTCGCCGAGCCCGGCCTGCTGCCTGACCTGGTGGCCACCGCGGCCCGCCACGGCACCCACCCGATCCTGCTCACCCGCGGCGGCCCCGACCTGCCCCTGCAGGACATCGCCCGCACCCTGGCCACCCTCAAAAACCACGGCTCCTTCGAGATCGTCTGGGCCCTGGACCTCCCGCACTATCAGCAGCTTGACGACCATCACGTCAACGCTGTCCTGGAAACCCTTACCGGACCCGGCACACCCGCCCTGCACCTGCTGTGCGTACTGCCCGAAGGCGCCGCGCCGCCCCTGGAGCTCCTCGCCAAGGACACCCTCAACCAGGGCTCACAGGTCGTCACCAGGCCAGGCCGGACCCTTGCCGACTACCTGAGTCGCTGCGCTCCAGGCGTGCTGGACCTTTCCCGCCCCGCCGCAGAATCTGTCCTCCCCCCGCAGCGCACCCCCTCGTCAGCAACCCGGACCGACTACCCGCTGGCCTTCAACGCCCTCATCTTCGAGACCACCTACTTCTGCAACGCCAAGTGCACCCACTGCTACACCAGTTGCGGCCCCGACTCGCCACGCACCCGGCTCAGCGTCGCCGATGTCACCCGTGTCATCGACGAAACCGCCGACCTGCCCAACGTCGCCAGACGCTGCCACTTCGCCGGCGGCGAAGCCACCATCTACTGGCGCGAACTGATGGCGATGCTCCGCCACTCGGCCCGGCGCGGCTTCATCAACACCCTCACCACGAACGGCTTTTGGGGCAGCTCCCCGGACCGCGCCCAGCGCAAAATGGCCGACCTCGCCGACGCAGCCGTCCACACCGTCGAGCTCAGCGCCGACGCCATGCACCAGGACTTCATCAAACCCGCCGTCCTGGGCAACATCATCCAAGCCGGGCGCGACCACAACATCGACATCGTCCTGCGCGTCTGCACCACCCGCGACAACCGCATCAGCGATGTCCTGCCCCTCATCGACCCAACGCTGCAGAACGACCTCGTCATCCTCGCCGAGCCAGCCATCGGAACGGGACGCGCCGCCACCGAAGTCCCCGAAGCCAAACGCTGGCAGATCCCCGGCCTCCCGCTGGGTGCCTGCGCCGACGTCCTCAACCTCGTCGTCACCCCCGACGGCGGCGTATTCCCCTGCTGCAGCGGCAGTGAACTGTGCCCCACCCTCACCCTCGGCAACATCCACGACCAGTCGCTGACGGCGATGATGCAGAACAGCCGCTCCAACGTGCTCCTGCGCACCCTCGTTCACGCGGGCCCCAGCTACTTCGCCCAGCTCATGGCCGACTCCCCGCTCGCTGAGCGACTCCGCCCCGCCTACGGAAGCTACTGCGAACTCTGCACGCAGATCTTCACGGACACGGACATGACTGCATTCGTCCGTGACCACGTCCAGCGCAAGACCCGCGAGAAGCTCGCCGCACTCAAAAGGTGACGCACCAGCCGCCCCCGCCTCCACGACGACCAACGATTCCTGTCTGGCCTGCGGAGCGGGGACGGCCGCTCCCGCGGTGGGTGCGGGAACGGCCGGTGGGTCACCAGCAGAGGGAGCTGACGTTGCCCACCTCATTGCCCTTGAGCAGGCCACCCCAGATGTAGTTGCCGTCCAAGAGGTACACCCACTTGTTGTGGGTGTAGCCGTTGGCGGAGACCATGCCGCCCTTGAGCCAGCACACGCCGGTGAGGTTCTGGTTCGCCCCGACGGTGTAGGCGATGGGGTGGTCGGTCGACGGCCCGGTCCGCACATTGCCCTGGACCCAGGTGGTGACCGTCTCGAACTCGGCGCTCACGTTCATCCGGTCGGCCTGCGGGGCTTGCGCCGCGGAGGCCGGAGCCGCCATACCGGCGGCGGCCATCACGCCCACCGCTGCCGTCATCATGACCTTGATCAGCGGGCGCGAACTCGTCCTGTACATCTTCTGATTCCCCCTGATGGATTCCGGGAGGCCCCGGGCCGGCGGCGTCCCTCGTGCGGCCAGCGTCGCCCGCAGTGGGGTGCCGTACAAGCCTTTCGAGAATCCCCGAAACGTCGCTGCGGCCGTTCGCCGCAGTGGCCGGAAACCGACGTCCGGGGAAGGACATCCGGCCGGACGGTGTTGTGCCGGTCGGAGCACGAACCACGCTTTACCTTCACCACGGGGGTTCCTGTTGACCGGCAGTCGTCTCTTACTGGGTCCGCTGGACGAGGTGCACGTGGAAGTGGCCAGGACCCCCGGCGCCACCCTCTTCCCCGTACTGCACGAGGTGCTGGGAGGTGCGCGGCACGGGGTGCCGGGGCGGTGGCGGGCCGCCGTCGAAGCCGCCCTGCCCGCCTCGGCCGACAGGATCCGCCCCCTGTTCGGGCCCGGACACCGCTGGCTGCCCGACGTACTGGCGCTGACCGGCGATGTGCGCGCCACCCGTATGGAGACCGTGCTGTCCCAGCTGCGGGAGGTCGACCCGGGTGACCTCGCGGCCGAGGTGACCGGGCAGTTCGGTCACGCGGTGCCTCGGAGCTGGCAGCGAGTGCTGGACGACCCCGCGCGCTTCCTCGCCGCCTACCACGAGGTGGCCGACGCGGCCTGGCGGCGCCTGGAGCCGCTGTGGGCGCGGACGGACGGACTGCTGGGCAAGGAGACCGAGCGGGTGGGTTCCGCCGTGGTCAGCCGGAACCTCGACGCGGTGCTGACCGGCCTGAGCCCTCGGGTGCGTTACGTGGACGGGGCGCTGGAGTTGCCGCAGTGCGCGAGGGAGGTCTTCGAACTCGCGGGCCGCCGGCTGGTGCTGGTTCCCGTGGTCTCCGCTACGGCCGCCTCGATGCACAGTCTCGACCGCGACGACGTGGTCTGGTTCAGCTACCCGCTGCCGGGGCTAGGGCGTCTTGGCCCACCGGAACGGCAGCCCGAGCGTGTGGACGGTCTCGCTCAGCTGCTGGGACCGGTCAGGGCGGGCGTGCTCCGCTCGGTGCAGCCCCCCGCCACGGTCAGTGAACTGGCCCGCGCGCTGAACATGGGGGTCAGCACCATCACTTACCACTGCGAACATCTGAAGGCGGCCGGTCTGCTTCAGCGCGAACGCTACGGCCGTGAGGTGCGTCAGCGGTTGACCGGCCGCGGGGCCGCGCTGGTGGAGCTGCTCACGCGTCCGGCCGGGTAGCCCCGACCGGGAGCCGCTGGAGCAGACCCCAGGTGGACCCCGCGACCACCTGACGCCGTACCCCCTGCCCGTCCGGCGCGGTGATCGCCTGTCCCCGCGGGTCGGTGCCGTGCCCTGGAGCGTTCGGGCGGGGGTGAAGGCGCGGGCGGCTTCGTCGACCGTGCAGGACCTCGGGGTGAGGTTATCGAGGGTGCGCAGGGCGGGCGGTGGCGGTGTCCAGGGTGCGGACCAGTCACTCATTCCATAGGGCACGGTTCTGGGCGAGGAGACTCTTCACACTGAGGCCGGGCCAGAGCAGGACCGGCCATTGCCAGACCTTGCAGTCCAGGTCACCGACGCGGCGGGCCGCGGTGATCGCAGCGCGGCTGAGTGGTCGCCGGGAGATTGTTCTCGGGAGGACGCCGGCAGCATGCCGGTATGCGCCGCTGTGCCTCTACTCCCCGCTGTCCTGATCGGTGTCGGTACCGTCCTTGATGCAGCGGGCGAAGTTGAGCTTCGGCACCTGGAACATCGCGGACGCCCTGACCCCGCAGCACGCTCTGGGTAGCCGGGTTGCATACTGCCCTCAAGCGGATGTTGGGCCAAGGGGGAGTTGTGAGGACGGTCTACGACGGTGCGATGAGGGTCAGTTATCGACAGTTCTACGTGGAAAGCCGCCTCGACTTTCCTGACGAGGAGGAAGTCGCGCCTTGCGCCGGCCAGAGCAACGGGCTGTGCGGTGCCGCGAATCCAGGCTACTTGTTCCTGACGACGGGTCTGCATACAGGACGTGTGGGCCTGACCGTGGAGGTCCACGAGGTCGAACCGCCGCTCGATGAGCGGTGGGAGGAGATCGTCGAGGTCTCTTTCCGTCCCGGCTCCACGCGGACCGCCGTCGTGCCATGGGGCGATGGCCCGATCTGCTTGCTCGATTTACCTATCGCCGACTACCGGGTCCGCTACTGCGGACAAGGCATGGACGTGACACCGGACGACGAGCTCTCCGTATTGGAGGGAGGCCCGCTGGTCGATCACTACCTGCTGCAGTTCTGGCCGGCAAAGCCCGCCCCTGACCGCGTGATCAAGCAGACCACGCAGAGCGCCGCGTACTGGCATGACCACGCGCGCACTCTGCCGCCCCCGCCCACTCCCGAGGAACGCGCCGAGGCCGAGCGCTGTCGCCGTGAGGCGCGAGAAAGGATCGTCCGCGAGGCGGAGTGGCAAGCCGAAGCAGGCGATTGGGGTGAGCGGCCGCCGAGTCCGACGCTGCGCGAGGTCGGCGGCAGAAAATTGGGCCTCATTCCCCTGGACCGGGACCTGATGGACGCCGTGGATACCGCCGACCCGGCCACTCAACGAGCTATCGCAAAGTGGGCCGTTGGCCAGGCCCTTGTCAAAGCTGAACTCCATACGCTCCAGGAGTTCGGGCGCGCTATCCAGGCGCTGCATGCCGGAGAGAAGCTGCCCACCCCCTTCGACGACCAGAACAGGGCTTGGGAGTGGTTCTTCACGCAGAAAAGCCTTCCGCACACCTTCGTGCACTCTCTGCACGGCCCTGAAGATGACCTGAGGCAGCAGGCCATGGCAATGCCGGCACTGTTCGCCGCCGTGCAGGAGGATCCGCTGCGCGCCGCGCTGGACACCTTGTACGCGGCCGCCGCCACATACGGCAGTGCCTACACCGACCTCCTGGCAGAGGTACGCGACGCGTTCCCGGACCTGAACTGGCCATTCTGAGGCCGTGTCTGGGATGGTGCGACCCGAAGTCTCCCCCATTGCCGGTCTGTTCGTGGAGTGGGCTGCCGGATGGGGAGAGTCACAGCCGCGCAGCATCCGGATGGTTGCGACGACGCACGAGGCGGCGACCCAGTGGCTCCACGGCCCTCGGGCCGGGTCAAGGGCGGACCGGATCTGCTTCGCGACGGTTCAGGGGACATTCCATAAGGGCGGCAGAGCGGGAGAGTGGGCAGCGTTGTTCGTTGACCCCGTCACCTTCCGGGTCGTGACGTACACGGTGCGAGCGCGGGATGAGGTCCCGAGCCGCTCACTCGAACAGCTCGGGACCGTCCATCAGCTGCGACGTCTACGGGCACGCCTGCACAGTTGGCACGTCAGCAGGCTTGCTGGCACATGCCGCTGATGTTGGCCCTGCACGGCGGGCGACCTTCACAGCATGATCGGTCGTGTCCTGTGATGCTCATCGTCGTTGCACGACTGAGTCGGGGCCCTCGCATCCCTGATGTCCGGCCATTGCCGGGGGGCTCGCGGCAGGTTGACGTTGAAGAAGACGGTGGGTGTGAAGGGCGGAGTGGTGAGCGCGGTTGGTCCGGTGCTGGACGTGCGGGATGTACACAAGGGATACCGGCGACGTCCGGTATTGCGCGGAGTGTCGCTGGATCTCCGTCCGGGTCAACTGGTGGGCATCGTCGGCGAGAACGGGGTCGGCAAGAGCACTCTGCTGCGAATCCTGGCCGGGGACCTCCCTGCGGACAGGGGCGCCGTGGAGCGGGCGGGCCGGCTGGGCTGCTGTCCGCAGGAGGCCGTGCTCCACCAGGCGTTCACCGTCGAGCAGCACCTGCAGTTCTTCCGGGCCGCTTATGGCATCGCACATCTGACCCGGGCCTACGAACTGCTGGAGGAGCTGAACTTCAGCGGCTACCGGCACGAGCGGGTGGAAACACTCAGTGGCGGCACACGCCAGAAGCTCAACCTGGTTCTTGCCTTGATGCATGATCCGCAGGTGCTGCTCCTGGACGAGCCGTACCAGGGCTTCGACTGGGAGACCTATCTGCGGTTCTGGGACCTTGCGGCAGCTGTGCGGGCCCGGGGCTGCGCGGTACTGGTGGTCTCCCACCTCGCCTACGACGCCTCGCGTCTGGACACCCTGTACCGCCTGGACGGCGGGGTATTGCGGGAGACGGACCAGACCGACACGATCGCGGTGGCCTCGTGAAGCGCTGGCGGACCTGCTTCGGCACGGCGGTGCGGTTCGCGCTGGTCGAGCAGGCCCGTAACCGGCTGGCGCTGCTCATCGTGCTCCTGTTCGTTCCGCTGTGGACCACGTTGGCCTACGCCGTGGTCGCGCCGACAGCGCTGCGGTTCTACGTCCGGCCGGTCGGCCGTTTCGTGGTCATGGACGGCAATGTGCTGACCCAGGTCGTCGGGGCGTTGCAGGCCCTCACTCTGGTCGTCGCGTTCATGATGTTCGTCGCCACCGCTCGCTCCGCCATCTTCGACCGGCGCCTGGTGCAGGCCGGGTTTCCGCGTTCCTGCCTGGCCCTGGCGAAGTGCACCTCACTCGTCCTGGTGGCGGCCGCGGTCGCCGTCTATGTCACCACGTGGACGCATCTGTTCTGGCGGCCGGAGCAGCCGGTCGTGTTCGCCGCCGGAATGTTCACCGGTGCGCTGATCTACGGCAGCATCGGCATCGTGCTCGCCGCCGCGGTGCGCAGTGAACTGGCCGGCATGTTCCTGGCCATCATGATGAGCTCGATCGATCTGCTGCTGCAGAACCCGCTGATCAACCCGGAATCCGACAGCACCCTGGTGCGGTACCTGCCGGCACACGGAGCGGTACAGACCGCGGTGACGGCCGCCGGCCTGCACGCGATGCCTTGGAGCTGTCTGCTGCTGGGCTTGGGGTGGGCGCTGGGCATGGCGGCAGTCGGTATGACCGCCTTCGCCCGGCGCACCCGCGCCACCCGGTCGGCACGAGCCTCCGTACCAGGAGTGCTGGAGACCGCTTCCGCGCCGTGACCAGGGCTGTTCGGTGTCGTTGTGCCGGTGGACGTCAACAGGTGTCGCGAGACAGGGGGCATGAGTGGCCGAGCAGCAGACCGCGGTGGTGCGGCAAGCACAGTCGGCTCTTCCTGCCCATGTCCGGGAAGCGTCCGGCATGCCGGCCCGGACCGACGCGCGCTGGGCGTGGCTCCTCAGCGACGGCTTCGAGCCGAGGAACTGGATGCTGGCCCTGGCGCCGCTGATCGGATGGCGCGCCGACGGCGTCACGGGAGCCGGATGGGGCCTGTTCGCGGCCCTGTTCACCAGCGTGCTGCCCTCGGTGCTCCTCCGTCTGGGCGAACGCCGCAGTTACTGGAGTGACCGGCATGTACGGCAGCGCCAGGATCGTCTGGTGGCCGGCCCCGTCGTCCTGGCCTCGGTCATCACCGGAACAGGGCTGCTGCACGGGCTGTCAGCCACACCTGCCGTACGTGCACTGGTGACGGCGATGCTGGCCGTGCTGCTGGTACTGATGGTGATCACCTTCTTCTGGAAGGTGTCGGTGCATTCGGCGGTCGCGGCCGGTGCCCTAGCAGTACTCGCTCTGCTCTACGGGCCGTGGTGGGCCCTTTCCGCCCCGCTGGTGGCGTTGATCGGCTGGTCACGGGTGCGGCTGCGGTGCCACACCGTCGCCCAGGTGGCCGTCGGAGCGTGCGTGGGCGCGGTCGTCAGCAGCGCGGCATTCACTCTCCTGCGATGACACAGCCAACACAGATGCGAACATTCCTTCCCCCCAGCGCCGCCGATCTCTTCCTGCGCGACCTGGAACAACGCGCCGAGCACCCGGACGCCGCCTCGACCATCGGTGCGGTCCTGCATCTGTCCGGCACCGTTCCCGAGCTGAGTGACCTTCAGGAGTACGTGGCCGCGCGCCTGCCCCACCTTCCGTGCCTGACGTACCTCCTGCACGGGGACGGCCGACAGGCTCAGTGGGTACCTGTCGTTCCCGACCCCGCACATCACGTCGGCGCACGTCGCGTGCCCAGAGGGCCAGAAGCTCTCGAAGCGGCGGTGCAGGAGCTGATGGGCGTCCCTTGGCCCGAGGGCGTCCCGGCCTGGCGCCTGGTCCTGCTGCACGGACACGTCCCCGACGGGTTCGCGCTGCTGTACCTGACCCATCACGCCGTCCAGGACGGCGGCACCATCGTCGCCGTCTTGGAGTCCTTCTTTGGTCCGGATTCACCCGCCGAGCGGCCCGCTCCGGTAGCGCGGACACGGTCCGTCGAGCCCCGGCCCGGGATGCGGCAGCTATGGCGCAGCGCCGCCATTCTGCTGCGGCATGCCAGGAAGCACCATGTGTGGACCTCGCCCGCGCGGCCGCTTTCCAGCCGCCGTCGCATGTCGTGGGCGCACGTGCCTGTGACGTGGCTCAAGGCGGCGGCCCGTGCGGGCGGCGCCGGCATCAACGACGTCTACCTCACTGCCTTGGGCCACGCGATCGCCGGGTGGGCGAGCGCGGCCTGGCCGCGTGCCGCCCGGGCTCCCATTCCCGTCATGGTTCCCGTCAGCCTGCGCACGGCGGACGAGTGGGCTGCCCCTGGCAATCGCCTCTTCCTGACGCGGGTCGACCTTCCGGGCGGCCTTCCTCCCCTCGCCCGGCGGCTCGCCGACACCAGCGCGGTCACCGCTGCTTTCAGGCTGCCCGGACACCGAGCCGTACTGCGCGCGGCCCTAACCCGCCTGCCGCCCGGGCTTCTCGGGCGCCTCGTGGCCGTGAGTACCGCTCCGGGCCGGCTCACCCTTGCTGCTTCCTTCCTGGTGATGCGCAAGCGTCTCCGTTATGGCGACGCGGCCGTGAACCGGATCGATCCCGTCATGTGCTGTCCGCCCGGGGCGCCCCTGGCGGTCGTCTTGCTCGTCTACGCGGGTGAGGCAAGTCTGTGCTTCCGCATCGACGAAGCCCTCCCCGGCGCCGACACCCTGCCCGGACTGTGGCGGCAGGCCCTGGTAGAGCTGTCGACCGCCGGCCGGCCGATGATCAGCCCCGGAGCCGTTACGGCAGCAGGAGCCGCACCGCCCCGGGGCGGTCTGTAGAGTGATCACAGAGCCCGTTCGACACTCCACAGCGGCAGGTGTTCGAAGAGGGCGACGGCCTCCTCACGCCAGCGGGGGCGCCAACCGGCCGCTTCGGCCGAAGCCAGTTCCGCATAACGGCGCATGTCCGCCCGTAGCTTCTGCTCGACCCCGTGGCTGGTGGCGATCTCCCGGACAGCGGCCACCGTCTCCGGCGTGCAGGAAGAGTCGCCGAGCGCGGCTTCCACCACCGCCCGCTCGGTGCCGCTCACGGCCGCCAGCAGGGCAGCGATGGTGTAGCTGCGCTTGCCGTCGCGCAGGTCACGACCGGTGGACTTACCCATGGTCTGCGCGTCGCCGAACAGGTCGAGGTAATCGTCCCGCATCGTCTCGTAGATTCCCACGAGCCGCGTGTAGCGGCGCAGCTCCGCCTCGAAGCGGGCCGGCTCCTCCCCTGCGGCCAGCAGGCCCAACTGCAAGGGGGCCAGAATCGAGTAATGGGCGGTCTTGTAGTCGGAAACGGCGTGCAGCAGTTCCTCGGACGGGATGTCGGTGAAGTCCCGCTCGATGTCGGTGATCTGGCCCACGATCGCGGCGGAAGCCGCCGCGGTCAGCACACCGACCATGGCATGACGGACCGACAGAGGAGCGGGCGAGTCGAGGACAACCTGCAGGGACAGGACCAGCGCGAGGTCGCCGGCGAGCACGGCAAGCCCGAGCGCTTCCTGCGGACGGTCGGGGAACCTCTCCCTGTAGGCGTAGTAGGTGGAAGGGCCGCCCCGGCGGACGAGGCCGTCGTCGATGATGTCGTCATGGATCAGCCCGTGCGTTTGCAGCAGTTCGATGCTCAGCGCGGCCTCCTCCAGACCGGGCACAGGATTGGACGTCACCAGCCGGGCCGCCTCGTAGATGAACGCCACCCGCAGCCGTTTTCCGCCCCGCACCGACACGTCCCGCAGAAGTTTGAGGCATTCAGGGGTGAAGCTGCTGGACGGCGGGGCATCGAAGCTTCCTGCGAGGTTGCGGAAGTACTGCTCGAACCGTGCGTTGAAGCGGTGTTCGTAGGCGGCGAAGCGCTCTTTGACCTGGTCGGTGGGGAGGGCGGTGTCGGTCATGAGGAGGGTTCCGTCCCTGATGGCGGGCGCGCGCGAGACCGCGGCGCCAGGAGTGGGGTAGGGCTGGTGGGTTCAGGACGTGTACTGGGTGGCGGTGACAGCCAGTCCGCGCAGCGCCCGGGACGCAGTCGGCGGCAAAGGGGACGCATCCAACACCCGCATGACCTGCTCATAACGTGACGTGATCATGCGTTCGGTACGGTGCCGCGCGCCGGTTTGCTCCAGGATGGCCCGCACCTCGGCCGCCCCGTGCTCGTCGAGATCGGCCCGGCCTACCAGGCGGCGCAGACGATGCTGTTGCGCCGGGGTGGCCGCACGCAGACCCGCAGCGAGGAGAACGGTGCGCTTGCCCTCCCGCAGGTCTCCCAGGCCAGGCGTACACGCGCCGTCCGTGCTGCCGAAGACGTCCAGCAGGTCGTCCCTGAGCTGGAACGCCTCTCCCAGAGGCAGCCCCAGCGCGGTGCACAGGTCCAAGGTGGTGTCATCGGCGCCGGCGACGGCGGCTCCCAGCTGCAAGGGACGCTCGACCGTCGCAGTGGCGGTCTTGTAACGGACGATCCGCAGCGCCGCGTCAATGTCGTCATCGGGACCGGTGCCCATCACGTCCAGGTACTGGCCATACATCACCTCCTCCAGCATCGCGTCGTACAGCCCGTGCACCGCCCGGCGCCGCTGGACGGACAGTTCGGCGGAGTGCAGCAACTCCTGCGCCCAGATCAGAGCGAGGTTGCCGACCAGAAGGGCACCGCCCGCGCCGAGCCGCTCCGCCCGCGAGGACGAACCAAGGCGCGTACGCAGCGCACGGTGCACGGCGGGGCGGCCTCGACGGGTGGCGGAATCGTCCATGATGTCGTCGTGGATCAGGGCGAACGCCACGAACAGCTCCAGCGACGCCGCCACTTTCAGGACCGCAGCCCTGTCCTCGCTCCCGCCCGCGGCATGCCAGCCCACCACACACAACAGGGCCCGGATACGCTTGCCGCCCGCGGCCAGGAAGTCCCGCAGAGTGTCCGCGACCTCCGGCGGATGGCTCCTGCCGAGCGCCGCGCGCGCCTTGTCCTCCAGGAAGTCTTCCAGCACCGCATCGACCTGTTCCCGCACAGCACTCAGATCGATCTCCTGAACGTCAAGCACACCCGAAGTCACCGGCCGGCCCTCCCGGCAAGACGCACCGGCGAATGGCCATGACTCACGGGCAACGGGACTGTGCCGCCATTTCGGACCGATAGGGGGCGGCTGTCTTCGGATCCCGTCCGGCCATGCGGCCGGACCACCCGTTTGATCTTCATGCCTGATCAACGACCAAGGCGGCCCCAGAGCACGCCCTGACCACCATGGACCGTTCTGGACATCGCAGACCCCGGCGAGATCCCGCTTGCCCTGAGCAACCGCTTGACGCAGCAGAGCAGCCGGGTGCCCCGCAAGCGGGTCGGCGTCCTTGTCGGACCCGGCGCGCTTCGGCTCGCACAGTGTCCAGTCCACCAGGGCCGGAAGGGAGTTGGCGGGCACGTCCAAGGCCTGGCCGCCGGGGCAGGACGCCAGCACGGCCCCGGCGGTGTCGATGTCGACGACCACGAGCGGCCGTTCTGCGATGTTTCGTACTGGCGCGGCTGCCTGGTCGAACCCGCGGTCGGAAGCGTACAGGGGAGGCGATGCGCGGATGCGGAGTGAGTTCCTCCAGTACGCGGGGGGCGTACCCCTCCCGACCTCGAATGGGGGATCGCGGGTCCGGCCTGAGGCCGGAAAGATCACTTTCGCGTTGCCTGGTCTGCGCGCCTTGCGCCGTCCGCCCCTGCCGGCGTCGCCCGGCAAGACAGTGTGTGGTGCCTGCCCGAACCCGGCGACGGAATGATGAGTCCCGCAAGCAAGAGGGAGTTGTGCTGTGCCGCTGACAGCCGCCAACGTCGTGACCGAGATGGAAGCCGCGAGCAAGGCCGGAGACCCGCCCGCCGACCAGCTGGTGTCCGAAATGATCGACAACAGGGAGGTCGACGGGGTCAACCACCTGTTCCGCACCATCAACGAACTGGGGCCGGACCAGGACCTGAGCGGGCTGCCCGAGCGGCTCGCCCAGTTCCTGCGCGAGGCGCAGGCTCCGCCGCCGGGCTGGAGCGAGGCCGATGTCCGGGCGGCGGAGGGCTTCTTCGCTCACCACCACGGGGAAGCGTCCATGCTCCAGGGCACGGTCGGCCTCATCGGCACCTACCTTTCTCCTACCGGAGCCTTCACCCTGCGCTCCACGGGACGGCTGGGCGGCGTAGAGGGACCGGGCCGCCGACTGTCGCAGTCCTCGCGGCTGTTCATCGACATGGGCAAGGAAAACGCCCTGCGGGACCGCAGCCTGGCCGCGACCGTCACGAAGGTGCGCCTGGTCCACGCCTCCGTACGACAGCTGCACAAGAAGAGCGGCGAGTGGGACTACGCCAAGTGGGGAGAGCCGGTCTCCCAGAAGTACACCACCGGCGCCGCCTGCGTCTTCAGCGCCCAGATCCTCCAGGGCATGCAGAACCTGGGCCTGCACGTCGCCAAGGACGACGCCCACGGCTTCATGTGCGCGTGGCACTACATCAACCACTACCTCGGCACCCCGGAGAAGTGGCTCCTGCCCAAGAACGCCGACGAGGTCGAAGCGATCTGGAACGCCCAGCGCGACAAGGAGTGGAAAAAGACCGACGACGGCGTCTACATGACCGCCCAGGCCATCAAGTTCTACCGGGATCTCATCGGCCCCGGGGCCAGTGACGCCTACATCGCCCTGACCCGCGTCGCGCTCACCGACAAGTACGCCGACATGGCCGGCGTCCCGAAAAGCCCCCTCGACCTCGCCGGCAAGCCTCTGGCCGCCGGACACGGCCTCGCCAGCCATGCGCTGGGCGGCCTGGCCGGCGGCACCGCCAAGAAGACCGTCGGCGTGAACCCGTACAAGGAGATCCTCGGAGTCGCGTCCAAGGCCTTCAACCAGGTGGAGCGCTACGCCCTCACCCACGGCGAGGACGACCAGCCGCAGATGCATCAGGAACTGAACGACAACCGCTGACCATGGCTTGCGGCTGAACGTGCAGAACGGCGAGGGCCTGACCGCTCGTGGTCCAGGCCTCGCCGCTTCAACGACGCGCCTCGATCTGTTCGCGGGCCCGAGTGGCGGAGATGAGCCCGGCCAGGGAGGTGCGGGTTTCCGTGAGTGCGGAGATCCGGTCGTCCAGGCCTTCAAGGTGTTCTTGGAGGGTCTCCAGCTTGCATCCGGCGACCGTGCCGTCTTCCCGGATGCACGGCTGCAGGTCGCGGATGACGCGGCTCGGCAGGCCGGCATCCAGCAGCGCTCGGATGCGGCGGACCATGGCGGGGGCGTTGTCGCCGTAGCGGCGGTGGCCGCTGTCGAGGCGGTGGGACTCCAGGAGGCCCTGCTCCTCGTAGTAGCGCAAGAGGCGGACTGAGGTGCCCGTAATGGCGGCGAGTTCGCCGATCTTCATATGGTGCTCCTCACATCCCCTTGAACCTCACACTGGTGTGAGATCTTAGCGTGAGGCCATGACGAACACAGATCGCCCCATAGCCCTCTACGGATTCCTGCGCCCCAAGCCGGAGCGCGCGGACGAGGTCCGGCGCATCCTCTCCTCTTTCGTGGAACCCACCCGGCAAGAGCCCGGCAACCTGCAGTACCACCTCCACGAGCAGGAGGACGGCCGCTTCTTCCTGTACGAGGTCTGGCGCTCCCAGGAAGACCTGGACCGGCACAACGCGACGCCCCCGCTGCGCGCCTTCCTGGAGAACCTGTCGACCTTCCTGGAGGAATCGCCGGAGGGCTACTTCGACACCATGCTCAGCCCGTACCCCGAGGCAGAACCGGTCCCCGCCTGACGAAGCATCATCAGGGCGACAGCCTCGGCCCGAGCAGGGCTGCGATGCGCTTGAGAGGCTCGGCATCGAGCAGTTCATGGTGACCGCACCTGATGTCGTGCGAGGTCACCGACCCGGTGCAGTACGGCTGCCAGGCCGCGGGATTCGCCCCGCCGTTCTCTTCTCCCGTGGCACGGAAGAACATGACCTCGGTGCCGCCCCCGAGAACGGGCGGTCGGCCGACCCGCAGGAGCTCCAGCGCGGACGCTGCCGCCGCGCGCACACCGGTGACGACCGTGTCGCCGAGGACGGCCAGGGAGGCGGGAGGCTCCCCCGTGGAGGAGAAGCCCAGGGTCCGCAGGACTTCGCCCTCTTCCTCGCCGGGTGGGTCCCAACCGTCCGTCGGCAGGTAGGTGTCCAGGAGGGCGAGGAGTTCCACCCGTTCGCCTTCCTCGGTCAGGCGGGCGGCGATCGCGTGGGCGAGCTGTCCGCCGAGGGACCAGCCCAGCAGCCGGTAGGGGCCGTCCCGCTGGACGGAGCGCATCGACTCCACGTGCCGGCGCACCACTTCGTCCGGCTTGAAAGGCCCCGGCCCCGGCTCCGCGAGGTCGGCCGCCTGGAGCCCGTACACCGGTAGGCCGGGGTCGAGGTGCGGGAGCAGGCGGGCGTACGGCCAGGCGAGGCCGCTCACCGCGTGGACGCAGAACAGCGGCCGCCGGTCCGCCCCCTGCCGTAGTGGCAGGAGCGGGCCGAGTCCGGCGTCCGGATGGTCGTCGCCGAGCCGTCGGGCCAGGGCCGTCACGGACGGTGCCTCGAACAGCGCGCGGACGGACAGCGCCGCTCCCGTCATCGCCCGGACCCTGCCGATGAGCCGGGTCGCGAGCAGGGAGTCCCCGCCGAGGTCGAAGAAGGACGCCCCGGGGTCCGGCGCGGGCACGCCGAGCGTCTCCGCGAAGAGCCAGCTCAGCATCTCCTCGCGAGGGTCGAGGGGCACCGCAGTGGCCCGGGGCGGAGGCGGCGGCGCGGGCAGGGCGGCACGGTCGAGCTTGCCGCTCGGCGTCAGCGGGATCCGCTCGGTCTGCACGAACACGGACGGCACGAGATAGTCGGGCAGCAGGGCGCGCGCATGGCGCCGCAAGTCACGGTGATCCAGGGTGAGTTCGGGCCGTACGGCGACGACGTGGGCGACCAGCCCGCGGCCCCCAGCGCGGTCGTCGCACACCGTCACGACGGCCCGCGCCACCAGGGGATGGCGCAGCAGCGCGGCCTCCGCGTCGGCGGGCTCCACCCGGTGCCCCCGGATCTTCACCTGGTCGTCCAGCCGCCCCAGGAACTCGATCGCGCCGTCCGCCCGGTATCGCACGCGGTCGCCGGTGCGGTACATGCGCTCACCCGGCTCGCCGAACGGGCAGGCCACGAAGCGCTCCGCGGTCCAGCCCGGCCGGCGCAGATAGCCGCGGGCCACGCCGGCGCCGGCCAGGTGGAGTTCGCCGGGCACGCCGACGGGCACCGGGTTCAGCCGCTCGTCCAGCACGTAGGCCCTGGTGTTGCGGATGGGGCGGCCGACGGGAGGCTCGCCTTCGGCGCTCCCGTCGCCGGCCTGCCAGGTCAGGGCGAAGACGGTGGTCTCGGTGGGGCCGTACACATTGGTCACCGCGCAGCCGGGTATGTGGCGGTGAATCTCCCGCAGCAGGGCGCCGGACAGCGGTTCGCCGCCCAAGTGGACGCGCCGCACCGCCAGTTCGCCGGTCAGGGCGGGCAGGAGGCTCGCCAGGGCGGTGGGCACCGTGGTCAGGAGGGTGCCGCGCCAGCCGTCGCGTTCGACGAGCGCCAGCAGGTCGTCGACCAGTTCCACGCAGCCGCCGAGCGCGAGCGGCAGGACGGTGTCCTCGATGTGCGCGTCGAAGGCGAAGGAGATCGACCCGAGGACCCGGGCGACCGAGTCGACGCCGAACTCGGCCTCGTACGCGCCGATCAGGTTCACGACACCGGCGTGTTCGACGACCACGCCCTTGGGTGTGCCCGTGGTGCCCGAGGTGTGGATGACGTAGGCCGCGTGGTGCGGGAGGATCGGCCCGCCCCGCTCACGGTCCGCGATCCGGGCCTGGTCGCGTGCCGCGAGGTCGCGGGCGGTGGCCGGGTCGTCGACGACGATCAGGGGGGCGCCGGGCGGCAGCAGGGACCGTTCGGCGTCGGCGGTCACGACGAGGCGGGGCCGCGCCTCGGCGAGCACCCGGGCCAGCCGGTCGGCGGGCTGGCGAGGGTCGAGGGGCAGATAGGCGGCCCCGGTCTTGAGTACGGCGAACAGGGCGACCAGGGCGTCAGGGGTGCGCGGCAGGAGCAGCGCGACGGTCGACTCGGGGCCTGCCCCCGCGTCGAGCAGGAGGCGGGCCAACTGGTTGGCCGCGGCGCCGAGTTCGGCGTACGTCGTCGTGCGTCCCGCGTGGACGATCGCCGGGGCTCGCGGGTTCCGGTCGGCCTGGGCCTCGATCAGGGCGGGCAGTGCGGTCGCGGGGGCGGGGGCGGGGGCGGCGGTGTCGTTCCACTCGACGAGGAGCCTGTGGCGCTCCTCCTCGGGGAGGAACGCCTCGTCGGCGAGGTCGTCGGCGTCACGGTGCGGGTCGTGCGCGATCAGCGTGAGGAGTCGCGCGAACCAGTCCGCGATCCGCTCCGCCCGGTCGCGGGTGAAGTGGGCGGGCTGGAACTCCAGCCGCACGCCGAGGGTGTCACCGGGCGTGCAGACGACGGACAGAGGGTAGTGGGTGGCGTCGAATCCGTCCGCGACGGTGCAGCGCACGCCGGCGTCGAGTGCCGCGTCATGCTCCCCGCCGCCCGCCGGATAGTTCTCGAAGGCCGTGGTGGTGTCGAACAGCGCCTGGTGGCCGGTGAGTCGGTGGATCTCGGAGAGTCCGAGGTGATGGTGCTCGAAGAGTTCGATCTGATCGTCCTGGACGCGTTCCAGCAGCTCCGGCAGCGATTCCCCGGCGCGTACGACGACTCTGGCGGGCAGGGTGTTCACGAGCAGTCCGACCAGGCTCTCCACGCCTTCCACGTCCGCCGCCCGGCCGGAGACGGTCATGCCGAACAGCACGTCGTCCCGGCCGGTCAGCCGGCGCAGGACGAGGCCCCAGGCCACCAGCACCACGGTGTTGAGGGTGACGCCGCAGTCGCGGGCGACACCGGTGAGGGCGGCGGACGTGGCAGGGGTCAGGGTGCGCAGGACCCGCTCCGGTACCGTTACGGCCCGTCCGGCCGCCTCCGGCGCGACCAGGGTCGGCCCGTCGACGCCCGCCAGTGCGACGCTCCATGCCTCCCGCGCCTCGTCGAGCCCGGTGTCGGTGAGCCAGTCCAGGTAGGAGGTGTAGGAGGGCGCCGGCGGCAGTTGCTCGGAGGCGGCCTCTCCTGGCCCGTACAGCCGCCACAGTTCGTCGACGACGAGGGAGGTGGACCAGCCGTCGAGGACCAGGTGATGGCTGGTCAGCGCGAGGCGCCAGCGACGGTCGTCGAGGCGGAGCAGCAGAAAGCGGATCAGGGGCGGGCGGGCGAGGTCGAAGCGCCGGGCGCGCTCCTCGCGGACGGCGTCCGCGGCCGCGTCGCTCTTCGCGTCCGGCGGCAGTCCGGTCAGGTCGGACAGCCGCCAGTCCAGGGGCGGATCGGGGCTGATGAACTGCACCGGCTCCCCGGACGGCGCGGCGCGGAACCCGGCGCGCAGTCCGTCGTGACGGCGCTGCAGCGCACGGCAGGCCTCGCGCAGTCGTACGGCGTCGAGTTCTCCGTCGACTTCGAGGGTCAGCTGGGTGGTGTAGATGTCCTGCCCGTCCGCGTCGTACGCGGTGTGGAAGTACAGGCCGCGCTGGAGCGGTGCCAGGGGGAGCGCGTCCGGGGTGCCGGTGGCGGAGTGCCCGCTCATGCCGTCTCCTCCAGGTTTCGCAGGGCGGCGAACCACGTGTCGGCGAGCTCTTCCCCTTGTTCCCGGGTCAGCAGGCGGCGCGGGAAGGTCCAGGTCACATGGAGTTCGGGTCCGGCGCTGCCGTCGAGCGCCGCGGCGGAGATCTCCAGCAGGTGCGTGAGTGGCATCTCCGGGTCGCCGCCTCCCGCGAGGGCGGGGGCGTCGGCGGCCAGCGTCCAGTCCGCGTCGGGTGAACGCTCGAAGCGGCCCAGGTAGTTGAAGATGACCTGGCGGCGAGGCAACCGCGCGAGGGCGGGCGCGGCGTCGGGGTGGAGGTGGCGCAGGATGCCGAAGCCGAGGCCCTTGTCGGGCATCGCGTCGAGTCTGCGCTGTACGGCGCCGGGGGTGTCGTCCGGTTCCAGTCGCACGGGGAAGAGGCTGGTGAACCAGCCGACCGTGTGCGACAGGTCGAGGTCCTCGGCGATCTCCTCACGGCCGTGGCCCTCGACGTCGATCAGGAAGGGGGCTTCGGCCGCCGTCGCCGGGTCGTCGCCGAAGTGCGCCGCGCGCCAGGTGCGCAGGGCCCGGCCGAGGGTGCTGAGCAGCACCGAGTTGACGCCGGTGCCGAGCGCGGCGGGGGCCTTGGTGAGCACGGCGGCCGTGGGGCCGGCGGACAGGACCCGGGTGACGGTGGTGCGGCTGCGCATCACGTCCCGGGCCGGGTCGAGCGCGGCGGAGCGCAGGATGTCGTCGGTGTCTCGGGCGGCGCCGGTCCACAGGGGAAGTTCGGCGGTCCGCCGGGCGGCCTGCTCCTGGAGCAGGGTGCCCCATCGGGCGTAGGAGATGCCGGTGGGCTCGTCGAGGAGGGCGCCGGTGGCGAGGGCCCGCAGGTCGTGCAGCAGGACGCGCCAGGAGACTCCGTCCACGACGAGGTGGTTGACGACGAGGAGGAGGTGGCCGGTCCGGGTGTCCCCGGCGTCGAACCAGACGGCTTCGAGCATGTGCCCGTCCCTGGGTGCCAGACGCCCCGCGGCCGCTTCGGCGGCCTGGGTCACGGCGGCCTCGCGCTGGTCGGCGTCGAGGTCTCGGACGTCGATGCGCCGGACGTGCTCGCTGCCCCGTACCGTCCCGCGGGGCAGAACTTCGAGTGTCCACTCCGGTGTGCGCCCGAGGCGGATGCGGAGTGAGTCGTGCCGGTCGAGCAGGGACTGTACGAGCCCGGCGACGAAGGGGAGGTCCAGCGCTGCGGGGACGCGCACCAGCACGGACTGGTGGAAGGCGTCGACCGGGCCGCCCCGGTCGCGCTGCCACTGGATGATCGGGGTGAGGGGTACGGAGGCCGGGGGCGTGCCGGTGTCGGGCCGGTGGGCGCCGTCACGGTCACGCGCCTGCGGTGCCGCCTCGGGCGCCGGGTGTGCGGAGGTGCCGGGCGTGCGTTCGCGGGCGTGCGGGGCGAGTCCGGCGACGGTCTTGTGCCGGAAGATGTCCCTGGCGGAGACGGTGAGACCTCGTTTACGGGCTCCGGCGACCAGTCGGATGGAGAGGATGCTGTCCCCGCCGAGGTCGAAGAAGGAGTCGTCCAGCCCGACCTCGGGCAGGCCCAGGATGTGCGCGAAGAGCTCGCGGAGCACGCGTTCGACCTCGTTGGTGGGTTCGCGGCGGGCGGCGACGGCCGACTCGGCCTGGGGTGCGGGGAGGGCGGCGCGGTCCAGCTTGCCGTTCGGCGTCAGCGGCAGACCGTCTTCAAGGACCATCACCACCGACGGAACCATGTAGTCCGGCAACAGCTCCACCGCCCGCTCCCGCACACGCTCCGCCAGCCGTTCCGTCGATCCCGAGGCCGGTACGACGTGAGCCAACAGGCGGCCGTCGCGCACCGAGGCGACCGCCTGCGCGACACCGTCACATCCCGCCACCACCCCCTCCACCTCACCGAGTTCCACCCGGAACCCACGCACCTTCACCTGCTGATCCGCCCGCCCGACGAACTCCAACTCCCCGTCCGCCGCCCACCGCACGAGGTCCCCGGTGCGGTACATCCGCTCCCCCGCACCCCCGAACGGACACGCCACAAAACGCCCCGCCGTCACACCCGGCGCACCCAGATACCCCCGCGCCACCCCGACCCCCGACACATACAACTCCCCCACCACACCCACCGGCACCAACCGAAGACCGGCGTCCAGCACGAACGCGCGGTATCCGTCCAGAGGGCCGCCGATGGGCGGGCGTGCGTGGTTGTCGTCGTCGATGCGGGCCGCGAGCGACCAGACGGTGGTCTCCGTGGGGCCGTACACATTGGTGACCTCGGCGGCGAGCGAGTGCAGCCGGCCGGCCAGGGCGGCGGGCAGGGCTTCGCCTCCGACGAGGACGCGCAGACCCACGACGGCCTCCGGGACTTCGGACACGAGCCCGGTCCACAGCGACGGGGTGGCCTGCAGGGCCGTGACGCCGTGCTCCCGGATCAGGTGGGCGAGCGCCCGGGGATCGCGTACGTCGTCCTGACCGGCCAGGACTACGGCCGCACCGTGCAGCAGCGGGAGCAGCAGTTCGAGCTGGGCGATGTCGAAGGAGACGGTGGTCGGGGCGAGCAGTCGGTCGTCCGGGCCCAGCGGCAGATGGCGTTCCATGGCCGTCAGCAGCCGGGCGAGATTGCCGTGGCTGACCGCGACGCCCTTGGGACGGCCGGTGGAGCCCGAGGTGTGGATGACGTAGGCCAGGCGCTCGTCGGCGCGGGCGGCGGGCGCGAGTTCGGCGGCCGGCAGGTCGGCCGAGGACAGGCCCGGCGAGCAGGTGGCGTCGGTGAGGACGGTGACCGGTGAGACCTCGGCGAGGATCGACTCGGTGCGGGCCCGTGGGTGCCGGGGGTCGAGGGGGAGGTAGGCGGCGCCCGTCTTCAGGACGGCCAGGAGTGCGACGACGAGGTCAGCGGAGCGTTCCATCGCGATCGCGACCAGCTGCTCGGGCCCCGCACCCGCGGCCAGCAGGTGACGGGCCAACTGGTTGGCCCGCTGGTCGAGTTCCCGGTACGACAGGCTTGTGGCGCCGAAAACGACGGCCGTGGCGTCAGGAGTGGCCGCGGCTCGGGCTTCGAACCGGTCCGTCACGGAGGCGGGCTCCACCGTCAGTTGCCGCCCGGCGCCGCGGGCCAGGAGGGGCGCGCGCTCGGCCGGCCCGAGGAGGTCCATCGTGCTGAGCGGACGCCGTGGGTCCGCGGTCACCTCGGTGACGAGGTGTTCCAGGCACCCTGCGAGCCGTCGCGCCGTCGCCTCCTCGAAGAGGTCCCGCGCGAACAGCAGCCGCCCTTCCAGGCCGCCCGCCCGCTCATGGACGTCGAAGAGCAGGTCGAAGTCGATCCGGTCGTCGCCCTCGATTTCCAGCAACTCCGTGTCCAGACCGCGGAACTGCCCCTGGGCGACCGCGTTGTTCTGCAGGCTCAGCATCACCTGGAACAGCGGATGCCGCCCCGCCGAACGCACCGGATTGACCGCCTCCACCACCCGCTCGAACGGCACATCCTGATGCTCCAACGCCCCCAGCACACCCGACCGCACCCGCCCCAGCAACTCACCGAACGACGGATCCCCCGACACATCCGACCGCACCACCACCGTGTTCACGAAACACCCGACCAACTCCTCCAATCCCACATCCGAACGCCCCGCCACGGGACTACCGACCACCACGTCCTCCCCCGCACCCGTCCGCGACAACACACCCGCCACCACCGCATGCAGCACCATGAACAGACTGGACCCGTGGTCACGGGCGAGCCGTTCGAGGGCGGCGCACCGCTCGGGCGGGATGTGCAGGCGTACGGAGCCCGCGCGGCCGGAGGCCAAGGCGGGCCGGGGCCGGTCCAGGGGCAGGGCCAGCTCCTCGGGCAGGTTCCTCAACGTCTCTCGCCAGAAGTCGAGCTGACGCTTCTCCAGGCCGTCCGCTTGCAGAAGTTCGCTCTGCCAGAGCGTGAAGTCGCGGTACTGGACGGGCAGTTCGGCCCACTCGGGAGCGGTGTCGGCCGCGCGGGCCGCGTAGGCCGAGGCGAGGTCCCCTACGAAGGGAGCGGCCGACCAGCCGTCGAAGGCGATATGGTGCACCGCCACCACCAGCACGTGCTCCGTGGGTCCGACGGCCAGCAGTTTCGCGCGCAGGGGCACCTCGCGCGTCAGGTCGAAGCCCGTAGCAGCGAACTCGGCGATACGGGTGCTCACTTCGTCGTCAGACACGGATTCCAGCTCCATGGCGGTTACGTCACCAGCCTCCAGAACCTGCTGGTGCGCCACTCCGCCGGTCACGGGAAGGACCGTGCGCAGGCTCTCGTGGCGCTGGACCACATCCCGCAGGGCCGCCCGCAGTGCCGGCACGTCCAGCTCTCCGGACAGCCGCAGGGCGGTGGTGATCACGCGCGTGTCCGTGCCTCCCGTGCCCTCTTCGAGCTGACCCTGGAACCAGAAGCGCAGTTGCGATGGGGATAGGGGAGCCTGCTCGGAGCGGGGACGCCGGGTGAGCGGCGGGCGCGTCTCGGCCGGGCCGCCGCAGCGGGCGGCCAGACCGGCCGGCGTGGGCGCCTCGAACACCTCACGCAGGTCGACCTCCGCGCCGAGGGTCGCGCGGATTCGGCTGACGAGGCGTACGGCGAGGAGCGACTGGCCGCCGAGGGCGAAGAAGGAGTCGTCGACCCCGACGTCCGGCACGCGGAGGATGTCGGCGAACATCTCGCACAGCGCCTGCTCGACCTCGTTGACGGGTTCGCGACGGGTGGTGGCGGCCGACTCGGCCCGGGGTACGGGGAGGGCGGCGCGGTCCAGCTTGCCGTTCGGCGTCAGCGGCAGACCGTCTTCAAGGACCATCACCACCGACGGAACCATGTAGTCCGGCAGCAGCTCCACCGCCCGCTCCAGCACGCGTTCCGCCAACCGCTCCCCGGTCTCCGGCTCAGGCACTACATAGGCGAGCAACCGGCCGTCCCGCACCGAGGCGACCGCCTGCGCGACACCGTCACACCCCGCCACCACCCCCTCCACCTCACCGAGTTCCACCCGGAACCCACGCACCTTCACCTGCTGATCCGCCCGCCCGACGAACTCCAGCCCTCCGCTCGCCGTCCACCGCACGAGATCCCCGGTGCGGTACATCCGCTCCCCCGCACCCCCGAACGGACACGCCACAAAACGCCCCGCCGTCACACCCGGCGCACCCACATATCCGCGCGCCACCCCGACCCCCGACACATACAACTCCCCCACCACACCCACCGGAACCGGCGCCAGCCCCTCGTCCAGCACGAACACTCGGGAGCCGTCCATCGGACCGCCGATGGACGGCTTCTCGCCCTGGCCGAAGGAGGCGGTGGTGAGGTGCTCGTACGTCGTGAAGGTGGTGTTCTCCGTCGGGCCGTAGCCGTTGGTGACGGTGATGTGCGGGAAGAGCCGCAGCGCCTCGGCCACGGCGGGGCCCGAGGCCTGCTCGCCGCCGATCCAGACGTGTTTGAGGGTGCCGAGGACAGAACTTCGCTCCGCGACGAGGGAGTTGAAGAGCGAGGTGGTGAAGAAGGCCGCGCTCACACCGTGGGTGTCTACCGCGCGCTCCAGTGCGGCGGCAGATGTGTCCCGCGGTGGTACGACGACGACCGTGCCCCCGTTGAGCAGCGGCACCCACAGTTCGTAGGTCGACGCGTCGAAGGAGTACGCCGAGTGCGCGAGGACGCGGGAGTGGTCCTGAGTCGTCCAGCAGGTGTCCGCCGCGAAGCCCAGGATGTTGCCGTGGGTCACGGCAACGCCCTTGGGGCGTCCGGTGGAGCCGGAGGTGTACATCACGTACGCGACCTGGTCGGCTCCGGCCACTGGGGCGGCGTACGGCGTCTCGGGCGCGTCGTCGGCCGCCGCGCCGAGCCGGGGTTCGTCGGCTTGGATGACGGGGAGAGTCGGTGCCGTGTCGCGCAGGGCCGCGCGAGTGTGCGTCGCGGTGTCGACCACCATGACGCGGGGTTTCGACTCCTTGAGCACCGCGCCGAGCCGGGAGTCGGGGCTGCGCAGGTCGAGGGGGAGGTAGGCGGCGCCGGTCTTCAGGACGGCCAGGAGTGCGACGACGAGGTCAGCGGAGCGTTCCATCGCGATCGCGACCAGCTGCTCGGGCCCGACGCCCGCGGCCAGCAGGTGACGGCCCAACTGGTCGGCTTGCTCGTCGAGTTCGCGGTACGACAGCTCCCGTGTGCCGCACACCAGTGCCGTGGCGTCGGGTGTGCGGGCCACCTGTGCCGTGAAGCGGTGCACCACCGACCGGTCGAGGGGTGCCTGCGCGGTGCCGGTGCCCCGGGCGAGGACGGTCTCGCGCTCGGCGTGCCCCAGCAGGTCCACGGCGTTCAGGCGGAGTTCGGGGTCAGCGGCCACTTGGTCCACGAACCGTACGAAGCGGTGGGCCAGTCCTCGCGCCGTTTCGTCGTCGAAGAGGTCCCGTGCGAAGAGGAGCCGTCCCTCGATCTCCTCGCCCACCTGGCGGAAGTCGAAGAGCAGGTCGAAGTCGGTGGTGTCGGCGGGTGCCGGGTACTCCCAGTGTGTGTCCAGGCCCGGGAACTGGCCCTGGGCGACCGCGTTGTTCTGCAGGCTCAGCATCACCTGGAACAGCGGATGCCGCCCCGCCGAACGCACCGGATTGACCGCCTCCACCACCCGGTCGAACGGCACGTCCTGATGCTCCAATGCCCCCAGTACCGCCGCTCGCACCCGGCCCAGCAACTCACCGAACGACGGATCCCCCGACACATCCGACCGCACCACCACCGTGTTCACGAAACACCCGACCAGCTCCTCAAGTCCCGCATCCGAGCGCCCCGCCACGGGACTACCGACCACCACGTCCTCTCCCGCACCCGTCCGCGACAACACACCCGCCACCACCGCATGCAGCACCATGAACAGACTGGACCGGTTGTGGCGGGCGACTGCGGACAGGGCGTACAGGGTGGGGGATCCGATGGTGAACTCGATCAGTCCGGCGGGGTGGGTGCCGGTTGTCCGGCCGGGGCGGTCGAAGGGCAGGGGCAGTTCGTCGGGCAGGACGTGGAGCGTGGTGCGCCAGGAGTCGAGTTGCCGCTCCTCGAAGCCCTCCGAGGCCAGCAGTTCCCGCTGCCACAGGGTGAAGTCGGCGTACTGCACCGGCAGTTCGTCATGGACGGGCGCGGTGCCGCGCAGCCGTGCCGTGTAGGCGGTCGACAGGTCGCGTACGAAGGGGCCGACCGACCAGCCGTCGAAGGCGATGTGGTGGACCGCCACCACCAGCACATGCTCCACCGGTCCGACGGTCAGCAGCTTCGCGCGGACCGGCAGCTCGTACGACAGGTCGAAGCGGCCCCCGCACACCGCGGCGATCGCGTCCGGCAGTCCCTCCGGGGTGACATCCGCGCGGCCCAGTACCAGGTCGCACGACCGGTCGGGGCCGAGCACGCGCTGGTGAGGTACTCCGTCGGTCACCGGGAAGACGGTGCGCAGGCTCTCGTGCCGGGCCACCACGTCCCGCAGGGCCGCTTCCAGGGCGGCCGTGTCCAGCTCACCGGACAGGCGCAGCAGCACGGGGGCGGCCGGTGACGCGTGACGGTCGCCGCCGTGCTCCTCCTGGAACCAGAAGCGGGCCTGGGAGAAAGACAGGGGGATCATGCTGCGCTCGACCTCCGGACTCGGTGGGTGGCTGTGCCGGCGCCGGGCTGGTCGGCACTGGAAACCGCGCGGAGGTCGCCGATCCGGCGCAGTCCGGCGAGCACGGCCTTGGTGTCGACGCCGAAGTCGATCAGGCAGGCGATCTCGTCGACTCCCGCGGCGCGCACGGCGTCGACCGTGCGACGGGCGTCGTCGACGGTTCCGAACAGGCCCCGCTGGTCGAAGTACGTCTCGAAGGAACGGGTGAGGAGGAAGTCGATGTCCTCGACGTCCAGGGAGTCCAGGTCCAAGTCGGGGTCGGCCTCGGTGAACGAACGGGTCACCAGGTGAATGGAGCTTCTGAGGTAGTCACGCAGGGGCTCGCGCACGGTGTCCCGGGCCTCGGCGCGGGTCTCGGCCAGATAGGTGTGGAGCATCAGGACGACATGGCCGTCCCAGCCGTCGTGAGTGCGGCGGGCCGTCCGGCGGTACTCGGCGATCTTCTCGGCCAGCTCGTCGAGGCTCTGGTGGAGCAGATGCGTCAGCACCCCGGCGCGGGCCCGGGCCGCGGCGCGGAAGGTGTCGACCTCGCCCGCACTCGTCACCCAGACCGGCAGCTCCGGCTGAACGGGCGGGGGAAAGACGCGGACGGTGGTGGGCGCTCCGTTGCCGTCGGTCACGTCGAGCGGTTCACCGCGCCACAGCCGTCGTACCTCTTCGAGGCGCTGCAGCAGCACCGTCTTGCGGTCGGCGTACGCGGCGTGGCCGAGGGCGAAGTCGGCGGGATGCCAGCCGGAGGCGAAGGAGACGCCCACGCGTCCGCCGGAGAGGTTGTCCACCACGGACCATTCCTCGGCGATACGGGCGGGGTGGTGGAGGGGCGCGACGACGCTTCCGGCGCGGATGGCGATGTGGTGCGTCGCGGTGGCGAGCGCGGCGCCCGTCACCGCCGGGTTGGGGTAGAGCCCGCCGAAGGGGTGGAAGTGGCGTTCGGGCGTCCATACGGCCGTGAAGCCGTTGCGGTCGGCGAACCGGGCTCCCTCCAGCAGCAGTTCGTACCGTCCGCGGGGGTCGCCGGTCGGCGTGCCGGCGCTGTCGTCGGCGAAGTAGAAGAGACTGAAGTCCATGGCGGGGGTCCCCTGTCGGTCGGTTGCGGTCCGGTTCACGCCGGGCGGGCCTCAGTCGGGGCGGCGCATGCGCCGCAGTGGTGGCCGGGAGGTGGGCGCGCCGTCCAGGTGCGGCGCGAGATCGGCCACCCTCGGCGCGTCGAACAGCGTGCCCACTGCGATGTCGATCCCCAGGTCGGCGCGGATGCGGCTGACCAGGCGGGTGGCGAGCAGCGAGTGGCCGCCGAGGTCGAAGAAGCTCTCGTCGGTGCCGACCTCGTCGAGGCCGAGCAGGTCCGCGTACATCGCGCACAGGGCCTTCTCGCGGTCCGTGCGCGGAGGGCGCGGGGCCGACCGGCCGTCGGACCGCGCGGTGGGCGGGGCGGGCAGGGCCGCACGGTCGGTCTTGCCGTGCGGGGTGAGCGGGAGCCGGTCCATGACCACCACGGCCGACGGCATCATGAAGTCCGGCAGGAACGCGGCGGCTTGGCGGCGTACCGACGCGCGCAGGCGGTGCTCGTCGGCCGCGGTGCGCGGTGTGCCGACGTACGCCGCGAGGTCGCCGTCCGCCGTGCCGCGCACCGGGGGTTCGGGGGTGGGGCCGCCCTCGGTGAACTCGGCGTCGAAGGAGGTGTCGTCCGTGGCGGAGGACCAGCGCAGCGCGACGCCGTAACCGAGATCCTCGCCGAGTCGGGCGAGGTGTTCGGGGTCGGCGGTGGCGCGGCGCGGGCGGCCCGGGTCGTGGACGAAGCCGGTCAGCCGGGCGTTGGGCACGCCGGTGACCGTGAAGCGCGCGGGCCGCCGGGTGCGGGCGAAGCGTGCGATGGCGTCCGGGGTGCGGGCGTCGACGCCCCAGCGCAGTACGGGTCCGGTGTCAGGTTGGTCCGGGGCCGCGCCCGTGCCCAGGACCACGTCGTACCGCAGAGCGGTCAGTTCGTTGATCCGCTCGCCGCGCTTCAGCCGCACGTCACAGGTGGTGAACCGGCCGGAGTGGGCTGCGTGGACGGCGAAGTAGTCGGGGTCGACGAGGAGTTCCGGTACGTCTTGTACGCCGCCGAGGCGGACGCGGTCGCGCAGGCGGAGGTTTCTGACGTCGCCGACGAAGAGCCGCCCGCCGGAGGCCAGGGCCTGCCCGGCCACGTCGAGCACGCGGGAGAGGTAGGCGCCGCTCGGGAAGTACTGCACCACGGAGTTGAGGACGACCACGTCGAAGTGGCCCGCGGGGATGCCCGTGGGGTCGTGCGCGGTCTGCTGCCGCAGCACCACCCGGCCCTCGGGCAGCCCGAGCCGGTCCACCCGTGGGCGCAGCCGTCGGATCGCCGCGGCGGAGAAGTCGAGTCCCCAGTACTCGGCGGTGTGCGGGGCGAGTTCGGTGAGGAGCAGACCGGCGCCGACGCCGATCTCCAGCACGCGTGTGGGGCGCAACTCCAGGAGGCGGCGGACGGTGGCGTCCCGCCACTCCCGCATGTCCTCGATCGGGAGGGGGGTGCCGTCACGGCTGTCGTGCCAGCCGGAGAAGTCGTCCTCGCCGGGGTCCGCGACGGGCCCCGCGTAAACGGCGTCGTGGACCTGACGCCAGTCCTCGACGCGTCCGCGCTCGCCGCTGTCCGGGCCGGCCGGGGTCTCGGGGACCACGTACGCCACGATCCGGCGCTCGCCCCGGCGGTCCTCGCGCAGCACGACCGCGGCCTGGGCCACCCCGTCGGTGGCGGCGACGCGGGCCTCGACCTCGCCCAACTCGACGCGGTGGCCGCGCAGTTTGACCTGGTCGTCGACGCGTCCGACGAACTCCAGCCGTCCGTCCGAGGTCCGGCGCGCCAGGTCTCCGGTGCGGTAGGCGCGGGTTCCCGGCGGTCCGAAGGGGTCGGCGACGAAGCGTTCCGCGGTCGGGCCGGGGCGGCCGCGGTAGCCGCGCGCGAGGCCGGCGCCGGCGATGTACAGCTCGCCGGTTTCGCCCGCAGGGACGGGCCGCAGCAGGTCGTCCAGGACGTGTACGCGTGTGCCGCGCACGGGGTCGCCGATGGGCGGGACGTTCCCGTCGGGGCGCAGTGCCTCGCTCATCGTGGCGCAGACGGTCGTCTCGGTGGGGCCGTAGCCGTTGATCAGTGTGCGGCCCCGCGCCCAGAGTGCGGCGAGTTCGGCGCCGCAGGCCTCGCCCGCGACCACGAGGGTGGTGACGCCGGGCAGGGCCTCGGGCGACAGGGCGCCCAGGACGGCGGGCGGCACGGTCAGATGGCTGATCGCGTGCTCGTCGGCGAGCCGGGCCAGCTCGCGGCCGGGCAGCAGCCGGGCAGCCGGGGCCAGGACGAGGGCGGCACCGGCCGTGAGGGTCATGCCCAGTTCCCAGAAGAAGGCGTCGAAGCCGGCCGAGGCGAACTGGAGGACCCGGCTGCCGCTGTCCACGTTCAGGGTGGCCGCCTGGTGGGCGACGAGCTTGGCGTACCCGGCCCGGGTGACGGCGACCGGTTTGGGGGTGCCCGTGGAGCCGGACGTGTAGATCACGTAGGCGAGATGGTCGGAGCGCGGGCGTCGCGCCAGGTAGGGACCGGTGTCGGGGCGTGCGGGGGCTTCCCCGTCGTCGTTCTGGACGTCCATCCGGGACACCGACGGTATGTCCGGCAGGCTGATGTGCGCGGCGGTCAGCAGCAGCGCCGGACGCGCGTCGGTGAGGATGTGGGCGATGCGGGCGGCGGGGTAGCGGGGGTCGGCCGGCAGGAACGCGGCTCCCGTCTTCCACACCGCGAGCACCGCGACGATCAATTCGACGGACCTGTCCAGGGCAGCCGCGACGACGTCGTCGGGGCCGGTCCCGCACGCGGCGAGGCGGCGGGCGAGCCGGTCGGCTCGGGCGTCGAGTTCGCCGTAGGTCATCCGCTGCCCCTCGAAGCGCAGGGCGATGGCGTCGGGGGCGACGAGCGCCCGTTCCTCGAACAGGTCGAGAGCGGGGCGGGGTTCGGGGAGCACGGGTGCCGCGGGGCGGTCCGGGTGGCGGCGGACGTCGTCCAGGAAGCGCGTCAACGTGTCGGGCGGGTCGTCGGTCATCGGATTCCTCGCGTGGGCAGGGGGCGTCGCGTCCGGCCCGGGTGGGCCGTATGGCTCGTGTAGCGTGAACTCCTCTGTCCGCCAACGCAGTTGAGGGCGTCCCGCACACCATGACCGCTGAGGGAAGACCGCTCGTCGACGCAGCCGCGGGCACGGCAGGGCGCGGCCTGTTCGGCCATCGGAACTTCCGGCTGCTGCTGATCGGCGAGACGACCAGCAGGTTCGGCACGAGCGTCACGTCGGTGCTGCTTCCGCTCACCGCGGTCGTGACGCTGGACGCCTCTCCCGCCCTGGTCGGACTGCTGACGGCCGCGCCGTGGCTGCCGTGGCTGGTGGTCGGGCTGCCGGCCGGAGCCTGGGTGGACCAGTGGCCCCGGCGCCGGGTCATGCATGTGTGCAACCTGGTCTCGGCGGCGCTGTTCACGAGTGTCCCGGCCGCCTGGTGGCTGGACGCGCTCACCGTCTGGCAGCTGCTCGCGGTGGCCTTTCTCACCGGCACGGCCTCGGTGTTCTTCTCGACCGCGTACTCCAGCTACCTGCCGATTCTCGTGGACAGGTCCCAACTCCTGGAGGGCAACGCGAAGTTGCAGGGCGGTGAGCATCTGGCCCGGATCGCCGGACCGGGCGCGGGCGGGCTGCTCGCGCAGCTGCTCGGCACGGTCCCGGGGCTGCTGCTGGACTCCGTCTCGTTCATCGTGTCGTCGTGGTGTCTGCGCGGCATACGGGCCGAGGAGCCGCGGCGTGCCGGTGGCCGGGCGCGGCTGCGCAAGGAGATGTCCGCGGGGCTGCGCTTCATCGGCCGTGATCCGCTGCTGCGGGCGGTCATCGGGTTCGGCGCGGCGGCCAATCTCGCCATGGCCGGTTACGAGGCAACGTACATCGTGTTCCTGGTCCGCTCGGTGGGGCTCGGTGCGGGCACGGTGGGGCTGCTCGGCTCCTGTGGCGCGGTCGGCGGGGTGCTCGGGGTGGTGTGCGCGCGCCGGATGGCGCGTCGGCTGGGCACGGCCCGCGCCCTCGTGGCCGCCCAACTCGGTTCCTCTGTCTTCGGGTTGCTGATCCCCCTCACGGCGCCGGGGCCGCGGCTCGCGCTGTTCGTGATCGGCTCGACGGTGACGATGGCCGGGCTCGTGGCCTGCAACGTGATCATCGTGAGCTTCCGCCAGTCGTACTGCCCGGAGGAGTTGCTCGGCCGTGTCACCTCCACGGCGCTGCTGATCAACTTCAGCACGATTCCGCTGGGGGCCGTCGCCGCCGGGGCGCTGAACTCCGCCGTGGGACCGCGTCCGACGATGTGGATCGTCGCCGGGGCTTTGGTGGCGGCGGTCCTTCCGCTGCTGTCGCGTCCCTTGCGCGGTCTGCGCGACCTGCCCGGGGCCGGGGCCGGTGCCGAGGCCCGCTGAGGGTCCTGCCATCGGTTCCATGGGCGTCGTTCACCTCCCGTCCTGTCCGTGTATGCCGCTGCCGGGCGGACCCGGCGTGGACGGGCACCGGCAGTCGGGCCGTGTCCACGTCCGTGTCCTCCCTCAGGTGCCCTCGTCCCGTCGGCCGGCCGCGCTCACCGGGGCCGTGCGTTCGGCCACCGCGCCGGCCGCTCCCCGGCCGACGGGGACGTCCGTGAGGAGCCAGGACCGGTCGGTGCCGGCGGGTTCGGTGCCGGTGCCGACATAGCAGGACGCCGGGGACTCGGCGAGGCCGACACCGAGTCCTTTGAGGTAGGCCTCCTTTCTGACCCAGGCCCGGGCGAAGGCGCGTGGGCGGGCGGTCGGGGGAAGCAGGGCGAGTTCGTCGCGTTCGCGCGGGTGCAGGGCCTCGGCGGCCTCGGCCACTGCGGCCGGTGAGGGCACGGCCTCGACGTCCACGCCGACCGGGACGGCCGCGAAGGCGAGCAGTCCGAGACCGCCGCTGTGGCTGAGCGAGTAGTGCAGCGGGTCCCCCACCACCCCGGGCCGCCCGTGCGGTCCGCCGCACAGCGGGCACGCCCACCGGGTCAGCGGCACGCGCGCCGGCTCCGCGCCCAGATAGGCGCCGAGCAGCAGGCGAAGCCCCAGGTGGGTGGCGAGGTAGCACTCCCGGTCCGTCGGCACGCGCAGGGCCGCGGCTCTGGCGCGTTCCTGCGCGTCGAGCACCTGGGGCGCCGCCCGCACGACCGCCGCACGGTGCCGTTCGGCGTGCAGCAGCCAGATGTGCGCGGGCCCGCCCGCCGCCGGCGGGGTGAGCCGCCGGCCGGTGACCGCCGCCGGGTCGAACGCGCGGACCTGTGTGGGGTCGCGCAGCGTGCCGGTGGCGTACGGCATGGCTCAGGCCGCAGCCGTCGCGGCGGTCCGGACGGTCTCCTCCATACGGCTGCCCTGGCGCATCCGGAAGCGCAGCCGCAGTCCCTCGCCGGTCCGCTCGGCCTTCACGGTGCGCTCGGCGGTCCAGCCGAGGGCGCGGAACTCGCCTTCGCCCAGGTGCACCAGCGCCGCCCTGGGCTCGTCGTCGACCTCCAGAACGAGTCGGCCGCCGTCGAGTTGGAGCCGGGCCTGCCGGTCGGGCCTACTGTCGTCGGCCAGTTCCTCGGGCTCGCCGTAGAGGAAGGCGTCGGGGATGGCGAACGTGCTGCGGAACTCGGCCAGTTCGTCCTCGGTCAGCGGGATCTCGGGGCTGTTGAGCAGCACCTCGGACCAGCGGATCCGGTCGCGGAACTCGGCCGGGAACAGCTCCAGCAGTTCGGCGTTGACATAGGCGTCGATGACGAGGTGGACGCGGCGCTCGGAGCCGCCGTTGCGCACCGAGTGCAGGCGGGAGAAGTCACCGAACCACAAGGTGCCGGGCTGCCAGGTGTGGGGCTGCCCGTCGAGGGTGAGGACGGCTTCGGAGTTGGTGACGAACGGTATGTGCAGCCGCACCCAGCCGGCCGCGAGCCCGTACGGCTGGTCGCGGTGCTCGTCGACCTCGGCGCCCACGCCGAGCGACATCAGCCGTACGGCGCGCAGTTCGGTGGGCAGGCTGTCCAGGATGGACCGGATGTAGGGGGTCTTCTCCAGCCACGGGGTGGCGGCGTACTCGACGAGGCCGAGGCCGCCGGGGTCGGTGCGGTCGGCGCGGCCGTCGGGGCTGCGCAGCGGCAGCACCCGCCAGTCGAGGACGGTGTCCTCACTGGGTTCCAGGCTCTCGCCGTAGGTACGCTGGGCCGCCCACTGGGTGCGTTCCAGGACGGCGAGTTCCGCCAGCAGCCGCTCGACGTCGAAGTCACCCTTCAGGCGTGCGGCGCTCAGGTTGCCACTGCTCATGATGTGTCTCTTTCCTCTCGTGTTCTTCGGAGGTGTGCTCTTGCGCGGTGTGCTCTCGGGCGGTGGAAGGGACTGGCTCAGGGTGCGGGGACCTTGTGGTTGTCGGGCTCGGGGGTGACCGCGGGCGGTGGCCGGTCGTCGAGTTCGCGCCAGTGGGGGCGCAGGGCGGGCAGCACGGTGCTGCCGAGATAGAGGGCGGCGCAGCCGATCAGGACGGGGCCGAGGCCCGCCAGGGTGACGAGGAAACCGGCGAGGATGGGGCCGAGCGGAACGCCGGCGGAGCCGACGGAGTCGGTGAGCGCGGAGACCCGGCCCAGCAAGGGGCGCGGGATGCGCTCCATCATCACGGCGTTGAGGATCGGATTGACGAAGCCGATGGCCAGTCCGTCCACGACGGCTACGGCGAGGACCGTCCACAGCGGCAGGTCGAAGACCAGCACCAGGAAGCGGGGCGGCCCGGCGAGGAGGAAGGCGATGACGTACGTCGGCCGGCGTCGCAGCCGGTGCGCGAGCGCGGTGGCGAGTGCGGAGCCGCCGACCGCGGCGATGCCGAACACCGAGCCCAGGGCACCGATCGCGGCCGGGCCGCCGCCGGTCTCCTCCGCCCAGACCGGGATGAGCAGGGAGCCGTACGCCGCGTCGATGAGGTTGGTGACGCTCAGCATGACGGCGATGGACCGCAGCAGCCGGTCCTGGCGCAGGAACCGCAGCCCGGCGCGGAGCCGTTCGAGGTAGCTCTCCTCCTCGGGCGCCGTGTCGGTGGACTCCGCGGGCGCGGGGCCGCGGCCGGACCCGGTGGCGGCGATGATCAGGGCGGAGACCAGGAAGGTGACGGCGTTGACCGCGAGGGCCCACATCGGGTCGAAGAAGGCGACCACGGCGCCGCCGGCGGCGGGCCCGGCGGTGCCGGCGAGCCGTTCCAGGGTGCCCACCATGCCGCTCACCCGCTCCAGCGGCATACCGACCGCCTCGGCGGTCTCCGGGGTGAGGGTCCGCTTGGCCACGTCGCCGGGCCCGCGGGCCAGCCCGAGCAGAGTGGCCAGCGCCAGCAGCAGTCCGTACGGCAGGACGCCCAGCCAGTGGCAGAGCGGAACCGTCGCGACCACCGCGGCGCTGGCCAGGTCGGCGGCGACGCTGAACCTGCGCGCCCCGAACCGGTCGATCAAGGGCCCCGCCAGTGCCTTGCCCAGGACGAGCGGCACCGCCTCGGCGAAGACGACGAGTCCCGTCAGTGACGCGCTGCCGGAGGTGACGAGCACCAGCCAGGGCAGGGCGATCATGGTCAGCCGGGTGCCGAACAGCGAGACCGTGTAGGCGCTCAGCAGTCCGTACAGCGAGACTCGGGAGGCTGGGGATGTCCGCATCGGGGCGGGGCCTTTCCGGAAGGGGCTCAATGGGCGGCGGCGGTCAGTGGTCGCTGCGGTCCGCTATCGCGCGGGCGAGATCGCGCAGCCGCGGATGCCGGTAGACCATGCGGGTGGGGATGACCACCCCGCGCCGCTTCTTCAGGTCGGCGATCACGCGCAGCGCGAGCAGCGAGTGCCCGCCGAGGGCGAAGAAGTCGTCGGTGGCCAGCACCCGTTCGCGGCCGAGGACGTCCTGCCAGGCACCGGCGATGAGGGTCTCCAGCTCACCCGCGGGCGCGGCGTCGGCACCGTCCGGCCGGTGCTGCTCGGCCGGTTCGGGCAGGGCCGTGCGGTCGACCTTGCCGCCCACGCCCAGCGGGAGGCTGTCCAGGGCGGTCAGTGACAGCTGCGCCATATGGGCGGGCAGCCGGGAGCCCAGGTGGCGGCGCAGCGGCTCCGGGTCGGTGTCCGCGCCGGGCGCGGGGACCCAGTAGGCGGCCAGGGCGCGGCCCAGCCGGGCGTCCTCCCGTACGACGGCGACCGCGGCGGTGACCAACGGATGGTCCGTCAGGACGGCCTCGATCTCGCCGAGTTCGATGCGCAGTCCGTTCACCTTGACCTGGTGGTCGACCCGGCCGAGACAGGCGAGGCTGCCGTCCGGGCGGCGGCGGACCCGGTCGCCGGTGCGGTACATCCGGCTGCCGGGCGGGCCGAACGGCGAGGCGGTGAACCGCTCGGCCGTCAGGGCGGTGCGGCGCAGATAGCCGAGGGCGAGGGCGGGGCCGGTCAGGTACAGCTCGCCCTCGGTGGCGGGGCGCAGGGTGTCGTCGAGGACGTGGGCGCCGACGCCGGGCAGCGGCGGGCCGATGTGCGGCTCGGCGCCGTCGACGCGGCCGACGGTGGAGTCGACGGTGCACTCGGTCGGCCCGTACAGGTTGAGCGCGTGCACGATCCCCCGGGTACCGAGGTCGGCCAGGTCCTGCCACATGGGCGCGGGGATCGCCTCGCCGCCGACGAACAGCCGTATGCCGTCCGGGAGTTGCCCGGCCGTCTCGACGACCCGGTCGCGCAGGACGGACCAGTGGGAAGGGGTCACGTCGAGGTCGGTGACGCCCTCGTGGAGGAGATGCGCGGCGAATGCGGCCGGGTCGGCGCGCTGGTCCTCGGAGAGCAACAGCAGGGTGTCGCCGCGGCAGACGCGGGCCCACTGCTGCACGGAGGCGTCGAAGGACACGCTGGCGTTCCAGGCCACGCGGGCGGGGCGGCCGGTGTAGCAGCCGCTCTCCTCCAGGGTGGCGACCAGTCGGGCGGCCGCGCCACGGGTGACGGCGACGCCCTTGGGCCGGCCGGTCGAGCCGGAGGTGTAGATGACGTAGGCGGGGGCGTCGGCGGGCACCGGGACCTCGGGGACGGTGAACAGGGCGCTCGCATCGGCAGCGACGGTCCGCACCCCCTCCGGCCAGGTGCGGGCCGGGTCGGCGGACACGACGACCTGGATGCCGGCGTCCTCGACCATGTCGTCCAGGCGTGCCTGCGGGTGGGCCGGATCGAGGGGGACGTACGCGGCGCCGGCCCGCCAGACGGCGAGCAGGGCCACGACCAGGTCGGGCTCCCGGCCCAGGGCGACCCCGACGTGCTGTCCGGGCCGGACGCCGGCTCCGACGAGGGCGGCCGACAGCCGTCGTACCCGACCGTCGAGGGTGCTGAAGCCGACGGTGGTGCCGTCGGCCGCCACCACGGCGTCCCGCCACGGGTGCCGCGCGACGGCCTCCCGGAAGCGGTGCAGAAGGTCCCGGACGGGGGCGGACGCGGGCGTGGCGGGGGTGGACGTGGGCGTTGCGGCAGGGGTGGACGCGGGCCCCGGGCGGGTGCCGACGGCGACGGACGCCGACGTCCGTGGTGCGGCCGCCGTGGCCGTGCCGCGGGCCGGTGACGACCCGCCGGGCGGTGTTGCGGACATGGGTGGGCTCCTCTCGGGGGCTTTCGCGACACGCTTTAGGCGCGGCCGGCCAGAGCGGGTGCGCTGACGGGCAGGGAAGGTGCGCAGTCGGCGAGGGCCACCGGTTCGCCCATCGCGACGACGATCTTGCGGTCGCCGCGGAAGGGGTCACGGCCGTGCGCGGTGAGGATGTTGTCGACCAGGAGCAGATCGCCGGGCTGCCAGGCACGCCGTACGGTGGCGCGTGCGTAGGCCGCGTCGAGCGCGGCCACGTCCTCGGGGCTCAGCGGGGAGCCGTCGCCGAGCGCCGTGTTGAACGGCAGCCCGTCGCGGCCGAACTCGCCGACCAGCACGTCCCTGATGTCGGGGTCGAGCGCCCATTCGCTCCAGAACGCGACGTGGTTGAACCAGACCTCCTCGCCCGTGTGCGGGTGGCGGACGGTCGCCGAGCGCACCTGCCGGGTGCGCAGGGTGTCGTCGCCGCCCCAGGTAACGTCGATGGCGTTGGCGGCGCAGTAACGCTCCACGTCGGCGCGGGAGTCGGTGGCGAAGGCGGTCCGCCAGTCCAGCGAGATGTGCTCGGCGTAGTTGCGCGCCAGCGACCAGCCGTGCCGACGGAAGCGGTCGACGAGGTCGGCGGGCAGCTGGTCGAGGACGCGGCGGACGTCGGCGACCGGGGTCGCGCCGCCCTCCGCGGGGGCCGTCAGACAGCCGAACAGCAGCAGGCCGGGGAAGGTCAGCGTGTAGCTGTTCTCGTTGTGCATCCGGATGGCCTGCGCGGGCGGCAGGTCGGTGGAGGAGAACACGTCGTCGCCGAAGTCGCTGCGCGGGGTGGCCTTCTCCTGGTACTTGGCACGCGCGGCGAACAGGGCGTCCCGCACGAGCGCGAAGTCGGCGGCGGTGCGCACCGGAAGGCCGCGCAGATACAGCGCGCCGTGCCGGGTGAGCACGCTGCGCAGCTCGTCCCGGTAGGTGTCGATCCAGTCCGCGGCGGCGGCCGCGTCCGGCAGGCCGTCGACGACGGCGGTGACCGGCGCACCGGGTTCCTCCAGCCAGCGGGGTGTCATCGCAGGCCCTCCTGCAGGTCGGCGTCGGCGAAGTGGTCGGGCAGGGCCGCCCACACCGGCGGGGTGTAGAAGTGGCCGCCGGGCAGGGCGTCCACGCGGAGTCCGCCGGTGGCGCAGCGTGCCCACTGCTCGGCGACGGCCGGTTCGATGACCTCGTCGTCCTCGCCGTACAGCACATGCACGGGCACGGAGGTGGTGACGCCGGGCCGGGGCCGGTAGGAGTCGCGGACGGTGATGTCGGCGCGCATCAGCTCGATCGCCATCTCCCGCAGGTCGGGGTCGTCGAGCGCGTAGTCGGGCAGCAGCCCGATGGTCCGCATCCACTCAAGGAGGCGCCCTTCGGCGTCCTCCAGACGCGGGAAGCGGTCGCGTTCGGTGACGCCGCGGTCGGGCGCGTTGCACGAGGAGACGATCAGGCGCTCGGGCAGCGGGGCGCCGCGCTCGGCGAGCCGTACGGTGACGTCGAAGGCCATCCAGCCGCCCATGCTGTGGCCGAACAGGCGGTAGGGGCGGTCCGGCGCGGCGGCCGCGGCGCGGGCCACGGCGTCGGCGGTGTCCTCGGCGAGGGTGTCCCAGTCCGGGGCGAACTCCTCGGCGAAGCGGCCCTCGCGGCCCGGGTAGCAGACGAGGGCCAGGTCGGTGGCCTCGCCCAGCGACGGCAGCCAGGCCCGGTAGGAGCCGGTGCCGCCGCCGCAGAAGCCGAGGCAGACGAGGGAGCGGGGGGCGTTCGGCCGGGGTACGGGCCGGACCACCGTGGTGTCCTGGAGCAGATGGCCGGTCATCGTCAGCCGGCCATCCGGTCCATGGCCCGGCGCAGGCTCGCCGGGCGGATGTCGGTCCAGTGGGTCTCGATGTACTCCAGGCACGCGGCGCGGCTGTCGACGCCGTGGACGGTGCGCCAGCCGGCCGGTACGGCGATCTGGGCGGGCCACAGCGAGTGCTGCTCCTCGTCGTTGGCGAGGACCAGGTACTGTCCGTTCTCGTTCTCGAAGGGGTTCGGCATCGGGCTGTCCCGTCTGTCGTGGGTCGGACGGCTGGTCGGTGCGGACTGCGTCGATCGTAGGAACGTCCCGGCCGCCGAAGAGGCAGTTGACCAGGCAGGTGGCGGGAAGTTTCGCTTCCGGCCGAGGAGTTGATCAGGACGACGCGTCCGAGTCGCGTGGCCGGTCAGGGTACTCGCGCTGCCGCAGGCACAGGCTGGGGTGCCATGTACGAACTGTCCGGGTGCCAAAGGTCGTCGGGGTCCAGGTCGCGGGGGTGGTACTTGCCCAACGCGCTGACGATCAGCTGCAGTTCGAGGGCGAGGGCCGCCACCAGGCGGTCGAGTCCCGCTTCGGGGTCCTCGTCCACGGCGAGCAGCGCGGCCCGGCCCAGACCCACGGCGCGCGCCCCGGCGGCCAGTGCCTTGGCGGCGCGGGCGCCTTCCCACATCCGGCCGCTGACGAGCAGGCACTCCTCGGGTCCCGGCCGCACCCGGCGCAGGCACTCCGCGAGGGGCAGGCCCACGTCGTCGAGGAAGGCGAGCGGGGCCCAGCCGGAGCCGCCCTCGGCGCCGTCGACGGTGACCGAGTCGGCGCCGGCCGCCCAGGCGGTGGCGGCCGCGGCCCCCACGTCGCGGGCGGGAGGCAGCTTCACCCAGATCCTGGCCCGGGGGAAGTTGTTGCGCATCAGGCGGACCTGGTGGGCGAGGATCTCCTCGGTGAAGGTGCCGGGGCTGCCGCTGCGCAGCACTCGGGAGGTGCCGTCGCCGAGCACGGGCTCGACGGCGTACTGCTCCTCCAGCCGCTCGGCGTCGGCCGCGTCGACGACGGTCATGCCGCCGAGCCCCGGTTTGGCGCCCTGCCCCACCTTCAGCTCGAAGGCGAGCCGCCCGGCGTCCAGCAGCGGCCGCACGGAGGGGTCGCTGTAGACGAGGTTCCAGATCTCGGCGTCGGCGTCCTCGGTCGACTGCTGTACGGCCACACCGCCGGCACCCTCCAGGGCGTCCTGGTAGGCGGCGATACGGCCGAGCAGGGTGCGGCCCTCGCGTTCGCCGAGCCGTCCCGTGCCGTTGACGGGGCCGATGTTCTCGCCGACGACCATGGGGATGCCGAGCCGGGCCGCCTGCCGGGCGGCGGCCACGCCCAGGTCGCGGCTGGCGACCTGGGTGGAGCCGAACGCGGAGATGTACAGAGGCAGTTGGGCTGGGAAGCCGCCGATGTCGGTGGCCGTGTCCACGTCCCGGTACAGGGGTTCGCGGGCCAGCTCGATCAGTTTCTCCAGCCGGCGCGGCATGAAGGCCGGCGGCACCAGCCGGGTCCGGTCCAGGACGTCGTCGCCGCCGCGCCCGACGGCGCCGAACAGTTCGCTGCCGTAGGCGGACGCGGGCGGGAAGACGCGGGCCGCGCCCTGCCGGGCCCTGGCCCGTATCTCGTCCTCCGGAAAGCCGGAGGCGTGCAGTGCGCTCATGACGTGTCGCTCCCTCGCGTGGGTGGGCTGCTGTGGTGCGTCGGCTCGTGGGCCGGTCTCATGAGCGGGCCCGCGCGGGCTCGCGGTGCGGGCCGGTCGTGGTGAGTTCGCCGAGGTCGAGGCGGGTCTCGACGAAGTGCAGCGCGTCGAGGAGGCCGCTCGAGGTGAGGGCGGCGGCCGGGCGGGCCTTGACGACCTGCCCGATCGGCATGGCGCCGACGGAGCTCCAGCCCAGCCGGCCCCGCTCGTCGATGTATCCGGCGCTGCGCCCGGCGTTGTCGGGGTGCAGGCAGTACGGCACGTCGAGCCAGCCCCGGCCGAACGCCGTGAGCAGTCCGCGGCCGATGTCGGGGCCGAGACTCAGCACCGCCTCCACCAGGGCGCGGGCCTCGGCGTACACCTGGCTGTCCCGGTCGCCGTCGTCCGGCGCTGCCGGGCCGCCCGGGCGGACGGTGCGGGCGGTGTGCGCCGAGGTCTCCAGGGCGGCGACGTTCTCGGCGACGGTGGGGATACGGCGCGCCTCGACCGTGGTCTTCACGATGAGCCGCTGCGCACCGGCCCGCACCGCGAGCCGTACCGCCCGGTCCTGGAGGGCCCGGGCGCCGGCCGGGGTGCGCGGATAGACGCCCATGTAGGTGTAGACGACGATGTGCCAGTCCACGCCGGGCAGCAGGTCGGCGGCGAGCGCGCGTAACGCCCGTACCGCCTCTTCGTCCTGGTGCGGGTCGGTCTGCTGCGCGTAGCTCAGGGAGATGCTGCGCAGCCCGTGCCGGACGAAGAACATCCCTTCCAGCAGGGACAGCGCGACGAGCAGTCCGGGCGGACACAGCTGGCCCATCATGCAGCCGCCGAAGGACTCCAGATGCGGTTCGACGCCCGGCCGGCGGGCCTCGGCGAGCTGTTCGCAGGCCCGGGTCCAGTTGTCCACGGCGTCGGCGAGCGGGGTGCGGCTGTAGGGCAGGCAGTAGGAGACGGGGCCGCCCTCGGTGGCGTGCAGTCCGGCCGCGAGCAGGCCGCGCACGATGCTCTGCGGGGCGGCGGACCCGTGCCGCACCTGGACGGGGAACCCGGGGCCGTCGATCCCGTCGAGCATGCGGCGGGTGGCGGCCGGGCCGTGGGTGAGCAGCGGGTAGCCGTTGAGGTCGGTGCCCTCGGTGACGGCACGCCGGGCGGCGTTGAGGTCGCCGACCCTGGTGTAGCTGTCGAGGGTGAGCGTGCCGACCGCGGTGGCGTCCGCGTCGCGGGTGGCGAGCAGGCCCCGGCGCATCCGCTCCGGTGAGCCGAAGCCCATGCGGGGCTGGACGACGAGTTCGCGCGCGTTACGGACGAACGCGCCGAACCCGGTGGTGGTCGGGGCGTCCATCAGCGGCACACCCCGGCCGTGAGCGTGTCGAGGTAGCGGCGAAAGGGCGCGGCCCCGGCGCTCTCCTCGAACACCTCCGCGAACCCGGCGGTCCGCAGCCGGGGCAGCCAGGCCCGGGTGGTTGCCTCGGCGGTGCCGAGCTTGCCGCCGATCACCACCGGGAGCGCGGCGAGCCTCGGTTCGGCGCGGAACCGCGCGATCAGCCGCAGTCCGTCGGCGGCACCGTGGCCGTTGACGCTGCTGACCACGACGAGGTCGGGGCGGTGGGCCAGCGCCTCGGTGGCGACGAGTGTGTCGGGGGCACAGGCCCCGAGGTTGGTCACCCGGTGTCCCCACTCGGTGAGGAGGAGTTCGAGGTAGATCAGGTTCCAGGTGTGCGCGTCGGACGAGGTGCCGGTCACCACGATGTCGAGCCCGGTGGCCGGGGCGCCCCGGGCAGGGCCCGCGGCGCCGCGGGTGGTGGTCTGCATGCGGACTGCTCCCCCGTCCGGTCAGTGCCCGGCCCGTACGGCGGTGCCGTACGCGGACGTCGTGGCACCGGCGGTCTCCCCGCCGTCGATCACGAGCTCCTGCCCGGTGAGGAAGCCGGCCTCGGCCGAGGCCAGATAGCAGAAGGCCGCGGCGATCTCGGCGGGGTCGGCGTGCCGTCCGGCGGGGATGCGCGCGTTGGTGTCGGCGAGCATCTCCTCGGTGTACTCGGCGAGTTGCATGGGCGTGAGCACACCGCCGGGGCTGACACAGGCGGTGCGCACCAGCGGGCTGAGCTCCAGCGCGAAGGTCTGGGTCAGGGCGACGATGCCGGCCTTGGTGGCGTTGTAGTCGGCGTAATAGGGGTATCCCCGGCGGCCGTTGACGGATGCCGTGGCCAGCAGGACGCCATGGCCCTGGTCGATCATGAGGCGGGCGGCGGCCTGCCAGACGCCCAGGACGCCGAGGAGGTTGACGTCGGTGATGCGGCGGGCGTCCTTCTCCTGGATGTCGAGGACGCCGTGCCGGACGCTGATCCCGGCGTTGGCGATGACCACGTCGAGGCGTCCGGTGTCGCGGTGGACGTCAGCGAGGGCCTCCCCTACGGCGTTCCAGTCGGCGGTGTCGGCCCGTATCCACCGTCCGGCCGGGCGACCGTCCGGTTCGGGTGCCTTGATGTCCAGGTTGACCACATGGTCGCCCGCCTCGGTGAAGCGCAGGGCGGTGGCGCGGCCGATGCCGCTGGACGCGCCGGTGATGACGACGGTGCGCATGTCTGACTCCTAGGTGGCACGTGCGGGTCGGAAAGAGAAAGGGGCAGCGGGCGGCCGGGGTCAGAACAGCACCCGGTGGCGCGTCATCCGGCTCACCGGGGCCGCCTTGCGCAGATCGCGGCTGACGATCATCCGCTTCAGCCAGCGGTCGCTGCCGTCGTAGCGCACCGGGTAGGACTTGCGGCCGTGCACCGCCAGGTAGTTGTCGACGATCAGCAGGCTGCCCTGCTCCACGACGACCGTGTGCTGCACCCGCTCCAGCTCGGCCATCAGGGTGTACACGGCCCGTTCGGCCGCCGGCTCGTCCGAGGCACAGCGCATGAAGGGCAGGTCGATACGGAGATAGGGCCGGTCGGGGTCGCCGAACAGGACGGGCACGGCCTCCGGGGAGTGCAGCATCTGCTCCATGCGGGTGAGCGCCGGGTGGTCGGGGTGCCGCAGCTGCAACTGCCGGATGTGCTCGTCGTCGGGGAGGATGTGGAACAGCGGACGCATCAGCAGGGCCAGATCCTCGCGACTGAGCTTGACGTCCCGGACGGAGGCCAGGATGGTCGGCACCTGGTCGTGGTTGCGGATCCCGAACAGCAGCAGATAGTCGCAGCGGCCGGGGTGGAAGCCGTCCTCGGTGTGGAACTCCAGCAGGGTGGCGCTGCCGTGGCCGCTCTGGCGCTCCTCGTCGCCGCGGATCGGCAGGATGTTCTGGATCATGCGGCCGAGTTGCAGGGTGGACCAGGTGAAGGGGTCGCCGAGCGCAGTCGCGCACATGGCCAGGAACAGCTCCTGTTCCAGGGTGGCCGCCGGATCCGTGGCCTGGTCCCAGTGGCCGGGGGTCGGTCCGACGGCGCTGTCGTCGACGGGGAAGCCGTGGATCAGCAGACCGGCGGCGGACTCGGTGCGCCGGAAACTCTCCAGGAAGCCCTTCAGGCGCGGCGGCAGTCCGGCGTCGGCGAAGCGGTTGTCGGCGTAGCGGGCCGGGTCGGCCGGGTCGGGCAGGGAGGCGGCGAGTCCAGCCACCTCCTCCCGTATCCGGGACACCTCGGCGTCGGACAACTCGTACTGCAGGACGGTCTCTTCGATCATGGATCGGCTCTTTCCTCGGTGTCAGTCCCGGTGCAGGGTGCGGACCAGGAGGGCGGCGATCTCGGCAAGGGGCTGCGGCCGCGTCATGTCCAGGTGGGCACAGGCGACGGCGTGGCCGTGGATCCGGCCGGCGACGTGCGGCCGCCAGTCGTCCGCCACGGGGGCGGCGGGGTCACGGTCCTCGGTGGCCGTGAAGTGGAGCAGATCGCCGTCGAAGACTCCCGGCTCTGCCGCCTCGGCCAGGGCGACGGTGTGCGCGGCGGCGGCCGCCAGCGACGCCACGAACGGCTCGTCGAACCCGGCGTCGAGACCGGCGTCGGCGGTGCCCTCCCGGCGGAGGAACGCGGCGATGTCGTCGGGGTCGAACCGGGTGTCGAGGGCCGGCCCGCGCAGCGGGTAGGAGTCCATCAGGGCGAGCAGTGCCACCTCCTCGCCCTCGGCGCGCAGCCGGCAGGCCAGGGCGTGCGCGATGTTCCCGCCGAGGGACCAGCCGAGCAGGTGGTACGGCCCCTGCGGCTGTACCTCGCGGAGGCGGCCCAGGTAGTCGTCGACCAGGGTCTCCCAGCGGGCGGGCAGGGCCCGTTCGTCGGCGCCGGGCCGACGCGTCTGCAGGCCGTACACGGGCCGGTCGTCCAGGGCGGCGGCCAGTCCCGCGTAGCACCAGGCGAGCCCCGTGACGGGGTGGACGCAGAACAGCGGCGCCCCGGTGCCGGACGTGCTCAGCGGCAGCAGCAGGTCGGATCCGGCGGTGTCCCGGCCGTCGGCGCGGGCGGCGAGGGCGGCAACCGTGGGGGTGCGGAAGAACCCGGGCAGGGTCAGGTCCCCCAGGACGTCGGGCAGCAGGGCGCGGATGCGGGCGACCACCCGGGCGGCCAGGAAGGAGTGCCCGCCGAGGTCGAAGAAGCTGTCGTCCACGCCGGTGCCGCGCACATCGAGGACGTCCTCGAACAGGGCGGCCAGGGACCGCTCCACCTCGTTTCCGGGCGCCCGTCCGAGTCCGCCGTACTCGGGCGCGGGCAGGGCACGCCGGTCGAGCTTGCCGTTGCCGGTGACGGGCAGCGCGTCGAGGACGACGAAAGCGGCGGGCACCATGTACTCGGGAAGCGTGCCGGCGAGGAACGCGCGCAGCCCGGAGGGGTCGGGCGTGCGGCCGGGCACGGGCACGGCGTAGGCCACGAGCCGCCGGTCGCCCGGCCGGTCCTCGCGGAGCACGACGGCACCGTGGGCGATGTCCGGGTGACGCCCGAGCGCGGCCTCGATCTCGCCAGGCTCGATCCGGAAGCCGCGCACCTTCACCTGGTCGTCGGCTCGCCCGCAGAACTCCAGGCTGCCGTCGGCCCGCCAGCGCGCCAGGTCGCCCGACCGGTACATGCGCGCCCCGTCCGCGAACGGGCTGGCGACGAACCGCTCCGCGGTCGCTCCGGGCCGCCCGGCGTAGCCGCGGGCGAGACCGCGCCCGGCGATGTACAGCTCTCCGGTGACACCGGGCGGCACGGGCCGCAGCGCCTCGTCGAGGACGTACACCCGGGCGCCCTCCAGGGGCCGTCCCACGATGGGCGTCGAGGTGCCGCGCAGGGGTGCGGTCAGCGTTTCGACGGTGCACTCGGTGGGGCCGTAGAAGTTGTGGGCGGTCACGTCCGGTTCGGCGAGCAGCCTGCGCCACAGCGGCTCGGGGATGGCCTCGCCGCCGAAGGTCAGGGTGCGGGGGGTGAGTTCGGGGGTGCCGAGCAGCCCGTGCTCCAGCATCTCCAGGCCGTACGTCGGTGTGGTGTCGAGGAAGTCGACGCCGTGCCGTCCGACGTAGCCGACCATGGCCGCCGGGTCGCGCCGGGTGGCGTCGTCGAGGAGGTGCAGCTCGTGCCCGGCGAACAGGGCGAGCAGTCCCATCCAGGAGGCGTCGAAGGTGAGCGGCGCGGTGACGGCCACCCGGGCGGCGGGCCGGCCGGTGGCCCGTACATGCGCGGCGAACAGGGTCGACTCGTGGCTGTGCAGCAGGTTGACCAGGGCCCGGTGCTCCACGACCACACCCTTGGGGCGCCCGGTGGATCCGGAGGTGTACAGCATGTAGGCGGGGTGCGCCGGATGCAGCGCGGGCACGTCCGGGTCGTGCCCGGGGCCGTCCGGCGCGCACCGGTCGACGTGCAGCACGGGCACCGTGTCAGGGGCGAGCGTGCCTGCCAGTTCGGCCGTGGTGATGACCAGTCGGACGTCGGCGTCCTTCAGGACGTGGGCGATGCGTTCGGCCGGATGCCCGGTGTCCAGGGGCAGGTACACGGCTCCCGCCTTGAGCACGGCGAGCAGGGCCACGACCGACTCGACGGACCGGTCGAGCAGGACGGCGACCCGGTCCTCGGGTCCCGCGCCGCGCCGGATCAGTTCGTGCGCGAGCGTGTTGGCGAGCGTGTTGAGCTCGCCGAACGTCAGCGTCCGCTCGTTCAGGACGAGCGCCGCGGCGTCGGGCCGGGTGGCGGCCTGCTCCTCGAAGTACCGGTGCACGGGGCGTTCGGCCGGCGGTGCGGCAGGGTCCTCACCGCTCCAGGCGCCCAGGACGAGGTCCCGTTCCGCGGCGGACAGCACGTCGGCCTGGCCGACAGGGGCGTCCGGGTCCCCGGCGAACGCGGCGAGCAGCCTCACCAGCCGGTCCGTCAGGGTCCGCATCGTGCCGTGGTCGAAGAGTTCGGTGGCGTACTCGACCGTCCAGCGCAGCCCCGCCGGGTCGCCGTCGGCCGTGTGGGCCTCCTCGACGCCGAACAGCAGGTCGAACTCGGCGACATGAACGTCGACAGGGTGTTCCGAGGCTGTGGTACCGGCCAGGTCCAGTCCGCCGCCCGATCCGTTCTTCAGGAGCAGCATCGTCTGGAAGAGGGGGTGGCGGGCGGTGGAGCGGGTGGGGTTGACCGCCTCGACGACCCGCTCGAACGGCAGATCCTGATGCGCATACGCCTCCAGATCGGCGGCCCGCACCCGACCCAGCAGCTCACGGAACGTCGGATCACCCGACACATCCGTACGCAACACCAGCGTGTTGACGAAGAACCCCACCAGGTCGTCAAGGCTGTCGTCGGTGCGCCCGGCGACCGCCGTGCCGAGCGGGACATCGGTGCCCGCGCCCAGCCTGCTCAACAGCGCCGCCACCGCGGCCTGCAACACCATGAACAGCGTCGCCCCGCTCTCCCGCGCCAACCGCACCAGATCCGCGTGCAGTTCGGCGGGAACGCCGGCCGTGATGGCTCCGGCGTCATGGCTGGGCACGGGCGGACGGGGCCGGTCGGTCGGCAGGGCGAGCTCCTCGGGCAGCCCGGCCAACGCCTGTCGCCAATAGGCGAGTTGGACAGCGGAAAGGCTCTCGGGGTCGTCCTCGTCACCGAGCAGGTCCCGCTGCCACAGCGCGTAGTCGGCGTACTGGATCGGCAGCGGGGCCCAGTCCGGGGCCCGCCCGGCCAGGCGCGCCTCGTAGGCGGTGCTCAGATCGCGGGTGAGCGGGGCCATGGACCAGCCGTCACCGGCGATGTGGTGCAGAACCAGCATGAGTACGTGGTCGTCGGCGCCGAGCGTGAACAGCGTGGCTCGCAGGGGCAGTTCGGTCGCCAGGTCGAAGGCGTGCCGGGCGGCGCGCCGGACGTGCCCGGCCAGCTCCACCGGAGGGCAGAGGGACGCGGACAGCGGGACGCGGGCGTCGGTGGTGATGTGCTGGTACGGCTGCCCCTCCACGGCCGGGAAGAGCGTGCGCAACGACTCGTGCCGCAGCGCCACATCGTCCAGCGCCGCCTGGAGTACACCCTTGTCCACCGGCCCGCGCAACCGCACCGCGAGCGGAATGTTGTACGTCGAACCGCCCTCCTCCCACTCCCGCAGGAACCACAACCGCTGCTGGGCGTACGACAACGGCAGCGGCTCGGGCCGCACCGCCACCACGGCCGGCCTGGGCCGGGCGGTGTCCTCGGCCCGCAGATGCGCCGCGAGCTGCGCGACCGTCGGGTTGCCGAACAGGGCCCTGATGCCCACCTCGACGCCCAGCACGGTGCGGATGCGGCTGATCAGCCCGGTGGCCAGGAGCGAGTAGCCGCCGAGGGCGAAGAAGTTGTCGTCGACACCGACGTGCGCCGCTCCCAGGGTCTCGGCGAAGAGGGCGCACAGGACTTCCTCTTCGGGGGTGCGCGGACGGCGGGCGGGGGCGGGCTCGTCCTGGCCTGCGGGGTCCGGCCGCTCGGGCAACCGGATGTCCAGCCGGCCGTCGGGGCTCCAGCGGGCCTGCCTGCCGGTGCGGTACATCACGGTGCCGGATCCGCCGTGCGGGTCGGCGACGAACCTGTCGCCCGCGGGGGCGGCGGGGCCGGGCACGGTGAGGTAAAGGTCACCATTGACCCCGGCCGGCACCGGCCTCAGGTGGTCGTCGAGGAGGTAGGCCGCGGCCCGGTCGGGTGCGGACACGCCCGCCAGTTCGCGCCACATCTCGGCCGGAACGGTGGCGCTCCACTCGTCGAGGACGCGGTGCAGCTCGTCGGCCGTGAGCAGTTCCGCCTGACCGACGGGCGTGTCCGGCTCGGCGGTCACCACCTCCAAGAGCCGGAGGAAGCGCCGTGCCAGGTCGTCCACGGTGGTGCGGTCGAACAGGTCGGTGGCGTACTCGAACTCGGCCCTAATGCCTGCCTGCCGGCCGGCCTCGTCGAAGGTCTCCTCCACGCCGATGCTCAGGTCGAACTTGGCGGCGCGGTGGTTCAAGGGCTCGGCGGAGGTGCGGAGTCCGGCGAAGCCGTACGCGCCGTCGTCGGTGTTCTGGAGGACGAGCATGGTCTGGAAGAGGGGGTGGCGGGCGGTGGAGCGGACGGGGTTGACCGCCTCGACGACCCGCTCGAACGGCAGATCCTGGTGCGCATACGCCTCCAAGTCGGCGGCCCGCACCCGGGTCAGCAGTTCCCGGAAGGTCGGATCACCCGACACATCCGTACGCAGCACCAGCGTGTTGACGAAGAAGCCGACCAGGTCGTCCAGACTGTCGTCGGTGCGCCCGGCGACAGCCGTCCCCAGCGGAATGTCCGTCCCCGCACCCAACCTGCTCAGCAGCGCAGCCACCGCCGCCTGCAACACCATGAACAGCGTCGTCCCGGTCTCGCGGGCCAGGCCGCCGATACGGGCCTGGAGTTCGGCGGGCACGAAGAGGTCGATCGCCTCGGCCCGGTGGCTGGGTGTGGCGGGCCGGGGCCGGTCGGCGGGCAGGGTGAGCTCTTCGGGCAGCTCGGCCAAGGCCTCCTGCCAGTAGGCGAGGTGGCGGGCCGCGAGACTGTCCACGTCGCGCTCGTCGCCGAGCAGGTCCCGCTGCCACAGCGTGTAGTCGGCGTACTGGATCGGCAGCGGGCCCCAGTCCGGGGCGTCGCCGGTTACGCGTGCCGAGTAGGCGGTGCTCATGTCACGGGCCAGGGGCGCCATCGACCAGCCGTCACCGGCAATGTGGTGCAGGACCAGCACCAGTACGTGCTCCTGCTCGCCGATCTCGAACAGAGCCGCGCGCAGGGGGAGTTCACCCTCCAGGTCGAAGTCGTGCGCCGCCTCCTCGGCCAGGCGTGAGGGCAGTTCCGCCTCGGTCACGGCCCGCGTGGACAGCGGGACGCGGGCGTCGGCGGTGATGTGCTGGTACGGCTGCCCTGCCACGGCCGGGAAGAGCGTGCGCAACGACTCGTGCCGCAGCGCCACATCGTCCAGCGCCGCCTGAAGCGCACCCTTGTCCACCGGCCCGCGCAACCGCACCGCGAGCGGAATGTTGTACGTCGAACCGCCCTCCTCCCATTCCCGCAGGAACCACAACCGCTGCTGGGCGTACGACAACGGCAGCAGCTCGGGCCGCACCGCCACCACGGCCGGCCTGGGCCGGGAGGTGCCATGGCCGAGGCGGGCCGTGAGCGCGGCAGGGGTGGGGGCGGCGAAGAGGTCACCGATGCCCAGTTCGGCGCCGAGGGTGCTGCGGATGCGGCTGATCAGGCGGGTGGCCGTGAGCGAGTGGCCGCCGATGGTGAAGAAGTTCTCGTCGGCGCCTACGCGGGAGATGCCCAGGATCTCGGCGAAGAGTCCGCAGAGGACTTCTTCTTCCGGGGTGCGGGGTGCGCGGCCTTCGGCGTCACCACCGACCAGGGGCTCGGGCAGGGCCTTGCGGTCGAGCTTGCCGTTCGTGGTCAACGGCAGCGCATCGAGTACGACACAGGCGGACGGAACCATGTACTCAGGTAGTGACCCGCCGACGAACCGGCGCACTTCCTCCGTGTCGAGACGGCTGCCCATGCTGGGAACGACGTAGGCGACGAGGCGTTTGTCACCCGGCCGGTCCTCACGCACCACCACCGCGCACTGCACGATCCGCTCATGCCGCGTCAGGACCGCCTCGATCTCCCGCGGCTC
>NZ_JBIAQC010000020.1:0-77382 GCF_042888685.1 Streptomyces sp. NPDC002779
CCCGGTTACATTCCGAACCCGGAAGCTAAGCCTTACAGCGCCGATGGTACTGCAGGGGGGACCCTGTGGGAGAGTAGGACACCGCCGAACAAATTTTGAAAAGGGTTGGACCCTGAACTTCGGTTCGGGGTCCAACCCTTTTTTGCTGTGCGTCACTTGAAGTTCACGTTGCGGAACCACCATCCCGAGCATGGGTACTGCTGCAATGCTCAGGGCCGCCGGCGTCGGAGTCGGTGACGAGGTCGTCGTACCGGCCTTCGGGAACGCCGAGGTGGCCGAGGCCGTGGTCCTGGCCGGGGCGCTTCCGGTGTTCGCCGATATAGATCCGGTCACGTACTGCCTGGACGCCTCCGCCGTCGAGGCGGTCGTGACCGCACGGACCGCGGCCGTGGTGGTCGTGCACCGCTTCGGGCGGTTCGCCGACATCGCCCGGCTGCACGGGGTGGGGCAGCGGCACGGGCTGCTCGTGCTGGAGCAGGGCGAGTCCGAGGCGCCGTACGACGAGATCGCTCAGCGTCGGCAGCGGGCCGCCTATCTGGACGCGAAGCTGAAAGGCGTGTGCACGCCCGACGGGGGTGACGGGCACACCTATCAGCAGTACGTCGTGCGCGTGCCCGGGAACGGGCGGCCCGACCGGGATGCCTTCGCGCGCGCCGTGCGTGCCCGGGGGGTGGACTGCAAGGTGCCGGTGAAGACGCCCGTGCACCGGCTGCCCGAGTTCCGGCGGTGCGTGTCGTTGCCGGAGACCGAACGTGCCGCCGACGAGACGCTCACACTGCCCGTGGACGCCGCGCTGACCAAGCGGGACATGCAGCGGATCGTCTCCGCGTGCAACGCGCTGGGCGGGTTGCTCCAGCCCGCCGTCTGAGAATTCGAGCCCCAGGGTGGGCGGTTCGAAGCATGCGCGAATTCAGGGTATGATTTAGCTCGTTGCCGCGAGGGAGACCTCGAAGGCAACAGGCCCCTATAGCTCAGTCGGTAGAGCGTCTCCATGGTAAGGAGAAGGTCAACGGTTCGATTCCGTTTGGGGGCTCCTACAGAAAAAGGCCTCCGCCCTTATGGGCGGGGGCCTTTCTCGTATCCCCTGGACGCTCAGTCCGTGTGGAGGCCCGGGACGCGCATCGCGAGGATCGCCATGTCGTCGGACGGGGCGTCCGAGGCGAAGCGTTCCACGGCGCGCATGATGCGGGCGGCGACCGCGCCTGCAGTCAGGCCCGTGCAGGTCGTCAGGACGTCGCTGAGGCCGTCGTCGCCGAGCATGCGGGTTCCCTCGCGGCGCTCGGTGACGCCGTCCGTGACGCACAGCAGGACGTCGCCGGGGTCGAGCGTGACGGTCTGCTCGTAGAGCTCCAGGTCCTCCATCACGCCCAGCAGCGGCTGGGGTTCGGCGGCCGGTTCGACCGTGCCGTCCTGGCGCAGGCGGAGCGGGAGGGGGTGGCCGGCGCAGACCACCTTCAACTCCGCGCTGCCGTCCTCCTGCGGCCGCAGTTCGCCGTAGAGGAGGGTCAGGAAGCGGCTTCGGGCGCCCTCGTCCAGGATCGCGGAGTTGAGGCGCTCCAGGACCGCCGGGCCGCTGAGGCCCTCGCGGGCCAGGAGGCGCAGGGCGTGGCGGGCGAGGCCCGTGACCGCCGCCGCGTTCGGGCCCGTACCGCAGACGTCGCCGATGGCGAAGCCGTAGGCGCCGTCGCTGATCGGGAAGAGGTCGTAGAAGTCGCCGCCGACCTCGTTGCCCTCGCCGGCCGCGCGGTAGATGACCTCGACCTCCACGCCGTCGATCTGGGGGAGTTCGGGCGGCAGGAGGCTGCGCTGGAGGGCCTGGCTGATGGCCGTGCGCTCCGAGTACAGGCGGGCGTTGTCCAGGGCCAGGGCGGCTCGGCGGGAGAGATCCTCGGCCAGCTCCAGGATCTCCTGGCGGAAATGCTCGTCGGTCGGCTTGCCGAGGGTCAGCATGCCGATCACGCGGTTGCGGGCCACCAGGGGCAGTACGACGGTCTCGCCGCCGACCGCCGAGGCCGTGGCGAGCGTCGGACCGATGCCGGAGCTCGCGCGGGGGAGCGGCTCGCCGAGGCCCAGGCTGCGCATGGAGGTGCGCAGGGCGGCCTGGTGGGCGGCCTCCGCGGGAGCGGACCAGATCCGGGCGCCGGGGGTGGGGACCGGGTCGGGCGGGGCGATCTTCGAGAGCAACGACTTGATGCCGTCGATGAGTTCCTCGTCCTCGTGCAGGACGTACGAGAGGTACGGCTCGGAGGCCTGGTCGGCGATCGTGTAGACCGCGCACCACGTGGCCAGCGTCGGGACCGTCATCTGGGCCATCAGGGCGAGGGTCTGGTCGCGGTCCAGGGTGCCGGCGAGCAGGTCGGAGGCCTCGACGAGGAAGCTCAGCGAGCCCCGGCGCAGGCGCTCCAGTTCGCCGAGGCGGGCCGATTCGACGGCCAACGCGATGCGGTCGGCGGCGAATTGGAGCCGTAGCGCCTCTTCGTTGGAGTATCTGCCGGGGGCCTCCGCCGCGACGCCGAGAGAGCCGGTGAGGCGGCCCTCGACCTTCAGGGGGACCGTCACGACCGAGCGCATGCCGGTGCCGCTGAGCAGCGGGACGGCGCCGGGGACGACCGACAGGTCGTCGTGGACGGCGGGCATGCGCGCGGAGCCGTAGCGGCCGGGGCCCGCCTCGACGGGCACGCGCGCGAAGCGCTGGCGGGCGGAGGGCAGGCCGGTGGAGGCGCGGACCTCCAACTCGGTCTCGTCGTCGGTCGCGAGGAGCAGGAAGGCGGAGTCGCCGTCGAGCATGTCGCGGGCGCGCTCCACCGTGCGCTGCAGGAGGCCGTCGAGATCGTCCGGGGCCGGGGAGCCGATGAACACCTCGAAGGGGTCGGTGCTCTGGCCCTCCCCGGAGCCGGCGTCGGAGGACGGCATCCGCAACGGCGTCTGCAGGACCGCGCGTTCGTGGTCCCGGACGAGGAGACAGACCGTGGAGGGCTCGCCGCCGGTGTCGCGGACCCGGAGATGGGAGGCGTAGACCGGGGTGACCCGGCCGTTGGCGCCGCGGATGCCGTAACTGCCCTCCCAGCGGGACAGTTGCAGGGCTTCCGCGATGCCGGTGCTGGTGCCCGGGGTGTGCGGCCAGGCGGCGAGGTCGGTCAGGGGCTTGCCGGTGACCTGCTCGGCGGGGTAGCCGAAGAGTTCCTCGGCGTCCTCGTTCCACGCCGAGATGGCGCCCGTGCGGTCGATCTGGACGACGGCGACGCGGACGCGGGCGTCGGCGATCGGGAGGAGGTCGGTGGGGAGGGCGGGGCCCGCGGCCCGGGTGCCCACCGGGCGTTCGGGAAGATCGAGCTGGAACCAGACCTGCTTGTGCGTGGGCGTGTACTCGACACCCCACCGGCCGGCCAGGGCCGCGCAGAGCTGGAGGCCGCGGCCGCCCTCCCGGTCGGGGTTGCCCATGCTGACGGACGTGCCCTGGAGGGGGATCTCGCGCTCGGGGTAGTGGTCGGCGACCTCGATCCGGACACCGTCGTCGGCGCGCAGGCACAGGACGTCGGCGGAGGTGCCTGCGTGCACGACGGCGTTGGTCACCAGCTCGCTGGTGAGGACCACCGCGTCGTCGACGATGTCGGCGAAGCCCCAGCCCTGGAGGGTGTCGCGGACGAAGGAGCGGGCGCTCGCGACCGACCGCCCGACGGGCTCGAAGCTGGCGGCCGCGCGCGCGGTGATCACTGAACTCCTCGACCGGTTGTCGACATGCAGGGCTCCGTGGCCGGCCGGCTCCTGCCGCTGATGCGGCAGTCCGCCCGTCGGCCGGGGTTCCGAGGGCTGCTCCCCCGGGATCAGTCCGGTGGTCATGTGTGCGGCCGCCCCTCCGTGCCCGCTCGTTTCCGTGCCACCGCCCGAGCCGGACGGACCGGTGCGGCTGGACAGCCGCATGCAAGGTTACTTACCTTCGCCGTCCACGCGGATGCCGGTCCGCAGTGTTTCCGCCCGGAGGGTGTGCGGACGGTGTGCGAAGCTGCCGAACTGTTATGGCCGGGTTCGGCCGGGGTGAAACACTGGGCAAGCTTGAGGTGAAGGTCCGGTCGGGCGGAGTGGCGTCCGCTCACGGCGGGCAGCAGCCCGTGGTGCGGCCCGGCGCATCCGGCGGAGATACCCAGCAGTAACCGGTACGCCGAGCAGGAGTACCGGGAGCACGGCAGTGATGGTCTACCCCTGCGGGAGGGACACAGTGGAGTCTGGCGCAGCGACGCGGGGCACGAAGACGCGCGCGAAAGGCGGACAGCCCCTGATGAGCCAGCGTAAACCGCGCGGTGGGACCACCACGGTGGACACGGCCTCCTTGAACCGGCTGCTGGCGGCCCTCGTCTCGATGCGGGACGGCAACTTCCGCAAGCGGCTCACGGTCTCCGGCGACGGCGTGATGTCCGAGATCGCGGCCGTCTTCAACGAGGTGGCCGACCGCAATCTGCATCTGACCGGTGAGCTGTCCCGGGTACGGCGCATGGTGGGCCGCGAGGGCAAGCTCACGGAGCGGCTGGAGACGGGCGCCTGCGAGGGCTCCTGGGCGGCCGCCGTCGACAACTCCAACGCCCTGGTCGACGACCTCGTACGGCCCGTCTCCGAGGTCGGCCGGGTGCTGTCCGCGGTGGCCGAGGGTGATCTGTCGCCGCGGATGGAGCTGCGGACCCAGGCCCCGGACGGCACCGCGCATCCGCTGCGCGGGGAGTTCCTGAAGGTCGGCCGTACCGTCAACAATCTGGTCGACCAGCTGTCCACGTTCACCGACGAGGTCACGCGGGTGGCCAGCGAGGTGGGCACCGAGGGCAAGCTGGGCGGACAGGCACGCGTGCGGGGCATGTCGGGTTCGTGGAAGGACCTCACCGACTCCGTCAACACGATGGCGTACCGGCTGACCGCGCAGGTGCGGGACATCGCGCTGGTGACCACGGCGGTCGCCAAGGGCGATCTGTCCCGGAAGGTCACGGTCCATGTGGCCGGCGAGATGCTGGAGCTGAAGAACACCGTCAACACGATGGTGGACCAGCTGTCGTCGTTCTCCTCCGAGGTGACCCGGGTCGCGCGCGAGGTGGGTACCGAGGGCGAGCTCGGCGGGCAGGCACAGGTCCCGGGTGTGGCCGGTGTGTGGAAGGACCTCACCGATTCGGTGAACCTGATGGCCGGCAACCTCACGGCCCAGGTGCGAGGTATCTCACAGGTCACCACGGCGGTCGCCAACGGTGATCTGTCGCAGAAGGTGACCGTGTCGGCGCGCGGTGAGGTCGCGCAGCTCGCGGACACCATCAACCAGATGACCGAGACGCTGCGGATCTTCGCGGACGAGGTCACGCGCGTGGCCAACGAGGTCGGCGCCGAGGGACGGCTGGGCGGCCAGGCCAATGTGCCGGGTGCCGCGGGGACGTGGAAGGACCTGACGGACTCCGTCAACACGGTCTTCCGGAACCTGACGATCCAGGTGCGGGACATCGCCGCGGTGACGACGGCCGTGGCCAACGGCGATCTCTCCCAGAAGGTCACCGTCGACGTGGCCGGCGAGATGCTGGAGCTGAAGAACACCGTCAACGGCATGGTGGACCAGCTCTCCTCCTTCGGTTCCGAGGTCACGCGCGTGGCGCGCGAGGTCGGTGTCGAGGGCGAGCTGGGCGGGCAGGCGCAGGTGCCGGGCGCGGCGGGCACGTGGAAGGACCTGACGGACTCCGTCAACACCGCGTTCCGCAACCTCACCGGCCAGGTCCGCAACATCGCCCAGGTGACGACGGCGGTGGCCAACGGCGATCTGTCGCAGAAGGTCACCGTGGACGTCTCCGGCGAGATGCTCCAGCTGAAGAACACCGTGAACACGATGGTGGACCAGCTGTCGGCCTTCGCCGACCAGGTGACGCGGATGGCCCGGGACGTGGGCACGGAGGGCCGCCTGGGCGGTCAGGCGGTCGTGCCGGGGGTGTCCGGGACCTGGAAGGAACTCACCGACTCCGTCAACTTCATGGGCGGCAACCTCACCTCGCAGGTGCGGCAGATCGCCCAGGTGACCACGGCGGTGGCGCGCGGGGACCTCTCGCAGAAGATCGACGTGGACGCGCGCGGGGAGATCCTGGAGCTGAAGAACACCATCAACACGATGGTCGACCAGCTCTCCGGCTTCGCTGAGCAGGTGACCCGGGTGGCCCGTGAGGTGGGCACCGAGGGGCGGCTGGGCGGTCAGGCGCAGGTGCCCGGTGTGGCCGGTGTGTGGCGTGATCTGACCGACTCCGTGAACGGCATGGCCGGCAACTTCACCGCCCAGGTGCGCAACATCGCGCAGGTCGCCACCGCGGTGGCCCGGGGTGACCTGTCCCAGAAGATCACCGTGGACGCGCGCGGGGAGATCCTGGAGCTGAAGAACACCCTGAACACGATGGTCGACCAGCTCTCCTCCTTCGCGGAGGAGGTCACCCGGGTCGCCCGTGAGGTGGGTACGGAGGGCCAGCTCGGCGGGCAGGCCGAGGTGCAGGGGGTCTCCGGCACCTGGAAGGACCTCACCCAGTCCGTGAACTTCATGGCGAACAACCTGACCATTCAGGTGCGCAACATCGCCGAGGTCACGACCGCGGTGGCCAAGGGCGACCTGTCCAAGAAGATCACCGTGGACGCCAAGGGCGAGATCCTGGAGCTCGTCACCACCGTCAACACGATGGTGGACCAGCTGTCCTCCTTCGCCGAGCAGGTGACCCGGGTGGCCCGTGAGGTGGGCACCGAGGGCATCCTGGGCGGCCAGGCGCACGTGCCGGGCGTCACCGGCATCTGGAAGGACCTCAGCGACAACGTCAACCTGATGGCCAAGAACCTGACCATGCAGGTGCGGAACATCTCCCAGGTCGCGGCGGCGGTCGCCAACGGTGACCTGACCCGGACGGTGACCATCGAGGCGCGCGGCGAGGTCGCGCAGCTCGCGGACACCTTCAACACCATGGTGAAGACGCTGAGTTCGTTCGCCGACCAGGTCACCAAGGTGGCCCGCGAGGTGGGCACGGACGGCATCCTGGGCGGCCAGGCGCGGGTGCCGGGAGTGGCCGGTACCTGGAAGGACCTCACCGAGTCGGTGAACCAGATGGCGTCCAACCTCACCGGTCAGGTGCGGAACATCGCCATGGTCACCACCGCCATCGCCAAGGGCGATCTGACCAAGAAGATCGACATCGACGCGCGGGGCGAGATCCTCGAACTCAAGACGACCATCAACACCATGGTCGACCAGCTCTCCTCCTTCGCCGAGGAGGTCACCCGCGTCGCCCGTGAGGTGGGCACCGAGGGACAGCTGGGCGGCCAGGCACGCGTGCGTGACGTCGACGGCACCTGGCGGGACCTCACCGAGTCCGTGAACGAGATGGCCGGGAACCTCACCCGGCAGGTGCGGGCCATCGCGCGCGTAGCGACCGCGGTGACCCGTGGTGACCTGAACCTGAAGATCGACGTGGACGCCTCCGGCGAGATCCAGGAACTCCAGGACTACATCAACAAGATGATCGCCAACCTGCGCGACACCACGATCGCCAACAAGGAGCAGGACTGGCTCAAGGGCAACCTCGCCCGGATCTCCGCGCTGATGCAGGGCCGCCGCGATCTTCAGGACGTGGCCTCGCTGATCATGAGCGAGCTGACGCCGGTGGTGTCCGCGCAGCACGGCGCGTTCTTCCTGGCGATGCCCGACGCCCACCAGAGCGACGAGGACCAGTACGAGCTGCGGATGCTCGGCTCGTACGGCTACTCGATGGGCTCCATGCCGACTTCGTTCCGGCCGGGGGAGGCGCTGGTGGGGACGGCGGCCCAGGAGAAGCGCACGATCCTGGTGGAGAACGCGCCCAGCGGCTATCTGAAGATCTCCTCCGGGCTCGGCGAGGCACCGCCCGCCCAGGTGATCGTGTTGCCGGTGCTGTTCGAGGGCCAGGTGCTCGGCGTGATCGAGCTGGCCTCCTTCACGCCGTTCACGCAGATCCAGAAGGACTTCCTGAACCAGATCGCGGAGATGATCGCGACCAGCGTCAACACCATCTCCGTCAACACCAAGACCGAGCAGCTGCTGAAGCAGTCCCAGGAGCTGACCGAGCAACTCCAGGAGCGGTCGGCGGAGTTGGAGAACCGGCAGAAGGCCCTCCAGGCGTCCAACGCCGAACTGGAGGAGAAGGCCGAGCTGCTGGCCCAGCAGAACCGTGACATCGAGGTGAAGAACACCGAGATCGAGGAGGCCCGGCAGGTCCTGGAGGAGCGTGCCGAGCAGCTCGCGGTGTCGATGCGCTACAAGAGCGAGTTCCTCGCCAACATGTCGCACGAGCTGCGCACCCCGCTCAACTCGCTGCTGATCCTGGCCAAGCTGCTCGCCGACAACGCCGAGGGCAACCTCTCCCCGAAGCAGGTGGAGTTCGCCGAGACCATTCACGGCGCCGGTTCCGACCTGCTCCAGCTGATCAACGACATCCTGGACCTGTCCAAGGTCGAGGCGGGCAAGATGGACGTCTCCCCGACGCGCATCGCGCTCGTCCAGCTCGTCGACTACGTGGAGGCCACCTTCCGCCCGCTGACCGCGGAGAAGGGCCTGGACCTGTCGGTGCGGGTGTCGCCGGAGCTGCCCGCCACGCTGCACACCGACGAGCAGCGGCTGCTGCAGGTGCTGCGCAATCTGCTCTCCAACGCGGTGAAGTTCACCGACTCCGGATCGGTCGAGCTGGTCATCCGGCCGGCCGGGGCGGATGTGCCGGTGGCGATCCGGGAGCAGCTGCTGGAGGCGGGTTCGCTGCGGGACGCGGACGCCGATCTGATCGCCTTCTCGGTGACCGACACCGGCATCGGCATCGCGGCCAGCAAGATGCGGGTGATCTTCGAGGCGTTCAAGCAGGCCGACGGCACGACCAGCCGCAAGTACGGCGGTACGGGCCTGGGGCTGTCGATCTCCCGGGAGATCGCGCAGCTCCTCGGCGGCGAGATCCACGCGCAGAGCGAACCGGGACGCGGCTCCACCTTCACGCTGTACCTGCCGCTGCACCCGAGCGAGCTGCCGCCGCAGGGTTACCACCAGCAGCCCATGCCCGCCCTGGAGGCCGGCGACCTGGTGGCGTCGGCCGCGGATCCGTCCGAGCTGTCGGACGTGGAGATCGAGACGCCGGCCGAGGTGAAGTCGTACCAGGAGACGCAGAACGGCGCCGCCGCGCTCTTCCGGCGCCGGCGCCACAGGTCCGCGCCCGAACTGGAGCAGCGGCCGCTCCAGCAGGAGCAGCAGTGGCCGACGCTGGAGCAGCAGGCGGCGCCGCAGGTGCGCCGGGGCATCCGGTTCGGCGGGGAGAAGGTGCTGATCGTCGACGACGACATCCGCAACGTCTTCGCGCTGACCAGCGTCCTGGAGCAGCACGGCCTGTCGGTGCTGTACGCCGAGAACGGCCGGGAGGGCATCGAGGTGCTGGAGCAGCACGACGATGTGGCGGTCGTGCTGATGGACATCATGATGCCCGAGATGGACGGGTACGCGACGACCACGGCGATCCGCCGGATGCCGCAGTTCGCCGGGCTGCCGATCATCGCGCTGACCGCCAAGGCGATGAAGGGCGACCGGGAGAAGGCGATCGAGTCGGGCGCCTCCGACTACGTCACCAAGCCGGTCGACCCCGATCACCTGCTGTCGGTGATGGAGCAGTGGATGCGGGAGGCGTGACGGGACCGGCCGGGCTGCGTACGGGCCCGGTGCGCGGGCGGGAGAAGGGCAGGTCGGGAACGTACGGTGGACACACGGAGTTGCTGACTCAGTGTGCTCGACGCCGTGTAGAGGAACGGGATTCGGGGAACCTTCTGGTCTCCCGCTACGTTTCTGCTACGTGCACAGTGACATCACGGTGACAGGGTGTGGCGACAGGCGGGGTGCGGCTACCATGACCGGCACGAGGACGGGCGGCGCAAGGGAGCCGTCCCCTGGGGCGGCACCTACCGGTGCCGCGTCAAGTCCTGCGGACAGGGGAGGCCCCATGCCGGGGCGAGGAGGGCGGGCCATGGTGCAGAAGGCCAAGATCCTCCTGGTCGATGACCGGCCGGAGAATCTGCTCGCGCTGGAGGCGATCCTCTCTGCGCTCGATCAGACCCTGGTGCGGGCATCGTCCGGGGAGGAAGCGCTCAAAGCACTGCTCACGGACGACTTCGCGGTCATTCTGCTGGACGTCCAGATGCCGGGTATGGACGGTTTCGAGACCGCGGCGCACATCAAGCGCCGGGAGCGGACCCGGGACATCCCGATCATCTTCCTCACGGCGATCAATCACGGTCCCCACCACACCTTCCGCGGCTATGCCGCCGGTGCGGTGGACTACATCTCCAAGCCGTTCGACCCGTGGGTGCTGCGGGCGAAGGTCTCGGTCTTCGTCGAGCTGTACATGAAGAACTGCCAGCTCAGGGAGCAGGCGGCGCTGCTGCGGCTCCAGTTGGAGGGCAGCGGCCGGGCTCCGGGCGCCGAGACGAAGGAACCGGCGGGGCTGCTCGCCGAACTGTCGGCGCGGCTCGCGGCGGTCGAGGAGCAGGCCGAGGCGCTGTCCAAGCAGCTCGACGACGAGTCGGCGGACGCGGCGGCGGTCGCCACGGCGGCTCATCTGGAGCGCAAGCTCACCGGACTGCGGCGCGCGCTGGACGCGTTGGAGCCGGGCGCCGGGAACACCTCCTCGGTTTCCTCGCAGAACTGACGCCCGTCCGGGGCGCGTTGGAGATGACCTTTCTGTGAACATGCGTCAGTTCAGCGCCGTCGTCACGGCGACACGAACGGGTGAAGCAGTGGGCACACGTGTCCGCTGTCGTCTCCCCCGGTAATCTCACACCTATGGCCTCACGTCCCTCCGCAGCCAAGAAGCAGCCCGCGAAGAGGGCTGCCGCTCCCGCGAAGGGCCCGGCGAAGAAGACCGCCGCGAACAAGGCCCCCGCGAAGAAGGCGCCCGCCAAGAAGCCCGCGCCCAGGCCGGCCCCCAGCCCCACCGGGGGCATCTACCGGCTGGTGCGGGCCGTCTGGCTCGGGCTCGCGCACGCCGTCGGCGCCGTGTTCCGCGGCATAGGGCAGGGCGCCAAGAACCTCGACCCGGCCCACCGCAAGGACGGCGTCGCCCTGCTGCTACTAGGTCTCGGGCTGATCGTCGCCGCGGGCACCTGGTCCACGTCGCGCGGTCCCGTCGGCGAGCTGGTCGAGATGCTGGTGACCGGCGCCTTCGGCCGGCTGGACCTGCTGGTGCCGATCCTGCTCGCGGTGATCGCCGTACGGTTCATCCGGCACCCGGAGCAGCCCGAGGCCAACGGCAGGATCGTGATCGGCCTGTCCGCCCTGGTCATCGGCGTCCTCGGCCAGGTGCACATCGCCTGCGGCTCGCCCGCCCGCAGCGCCGGCATGCAGGCGATAAGGGACGCCGGCGGCCTCATCGGCTGGAGTGCGGCGACTCCGCTGACGTTCACGATGGGCGAGGTCCTCGCCGTACCGCTGCTGGTGCTGCTCACCGTCTTCGGGCTGCTGGTCGTCACGGCCACCCCGGTCAACGCCATCCCGCAGCGGCTGCGGCTGCTCGGGGTCAGGCTCGGCATCGTCGACGATCCGCGGGCGGAGGAGTTCTACGACGACGACGAGCGCTACGACGACCAGTGGCGCGAGGCGCTGCCCGCGCGCCCCCGGCGGCGCGGACCGTCGCCCGAGGCCTACGACCCCGAAGGCGCCGAACAGGAGGCCCTCTCGCGGCGTCGCGGGCGGCCCCGGCGGTCCGCGGTGCCCCAGCCCGACATGAGCCGCCCCATGGACGCGGTGGACGTCGCCGCCGCTGCCGCCGCCGCGCTGGACGGGGCCGTCCTGCACGGGATGCCGCCCTCGCCGGTCGTCGCCGACCTCACCCAGGGGGTGAGCGCGGGCGACCGCGAGCAGACCACGCCGGCACCGACACCGACGCCCGTCCCGTCCGCGCGGCCCAAGCAGGAGAAGCTGAAGACCGAGGTCGCCGACCTCACCAAGCCCGCGCCCGAGGCCCCCACCGACCTGCCCCCGCGCGCCGAGCAGCTCCAGCTCTCCGGTGACATCACCTACGCGCTGCCCTCGCTCGACCTCCTCACGCGCGGGGGGCCCGGCAAGTCGCGCAGCGCCGCCAATGACGCGGTCGTCGCCTCGCTCACCAACGTCTTCACCGAGTTCAAGGTCGACGCCGCCGTCACCGGCTTCACGCGCGGGCCGACGGTCACCCGCTACGAGGTCGAGCTGGGCCCGGCGGTGAAGGTCGAGCGGATCACCGCGCTGACCAAGAACATCGCGTACGCCGTGGCCAGCCCGGACGTGCGGATCATCTCGCCGATCCCGGGCAAGTCGGCGGTGGGCATCGAGATCCCCAACACCGACCGGGAGATGGTCAACCTCGGTGACGTGCTGCGGCTCGCGGCCGCCGCGGAGGACGACCACCCGATGCTGGTGGCGCTCGGCAAGGACGTCGAGGGCGGCTATGTCATGGCCAACCTCGCGAAGATGCCGCACGTCCTGGTCGCCGGAGCCACCGGTTCCGGTAAGTCGTCGTGCATCAACTGCCTGATCACCTCGATCATGGTCCGGGCGACCCCCGAGGACGTCCGGATGGTCCTCGTCGACCCCAAGCGGGTCGAGCTGACGGCCTATGAGGGCATCCCGCACCTGATCACGCCGATCATCACCAACCCCAAGCGGGCCGCCGAGGCGCTCCAGTGGGTCGTACGAGAGATGGATCTTCGCTACGACGACCTGGCGGCGTACGGATTCCGGCACATCGACGACTTCAACCAGGCCATAAGGGACGGCAAGGTCAAGCCGCCGGAGGGCAGCGAGCGCGAGCTCCAGCCGTATCCGTATCTGCTGGTGATCGTCGACGAGCTCGCCGACCTGATGATGGTCGCGCCGCGGGACGTCGAGGACGCGATCGTGCGGATCACGCAGCTCGCCCGTGCGGCCGGCATCCATCTGGTGCTCGCCACGCAGCGGCCCTCCGTCGATGTGGTCACCGGCCTGATCAAGGCGAACGTGCCCTCGCGGCTCGCTTTCGCCACTTCCTCGCTCGCCGACTCCCGGGTCATCCTCGACCAGCCCGGTGCCGAGAAGCTCATTGGCAAGGGCGACGGGCTCTTCCTGCCGATGGGCGCCAACAAGCCCACCCGTATGCAGGGCGCCTTCGTCACCGAGGCAGAGGTCGCGGCGGTCGTCCAGCACTGCAAGGACCAGATGGCGCCGGTCTTCCGGGACGACGTCACCGTGGGCACCAAGCAGAAGAAGGAGATCGACGAGGACATCGGCGACGACCTCGACCTGCTCTGCCAGGCGGCGGAACTGGTGGTCTCCACCCAGTTCGGGTCGACCTCCATGCTCCAGCGCAAGCTCCGGGTGGGCTTCGCCAAGGCCGGGCGGCTGATGGACCTGATGGAGTCGCGGAACATCGTCGGGCCGAGCGAGGGCTCCAAGGCACGTGACGTTCTTGTGAAGCCTGACGAGCTGGATGGCGTGCTGGCGCAGATCCGCGGGGAGGCTTGAGAAGAGTCCCCCGCGGGCCGGGCCGTCGATGTCGGATCGTGACTCACCCGTAAGGGATCATTGAGCAACCGTTTCCCTTCGACGTACGTCAAGTTGAGGGAAGCGAAACGCTGCTGCCCCACCATCGGTGTGCCGGGCCATACCGATGGCGTACAAAGTGCCGCCGCCCGGTTGCCCCAGGCTTTCATACCCCCCCTAGACTGAACTTCCAGCACAGGTGGCTATACGCTCGAAAGGCGCCCCCGTGTCCATCGGCAACTCCCCTGAAGACGAGCGTCCGTTCGAAGACGTTTCCGACGAAGCCCGCCTCTCCGTCGGCCGAGCTCTCCAGCAGGCGCGTATCGCTGCCGGACTGACCGTCGACGACGTCAGCAACGCCACCCGGGTCCGCCTGCCCATCGTGCACGCCATCGAGGCGGACGACTTCGCCCCGTGCGGCGGGGACGTGTACGCCCGCGGCCACATCAGGACCCTGGCCAGGGCCGTCGCCCTCGACCCCGGCCCGCTGCTCGCCCAGTACGACGCGGACCACGGCGGGCGGCCCGCGCCGACCCCCGCGGCGCCGCTGTTCGAGGCGGAACGCATCCGGCCGGAGCGGCGGGGGCCGAACTGGACCGCGGCGATGGTCGCCGCGATCGTGGCCGTGGTCGGCTTCGTCGGCTTCACCGCGTTCAAGGGCGAGGACGACGGCGGCTCGGCGGCGGTCGCCGAGGGTGCCACGCCCTCGGCCGGCACCTCCGCCACCACCAAGCCCAAGACCGAGAAGCCCGAGGACCCGAAGCCGGAGCCGTCCGACAGCGCCATCGCCGCCGCGCCCCAGGACAAGGTGACGGTCCGGGTCAGCGCCGCCGACGGCGAGAGCTGGATCTCCGCCAAGGACCACACCGGCGGGCTCCTCTTCGACGGCCTGCTCAAGCAGGGCGAGTCCAAGACCTTCCAGGACAGCGAGCGGATCAACCTCGTCCTCGGGGACGCGGGCGCCATCCAGCTCTACGTCAACGGCAAGAAGATCGACGACAAGTGGCAGCCGGGAGCCGTGGAGCGCCTCACCTACACCAAGGGTGACCCCCAGGCCGGCTGAGCACACCGCGCAAAAGGACGGGGTCGGCCAAGATCGGCCAACCCCGTCGACGTGGGGTGTCAGCGAGACAAAGTAGTCTTGAGTCCATGCCTGAACGCCGTACCGTCGCACTCGTCACTCTTGGCTGCGCCCGTAACGAGGTGGACTCGGAGGAGCTCGCAGGCCGCTTGGAGGCGGACGGCTGGGATCTCGTGGAGGACGCCTCCGACGCGGATGTCGCCGTCGTCAACACCTGTGGCTTCGTCGACGCCGCCAAGAAGGACTCCGTCGACGCCCTCCTGGAGGCCAATGACCTCAAGGGCCACGGAAGAACCCAGGCGGTGGTGGCGGTCGGCTGCATGGCCGAGCGGTACGGCAAGGAGCTCGCGGAAGCGCTGCCCGAGGCCGACGGGGTGCTCGGCTTCGACGACTACGCGGTCATCTCCGACCGGCTCCAGACCATCCTGAACGGCGGCATCCACGCCGCGCACACCCCGCGCGACCGGCGCAAACTGCTGCCGATCAGCCCTGCCGAGCGGCAGGAATCGGCCGCCGACGTGGCGCTGCCCGGGCACGCGCCGGCGGACCTTCCGGAAGGGCTCGCGCCCGCCTCCGGCCCGCGCGCCCCCCTGCGCCGCCGGCTCGACGGCGCCCCCGTCGCCTCGGTGAAGCTCGCCTCCGGCTGCGACCGGCGCTGCACCTTCTGCGCCATCCCCTCCTTCCGCGGCTCCTTCATCTCGCGCCGCCCCAGCGACGTGCTCAACGAGACGCGCTGGCTGGCCGAGCAGGGCGTCAAGGAGATCATGCTGGTCTCCGAGAACAACACCTCCTACGGCAAGGACCTCGGCGACATCCGCCTGCTGGAGTCCCTGCTGCCCGAGCTGGCCGCGGTCGACGGCCTGGAGCGGGTGCGGGTCAGCTACCTCCAGCCGGCCGAGATGCGCCCCGGGCTGATCGACGTCCTCACCTCCACCCCCAAGGTCGCGCCCTACTTCGACCTCTCCTTCCAGCACTCCGCGCCCGACGTGCTGCGCGCGATGCGCCGCTTCGGCGACACCGACCGCTTCCTGGAGCTGCTCGACACCATCCGGAGCAAGGCTCCGCAGGCGGGCGTGCGCTCCAACTTCATCGTGGGCTTCCCCGGCGAGTCCGAGGCCGATCTGGCTGAGCTGGAGCGTTTCCTCAACCACGCGCGGCTGGACGCGATCGGCGTGTTCGGCTACTCCGACGAGGAGGGCACCGAAGCGGCGACGTACGACGGCAAGCTGGACGTCGACGTCGTGGCCGAGCGCCTGGCACGCGTCTCCCGGCTGGCCGAGCAGCTCGTCTCGCAGCGGGCCGAGGAACGCCTGGGCGAGACCGTGCGGGTCCTCGTGGAGTCCGTGGACGAGGAGGGCGTGTACGGCCGCGGCGCGCACCAGGCGCCGGAGACGGACGGCCAGGTGCTGCTCACGAGCGGCGAGGGCCTGAGTGTCGGTCGTATGGTCGAGGCGAAGGTGGTCGGCACCGAGGGCGTCGACCTGGTGGCCGAGCCGCTCCAGGGCTCGTTCGTACCCGATGAGGAGGCGGCCAGATGACCGGAGTCCCGGCATCCGCCGCGGGCGGCTCCTCCAAGGCGGCTGCGGCCGCGGCCGCGGTCTCCGGCGAACCCGGGGGCGCGAAGCCCGTGCGGGGCGGGAAGATCGCGGCGGCGGCCGTCAACCAGGCCAGCGTCTGGAACGTCGCCAACCTCCTGACCATGCTCCGGCTGCTGCTCGTGCCCGCGTTCGTCGCGCTGATGCTGGCCGACGGCGGGTATGACCCGGCGTGGCGCTCGTTCGCCTGGGCGGCCTTCGCCGTCGCCATGATCACCGACCTGTTCGACGGTCATCTGGCGCGGACGTACAACCTGGTCACCGACTTCGGGAAGATCGCCGACCCCATCGCGGACAAGGCGATCATGGGGGCGGCGCTGATCTGTCTGTCCGGGCTCGGTGATCTGCCGTGGTGGGTGACCGCGGTGATCCTCGGCCGGGAACTCGGCGTCACCCTGCTGCGTTTTCTCGTCATCCGGTACGGCGTCATCCCGGCGAGCCGGGGCGGCAAGCTCAAGACGCTCACGCAGGGCGTGGCCGTCGGGATGTACATCCTGGCGCTGACGGGATGGCTGGCCACTCTCCGGTTCTGGGTGATGGGTGCGGCGGTCGTGCTGACCGTGGTGACCGGGCTCGACTATGTAAGACAAGCCATTGTGCTGCGCAGGCAGGGCATCGCGGAGCGCAGGGCCGCGCTGGAGGAGGCGGAAGCGTGAATTCCCCCGCCGCTGAAGTGGTGCGACTACTGACTGTGAGGGGCGAGACCCTCGCTGTCGCGGAATCGCTCACTGGTGGCCTTGTTGCGGCGGAGATCACAGCGGCCCCCGGGGCGTCGCAGGCCTTCCGGGGTTCGGTGACCGCCTACGCCACCGAACTCAAGCACCGGGTGCTCGGGGTCGACGCGGGCCTGCTGGAGCGGCGCGGAGCGGTGGATCCGCAGGTGGCGGCTGAGATGGCGGCGGGCGTGCGCAAGGTTCTGGGCGCCGACTGGGGCATCGCGACGACCGGTGTGGCGGGCCCGGAGGAGCAGGACGGGAAGGCCGTGGGAACCGTTTACGTGGCCGTGGACGGGCCCCGCGCGGCGGATTCCGGATCCGCCGGTGGCGGGAAAGTGGCCTCGCTGCGGTTGAACGGCGACCGGGCGGAAATTCGTATGGAGAGTGTACGGAGCGTACTCGCGCTGCTCTTGCAGCAGCTCGCGAGCGAACAGCCAGAGAATGAGCGGGCACAGGATACGGAACAGAACGGGGGGTTTTGATGTTTGCAGCCCTGAGTGAACACGACATCGCTCCCCGCACGGCCGCAGCGCAAGGCGGTACGGTGGGGCGTGAAGGATGCGGCTACGCGGTCCGAGGAGGGAGCCACCGATGATTCTGCTCCGTCGCCTGCTGGGTGACGTGCTGCGTCGGCAGCGCCAGCGCCAGGGCCGTACTCTGCGCGAAGTCTCCTCGTCCGCCCGAGTTTCGCTCGGCTATCTCTCCGAGGTGGAGCGGGGGCAGAAGGAGGCATCCTCCGAGCTGCTCTCCGCCATCTGCGACGCGCTGGACGTACGGATGTCCGAGCTCATGCGGGAAGTGAGCGACGAGCTCGCTCTCGCCGAGCTGGCCCAGTCTGCTGCGGCCACCCCCAGCGAGCCCGTGCCCACGTCGGTCCGACCGATGCTGGGTTCCGTATCGGTGACCGGTGTGCCACCGGAACGGGTGACCATCAAGGCGCCCGCGGAGGCTGTGGACGTGGTCGCCGCGTGAGTCTCACGCGCATGGCGCATTGACCTGATCATGCGCTGAGGACGTGTGCGAAGCCCCGGCCGGGTCTTTTCCAGGAGCACTGGAGAGGCGACGGCCGGGGCTTTCGTGCATCGTGGAGGGCGTGGACTCGGGGCCGGCACACCGAACGGAGCATATGGATGTACGTCGTGAAGAGCCCGCTGTCCGACGCCGACCTGAAGACCGTGTCCGAGGCGCTGCAAGGCGCTCTCGTCGACCTGGTGGACCTCGCCCTGGTGGCGAAGCAGATCCACTGGAACGTGATCGGGCCTCGGTTCCGTTCCGTGCATCTCCAGCTCGACGAGGTCGTGACCACCGCGCGCACGCACTCCGACACCGTCGCCGAGCGGGCGTCGGCGCTGGGTGTCCCGCCGGACGGGCGCGCCGCGACGGTGGCCTCGGCCAGCGGCATCGAGACCACGCCCGAGGGCTGGGTCAAGGACGCGGAAGCCGTGGGCACGATGGTGGACGCGCTCGGCGCGGTGATCACCCGGATGCGGGAGCGCGTCGGGGCGACCGGTGAGGCGGACCCCGTCAGCCAGGACATGTTCATCACCATCACGGCCGAGCTGGAGAAGCACCACTGGATGTTCCAGGCGGAGAACGGCTGACGAGGGCGCTCCCGTGTGCCGTCGGTGCGCCCTGGTAGCGGCCGGGGCGGTGATCTAGCGTCGGGCTGGAGGTGGCGGTCATGGCGGGGATAGCGCGCTGGGGGGCTGCGCTCGGGCTCGGGGCGCTGTGGTGGTGGGCCGTCCTGCGGCTCGCCGTCGCGCCGGACGCCGGAGCGCTGGAGGGCGCGATCGCCGCCGGGGGGTGGGGTCTTAGCCTGCTGCCGGTGCACTGCGTGCCGAAGACGCGGGCCGTGGGCGCGCTGGCCACGGGACGATGGGTACGGGCGTGGCGGACGGCCGGGGTCACCACGGCATCGCCACGCCCCCGTTCGGACGCAGGATCTGACCCGTCGTGAAAGCCGAGGCGTCCGAGGCCAGATACAGCACCGCGTGCGCCACGTCCTCCGGTTCGCCGACCCGGCCCAGGGGTGCGATCCGCGTCATGAGTGCCTCGGTGTGTGCCTGTGCCTGCGTCTGTGCCTGTCTCTGTGTCTGTGCCTCGTCGTCATGGCGGTTCGTCATGGGCGTGCGGATCCAGCCCGGTGCGACGGCGTTGACCCGGATGCCATCGCGGCCGACCTCGGTCGCGAGTGTCTTGGTCAGCTGGACGACGGCCGCCTTGGCGGCGCCGTAGCAGAGCAGTCCGGGGCCGCCGGTGTCGACGGCGCCCGAGGCCATGGTGACGATGCTGCCCCGGACCTGCCGGGCGAGCATCAGGCGGGCGGCCGCCTGGCAGGCGTACAGGACGCCCTTGAAGTTGATGTCCAGGACGCGGTCAAGGTCCGCCTCGGTGGTCTCCAGGACCGGGCTGCTGTGCATGATCCCGGCGATCGCGGCCATGATGTCCAGGCGCTCGCAGGACTCGACCGCCTGCTGGAGCCGGGCGCGGTCCGTGACGTCCAGGGGGTGGAGGTGGGCGGTGCCGCCCTCGTCCTTGATCAGGGCGGCCGTCTCGTCCAGGCCGTGCGGGTCGCGGTCCGCGCAGTGCACGGTGGCGCCGGCCTGGGCGAGCAGCACGGCCGAGGCGCGGCCGATGCCGCTGGCGGCGCCGGTGACGAAGGCGGTGCGTCCGGTGAGGTCGTACGCGCTGACGGCCATGAGGGGACGGTACGAGAGTTTCTGACGGCCCGTCAATTAGCTGTACGGCGGCGATGTCCCGGGGTGGGGGCCGGGCCGCGCTGGCAGCTCGGGCACCAGTAGGTGGGGCGCTCGCGGGAGCCGTCGCCCTGGTTGGCGGAGCGGATGGGGGTGCCGCAGCGCAGACAGGGGCGCGGTGCGCGGCCGTAGACGAAGAGGTCCCGGCCGCGGCGGCCCGTCGTGCTGCGGACGGGGCGGTCGCGGTTGGCCTCCAGGAGCTTCTTGGCGAGCACGGGGAGGTGCGCCGCGCGGTCGGGAGGGAGGGCGCCGACCGGGAGCCAGGGGGTGATGCCGAGGAGGAAGCAGAGCTCGCTCTTGTAGATGTTGCCGATGCCGGCGAGGTTGCGCTGGTCCAGGAGGGCCTCACCGAGGGCGCGGGCGGGGTCCGCCATGAGGTTGGCCAGGGCCTGGTCGGGGTCCCAGTCCGGGCCCAGCAGGTCGGGGCCGAGGTGGCCCACGGCCCGGGACTCCTCGGCGGTACGGATGAGGTCGAGGAGCGGGAGGCGGTAGCCGACGGCCGTGCGGTCGGCGGTGGCGAGGACCGCGCGGATCTGGTGGGCGGGGCCGCCGGTCCAGCGCTCCCGGTGGGCGTACACCCTCCAGGAGCCCTCCATGCCGAGGTGCGAGTGCAGGGTCAGGCCGCCCTCGACGCGGGTGAGGAGGTGCTTGCCGCGCGGGGTGACGTCCAGGACGGTGCGGTCGGCGAGGTCGACCGTGGCGAACTTGGGGACCCTGAAGTCGCTGCGGGTCAGTACCTGGCCCGCGAGGGCTGCGTGCAGGCGCCGGGCGGCCTGCCAGACCGTGTCTCCTTCGGGCATGGGTCAAGGGTGGCATGCGGGGTGGGGGGTGGGGGCGCGTGTGGGTCTGTTGGGCTGGTGGGGGGTGTGGAGTTGTGGAGCGGCGTGCTTGTGCGTGTTCGCTGGGTTGGTGGGGGTTGTGGGGCTGTGGAGGGGCGTGCTCCTGCGTGTCTGCCGGGGCGGTGGTGGATTCGGGGCGGGCTGGTCATGCGCGGAGGCGCAGACCGCGGGGGGTGGCGATGAAGCCCGCTCCTTCCAGGAGGACGCCGAGAGGGGAGGTCAGGGCCGAGGCGCCGTTGACGCGTTCGACAGTGACGGTGCCGAGGGAGCCCGCGCGGGCGGCCGCGGCGAGGGCGTCGGCGGCCGCTTGCAGGCGGGGGTCGTCGGCCGGTGCGTCGTCCGGGGCGGCGGGCCAGGCCAGCAGGGTCTTGCCGCCGCGCTCCATGTACAGGGTCAGCTCGCCGTCGACCAGCACCACCAGTGACCCCGCCTTGCGGCCCGGTTTGTGTCCGGCGCCGGACGGCGGCTCGGGCCAGGGCAGCGCGGCGCCGTAGGCGTTCGCCGGGTCGGCGGCGGCGAGGACGACGGCCCGGGAGTCGGCGGCGGGGCGGGTGCGGTGCGGGGTCGGGGGCGGCGGGAAGTCGCGGGGCGAAATGTACTCGTCCGGTCGGGCCGGTCGGGTGGGGAAGGGCGCGGCACTCTCGTCGAAGTCGTGGCCGGCGAAGGTCTCGGTCTCGAAGGGCGGTGCCGGGAGCGCCTCGTCGCGGTCACGGGCGTTCGACACCGCGCGCAGGCGGTCCACCGCGCCGTCCATCGCGAACTGCGCGGCGCCCAGGCCCTCCACCACATAGCCGCGCCGGGCCTGCCCGCTCTCCTCGAAGACGGACAGGATGCGGTACGTCGCCGAGAAGCCGCCCTCGACGCCTTCCGCGGAGACCGCGCCCCGGGTCACCACGCCGTGCCGGTCGAGGAGGGCGCGGGCCAGGGCATGGGCGCGGACGGTGGGGTCGGGCTCGGGTGCGGGGAGCAGGGACCAGCGGCCCGCGACGGTCGGCGGGCCCGAGCGGGAGGCGGGGCGGGCGGCGGTGGTGAGCGAGCCGTAGCGCCCGCGCGGGACCGTGCGCTTGGCGCGGTGGGCGGTGGAGCCCGCGGTGCGGCCCGAGCCCAGCAGGGAGCGCATCGGCGCCAGGGTGTCGTTCGTCAGCCGGCCCGACCAGGCCAGTTCCCAAATGGTGTCGGCGAGTTGGGGGTCGGTGGCGTCGGGGTGGGTGGTGGCGCGGACCTGGTCGGCGATCTGCCGGAAGAACAGGCCGTAACCGCCGGACAGGGAGTCCAGGACCGACTGGTGGAGCGCGGTCAGCTCCAGAGGGTGGGGCGCGGACACCAACAGGGGGGCCGCGTCCGCCATGTACAGGGAGACCCAGCCGTCCTTTCCCGGCAGGGCACCGGCACCGGCCCACACCACCTCTCCGGCGGCGGTCAGTTCGTCGAGCATCCCGGGGGCGTAGTTCGCCACCCGGGACGGCAGGACCAGCTTCTCCAGGGCGGAGGCGGGCACCGACGCGCCCTGCAACTGCTCGATGGCGCGGACCAGTCCGTCGATGCCGCGCAGTCCGTGTCCCTTGCCGATGTGCTGCCACTGGGGGAGGAACTGGGCGAGCGCGGCGGGCGGCACCGGCTCCAGTTCATGCCGCAGCGCGGCCAGGGAACGGCGCCTGAGGCGGCGCAGCACTGCCGCGTCGCACCACTCCTGGCCGATCCCGGCCGGATGGAACTCGCCCTGGACCACCCTCCCCGCCGCCGCGAGCCGCTGGAGGGCGCCCTCGGTGACGGCCACGCCCAGGCCGAACCGGCCCGCCGCGGCGACCGAGGTGAACGGGCCGTGGGTACGGGCGTACCGCGCGAGGAGGTCGCCCAGCGGGTCCTTCACCGGTTCCGTGAAGGCCTCCGGGACGCCGACCGGCAGCGCCGTACCCAGGGCGTCACGCAGCCGGCCCGCGTCCTCGATCGCCGCCCAGTGCTCGGCGCCCGCGATACGGACCTGGATGGCGCGGCGGGCCCCGGCCAGTTCCCGGGCCCACTGCGGCTCCGCGCCCCGCTCGGCCAGGTCGGCGTCCGTCAGCGGGCCGAGCAGCCGCAGGAGGTCCGCGACGCCCTCGGCGTCCTTCACGCGGCGGTCCTCGGTGCGCCACTGGAGCTCCTGCTCCAGCTCGGTCAGCACCTCGGCGTCGAGCAGTTCGCGCAGCTCCGCCTGGCCGAGCAACTCGGCCAGCAGCCGGGAGTCGAGGGAGAGGGCGGCGGCGCGGCGCTCGGCGAGCGGGGAGTCGCCCTCGTACAGGAACTGGGCGACGTAGCCGAACAGCAGCGAACGGGCGAAGGGGGAGGGCTCGGGGGTGGTGACCTCGACCAGGCGCACCTTGCGGGACTCCAGGTCGCCCATCAGCTCGGTGAGTCCGGGGACGTCGAAGACGTCCTGGAGGCATTCGCGGACCGCCTCCAGGACGATCGGGAACGAACCGAACTCGCTGGCCACCTGGAGCAGTTGCGCGGCGCGCTGGCGCTGCTGCCACAACGGGGTGCGCTTGCCGGGGTTGCGGCGCGGCAGGAGCAGGGCGCGCGCCGCGCACTCCCGGAAGCGGGAGGCGAACAGGGCCGAGCCGCCGACCTGGTCGGTGACGATCTGGTCCACCTCGCCCTTGTCGAAGACGACGTCCGCGGCGCCCACGGGGGCATGGTCGGCGTCGAACTCCGTGCCCGCCTTCATGGGTTCCCGGTCGAGCAGGTCCAGGCCCATCAGGTCGGCGTCCGGCAGGCGCAGCACGATGCCGTCGTCGGCGTGCATGACCTGCGCGTCCATGCCGTACCGCTCGGAGAGCTTGGCGCCGAGCGCCAGGGCCCAGGGGGCGTGCACCTGGGCACCGAACGGGGAGTGCACCACGACGCGCCAGTCGCCGAGCTCGTCGCGGAAGCGCTCCACGACGATGGTGCGGTCGTCGGGGATGTGGCCGCAGGCCTCACGCTGTTCGGCCAGGTAGGACAGGACATTGCCGGCGGCCCAGGTGTCCAGTCCCGCGGCCATGAGGCGCAGCCGGGCGTCCTCCTCGCTGAGCGAGCCGACCTCGCGCAGGAACGCGCCCACCGCGCGGCCCAGTTCGAGCGGGCGGCCCAGCTGGTCGCCCTTCCAGAACGGGAGCCGGCCGGGGACGCCCGGCGCGGGGGAGACCAGGACGCGGTCGCGGGTGATGTCCTCGATGCGCCAGGAACTGGTGCCGAGCGTGAAGACATCGCCCACGCGTGACTCGTAGACCATCTCCTCGTCGAGCTCGCCGACCCGGCCGCCGCCCTTCTTGGGGTCGGACCCGGCGAGGAACACGCCGAACAGGCCGCGGTCGGGGATGGTGCCGCCGGAGGTGACGGCGAGGCGCTGGGCGCCGGGACGGCCGGTGACGGTGCCGGCGACGCGGTCCCACACCACGCGCGGGCGCAGTTCGGCGAAGGCGTCCGAGGGGTAGCGCCCGGCGAGCATGTCCAGGACGGCCGTGAACGCGGACTCGGGGAGCGAGGCGAAGGGGGCGGCCCGGCGGACCATCGCGAGGAGGTCGTCGAACTGCCAGGTGTCCATCGACGTCATGGCGACGATCTGCTGGGCCAGCACGTCCAGGGGGTTGGCCGGGACGCGGAGCGACTCGATGGCGCCGGTGCGCATCCGCTCGGTGACCACGGCCGCCTGCACCAGGTCACCGCGGTACTTCGGGAAGACCACGCCGGTCGAGACCGCGCCCACCTGGTGTCCCGCGCGGCCCACGCGCTGGAGCCCGGAGGCCACGGACGGCGGGGACTCCACCTGGACGACCAGGTCCACCGCGCCCATGTCGATGCCCAGTTCGAGGCTGGAGGTGGCCACCACGGCGGGCAGCCGGCCCGCCTTGAGGTCCTCCTCGACGAGGGCGCGCTGCTCCTTGGAGACCGAGCCGTGGTGAGCGCGCGCGATGACGGGCGGGGCGCCCTGGGCGGCCCCGGAGCCGCCCATCAGCTCGGCGGGCGCGTGGTGTTCGTCCAGCGGCTCGCCGGTGGCGCGCTCGTACGCGATCTCGTTCAGGCGGTTGCACAGGCGCTCCGCCAGCCGGCGGGAGTTGGCGAAGACGATGGTGGAGCGGTGGGACTGGACGAGGTCGGCGATGCGCTCCTCGACATGCGGCCAGATCGACGGGCGCTCCCCGCCTTCAGTGCCCTCGGCGACCGGCGAGCCGCCCAGCTCGCCGAGGTCCTCGACGGGGACCACCACCGACAGGTCGAACTCCTTGCCCGACTTCGGCTGGACGATCTCCACCTTGCGGCGCGGGGAGAGATAGCGGGCGACCTCGTCGACCGGCCGGACCGTGGCGGACAGGCCGATGCGCCGGGCCGGCCTCGGCAGCAGCTCGTCCAGGCGCTCCAGGGAGAGCGCGAGGTGGGCGCCGCGCTTGGTGCCCGCCACGGCGTGCACCTCGTCCAGGATCACCGTCTCGATCCCGGTCAGCGCCTCGCGGGTGGCCGAGGTCAGCATCAGGAACAGCGACTCGGGCGTGGTGATCAGGATGTCCGGGGGACGGGTGGCCAGGGCGCGGCGCTCGGCGGCGGGGGTGTCGCCCGAGCGGATGCCGACCTTGACCTCGGGCTCGGGCAGGCCCAGGCGGACGGATTCCTGGCGGATGCCGGTCAGCGGGGAGCGGAGGTTGCGCTCGACGTCCACGGCCAGGGCCTTCAGCGGCGAGACGTACAGAACGCGGCAGCGCTTCTTGGGGTCGGCGGGCGGAGGGGTCGAGGCCAGCTGGTCCAGGGCGGCCAGGAACGCGGCCAGCGTCTTGCCGGACCCGGTGGGGGCCACCACCAGGACGTCCGAGCCCTCGCCGATGGCCTGCCACGCGCCAGCCTGGGCCGCGGTGGGCGCGGAGAAAGCCCCCGTGAACCAGCCGCGGGTCGCGGGGGAGAAGCCGTCCAGAGCTCGATGTGCGGAGCTGACCATGCGTCCATCCTGCACCCGGCCACTGACAATCGCCCTGACCTGCGCGAACACGGTCGCCAACGGCGCCGGTCGGGGAGCGGTGAGAATGGGGGGCATGGCGGGATCGAGCGAGCGGGCGCGGCACTGGCAGTACGCGGAGCTGCCCGGTGTGGACCTGCTGCGGGCCCGGTACGTCCGCAAGACGTTCGTCCGGCACACCCACGAGCACTTCGTCATCGCCGCCATCGCCGACGGCGTCGAGGTCTTCCACCACCGCGGCTCCGACCAGTACGCGGGTGCCGGAGCGCTCGCGCTGGTCAATCCGGACACCCCGCACACCGGGCGGGCCGGGGTGCCGGAGGGGTGGCGGTACGGGGCGGTGTACCCGTCGCCCGAGGTCGTGGCGGAGATCGCGGCCGAGACCACGGCGATCCGCGGCACGCCCGGATTCGTGTCCCCCGTCCTCGACGATCCCTACGCGGCGTCCCTGGTCCATCAGGTGCTGCGCGCCGCCGACGAGGGCAACGCCCTGGCCGCCGACACCCTCCTGCGGGTCGCCGTGACCCGGCTGCTGCGACTGAACGGCGGCGCCCTGCCGCAGCGCGAGGTGCGCACGGCGGGGGCCCGGATCGCGGCACGCGCGCGGGGCGTGCTCCAGGAGCGGATGGCCGAGCCGCCCACCCTGGAGAAGCTGGCCGGTGAACTGGGCACCAGCCCTTTCGCGCTGCTGCGCGCCTTCCGGGACGCCTATGGGATGCCCCCGTACACCTGGCTCACGGACGCCCGGGTACGGCGGGCGCGCGGGCTGCTGGACACCGGTGTGGCGCCCGCCGAGGCCGCCGTCGCCGTGGGCTTCGCCGACCAGCCGCACCTCAACCGGCACTTCAGCCGGATCGTGGGCGTGCCTCCGGGCGCGTACCAGCGGGAGCGCAAGAACGTACAAGACCGGGGAGGGCGGCTGCTCCTACCGTCCGAGGCGTGGCAGACACAACACTCACAGACACACGGGACAGCGGAGGAAAGCCGGACGCCGCCGTCGTACGGGACGGGCTCGGGGTCGGAGTCGCCGTAGGGCTGTCCGGGTTCGCCTTCGGGGTGACCTCGGCCGGCAGCGGGCTCTCGCTCTGGCAGACCTGTGCGCTCAGCCTTCTGGTGTTCACCGGGGCGTCCCAGTTCGCGCTGGTCGGGGCGCTGGCGGCGGGCGGCGGGCCGATCGCGGCGGCCGCCGGGGCGTTCTTCCTGGGGGTGCGCAACGCCTTCTACGGGCTGCGCCTGTCGCAGGTGCTGGCCCTCCCGCGCGCGGTGCGGCCGTTCGCCGCCCAGTGGGTCATCGACGAGACGGCCGCCGTCGCGCTCGCGCAGCCCACCCGGCGTGCCGCCCGGCTCGGGTTCATGGTGACCGGGCTCAGCCTGTACGTGCTGTGGAACCTCACCACGCTGGCCGGGGCGCTCGGCGCCGAGGCCATCGGGGACACCGACGCGTGGGGTCTCGACGCGGCCGGACCCGCCGTGTTCCTCGCGCTGCTCGCGCCGATGCTGACGAGCACGACCGAGCGTGCCGTCGCCGGGGCCGCGGTCGTCCTGGGGCTCGGGCTGCTGCCCGTCCTGCCGGCCGGGGTGCCGGTGCTGGTGGCCGCGCTGGCGGCTCCTGTCGTGCTGTGGGCCCAGGGGCGGCGCGGGCTGCGGAAGGGGGACCGGTGAACATCTGGATCGCCGTCGCGCTGACCGTCCTCGGCTGTTACGCCGTCAAGCTCGCCGGGCTCCTGGTGCCCGCGGGCGTCCTGGAGCGGCCCCTGGTCCGGCGGCTCGCCGCGCTGCTGCCGGTCGCGCTGCTCGCCGCCCTCACGGCCCAGCAGACCTTCGCCGACGGGCGCGCCCTGGTACTGGACGCCCGGGCGGCGGGGGTCGCCGCGGCGGCTGTGGCGCTGGTGCTGCGGGCGCCGTTCCTGGTGGTCGTGGGGGTGGCTGTGGCGGTTACTGCGGGGGTGCGGGCTCTGGGCTGAGGTGGGGGCGGCGGGTGAGCCGCGCTGGCTGGCCTTGGGGTCGTTGGGCGCGGGGGCGCTTGGCGGGCTGGCTGCGGGCTCTGGGCTCTGGGCTGGCGTCAGGGCACCGGATGGCCCGGGTGCGGGTGGCTGGCCTCGGGGTTACTGGGCGGGCTGGCTGCGGGTCTGGTTCTCGGTGAATCTCAGGGCACCCGGCCCTGGCGGTCCGCGCCCTTCGTCACAACACCGGGTGGTCCGGCTGCGCGAGTGTGGGCCCTTGGTTGACGTCCGGAGACGCGATGGCCCGGGCGCGGGGGTGGGCGCGCGGCGCCAGCGGCCGGCGCCGGTCAGCCCGACGCAGGCCGGAAACGGCCGGGGCGGACGGGCGGTCAGGGCGGCAGCTTGTGCCGGTCGGGGCGGTCGGCGTACGACCGGTCCGACCCCAGGCTCTGGATTCCGCCGGCCGGCGTCAGCGGGACAGCTTGGCTCGGGTGGTGGCCGCCCTCGCTGCCGGGCGGGTGGGCCCTTGGCCGGCGTCGGGTTACCGGATGGTCCGGCCGTCCGAGGCCCTCGGGCGGTCTCCGGTCAGCCGATGGGTCGGCCGTACGCTCTCAGGGTGCGCAGGGCGGTGATGGTCACCAGGGGGCGGGCCTCCAGGGTGGGGGCCGGGGACCAGTTGCGCCAGCGGACGGGCCAGCCGCCGTCGGCCTGCTGGTCGGCGGCGAGGAAGTCCAGTGAGCGGGTCATCTCGTCGTCCGTGAACCACGCGCGTGCCAGCGATCGCGGACTCCTCGCGAAGTCGTGCGGGAAGTGGTGCTCGGTGGGGGCGTAGCCGGGCGCCACCGGATAGGCGGCGAGGTCACCGGGGTCCAGTGCCGCGAGCCGGTGCTGGCGCACCAGGCGGCCGAGCCGGTCCGCGGCCGCCTCCGCGCGCGGGCGGTCCGGCGCGGAGTCCAGGAAGGCCACCGCGGCCTCGATCTCGTACGGATGGGACTTGTCCAGGGACTCCACCGCCTGCCAGCAGAAGTCCGTCGCCCGGAACAGCCAGGCGTGCCACACCTCGTTGCGGTGCAGCACCCCCACCACCGGCGCGGTGGCCAGGAGCTCGCTCGGCGGGTCGTCCACGACCGGGATGAACGGCGCCGCCGGGTAGCCGCGCTGGCTGGGATGGACCGCCGGCAGGGCGCCCTCCGCGGTGGAGACCGACGTCAGATAACGGCAGACGCGCTCCACGCGCTGCCCGCCGCAGCGTCCGACCGCGTCCAGCACCCGCAGCGCGTGCGCGGTGTGCAGCGGCTGGCTGACCGGGCCGCGCAGATCGGGTTCCAGCGCGTGGCCGTAACCGCCGTCGTCATTGCGGTAGGCGTCCAGTGCGGTCTCCACCTGCTCGGCGCCGCCGTGCAGGAAGTCGTGCGCGAAGAGGCGCTGCTCCAGCACGCGCGCGGTGAGCCACACGAACTGCTCGGCGCGGAAGAGCGGGGAGTGCGCCGGGGGCGTCTGGGGGAGTGGGGAAGCTCCGGTTTCGGCCATGCGTCAGACCGTAGGCCGGAAAGCGGTCTCGGCGAGGGGTCCCGGCGAGGGCCCACCCTCAGGGCGGGATACTGATGTCATGAGGTTGACGGTCTTCTGGGAGCGGATGGCGGAGCACTTCGGTTCGGCGGGATACGCCGAGACCTTCGCGCGCGATCACGTGATGTCGGAGCTCGGCGGACGCACCGTGCGTGAGGCGCTGGACTGCGGCTGGGAGGCCAAGGACGTGTGGCGGGTCGTCTGCCAGGTCATGAACGTGCCCCAGGAACAGCGTTGACAGGTCACGAAGATCGCAGGACGGCGTCCGATTGTCGGTGGCGTGGGCGAGACTTGCTCCGTGGCACCCACTGACGACACCGGGCGGCTCGCCCCGCACCCCTCTCCGTTCGGCACGACGCCGCCGGCCAAACCGCCGGCCGACGCCGCGCAGCCGCCCGCGCGCATGCCGCGCTGGCTGCCGCGCGCCATGGTGCTCGCGCTCGCGCTCGTCGGTGCCTTCCAGCTCGGCAGCTGGGCCTTCCACCAGCTCACCGGGCTGCTGATCAACATCGTGATCGCGTTCTTCCTGGCCCTGGCCATCGAGCCCGCGGTGAGCTGGATGGCCGCCCGCGGGATGCGCCGGGGGCTGGCGACCGCGCTGATGTTCCTCGCTGTGATCGGGGTGTCCGCCGGCTTCGTCACCCTCCTCGGCTCGATGCTCGCCGGTCAGATCATCACCATGGTCGAGGAGTTCCCGGCCTATCTCGACTCCGTGATCAACTGGATCAACGCCCACTTCCAGACCGACCTGAAGCGGGTGGACATCCAGGAGGGCCTGCTGCGCTCGGACTGGCTGCGCAACTACGTGCAGAACAGCGCGACCGGTGTCCTCGATGTGTCCGCCCAGGTCATCGGCGGTCTGTTCCAGTTGCTGACGATCACGCTGTTCTCGTTCTACTTCGCCGCGGACGGCCCGCGACTGCGCCGTGCCCTGTGCTCCGTCCTGCCGCCCGCCAAGCAGGCCGAGGTGCTGCGGGCGTGGGAGATCGCGGTGAACAAGACCGGCGGCTATCTGTACTCACGCGGTCTGATGGCACTGATCTCCGGGATATCGCACTACGTCCTGCTCCAGTCGCTGGACGTGCCGTACGCGCCCGTGCTCGCCGTCTGGGTGGGTCTGGTGTCGCAGTTCATCCCGACCATCGGCACCTATCTCGCGGGCGCCCTGCCCATGCTGATCGCCTTCACGGTGGACCCCTGGTACGCGCTGTGGGTCCTGATCTTCGTCGTGCTCTACCAGCAGTTCGAGAACTACGTGCTCCAGCCCAAGCTGACCGCGAAGACCGTCGACGTGCACCCCGCGGTCGCCTTCGGTTCCGTCGTCGCGGGCACCGCTCTGCTGGGGGCGGTGGGTGCCCTGATCGCGATCCCGGCGATCGCCACGCTCCAGGCGTTCCTGGGGGCGTACGTGAAGCGGTACGACGTCACCGACGACCCCCGTGTGCACGGGCACCGGGCGCGCGGGACGGGCGGCCCCGGTCTGCTCACGCGCGCGTGGCGGGTGTGGGCCCGGCAACCGGCAGAGGCCCCCGCCCCGGAGAACGACAAGGGCTGAGCCCTCAGCGCAGCTCGAGCCGTATCAGGATCCGCTCAGCGCAACTCGAGCCCATCAGGATCCGCTCAGCGCAGGTCGAGCCGCATCAGGACCCGAGGATGCCCGGCCAGCACCGAAGTGGTGTCGGCGACGTGGACGAACCCGGCGCGCTCGAAGTTCTTGCGGAGACCGGCGTACGCCATCGTCAGATCGACTCGCGCGTCGCCGTTGTCGAGGGGGTACGCCTCGACGACCGGAGCGCCGTGCGCGCGGGCGAACTCCACGGCGCCCTCGATGAGGGCGTGCGAGATTCCCTGCTTGCGGTGGCCGGGGCGGACCCGGACGCACCACAGTGACCAGACCGGCACCTCGTCGACGTGCGGGATCTTGCGGTTGCGGGCGAAGGAGGTCTCCGCGCGCGGTGCCACGGCGGCCCAGCCGACCGGCTCGTCGCCGTCGTAGGCGATCACGCCGGGAGGAGGGTCGGCCCGGCACAGCTCGGCGACGTACTCGCCACGGGCCGGGCCGCGGAGTTCGTTGTTGAGCCTGGACGGGATCCGGTAGCTCAGACACCAGCAGACGTTGGCTCCGGGCGACTTCGGGCCGAGCACGGCCCGGACATCCTCGAAGACCGACGCGGGACGCACCTCGATGGTCATGACCGCACGATAGAACCGCAGGGCTCGGGGGACCCGGGAGAGCGGTCGGGGCCCTGCGTGGCGCGCTTGACACGTAATTCGAACATCCATTCTTATGGAGGCTCCGGCAAGACGCTCGGCGGGTGGATTGCCCTGGTTTCGACGGGGAAGTGCCCGAGTTATCCACAGGCCGGACGGGCGTCAGGGCGCATTGTCAGTGGCAGGCGTTAGCGTCTTTGACGTGAAGCGATCGACTCAAGCAAATCGGGTGGAACCCATGGCAGGAACCGACCGCGAGAAGGCCCTGGATGCCGCACTCGCACAGATTGAACGGCAATTCGGCAAGGGCGCGGTCATGCGCATGGGCGAGCGGTCGAAGGAGCCCATCGAGGTCATCCCGACCGGGTCGACCGCGCTCGACGTGGCCCTCGGCGTCGGCGGTCTGCCGCGCGGCCGCGTCATCGAGGTCTACGGCCCCGAGTCCTCGGGCAAGACGACCCTGACCCTGCACGCGGTGGCGAACGCGCAGAAGGCCGGCGGCCAGGTCGCGTTCGTGGACGCGGAGCACGCCCTCGACCCCGAGTACGCGCAGAAGCTCGGCGTCGACATCGACAACCTGATCCTGTCCCAGCCGGACAACGGCGAGCAGGCCCTGGAGATCGTGGACATGCTGGTCCGCTCCGGTGCCCTCGACCTCATCGTCATCGACTCCGTCGCGGCGCTCGTGCCGCGCGCGGAGATCGAGGGCGAGATGGGCGACAGCCACGTCGGTCTCCAGGCCCGTCTGATGAGCCAGGCGCTGCGAAAGATCACCAGCGCGCTCAACCAGTCCAAGACGACCGCGATCTTCATCAACCAGCTCCGCGAGAAGATCGGCGTGATGTTCGGCTCCCCGGAGACCACCACCGGTGGCCGGGCGCTGAAGTTCTACGCCTCGGTGCGACTCGACATCCGCCGCATCGAGACGCTGAAGGACGGCACCGACGCGGTCGGCAACCGTACCCGCGTCAAGGTCGTCAAGAACAAGGTCGCGCCGCCCTTCAAGCAGGCCGAGTTCGACATCCTCTACGGCCACGGCATCAGCCGCGAGGGTGGCCTGATCGACATGGGCGTGGAGCACGGCTTCGTCCGCAAGGCCGGTGCCTGGTACACGTACGAGGGCGACCAGCTCGGCCAGGGCAAGGAGAACGCGCGCAACTTCCTGAAGGACAACCCCGACCTGGCCAACGAGATCGAGAAGAAGATCAAGGAGAAGCTGGGCGTCGGTGTGCGTCCGGTGGAGCCGGCCGCCGAGCCGGGCGCGGACGCCGCGGTGTCCGCCGCCCCGGACGACGCCGCCAAGACGGTGCCCGCTCCGGCCGCGGCCAAGGCCACCAAGTCCAAGGCCGCCGCAGCCAAGAGCTGACCCGTGACACGACGAACGGACTGGGCCGAGTACGCCTGCCCCGACCCGCCGGGGGAGTGGCACGGGAGGGGCGTGGGAGGTGCCACCGGGACGGACGGCGCGGCGTACGACGAGGCCGGCGCCCCCGGCCCGGACGGACCGTACGGCGGCGGGCGCCGGGCAGGCGGTGGCCCGGCGTCGGAGGCCGATGAGCTCGCCGGCGGTTCGCGCCGCAGAGCCGGCGGGGCACGTGGCGCGGGCGGCGCCCGGGGGCGTCGTCGGCGCGGTCGCGAAGAGCCGTCCGGTGAGGACGGAGGCACCTCTGCCTCGTCGAGGGCCGAGCAGGGGGAGCCTCCGGGAGACCCGGTGGAGCGGGCACGGGCGATCTGCCTGCGCCTGCTCACCGGGACTCCGCGCACCCGCAAGCAGCTCGCCGACGCCCTGCGCAAGCGGGAGATCCCGGACGAGGCCGCGGAGGAGGTGCTGTCGCGGTTCGAGGAGGTCGGGCTGATCAACGACAGCGCGTTCGCGGACGCCTGGGTGGAGTCCCGGCATCACGGACGGGGGCTGGCCCGGCGGGCGCTCGCCCGGGAGCTGCGCACCAAGGGCGTCGACTCCACACTGATCGACGCGGCCGTCGGCCAGCTGGACTCGGAGCAGGAGGAGGCGACCGCGCGCGAGCTCGTCGACCGCAAGCTCCGGTCCACCCGGGGCCTCGACCGCGACAAGCGCCTGCGCCGACTCGCCGGGATGCTGGCCCGCAAGGGGTATCCCGAGGGGATGGCGCTGCGGGTGGTCCGGCAGGCGCTGGAGGCGGAGGGGGAGGACACGGAGTTCCTGGAGGGCGAGGGATACTGACGCGGGGCACCAGGTGCCTCGCGGAGTGCAGGCGGCGCAGGCTTACCTTGCGTTCCCGGGAGGGTTGAGCGGGCGGACACGGCGCCGCTCTACTGCCCGCCCGACGTCCTGTGAGGCGCACCCCGCCCGGGAGCCGTCACCGGCAGCCCCGCCGCCCGCCAGGCCTGGAACCCGCCGGTCAGATCGGTCGCCCGGTGCAGCCCCAGCCGGTGCAGCGACTCCGCCGCCAGACTGGACGCGTATCCCTCGTTGCAGAACAGCACCACCCGCAGGTCATGGCTGTTCGCCTCCGGCACCTTGTGGCTCCCGCGCGGATCCAGCCGCCACTCCAGCTCATTGCGCTCGATCACCAGCGCCCCCGGGATCACCCCGTCACGCTCCCGCAGCGCCGCGTACCGGATGTCCACCAGCAGCGCCTCACCGGAGCGAGCGGCCTCGTAGGCCTCGCGGGGCCCGACGCGCACGTAGCCCGCGCGCACCCGCTCCAGCAACTCGTCGATGCCCACCGGCCGTTCGGACCCGTTGTCGCTGAAGGACCCGTTGCCGCCGAGGGGCCGTCCGCCGCTCACTGCCAGTCCTCCGGCCGCTCCACCTGCTCCAGACGCAGGATCGGCCCGCTGCGGCTGTAGCGGCGGATCCGGGGCAGCGGCGGATAGTAGGCGTGCACGGAGACCGCGTGCCGGTCGAGGGACTCGTTGAGGACCTCGTGGACATGGTGGTGGCCGAAGGAGCGGCCCTTGCCGGCCGGCAGCCGCCGCTCCCGGTCGACGTCCTCGCTGAGTTCCAGGGTCCTCCAGCCGTCCGTGGGCAGCCGGGCGGCGAGCGAGTTCTCCGTCAGCTCACCGGCCGCCGTCACAAAGGCGCCGACCGAGTCCGCGTGGTCGTGCCAGCCGGTGCCCGAGCCCGGCGGCCAGCCGATCAGCCACGCCTCACTGCCGGCGGGGCCCTCCAGGCGCACCCAGGTGCGGCCCTCGGGGTCGAGCGGGAGCGAGGCGATCAACTCGGCGTCGGCCGCGGTGCGCCGTACGAAATCGAGGAGGTCCGCCTGCGTGGGCGCGGCGGAGGTGGACACGGAAGGGGAGGGGGAGACAGACACGTCGACCGTCCTGATGAGGGTTCGCGGGGAGCGCGCGACGGCACGACGGCGGTGCGCGCGGGTGAGGAGAGATGCGAATTCAGCAGGACCGGGTACACATGCAGCCCGCATAGCGGACGAGGTCCACATGGACCTTCCGCCACAGGTGCACACAGGTGTCGGTCATGATCCGGAGTACACCATGGAGGTGCGGACCGGTCAACTCACCGTCACCATGTGGACGGTGACGCCTTGGGGGCCGCTCAGCGCGACCCCGCCGTGGCCTCCGCCTCGGACGGGACCGGGCCGCCCAGGGTGGCCTCCGCCGCCGCGTACAGGTCGGCCGGGCGCACCCCGCCGAGCGCCGTGACGAGGTGGCCGTCGGGCCGGATGAGCAGGACCGTGTGGGCGGCGGCGCCCGGATAGCTCTCGGCGACCAGCAGCTCCGCCGGATGCGGCAGCGCCGTCACGGCCGCCGCGAGCCGCGGCATGATCCCGGCGGTCACCCAGTGCTTGCGGTCCCACACCCCCGTGCCCGGCGCGATCAGCAGCACCAGCAGCGCCCCCCGGCCGAGCCGGTCCCGCAGCCGTACGAACGAGCCGTCTTCCGCGGTCACCCGTACATCGGCGACCGGCGCGCCCACCGGGGTGTCGAGGGACACCTCGCCCTCCAGGTGCCGGGGCGTGAGCGGCGAGTCGGCGTACGCCCCCGGCGCACCCAGCGCCCCGTGCCCCAAGTGGCCCTCCGCGAGCAGCGCGTCATGGCCCCGGGCCGATCCGGGGACGTACGCCCGCAGGCCCCCGCCGCCGCGCAGCAGCGGGAGCGCCTGGTCGGCGGCGCGCAGCCGGGCGGCGACGACCGCGCGCCGCTCCGTCTGGTAGCTGTCCAGCAGCGCCTCGTGCGGCCCGTGATGCCAGGCCAGCGCCAGCTTCCAGGCGAGGTTGTCGGCGTCCCGGAGCCCTTCGTCGAGCCCGTGCGTGCCGAGCGCCCCGAGCAGATGCGCCGCGTCCCCGGCGAGAAACACCCGCCCGGCCCGCCAGCGCCGGGCCAGCCGGTGGTGCACGGTGTGGACGCCGGTGTCGAGGAGTTCGTACGGCGGTGTCGAGCCGTCCGTCCAGCCCGCGAGCGTCTCCCGGACCCGGGTGACCAGCAGCTCGGGGGTGACCAGGTCCTTGCCCGGCGGGAGCAGCCAGTCCAGGCGCCAGGCCCCGTCCGGCAGCGGGCGCGCGGTGACCTCGCCGGCCGAGGGGCCCGAGGTCCGCCACGGGGGCATCCGGTGCAGCAACGCCTCGTCGGTCCAGGGGAGTTCGGTGCGCAGCGCGGCGACGGCGTACCGTTCGACGGCCGTACGGCCGGGGAAGCGGATGTCCTGGAGCTTGCGCACGGTGGAGCGGGGGCCGTCGCAGCCGACCAGGTAGCTGCCTCGCCACCAGGTGCCCTTGGGGCCGCGGGTGCGGGCGGTGACGCCGGCCGGCTCCTGCTCGATGCCGTCGAGCCGGCTGTCCACGGCGATCCGCACCAGCCGTTCACCGGCCAGTGCCGCGCGCAGGGCGCCGGTCAGGACGTGCTGGGCGATGTGCACGGGCGCCGAGTCGTCGAAGGAGACCTCGCGCATCACCTGCTTGCGCCGCATCGACCGCCATCCGGCCCAACGGCAGCCCGCCTGCCCGACCGGCAGTCCGGTCAGCCGCTCCATCAGGGCGGCGCTGTCCTCGCGCAGCACGACGGTGCGTGCCGGGCGGGGTTCGTCCTTGCCGGGTCCTTCGTCGAGTACGACCGACGGCACCTCCTGACGCGCCAGCGCCAGGGCGAGCGTGAGCCCGACGGGCCCCGCACCGACGATGATCACCGGGTCCACGGCGTGGTGCCCCCTGCCCGCAGAGATGTCCCGGAGGACGCGTGTGAACAGGAGGTTGGAGCAGGGTGCACGATCACAGAACGTATGCAACCCATTGCCGGTGCTTGCGTCAAGTGACGGAGACAGTGGCGATCATGCCACTGCCTCCGTGTCGTTCACGTCATGCTCAGCGTGTCCCTCGGGTCACGTGACCGTGCGTCAGGTGATGCCGCCCTTGCCAGTGCCGGGGGTGCCGATCTCCGCGGCGTTGAGCTCGTCCACGTCCTCCGCACCGAGCACCGCCCCCGTACTGCGCTTGCTGCGCCGCAGCCTCGCCTCCAGCCAGCTCGCGAAGCTGGTCAGGATGAAGTTCAGGACGATGTAGACGACCGCCACCACGATGAAGCTGGGAATGACGTTCGCGTAGTTGGCCGCGAGGGTGCCGCGCGCGTTCAGCAGCTCGGTGAAGCCGAGCATCACGCCGCCCAGCGCGGTGTCCTTCACGATGACGACGAGCTGGCTGACGATGGCCGGGAGCATCGCCGTCACGGCCTGCGGCAGCAGGATGGTGGACATCGTCTGGCCCTTGCGCAGACCGATCGCCTGCGCGGCCTCCGTCTGCCCCTTGGGCAGGGCGAGGATGCCCGCGCGGACGATCTCGGCGAGGACCGAGGCGTTGTAGAGCACCAGGCCGGTGACGACCGCGTAGAGGGGGCGGTCCGCACTGCTGACGTCCGTGTAGCGAGCGTAGAACTCGTTGGCGAACAGCATCAGCAGCAGGACCGGGATCGCCCGGAAGAACTCGACCACGGCGCCGGCCGGCATCCGCACCCAGCGGTGGTCGGACATCCGGGAGATGCCGAAGAAGGCGCCCAGGGGCAGGGCGATGATCATGGCCAGCGTCGCGGCCTTGAGGGTGTCGCCGAGACCGGGCAGCAGATACGTCGTCCAGGCCTCGGACTCGGTGAACGGCTTCCACAGGGACCACTTCAGCTGGCCCTTGTCGTCCATCGTCCGCCAGATCCACCACAGCAACAGGGCGAGCAGGACGACGAAGACGGCCGAGAAGATCAGGTTGCGCCGCTTGGCCTTGGGGCCGGGCGCGTCGTACAGAACCGAAGTCACCGCTTCACCGCCAGTCGCTTGCTCAGCCAGCCGAGGATCAGGCCGGTGGGCAGGGTCAGTACCACGAAACCGAAGGCGAAGACCGCGCCGATGAGCAGCGTCTGAGCCTCGTTCTCGATCATTTCCTTCATCAGCAGGGCCGCCTCGGCCACGCCGATGGTGGCCGCCACCGTGGTGTTCTTGGTCAGCGCGATCAGCACGTTGGCGAGCGGGCCGATGACCGAGCGGAACGCCTGCGGCAGCACGATGAGCGCGAGCACCTGGCTGAAGCTGAAACCGAGGGCACGTGCCGCCTCGGCCTGGCCCACCGGGACGGTGTTGATGCCGGAGCGCAGCGCCTCACAGACGAAGGCGGCCGTGTACGCGACCAGACCGAGGATCGCCAGGCGGAAGCCCTGGGCCTTGAAGTCGTCGGGCGCGCCCATCGTCATCCCGAAGATGTCGGCGAGGCCGAGCGAGGTGAAGACGATGATGACGGTCAGGGGGATGTTCCGGACGAAGTTCACATAGGCGGTTCCGAAGCCGCGCATCAGGGGAACCGGGCTGACCCGCATGGCCGCCAGGAGGGTGCCCCAGACCAGGGAGCCGATGCCGGAGAAAATGGTGAGCTGCACCGTCACCCAGAAGGCGCCGAGCAGGCTCGGGTCGTCATAGTCAGAAAGAAAGTCGAACACGATCTCCCGCGCTTCCGGGTGTGTGGCGAACGTGGTGCACGGGGGCGGTCGTGTCGGGCCGCCGCCGTGCTGACGTGCCGCGCCGCCGCCGTGAGGTCGGGCCGACGGCGGCGGCGCGTGAGGGCGATGTCCGCGTTACTGAACGATGTTCCCGATCTTCGGGGCGGGCTCGTTCTTGTAGTCGGCCGGACCGAAGTTGTCCTTGACGGCCGTCTCCCAGGCGTTGTCGCCGACCATCTTCTCCAGCGCGTCGTTGATCTTGTTCACGGTCTCGGTGTCGCCCTTCTTGACGCCGATGCCGTAGTTCTCGTTGCTCAGCTTCAGGCCGGCGAGCTTGAACTGGCCCTTGTACTGCTCCTGCGCGGCGAAGCCGGCGAGGATCGAGTCATCGGTGGTCACGGCGTCGACGGCGCCGCTCTGCAGACCGGCGATGCACTCCGAGTACGTGCCGTACTCCCTCAGCTGGGCCTTGGGAGCGATCTCGTCCTGGATGTTCTGCGCCGAGGTCGAGCCGACCACCGAGCACAGCTTCTTGCCGTTGAGATCGGTGCCCTCAGTGATGTCCGAGTCCGCCTTGACCAGCAGGTCCTGGTGGGCCAGCAGGTACGGGCCGGCGAAGTCGACCTTCTCCTTGCGCTCGTCGGTGATGGAGTAGGTCGCGGCGATGAAGTCGACGTCGCCACGGGCGAGCGCGTTCTCGCGGTCGGCGCTCTTGGTCTCGATCCACTCGATCTGGTTCGGCTCGTAACCGAGCTCCTTCGCCACGTAGGTGGCGACGTCCACGTCGAAGCCGGAGAAGGAACCGTCGGGCTCCTTCAGGCCCAGACCGGGCTGGTCGTACTTGATACCGATCTTGATCTTGTCGCCGCCGCCCGAGCCGGTGTCGGCGCTGTCGCTGTCCTTGTCGTCGCCGCCACAGGCCGTCGCGGTGAGGGAGAGGACGAGCGCAGCGGCCGCCGCGGCGGTGACCTTGCGGAGCTTCATGGTGAACATCCTTTGTCTGGTGAAGAGATGCGAGCCGTCGGTGCGGTGACGCAGGGCCTGCGAGAGCGCCGGTGCGTCGTCAGTGGTGCAGGATCTTGGACAGGAAGTCCTTGGCACGGTCGCTGCGCGGGTTGCTGAAGAACTGGTCCGGCACAGCCTCTTCGACGATCCGCCCGTCCGCCATGAACACCACACGATTGGCGGCCGAACGGGCAAAGCCCATCTCGTGGGTGACGACGATCATGGTCATGCCGTCCCGGGCGAGCTGCTGCATGACCTCCAGCACCTCGTTGATCATTTCCGGGTCGAGGGCCGAGGTCGGCTCGTCGAAGAGCATGACCTTCGGGTCCATCGCCAGGGCGCGTGCGATGGCCACGCGCTGCTGCTGGCCGCCGGAGAGCTGGGCGGGGTACTTGTCCGCCTGGTTCGCCACACCCACCCGGTCGAGCAGGCCGCGGGCCTTCTCCTCGGCCTGCTTCTTGTCCGCCTTGCGGACCTTGATCTGGCCCAGCATGACGTTCTCGAGCACCGTCTTGTGCGCGAAGAGATTGAACGACTGGAAGACCATGCCGACGTCGGCGCGCAGCCGGGCCAGCTCCTTGCCCTCGTCGGGCAGCGGTTTGCCGTCGATGACGATCGTCCCCGAGTCGATCGTCTCCAGGCGGTTGATGGTGCGGCACAGGGTGGACTTCCCGGACCCGGAGGGCCCGATGACCACGACGACCTCGCCGCGGGCGATCGTCAGGTCGATGTCCTGGAGCACGTGCAACGCGCCGAAATGCTTGTTGACACTCTTCAGGACGACCAGGTCGCCGGTCGCAGCCACGTCTTCCTTGGCCACCGATACTTCGGTCATCGCTCTCAGGCTCCGTCCTCCTCGGTTTCGGAGGACACTAATAACCGTATCCGACCTGCGTCATTAGTCCTGAGGGGAATTTGAGCATCACGATCCGGTAGCAATCAGACACGTGTCGTAGCCCCGGAGACCTGGGCGCGTACCGGGTGGGTAACGACAAGCTCCGCGCAACCGGAACCCACTTGACGGCGTCCTCGTCCATCAGCGTGACTGCCAGGGTGCACGCGCGCGCGTGCACGCTTCGTGTGTAGTGAGGTCACCCGTACGGCCGATGAACAGGAGGGAGACGGGATGCGACTGCTCCTCGTCGAGGACGACAACCATGTCGCCGCCGCCCTGTCCGCGGTCCTGGCCCGGCACGGCTTCGACGTCACGCACGCCCGCAGCGGCGAGGAGGCCCTGCAGGCGCTCGTCCCGGAGGGCGCCGGCTTCGGCGTCGTCCTGCTCGACCTGGGCCTGCCCGACCAGGACGGCTACGAGGTCTGCGGCAAGATCCGCAAGCGCACCAGCACCCCGGTGATCATGGTCACCGCGCGCTCCGACGTCCGCTCCCGCATCCACGGCCTCAACCTCGGTGCCGACGACTACGTGGTCAAGCCGTACGACACCGGTGAGCTGCTCGCCCGGATCCACGCCGTCAGCCGGCGCTCCGTCCACGACGACCCCGCGGCCGGCGGCGACACCGTGCTGCGCCTGGGCCCGGTGCACATCGAACTGCCCACCCGGCAGGTCAGCGTGGACGGCTCGGTCGTCCAGCTGACCCGCAAGGAGTTCGACCTGCTGGCCCTGCTCGCCCAGCGGCCCGGCGTGGTCTTCCGCCGGGAGCAGATCATCAGCGAGGTGTGGCGGACCAGCTGGGAGGGGACCGGACGCACCCTGGAGGTGCATGTGGCGTCCCTGCGGGCCAAGCTGCGGATGCCGGCCCTGATCGAGACCGTGCGCGGGGTCGGCTACCGGCTCGTCGCCCCGGCCGCCTAGCGGGGACGGGTGCGCACACGACTCCTTCCGCTGCTGATCGTTCTGATGGCGGCCGTACTGCTGGCGCTCGGGGTGCCGCTCGCCGTCAGCCTGGCCGCCGCCCAGCAGCAGAAGGTGGTCGTCGACCGCATCGACGACACGGCCTACTTCGCCGCCATGGCCCGGTCCGTCATGGACACTCCCGAGGGCCCGCGCGACGAGGGCCGCACCCTGAGCCGGGAGCTGGAGAGCTACCACGGCGTATACGGCATCCGGGCCGGTGTCTTCCTGCCCGGCGACGCCCCGCTGGCCAACGCCCCGCGGACCTGGTTCCTGCCCGACTCGGGCGAGGTGCGCGACGCCTTCGAGGAGGCGCTGCTCAGCCGGCGCAGCCATGACCCGCGGCAGGTGTGGCCCTGGCAGCGCAACCGCCTGGTCGTCGCCTCACCGGTGGTCCGGGACGGCGATGTCGTCGCGGTCGTCGTCACCGACTCGCCCACCGGGGACATGCGCTCGCGCATCCTGTACGGCTGGCTGGTCATCGCCGCGGGCGAGTTCGCCGCGATGCTGCTCGCCGTCGGCGCCGCGCTGCGGCTCACCGGCTGGGTGCTCAGACCCGTACGCGTCCTGGACGCCACCACCCACGCCATCGCGAGCGGCGCGCTGAAGTCCCGGGTCGCGGCGGCCGGCGGACCGCCGGAACTCCAGCGCCTGGCCCGGTCGTTCAACGAGATGGCGGACAACGTCGAGGGCGTCCTGGAGCAGCAGCGCGCCTTCGTCGCCGACGCCTCGCACCAGCTGCGCAACCCGCTCGCCGCGCTGCTGCTGCGGATCGAGCTGCTCGCCTTCGAACTGCCCGAGGGTAATCAGGAGATCGCCTCGGTCCAGGCCGAGGGCAAGCGTCTCGCCCAGGTCCTGGACGGCCTGCTCGACCTCGCGCTCGCCGAGCACACCGCCGCCGACCTGCGGCTCACCGACATCGGTGCGCTGACCGCCGAGCGGGTCGCCGCCTGGTCGCCGACGGCCGCGGCGAAGGGGGTCGAGCTGGCCGGGGACTGCCCGGCCACCACCGCCTGGGTGGACCCGGTGGCGCTGTCGTCCGCGCTGGACGCGGTGATCGACAACGCCGTGAAGTTCACCCCGCGGGGCGAGCGGGTCGAGGTGGTGGTCGCCTCCAACGGCGACAGCGCGACCGTCGTGGTCGCCGACCGCGGGCCCGGGCTGACCGACGAGGAACTGGTCCGCATCGGCGACCGCTTCTGGCGCAGCGGCCGCCATCAGAACGTCAAGGGCTCCGGCCTGGGCCTGTCCATCTCCCGGGCCCTGCTCTCGGCGGGCGGCGGATCGATCGCGTACGGCCATCACGAGCCGCACGGGCTGAAGGTGACGGTGCGGGTGCCGCGCAGCGAGGCTACGGCTTGACCGAGCGGTAGTAGCGCCGGGCGCCCTCGTGCAGCGGCAGGGGGTCGGTGTAGATCGCGGTGCGTACGTCGACCAGTTGTGCGGAGTGGACGTGGGCACCGATGCCGTCCCGGCTGTCGAGCACGGTCCGGGTCAGCCACTCGGTGAGCCGGGGGTCCAGGTCCTTGCGGGTCACCAGCAGGTTGGAGACGGCCATGGTCGCGACCGTGGAGCCGTTCTGAATCGTCTTGTAGGCCGATTCCGGCATGTTGGTGGCCCGGTAGTAGCGGGTGGCGCCGCCCTGCGCGTGCACCCGGGCGACCATCGAGGACTCGATCGGCACGAACCGGAAGGCGGAGGTCTCGGCCAGCTCCCGCAGCCCGCGCGTGGGCAGGCCGCCGGACCAGAAGAACGCGTCCAGGTCGGAGCCCAGCCGCTTCGGTCCGGTGTCGATGCCGTCGGAGCGGGGCGTGATGTCCTTCGCCGGGTCGATGCCCGCCGCCCGCAGCACCCGGTTGGCGATCAGCCGCACACCCGAGTTCGGCAGCCCTATGGCCACCCGCTTGCCCCGCAGGTCCGCGACGGACTCGATGTCGGAGTCCGGCGGGACGACCAGCTGCACATAGTCGTCGTACAGCCGCGCCACCCCGCGCAGCAGGTCCGCGCCGGTGCCGCCGTCGGTCTCGTACGTGTCCACCGCGTCGGCCGCGGCGATGGTCACGTCGGCGTTCCCGGTTGCCACACTGCGCACGTTCGCCAGTGAGCCGTCGCTCGTCTTCAGCTTGACCGTCAGGCCCGGCATGTCCTTGGCGAGCTCCTTCTGGAGCCGCTCGCCGTACTCGTGGTACACCCCGGCCTCGGTGCCCGTGCTGAAGGTGATCGTCCCGCTCGGCGGGTCCTCGCCCAGCGGCAGCAGCCACCACAGCAGCAGCCCGAGCGCGACGAAGCCGGCGACCGCGCCCTGAAGGGCCCGGCGCCTGCCGACAGAGGGGAACAGCGTGGGCATGCGGCGATACTGCCAGGCCCTTCACCCCCCTGACCAGGGGCGGCGCCGCGCGGCCGCCGCTATACGTCGGCCACCGGGGCCTCCGATTCCTCGTACCGCCGGGATTCCTGCCGCCTGCGCACCGCCGGTCCGCGGTCCGTCCACCACATCGCCACCGGCTCCGTGAACCGTGCCGTCAGCGGGCCGACGATCACCAGGATGAGGACGTAGGCCGTGGCCAGGGGCCCCAGCGACGGCTCGATACCCGCGCTCACCGCCAGCCCCGCGATGACGATGGAGAACTCGCCGCGGGCCACCAGGGCACCGCCCGCGCGCCAGCGGCCCTTGACGGAGATGCCCGCCCGGCGCGCCGCCCAGTACCCCGTGGCGATCTTCGTCGCCGCCGTCACCACCGCGAGCGCGAGGGCGGGCAGCAGGACCGGGGGGATGCTCGCCGGGTTGGTGTGGAGGCCGAAGAAGACGAAGAACACCGCGGCGAACAGGTCCCGCAACGGGCTGAGCAGGGTGTGCGCGCCCTCCGCCACCTCCCCGGACAGGGCGATGCCCACCAGGAAGGCGCCCACCGCCGCGGACACCTGGAGCTGCTGCGCGACGCCCGCGACCAGGATGGTCAGCCCCAGCACCACCAGCAGCAGCTTCTCCGGGTCGTCGCTGGAGACGTAACGGGAGATGACCCGGCCGTAGCGGACCGCGACGAACAGGACGAGTCCCGCCGCCCCCAGCGCGACGGCCAGCGTGACACTGCCCGCCAGCAGGCCCGCCCCGGCGACCAGGGCCGTGACGATGGGCAGGTACACCGCCATCGCCAGGTCCTCCAGGACCAGCACGCTGAGGATCACCGGTGTCTCGCGGTTGCCGATCCGGCCCAGGTCGCCCAGGACCTTCGCGATGACGCCCGAGGAGGAGATCCAGGTGACGCCCGCCAGCACCACGGCAGCCACCGGGCCCCAGCCGAGCAGGAGGGCCGCCAGCGCGCCCGGGACGGCGTTGAGCGCGCAGTCGACGAGGCCGGCGGGGTAGTGGGCCTTGAGGTTGGTGACGAGATCGCCGGCCGTGTACTCCAGGCCCAGCATCAGCAGCAGCAGGATGACGCCGATCTCCGCGCCCGCGGCGATGAACTCCTCGCTGGCCCCGAGCGGCAGCAGCCCGCCCTCGCCGAAGGCCAGCCCCGCGAGCAGGTACAGCGGGATCGGCGAGAGCCGGAAGCGGGCGGCGGCCCGGCCGAGCAGACCCAGACCGAGGATGATCGAACCGAACTCGATCAGCAGGATGCCGGAGTGCACCGGTTCACTCCCGCCCGAGTATCGACGCGGCGGCGTCCACACCCTCGCGGGTGCCGATGACGATCAGGGTGTCGCCGCCCACCAGCCGGAAGTCCGGCGCCGGGGACGGGATCGCCTCGGCCCGGCGCAGCACCGCCACCACGGAGGCGCCCGTCTCGGTGCGCATCCGGGTGTCGCCGAGCAGCCGGCCGTTCCAGCGCGAGGTCGCGGCCACCTCGATCCGCTCGGCGACCAGGCCCAGATCGGTGGTGTAGAGCAGGCTCGCGCTGTGGTGGGACGGCTTGAGGGCGTCGATCAGCGAGTCCGCCTCGGAGCCGGTCAGCCGCAGCGACTGCAGGCACGAGTCGGGATCGTCGGCCCGGTACACGTTCACCGTGCGGCCGCCGTCGCGGTGTGCCACCACGGACAGATGGCGGTGTTCCCGTGTCACGAGGTCGTACTGGACCCCGATGCCGGGCAGCGGCGTCCGCTTCAGGCGTGGAGCTGACACGTTTGTTCCCCTTGCCGTTCGTGATCGTTTCGATGGCTCGGTCGGCATGCTGCCAGGCCCCCGTACGGTGGCGATATGGGTGTCGTCACGGATATACGCGATCGGACTCGAGCATCGAGGCTGGTGACGGCCATGCCCCGGAGAGCCGGAAGGAGCCGGAACGCGCCCGTGTCCCTGTTCTGGCGGATCTTCTCGCTCAACGCCGCGGGCCTGGTGGTGGCCGCGGCCCTGCTGCTCGGTCCGGTCAGCGTCTCGACACCCGTGCTGCCGGCCGAGGCCCTGGTCGTCGTCGCGGGCCTCGCGCTGCTGCTGGTCGCCAACGCCCTGGTGCTGCGTCTCGGCCTCGCCCCGCTGCACCGGCTCGGCCGCGCCATGGCCGCCGCCGACCTGCTGCGGCCCGGGGCCCGCGCGGTGGTCGCGGGACCGGCCGAGGCGGCCGAGCTGATCACGACGTACAACACGATGCTCGACCGGTTGCAGAGCGAGCGGGCCGCCGGGGCCGCCCGCGCGCTGTCCGCGCAGGAGCGGGAGCGCCACCGGATCGCGCGGGAGCTGCACGACGAGGTCGGCCAGACCCTGACCGCCGTGCTGCTCCAGCTCAAGCGGGTCGCCGACCGGGTGCCCGCGGAACTGCGCGAGGACGTCGGCCAGGCGCAGGAGGCGACCCGGGCCGGCCTCGACGAGATCCGGCGCATCGCCCGCCGGCTGCGCCCCGGCGTCCTGGAGGAACTCGGCCTGGTCAGCGCCCTGCGTTCGCTCGCCGCCGAGTTCACCACGCACGGCCTGACCGTCCGCCACCACGTGCCCGCCGAGGCGCCCCCGCTCACCGAGGAGTCCGAACTCGTGCTCTACCGGGTCGCCCAGGAGGGCCTGACCAACACCGCCCGCCACGCCGGCGCCGACCGCGCGGAGATCACGCTCCACGCCCTCTCCTACGGCGTCGAACTCGTCGTACGCGACAACGGCAAGGGCGTCGGGGATTGCCCCGAGGGCGCCGGAATCCGCGGGATGCGGGAGCGGGCGCTGCTGGTGGGGGCGGAGCTGGCCGTGGGGCCGGGACCGGACGGCGGTACCGAGATACGGCTGCGGGTGCCGGCCGGGGCCGCGGGAGGCCGCTGATGCCGATCCGGGTGCCGGCCAGGGCTGCGGGAGGCCGCTGATGCCGATCCGGGTGCTCCTGGCCGACGACCACACCCTCGTGCGCCGGGGCGTGCGGCTCATCCTGGACGGCGAACCGGACCTGGAGGTCGTCGCCGAGGCCGCCGACGGTGCCGAGGCGGTCGCGCTGGCCCGGTCCCGCGAGGTCGATCTCGCGGTGCTGGACATCGCCATGCCCCGCATGACCGGCCTGCAGGCGGCCAGGGAACTCTCCCGGCGACTGCCGGACCTGCGGATCCTGATCCTCACCATGTACGACAACGAGCAGTACTTCTTCGAGGCGCTGAAGGCGGGCGCGGGCGGGTACGTCCTCAAGTCCGTTGCCGACCGCGATCTCGTCGAGGCCTGCCGGGCGGCCGTACGCGACGAACCGTTCATCTACCCCGGGGCCGAACGCGCCCTGGTGCGCTCGTACCTGGAGCGGCTGCACGGCGGTGACCGGCTGCCGGAACGGCCCGTGACCGAGCGCGAGGAGGAGATCCTCAAGCTGGTCGCCGAGGGGCACACCTCCAAGGAGATCGGCGAGCTGCTCTTCATCAGCGCGAAGACCGTCGAGCGGCACCGGGCCAACCTGCTGCAGAAGCTGGGCGTGCGGGACCGCCTGGAGCTGACGCGGTACGCGATCCGGGCCGGGCTGATCGAGCCCTGAGGCGGCGGCCGGGAAGGGCGCTCCCGGCGCGCCCTTACCCTTGTGCCATGAGCAGCATCGACCGGAGCCACGCCGTGGACGTCAAGCGAACGTATGAGGTGCGCACCTACGGGTGCCAGATGAACGTCCACGACTCCGAGCGATTGTCCGGACTGCTCGAGGAGGCCGGTTACGTCCGCGCCCCCGAGGATGCCGACGGTGATGCCGACGTCGTCGTCTTCAACACCTGCGCCGTCCGTGAGAACGCCGACAACCGGCTCTACGGCAACCTCGGACGCCTCGCGCCGAGGAAGGCCTCGCGGCCCGGGATGCAGATCGCGGTCGGCGGCTGCCTGGCGCAGAAGGACCGCGACACCATCGTGAAGAAGGCGCCCTGGGTGGACGTCGTCTTCGGCACGCACAACATCGGCAAGCTGCCCGTCCTGCTGGAGCGCGCCCGCGTGCAGGAGGAGGCACAGGTCGAGATCGCCGAGTCGCTGGAGGCGTTCCCGTCGACCCTGCCGACCCGGCGCGAGAGCGCCTACGCGGCCTGGGTGTCGATCTCGGTCGGCTGCAACAACACCTGCACCTTCTGCATCGTCCCGGCCCTGCGCGGCAAGGAGAAGGACCGCCGCCCCGGCGACGTCCTCGCCGAGGTCGAGGTGCTGGTCGCCGAGGGCGTCTCCGAGATCACGCTGCTCGGGCAGAACGTCAACGCCTACGGCAGCGACATCGGCGACCGCGAGGCGTTCAGCAAGCTGCTGCGGGCCTGCGGGAAGATCGAGGGCCTGGAGCGGGTCCGGTTCACCTCCCCGCACCCCCGCGACTTCACGGACGACGTGATCGCGGCGATGGCGGAGACCCCGAACGTGATGCCGCAGCTGCACATGCCGCTCCAGTCCGGTTCGGACACCGTCCTGAAGGCGATGCGCCGCTCGTACCGGCAGGACCGTTACCTCGGGATCATCGAGAACGTGCGGGCCGCGATCCCGCACGCCGCGATCACCACCGACATCATCGTGGGCTTCCCCGGCGAGACCGAGGAGGACTTCGAGCAGACGATGCACGTGGTCCGCGAGGCCCGCTTCGCCCAGGCGTTCACCTTCCAGTACTCCAAGCGCCCCGGCACCCCGGCCGCGACCATGGAGAACCAGATCCCCAAGGAGGTCGTCCAGGCGCGCTACGAGCGTCTCGTCGCCCTTCAGGAGGAGATCTCCTGGGAGGAGAACAAGAAGCAGGTCGGCCGCACGCTGGAGCTGATGGTCGCGGAGGGCGAGGGCCGCAAGGACGGCGCCACCCACCGCCTCTCCGGCCGCGCCGCCGACAACCGCCTGGTCCACTTCACCAAGCCGGACCAGGAGGTCCGCCCCGGTGACGTGGTCACGGTCGATATCACCTACGCCGCCCCCCACCACCTCCTGGCCGAGGGCGACGTCCTCTCCGTGCGCCGCACGCGCGCGGGCGACGCCTGGCAGAAGCGCACCGCCGCGGCGGCGGCCGAGCCGGCGGGCGTGATGCTGGGCCTGCCGACGATCGGCGCCCCGGAGCCACTGCCGGCGACCACCGGAGGCTGCGCCCTCGGCTGACGGCTGGAGTGGGGCGGACCTCGGCTGCGCCTGCGGGGGCGGGGTGGGCGTCGGTTGTCGGCTGCGGTGGGGCGGGTCCGGTTGTCGGCTGGGGTAGCGGGTAGCGCTGGCCTCGACTGATGAGCGGGGTTCGCGCGGGCCTGTGCTGCGCCTGCGGTGGGGTGGGCCCGGTTGTCGGCTGGGGTAGGGCTGGCCTGGACTGATGAGCGGGGTTCGCGCGGGCCTGTGCTGCGCCTGCGGTGGGGTGGGCCCGGTTGTCGGCTGGGGTAGCGCGTACCTCGACTGATGAGCGGGATTCGCGCGGGCCTGTACTGCGCTGCGGTGGGGCGGGCCTCCGCTGACGGTTGGGGTAGCGCGTGCCTCCACTGATGACCGTGGTGGCGCAGTCCTCGGCTGACGCCCGGGGTTCGCGCGGGCCTCGACTGCGCCTGCAGTGGCCCGGGGCCTCGACTGACGCCCGGGGTTCGCGCGGGCCTCGGCTGACGTCCGCGGTCGGGCGGGGTTACGCTGCCGATCATGCTTGTCGCCGCCGCCGTCTGTCCCTGTCCGCCCCTGCTCGTGCCCGAGGTCGCCTCGGCGGCGGCGCCCGAGCTGGACGCCGCGCGTGCCGCGTGCGCGGACGCGCTCGGGGTGCTGGCCGCCGCGCGGCCCGACCGGCTGCTGGTCGTCGGGCCCGCCGAGGCGGAGGGGCGCGGGACGTTCCCGGCGGGGTCGCGGGGCTCCTTCCGGGGCTTCGGCGTGGAAGTCGACGTACAGCTGGGAACGGCGGCCGGGTCCGGGCGTGAGCTGCCGGCGTCGCTGGCGGTGGCGGCGTGGCTGCTGGAGCGGGTCGGATGGGCCGATGCCCCGGTCGAGGGACTGGGGGTGGGGGAACCTCTGGCCGCCGAGCGGTGTATCGAAGTGGGAAGGGAGATCGCCGCGGGCCCGGACCGGGTGGCGATGCTGGTGATGGGCGACGCCAGCGCCTGTCGCACGCTCAAGGCACCCGGCTACCTCGACGAGCGCGCGGAACCCTTCGACGCCGCCGTCGCGCGGGCGCTGGGCGCGGCGGACCTGGGCGCGCTCAGGGGGCTGGACGCCGAGCTGGCGTCCGAGCTCAAGGCGTCCGGCCGGGCGCCCTGGCAAGTTCTCGCGGGCGCCGCGGAGGGTGCCGGGCTGTCCGGGGCGCTGCTGTACGAGAGCGCGCCGTACGGCGTGGGGTATCTCGTCGCGACCTGGTCGTAGCGCCTGCACGACGGCGGACGGCCGGGAGCGGGTCTGCTCCGCGGCCGTCCGTCGTTGTGCCGTGTCGCCTTGATCAGGTGGTCGGAGGCGGCGTGCCGGGCGGGGTGCTCGGCGGCGTGTGCGGCGGGGGGTTCGGCGGGGAGTACGGCGATGTGGCGCCGCCGCCCGTGCCAGTGCCTGTGCCGGTGCCCGAGCCAGTGGCTGTGCCAGTGGCCGTGCCCATGCCCGTGCCGTCCTCGTCCTTGTGCGCGAGTCGGTCCACGGCGCCCTTGGCCTTGCCCGAGCCCTTCTGGATCTTGTCGCTGTACTTGCCCTTGGTCTTCTCGTCGACGACCTTGGCAGCCTTGTCCAGGCCGTGCTGGACCTTGTCGCCGTGCTGCTGGGCGAGGTCGGTCACCTTGCCCTTGGCAGGTCCGAGCTTGGCCTTCAAATTGTCCAGGAGACCCATCGTTCGCCTTCCCACGCGGGATCGTCAGCTGCGGGCGCCCTCGCCGGCCTCTCGCTCGGCCGCCTCGTCGGCGGACTGCTGCTTGGGGATCTCGACGCCGTCCGCGGACTCGGACCCGACGGCCGCCGTCGTCTCCTGCGGAGCCCGGGCCTCGGTCCCGGCCGGCTCCTTCGCCCCGGTGGCCTCTTCCGGCTGAGCCGCCTCTTCCGCCTCGGTCCCGGCCGCACTGGTGTCGGCCCCTGCCTCGGCGGCCGACGCCTCCTGCGACGTCTTCGACCTCCGAAGAAGCCGTGCCAAAACGCCCATATCAACTCCATACGTTACTCGTGCGGGCGAAATCCCGCGTCGTCCGGTGCGTCCGTTTGCGTCGCCCGGATCGCCGCATCTCGGGGACCGGCGGCGCGAACCACGCATCTGGCAACGACGCCGGATCCGCCCCGTCACGTAACTCGTTCGAGGCCACCCCGTGAGGTTTGCGAGACTGGGTCGGTGAGCAGCACACCTCCCGCCCCCCGCGTCATCGCCGTCGTCGGCCCCACTGCGGCCGGAAAGTCCGATCTGGGCGTCTTCCTCGCCCAGCGGCTCGGCGGCGAGGTCGTCAACGCCGACTCCATGCAGCTGTACCGAGGGATGGACATCGGCACCGCCAAGCTGACGCCCGAGGAGCGGTCCGGCGTCCCGCACCACCTGCTGGACATCTGGGACGTCACCGTCACCGCCTCGGTCGCCGAGTACCAGCGGCTCGCCCGGGAGCGGATCGACGCGCTGCTCGCCGAAGGGCGCTGGCCGATCCTGGTCGGCGGCTCCGGCCTGTACGTCCGTGGCGCCGTCGACAACCTGGAGTTCCCCGGCACCGACCCCGAGGTCCGGGCGCGCCTGGAGGAGGAGCTGACGCTGCGCGGTGCGGGCGCGCTGCACGCCCGCCTGGCGGCCGCCGACCCGGACGCCGCGCACGCGATCCTGCCCAGCAACGGCCGCCGTATCGTCCGCGCCCTCGAGGTGATCGAGATCACCGGCCAGCCCTTCACCGCCAACCTCCCGGGCCACGACTCGGTCTACGACACGGTGCAGATCGGCGTCGACGTCGCCCGGCCCGAACTCGACGAGCGCATCGCCCGCCGGGTCGACCGGATGTGGGACGCGGGACTCGTCGAGGAGGTGCGCGCACTGGAGGCGCAAGGGTTGCGCGAGGGGCGTACGGCCTCGCGCGCGCTCGGCTACCAGCAGGTCCTCGCGGCGCTCGCCGGTGAGTGCACCCTGGACGAGGCCCGCGCCGAGACCGTACGAGCCACCAAACGCTTCGCGCGCCGCCAGGATTCATGGTTCAGGCGCGACCCCCGGGTGCACTGGCTGAGTGGGGCTGCGGCGGATCTCACAGAACTTCCGCACCTCGCACTGGCGTTGGTCGAACGACCGGTTACAGCCTGATCACGTCCTGGCATCGGGACGCTCCGGCCGTCATCGCGGCCTCCGGCGCCGTGCCATCATCGAGCTTCGATCGACCAAGTGGAGTCCGAGTTGGGAGGGCGCGTGGCGATGGAGGCCGGCCCTCGCGACACCGCACAAGGCACCGAACCCGTCACCAGTGACCGGGGCGAACCGGAGCAGGACGGCGACCGTCTGAGCCCGGACGGCCCCGACGACACAGAGGGCGGCGTGACCGCCGACGGCCCCGAGCCGGAGGAGATGTTCACCGGCGGCCCCGAGGTCGAGGTCGAGCTGCGCCCGCAGCGCCGACTGCGCATCTGGCAGCTCGCCCCCATCGTGTCGCTGGCCGCGGTCGGCTCCCTGATGTTCGCCTTCCCGCTCGCCTTCGACTTCGGCGACAGCGGCGCGGTGATCGCCATGCTGGGCCTGCTGATCTGCTCGTGCGCCGCGGGCTGGGGCATGATGGCGGCCCGCCGCGTGGGGTACACCTGGCCCGGCCTGCCGCAGCGCGGCTCCGGCAGGCGCCCGGACTGGCGGGTGGTGCTGGCGTACGTGCTCGTCGTGGCCGTGGTCGTGGTACTGGCCGTGTGGCGCGTGGCAAGACTGCGCTGACCGGGTTTCGGGCACTGTCGGTGGCGCCCCGTACGATCGAGGCATGAGCACGCGGATCGCCTTCCTCAAGGGTCACGGCACCGAGAACGACTTCGTGATCGTCCCGGACCCCGAGAACGCCATCGACCTGCCCCCCTCGGCCGTCGCCGCCCTGTGCGACCGGCGCGCGGGCATCGGCGGTGACGGCCTGCTGCACGTCGTGCGGTCCGCCGCCCACCCCGAGGCGAAGGACATGGCGGCCGAGGCCGAGTGGTTCATGGACTACCGCAACGGCGACGGCTCCATCGCCGAGATGTGCGGCAACGGCGTCCGCGTCTTCGCCCGCTACCTCCAGCGCGCCGGACACGTCACCGAGGGAGACCTCGCGATCGCCACGCGCGGGGGCGTCAAGCGCGTGCGCCTCGCCCAGGACGGGGACGTCACGGTCGGCATGGGCAAGGCGCTCCTGCCCGAGGGCGACGTCACGGTGAGCGTCGGCGAGCGCAGCTGGCCCGCGTGGAACGTGAACATGGGCAACCCGCACGCCGTGGCCTTCGTGGAGGATCTCGCGCACGCCGGCGACCTGCGCTCCGCGCCGCCGTTCCGCCCCGCGTCGGCCTACCCGGACGGGGTGAACGTCGAGTTCGTCGTGGACCGCGGCCACCGGCACGTCGCCCTGCGCGTGCACGAGCGCGGCGCCGGTGAGACCCGCTCGTGCGGCACGGGCGCGTGCGCGGTCGCCGTGGCCGCGGCCCGCCGGGACGGCGCCGACCCCGCCGTCACCGGTACCCCGGCGACGTACACCGTCGATGTGCCCGGCGGCACCCTGGTGATCACCGAGCGGCCCGACGGCGAGATCGAGATGACCGGACCCGCGGTGATCGTCGCCGAGGGCACCATCGACGCCGGCTGGCTGGAGACGCTCGCCCGTTGAGCCGGGCAACGACTTGATGTCGGTGTGCCGGGCATCCGGTCGGCGCGGGCGCTCCTTCCCGGTCGCCCGGTCGAGGATCGAAACCCCGGTCGGCCGCAGGTCGCGGGGTTCGAAACCGTAAACCTGCGAACCTTCGCTCGAATGGGTGATCCGTTTCACGCTCGGCGAGAGGCGGTCAGCCGGGCGTGATGGGCTCGGTAGCATCAAGCACCGGCCCGGACGGGGGACCGTTGCACAGTCCCGTGAGCCGTGTCCGCCATGGGGCACCCCGTCCGCCGGTCCACGCAGCCGGAGGTGCCCATGAGTGCGGAGGCCACGAACCCCGCGACGCCAGGCCCGGTGACCGCCGGGCCCACCGCGCGCTGGCGGGCACGGATCGACCTGCGGCGCCTGGGCCGGGCCGCACTGCTCGGTCCGGCCGCCCGGGACCGGCTGCCCGACGCCATCGGCCATGTCGCCGAGGCGCACCGCGCCCACCACCCCGACGCCGACCTCGAACCCCTGCGCCGCGCCTATGTGCTGGCCGAGTCCTCGCACCGGGGCCAGATGCGCAAGAGCGGCGAGCCGTACATCACGCACCCCCTCGCCGTGACCCTGATCCTCGCCGAACTCGGCGCCGAGACCACCGCGTTGACCGCCTCCCTGCTCCACGACACCGTCGAGGACACCGAGGTGACGCTCGATCAGGTCGGCGAGCAGTTCGGCGCGGAGGTGCGCTTCCTCGTCGACGGCGTGACCAAACTGGAGAAGGTCGACTACGGCGCCGCCGCCGAGCCGGAGACCTTCCGCAAGATGCTCGTCGCCACCGGCAACGACGTCCGCGTGATGTCGATCAAACTCGCCGACCGGCTGCACAACATGCGCACCCTCGGCGTGATGCGCCCCGAGAAACAGGCCCGGATCGCCAAGGTGACCCGGGACGTCCTCATCCCGCTCGCCGAACGGCTCGGCGTCCAGGCGCTCAAGACCGAGCTGGAGGACCTGGTCTTCGCGATCCTGCATCCCGAGGAGTACGAGCACACCCGGGAGTTGATCGTCGACAACGCCTCCCGTACGGACGATCCGCTCGCCGAGGTCGCCGACGAGATGCGCACGGTCCTGCGGGACGCCGACATCCAGGCCGAAGTCCTCATCCGGCCGCGGCACTTCGTCTCCGTGCACCGGGTGGCCCGCAAACGCGGCCGGCTGCGCGGCGCCGACTTCGGACGGCTGCTGGTGCTGGTCGGCGAGGACGCGGACTGTTACGGCGTCCTGGGCGAGCTGCACACCTGTATGACGCCGGTGGTCTCGGAGTTCAAGGACTTCATCGCCGTACCGAAGTTCAACCTCTACCAGTCCCTGCACACGGCGGTGGCCCGCGAGGACGGCCAGGTCGTCGAGGTCCTCATCCGCACCCACCAGATGCACAAGGTGGCGGAGGCCGGTGTGATCGCCCTCGGCAACCCCTACGCGCCCTCCTCCGACGAGCCCGTCGACGGCGAGCGCGCGGACCCGACCCGGCCCGGCTGGCTCTCCCGCCTCCTCGACTGGCAGGAGGCGGCCCCCGACCCCGACACCTTCTGGTCCACCCTCCGCGAGGATCTCGCCCAGGACCGCGAGATCACCGTGTTCCGCCCCGACGGCGGCACGCTCGGCCTGCCCGAGGGCGCGACCTGCGTGGACGCCGCCTACGCGCAGTACGGCGAGGACGCGCACGCCTGCATCGGCGCCCGGGTGAACGGCCGGCTGGCGACCCTGAGCACGGTGCTCAGGGACGGCGACACCGTCCAGCTCCTCATGGGACAGGACCCCGCCTCCGAGCCCTCCAGGGAGTGGCTGGAGCACGCCCACACCCCCGCGGCCCGCATCGCCATCCAGCGCTGGCTGGCCGCCCATCCCTCGCACGAGGACCAGGCCAGCCGCGCCGACGCCGACGCGACGGCCCCCCGCCCCACCACGGAGGCCCTGTCCACGGAGGGGTCGCCGACCGCCCGGCCGGCGGCGAACGTCGTGGCCGACCAGCCGGACGCGACGGTCCGCCTGGCCGGCTGCTGCACTCCGGTGCCGCCGGACGGGATCACGGGGTTCGCGGTCCGCGGGGGAACGGTGACCGTGCACCGGGTCGAATGCGCGGCGGTGGCCCGCATGAAGAGCACGGGCCGCGCGGAGATCGGGGTGCGCTGGGGCGACACGACGGAGGTCCGGGTGACGCTGGTAGCCGAATCGTTCGTCCGCCCCCATCTCCTGGCCGACCTGACCGAAGCGATGGCCCAGGAGGGCGCGGAGATCGTCTCGGCCACCGTCGAACCCCCCACCCAGCAACGGGTCCGCCACACCTACACGGTCCAGCTCCCGGACGCCGGACATCTCCCGGCGCTGATGCGGGCGATGCGGAATGTGGGCGGGGTCTATGACGTGAGCCGGACGCAGACCCAGCCGGGGATGTCCTAGGGCGCCGCTGAACCCCAACCCGTTCGGGTGGGCCGATCGCGCGTCGCCGCCGTCCCGCACGCCCCCGCTGGTAGCCGTGGTCCATGCCGCACACCCCCCGCAAGGCCACCGCCCTTCTCGCCTCGGCCGTCACCGTCTGCATCCTCGCCGCCGCCGCCCCCGCCGAGCCCCTCGGCATCGGCGACCGCCTCTTCCCCCACCTCGGCAACCCCGGCTACGACGTGGCGTCGTACGACCTCTCCTTCACCTATCCCGGCAGCAACAGCAAACCGCTCCCGTCGGTCACCACCATCGACGCCTGGACGACGACCCCCCTGGACCGCGTCAACCTGGACTTCGCCCACGGCGACGTGGAGTCCGTGGAGCTGGACGGCGAACCGGCCGCCTTCAGCACCGCGGGCGAGGACCTCGTGGTCACCCCCGACGAACCCCTGCCCGCCGGCAGCTGGATGCGGATCACCGTGCGGCACACCAGCGACCCCAGGCCGGCCGAGAACCGGGACGGAGGCTGGCTGCGCACCGCCGACGGCCTGGCGATGGCCAACCAGGCCGACGCCGCCCACCTGGTGTTCCCCGGCAACGACCACCCCTCCGACAAGGCCATGTTCACCATCAGGGTGACCGCCCCGAACGGCTACACGGCGGTCGCCAACGGCCTGCCCACCGACATCGACCGCTCACACGCGGCGACGACCTGGACGTACCGCACCCAGCACCCCATGGCCACCGAGCTCGCCCAGGTCTCCATCGGCCGCTCCACCGTCCTGCGCCGCACCGGCCCGCACGGCCTGCCCGTCCGTGACGTGGTCCCCACCAAGCACCGCGAGCAGCTGGAACCGTGGCTGCGGAAGACGCCCGACCAGATCTCCTGGATGGAGGAGAAGGTCGGCCGCTACCCCTTCGAGACGTACGGCGTGCTCATCGCGGACGTGGACACCGGCTTCGAACTGGAGACACAGACCCTCTCCCTGTTCGAGAAGGCCCTATTCACCGACCGCGGCTTCCCCGCCTGGTACGTGGATTCGATCATGGTCCATGAGCTGGCCCACCAGTGGTTCGGCAACAGCGTCAGCCCTCGCACCTGGTCCGACCTGTGGCTCAACGAAGGGCATGCCACCTGGTACGAGGCCCTGTACGCGGAGGAGAAGGCCGGCCGCCCCCTGGCGGCGCGGATGAAGGCCGCGTACGGCGCCTCCGACCGCTGGCGCGCCGCCGGCGGCCCCCCGGCCGCGCCCAAGGTCCCCAAGGCCGGCCAGAAGATCGGCATCTTCCGCCCGAACGTCTACGACGGCGCGGCGCTCGTCCTGTACGCCCTGCGCCAGGAGATCGGCCACCCGGCCTTCGAGCGCCTGGAACGCGCCTGGGTCACCCGGCACCGGGACGGCGTCGCCACCACAGACGACTTCGTCGCGCTCGCGTCCGAGATGACCGGACGTGACCTCAGCGGCTTCCTCCAGCCCTGGCTGTACGGCGAGACGACCCCGCCCATGCCCGGCCACCCGGACTGGAAGCCGGTCGCACCCGCGAAAGCACCCGCCGCTTCCCCTGTGCGATAAGCCGATGACGAGACGCCTCGTCCCGTGCGAACATCTTCAGGTCGGCGCGGGCACGAGGCCGGGGCCGCAGGCGGTTCCACGGGAATCTCCCGGGGCACTCGTACGTTGTGCACTATGACTGCCGTACACGAATCCTCAACGACGTAAGGATCCAATGACCTCCTCTTCTTCCCCTTCCCAGGACTCGCAGCGCCTCGCGCACACCTACCCCGACGGTCTTCGGGCCGATGCCCTGATGGAAGAGGACGTCGCCTGGAGCCACGAGATCGACGGAGAGCGGGACGGCGACCAGTTCGACCGCTCCGAGCGCGCGGCTCTGCGCCGCGTCGCGGGCCTCTCCACCGAGCTCGAGGACGTCACCGAGGTCGAGTACCGCCAGCTCAGGCTCGAGCGGGTCGTGCTCGTCGGTGTCTGGACCACGGGGACGGTACAGGACTCGGAGAACTCCCTCGCCGAGCTCGCCGCCCTCGCGGAGACCGCGGGCGCGCTCGTGCTCGACGGCGTGATCCAGCGCCGCGACAAGCCGGACGCGGCCACCTTCATCGGCTCCGGCAAGGCTCTCGAACTGCGCGACATCGTCGTCGAGACCGGCGCGGACACCGTCATCTGCGACGGTGAGCTCGGCCCGGGCCAGCTCATCGCCCTCGAAGACGTCGTCAAGGTCAAGGTCATCGACCGTACGGCCCTGATCCTCGACATCTTCGCCCAGCACGCCAAGTCCCGGGAGGGAAAGGCGCAGGTCGCGCTAGCGCAGATGCAGTACATGCTGCCGAGGCTGCGCGGCTGGGGCCAGTCGCTGTCCCGTCAGATGGGCGGCGGCAAGGGCGGCGGCCTCGCCACCCGTGGTCCCGGTGAGACCAAGATCGAGACGGACCGGCGCCGGATCCGCGAGAAGATGGCGAAGATGCGCCGGGAGATCGCGGACATGAAGACCGGCCGCGAGATCAAGCGCCAGGAGCGCAAGCGCCACAAGGTGCCCTCCGTCGCCATCGCGGGCTACACCAACGCCGGTAAGTCCTCCCTGCTCAACCGCCTCACGGGCGCGGGCGTCCTGGTCGAGAACGCCCTGTTCGCGACCCTGGACCCGACCGTCCGCCGGGCCGAGACCCCGAGCGGCCGGCTCTACACGCTGGCCGACACCGTCGGCTTCGTCCGACACCTGCCGCACCACCTGGTCGAGGCGTTCCGCTCCACCATGGAGGAGGTCGGCGAGTCCGATCTGATCCTCCACGTGGTCGACGGTTCGCACCCGAACCCGGAGGAGCAGCTGGCCGCGGTGCGCGAGGTGATCAGGGACGTCGGCGCCACCGAGGTACCCGAGATCGTCGTGATCAACAAGGCCGACGCGGCCGACCCGCTGACCCTTCAGCGGCTGATGCGGATCGAGAAGCGTTCCATCGCGGTCTCGGCCCGTACCGGCCGGGGCATCCCCGAGCTGCTCGCGCTGATCGACAACGAGCTGCCGCGGCCGTCGGTCGAGATCGAGGCCCTGGTGCCGTACACCCTCGGCAAGCTCGTCGCCCGCGCGCACGACGAGGGCGACGTGATCTCCGCGGAGCACACCCCGGAGGGCACCCTGCTCAAGGCGCGGGTGCACGAGGAACTGGCGGCCGAGCTGGCGCCGTACGTGCCTGCTCCCGCCGCGTAAGCGGTAAGCGGTAAGCGCGAGGAAGGCCCGCCTCCCAGAGAGGCGGGCCTTCCTCATGCCGGAGTCTCGGGGAGGCGGGCCTTGGTCATGCCGGTGTCCCGGAGAGGCGGGCCTTGGTCATGTCGGCGTCGTCACTGGCCGCCGTAGGTCTTGCTCATGTCCTGGTACAGCGCCTCCGCGCTCTTGCCAAGCTGCGGGCCGGCCAGCCAGGTGTTGTCCTCGGGGCCGATCGACGTGTTCGACACCAGCTTGGTCTCACCGTCCACCACCCGGAACCAGCCGCCACCGGAGGAGCCCCCGGTCATCGTGCAGCCGATCCGGTACATCGTCGGCAGCGTCGGGTTCAGCGAGAACCGGCCCGGCCGGTCGAGGCACTTGAACATCTGCTGACCGTTGTACGGCGGCGCCGCCGGGTAGCCCCAGGCGCCCATCGTGCCCGACTCGGTCGCGGACGGGGCCGAGAAGTCCACGTCCAGCGCCGCGCCGACGGTCTCCTCGAGCGACTTGGAGCCCTGCTCCGGCTTCACATGCAGCACCGAGTAGTCGTACGCCGCACCCGCACCGCCGGTGGCCGAGCCGCCCTGGATCCACTCGTCGGACGTGGCGGCCCAGTCGGCCCACCAGTTGCCGTAGGGGGCGATCTCGGTGGCGTTCGCGCCGGCCAGCTGCGCCTCGGACTTGCCGAGGTCGTTGTAGGCCGGGACGAAGACGATGTTGCGGTACCAGCCGCCCGCACCGCCCGCGTGCACACAGTGGCCGGCCGTCCACACCAGGTTGGACTTGCCCGGGTGGTTGACGTCCTTGATCACCGTGCCGGAACAGACGGCGGGACCGTCGGGGGAGTCGAAGAAGACCTTCCCGACCGGAGCGGCGTTCTCGTGGTACGGCGTCTTCTCGGCCGTCGCCTCCACGGGCTCCGGCTCCGGGTCGCTGATGCCCTGGTCGGCGGAGGCGTCCTTCGTCGAGACGGTCTTGTCGGCCTCCTGCGCGGACCGCATCCGGTCCGGCTTCCACAGGCCCTCGATCACCGGGTTGACGAAGTCCTTGGCCTCACTGAGCCACTTGTCCTTGTCCCAGTCCCGCCAGCCGCCGTCGGCCCAGGCATCGACGTCGATGCCGTGTTCCTTCAGCCTGTCGGCGATGCCCTGACCGATCTCGGCCTTGCCCTGGTCGGCGGCGGCCTGAGAGGTGCTCGGCTTGTCACTCGCCTTGTCGTCGCCGGAACCGCTGCACGCGGTGGCGGTCAGCGCCACGGCCGCGAGAAGCGCGGTGGCGGCGAGGCGGGTACGTGTGGAACGCATGCTGCGGTGACCCCCGTAATACTGCTCTGACTGATTCGCACGTGCCCCTGGCACGCGACACCCCACTATGCCCGGGGAGTTGAGGGCGAACGGCGGTGAGACCGTGAAAGTTTCCCGGGCTCACCGCTGCCGGTGCTCACTGACCGGCGAACTTCCCGCTGACCTCGTCAAACACGCCCTTGGCCTCCGCACCGAGCCGCGGCCCGGCCAGCCAGCCCGACTCCACCGGCCCGATGGAGGTGTTGGAGACGAGCGCGGGCTTGCCGTCGGAGCCCGTCGCGACCCAGCCACCGCCCGATGAACCACCGGTCATCGTGCAGCCGATGCGGTACATCGTGGGATCGGCCTTGGTCAGCGACAGCCGCCCCGGCTGGTCCTGGCACTGGAACAGCTTCTGCCCGTCGAACGGCGGCGCCGCCGGGTACCCGGTCGCGGTGATGCTGTCCACCTCCTGCACGGCCGGCGCGTCGAAGTCCACGGGAAGCGCCGAACCGACCATCTCCTCCAGCGACTTGCCGCCGCTGCCCTCCTCCGGCGTCACATGGATGACGGCGAAGTCGTAACTGGCGCCGTCACCGCCGGTGGCACCACCCTGCTCGATCCACTGGTCCGAGGTCTGCACCCAGTCACCCCACCAGACGCCGTACGGAGCGACCTCCTCCCGGGAGGCACTCTCCAACTCCACCGTCTCCATGGCGTCGTTGTTGTACGACGGCACGAACGCGATGTTCCGGTACCAGCCGCCGTCCTTGCCGGCGTGCACACAGTGGCCCGCCGTCCACACCAGGTTGGACTTACCGGGGTTGGCCGGGTCCGCCACGACCGTCGCCGAACACACCATGGTGCCCTCGGGGGAGTCGAAGAACACCTTGCCTGCCGTCGGCACGCTGTCGTGGTACGCCGCCTGCACGGCCTGCGCCTCCACCGGAGCGGGCGTCGGGTCGGTCACACCCGCGTCACCGGAGATGTCACCGGCGTCGACGTCCTTGTCCGGCTCCTCGGCCTCACGCATCCGGTCCGGGTCCCACAGGTCCTCGATGATCGGGTTGACGAAGTCCTCGGCCTCGCGCAGCCAGTCGTCCTTGTCCCAGTTCTTCCAGGCGCCGTCCTTCCACTTGTCGATGTCGATCCCGTGCTCCTTGAGCCGGTCCTTGATGTCATCAGGGATCGAGATCTTGTCGTCACCGGTGGCGGAGGTCGCGGAGGCCTCGCCACCGGCTTCGGTGTCGCCCGAGTCACAGGCGGTGGCGGTGAGCGCGAGGGCCGCGGCGAGGGCGACGGCAGCGGGCAGGGGGGACGTCCTGCGCCGCGCGCCCCTTCCTCGGCGAACGGTGAACGACGGCCGTATGGATCGCATGGTCTGACTCCCCCTGGGACGAACGAACTTGGCAGCACTGCCGCACTCCCGCGCCGCTCGACGCGGCGACCGGGAACGGCAACACACACTATGCGCTCGCTGTGGGGGACTTCCCACGGAACGGCAACGGTTCCGTCACGGCAAGGATCTTGAGGCAACCCGTAACCGGGTGAGCGGTGCGGGGTTGGTAGCGGTGGGGGTTCTGCTGCCTGTACGCGGCCCTCTGTGCCCAATTCCCCGGAGCTTCGAGTGAAGCCTCGCGGGGGTGCGTATGTCGGGACGGGCGAGGACCGAGGTGACCTGCTCGCCCCTGAACGGCGGGAGGACGGCGAACGGTGGCTGTGACCGGGCCTGGTGGTGGGGGGGTGTGGCGGGGGGATGGGGCGCGGGGGTCTGTGACTCGGGTGCCTGTGACTCGGGTGCCTGTGATGGGGGTGAGCGAGGCCGAGGCATGTGGGCCGGGAGCGGTTGGGCCGGGCTGTGCGTCGGGTGAGGGTGAGCTGGGAGTGCGTGGCTTGGGTGGGCGTGAGCGGGGCGTGCGTGAGCTGGGAGTGCGTGGCTTGGGTGGGCGTGAGCAGGGCGTGCGTGAGCCGGGAGTGCATGGCTCGGGTGGGCTTGAGCAGGGCGTGCGTGAGTCGGGTGCACCTGACGTGGGTGGGCGTGGCGAGCGTGAGCCCCGAGTGCGCGCGTTGGGTGGGCGGAGGCTCGTGGGGCGCGGGGCCCCGGAGGAGCGCTCCTCCTGGCAGGAAGGGATCCTGCGGAGGCAGGCGGCGCGCGAGTCGGCGGCACGCACCTACGCGCGGGCCCTGCCCATCGTGCCGGTACGGGCGCGCGGGATGACGATCGAGGGCGCGGACGGACGCCGGTACCTGGACTGCCTCTCCGGGGCCGGGACCCTGGCCCTGGGCCACAACCACCCGGTCGTCCTGGAGGCCATCCGCAAGGTCCTGGACTCCGGTGCCCCCCTGCACGCTCTTGACCTGGCGACCCCCGTCAAGGACGCCTTCACCACCGAACTGTTCCGTACATTGCCTCCGGGGCTCGCCGAGCACGCCCGCGTGCAGTTCTGCGGCCCCGCCGGAACCGACGCCGTCGAGACCGCCTTCGAGCTGGTCCACACCGCCACCGGCCGCACCGGAATGCTCGCCTTCACCGGCGCCTACCACGGCATGACCGCCGGTGCCCTCGAAGCGTCCGGCAACGCCCTCGACGTACGCGTCGCCCGCCTGCCCTATCCGCAGGACTACCGCTGCCCCTTCGGCGTCGGCGGCGAACGCGGTGCCGAACTCGCCGCCCGCTGGACCGAGTCCCTCCTCGACGACCCCAAGTCGGGCGTACCGCACCCCGCCGGGATGATCCTCGAACCCGTGCAGGGCGACGGCGGAGTGATCCCCGCCCCCGACACCTGGCTGCGCCGCATGCGTCAACTCACCGCCGACCGGTCCATCCCGCTGATCGCCGACGAGATCCAGACGGGAGTCGGACGCACCGGCGCCTTCTGGGCCGTGGAACACAGTGGCGTCACACCCGACGTGATGGTCCTCTCCAAGGCCATCGGCGGCAGCCTCCCCCTGGCCGTCGTGGTCTACCACGAAGATCTCGACGTCTGGGCGCCCGGCACCCACGCCGACACCTTCCGCGGCAACCAACTTGCCATGGCCGCGGGCACCGCCACCCTCGCTCACGTCCGTGAGAACGGCCTCTCCGAGCGCGCCCATCACCTCGGCTCCCGCATGCTCGCCGAACTCCGCGGACAGGTCACCGAATTCGCCTGCGTCGGCGACGTCCGGGGGAGGGGCTTGATGATCGGCGTGGAAGTGGTGGACCCGACGGAGGGGCCGACACACGGCTGGGCGGAGGGGGCGACGGAGGGGCTGACACAGGGGTGGGCGGAGGGGGCGACAGAGCAATCGCCGGAAGGGCTGACGCCGAAGCAGCCCCTTGAGCCGAGTCAGGATCCGCTGCGGCCGGACGCCGCTCGTGCCCCTCGTCCACCGGCTCCGGAACTCGCCGCCGCCGTCCAGCGGGAGTGCCTGAGGCGAGGTCTGATCGTCGAACTCGGCGGACGCCACAACAGCGTCGTACGGCTCCTTCCACCGCTCACGATCAGCGATGAGCAGGCGGCCGCGGTACTGGACCGCCTCACCGACGCCCTGCACACGGTCGCCCGCGACCACGCCGAAAGCCGGCCACCGCACTGACGGCTTCCCCTCCACCAGAACCACCTCCCCAGGAACAGAGCAGAAGTTGAACACCACGCGCTCATCCGACGAGCACACCCCGAGGGACGCGGCAGGCCTCACCGACGCCGAGCCGCCCACGCCGACGGCCGCGACCGTCCCCCGGCAACAGGGAGCCAGCCCCGAGCTGAGCGAACCGGGGACCGCCGACTCGCTGCGAGGAAGGACTGCCGCACCCTCGCCGGAGCGCACTCCGGCGCAGCGTGGTGGACCCAACGCCGCACCCTCACGCCGCCCAGCCGCCGACCTTCTGGAGCACCCCGACCCGTACACCGCGGCCCAGGCCGCCGCCGTGGAGAACCTGCTCCGCTGCTGGGTGAGGGAGGTGGGCCTCCCCGCCCCCACCGACGGGTTCCTGCGCATCCCGCTGCCCGCCAGCGGCACAGCCCTCCTCGCACGGGTCCACTTCTGGTCCCCTACGGGTTGGCACCGCTTCGGCCTCCCACGCATGGCGGGCGCACCCGACCAGGCCCCGACTGCCGACGCGGTCACGGTCGCGGCACTGCTCGCCCGGGAAGCTCCGGAGGGCGCCGGCCCAGGGGCCGCTCCATCGGCCGACGGGGGAGTTGGCCCAGCAAGCCCCCCACGGGCCGACGAGGCTCCGGCACCGCGCGCCGCTCAGGCACCGCCGGCCGCTTCAGCACCGCCCGCTTCAGCACCAGGTGACACCCCGGCGATTCCCGGCGTCAGCGCCAGCGCCGACGCCACCCACAGCACCGACCTCGCCGCTCGCGTCGCCGACTCGGTCCGGCGTACCGCCCTGTTCATCAGCGACCGCCGGGGCCGGCCCGCCGACGGCCCGGACCTCTTCCTCAGCGCCGAGCAGGCCCTCGTCCTGGGGCACCCGCTGCACCCCACCCCGAAGGGCCGCGAAGGCCTCTCCGACTCCGAAGCCCGGCTGTACTCACCCGAACTGCGCGGCTCCTTTCCCCTCCACTGGATCGCCGTAGCTCCCTCCCTGCTCGCCACCGACTCGGCCTGGACCGAACGCGGACGCCCTGTCGCCGCACCCCAGCTCACCGCCAGACTCGCCGGCCCTGGCCTGCCCCTGCCCGACACCTACGCGGCCCTGCCCCTACACCCCTGGCAACTGCGCGAGGCCAGCCACCGCCCCGAGGTCGCGGCCCTGTTCGACGCCGGCCTGCTCCGGGACCTCGGTCCTCATGGAGTCCCGTGGCACCCCACCTCCTCCGTACGGACCGTCCACCGGTCCGGGGCCCCCGCCATGCTCAAGCTCTCGCTGGGCCTGTGCATCACCAACTCCCGTCGCGAGAACCTCCGTAAAGAACTGCACCGCGGTGTCGAGGTCCACCGCTTGCTGCGGGCCGGCCTGGCCGGGCAGTGGCAGACCACGCACCCGGGTTTCGACATCGTCCGTGACCCCGCCTGGGTCGCCGTCGACGGACCGCAGGGTGATCCCGTGCCGGGTCTCGACGTGATGATCAGGCACAACCCCTTCCACCCCGCCGCCGATGTCTCCTGCATCGCCGGACTCGTCTCGCCCCGCCCTTACGCCGAGCCGGGCGCTCCGCGCGACGGCCACCGGCCCGCCTGGCGGTCCCGCCTCGCCGAGGTCGTCACCCGCCTCGCCGCCCGAACCGGCCGCCCCCGTGGCGCCGTGTCCACCGAGTGGTTCCTGCGCTACCTCGAACACGTCGTCCGCCCCGTGCTCTGGCTGGACGCGAACGCGGGCATCGCCTTGGAGGCGCACCAGCAGAACACCCTGCTCCTGCTGGACTCGGATGGTTGGCCCAGCGGCGGCCGCTACCGCGACAACCAGGGCTACTACTTCCGCGAGTCCCGTCGCGCGGAACTCGACGCCCGGCTCCCCGGCATCGGCCGGCACAGCGACACGTTCGTCTCCGACGAGGTGACCGACGAGCGCTTCGCCTACTACCTCGCCATCAACAACGTGTTCGGCCTCATCGGAGCCTTCGGCTCCCAGGGCCTCGCCGATGAACGGCTGCTGCTCGCCGCCTTCCGCCGCTTCCTCGGCGACGTGGCCTCCGGGCCCGCCCGACTGCGCACCTCGCTCCCGGCCCACCTGCTCGACTCACCCACCCTGCGCTGCAAGGCCAACCTCCTGACCCGGCTGCACGGCCTGGACGAGCTCGTCGGCCCGGTCGACACACAGTCCGTCTACGTCACCATCGCCAACCCCCTCCATTCCTGAGTGCGCCGTCGAACCACCTGAACCGCACCTCCGCACCACCTCACTCCCTCCAGCAAGGACCATGACCCACCCCGTCTTCTGAGAGGAGCGTCGCCGTGCCTCCCAACGACGCGAGCACCGACGCCGGAATCGACCCCGCCGCCTTGGTCGGCACCGACACGGCCCCCGGCGCCTGCCCCGGCGACGGGGACAGTGAGGACACGCTGGACCTGCGCCTGCCCGCCGAACTCCTCGCGCTGTTCGCGGCAACGGAGGAGGCCCAGGGCGATGTCGTCGGTGACGGGGGTGAGGGGGCAGCGCCGCCCGCCTGGTCCGCCTCCGTCATGACTGCCCAGCACCGAGCCACGGCCGGCGACGACCTCCTGGACCGCGTCGTCGACTGGGGGCCGATCACCACGACCGCGGGCGTGCTCCAACTCGTCCCCGTGCGCGTCGAGCAGGACCTTCCACTCATCGGCCGCTGGATGAACGACCCCGCCGTCGCCGCCTTCTGGGAGCTGGCCGGGCCCCAGAGCGTGACCGAGGAACATCTGCGGTCCCAGCTGGCCGGGGACGGGCGCAGTGTGCCGTGCGTGGGCGTACTGGACGGCACACCCATGAGTTACTGGGAGATCTACCGGGCGGACCTCGACCCGGTGGCCCGGCACTATCCCGCCCGTCCTCACGACACCGGGATTCATCTCCTCATCGGTGATGTGGCGGACCGCGGCCGTGGTCTCGCGACCACATGTCTCCGAGCCGTCGCCGATCGTGCCCTCGAGCGGCGGCCCGCCTGTGCACGCGTCATCGCGGAACCCGACATCCGTAACACTCCTTCCGTCGCTGCTTTCCTCAGCGCCGGTTTCCGGTTCTCGGCCGAGGTCGAGCTGCCCGGCAAGCGAGCCGCCCTCATGGTCCGGGACCGGGCCTTGCGCAATCTGCTGTAACGCCAAGCTGCGGTGTCGTCACTTTTGGTACACCGCTCGAGCGGCCGGGGTTCCCACTCGAAGCGGAGCAATTCGCACCGGTCACCGGGTCTGCCCTTCGCATCACCCATCGGACCCACGCTGCATACCTTCCGACCCCTCGCACACCTCCCGCCCCCCCCCGCATATCTCCCACCCGAGGACCCCAGGTCTTGATCCAGCCCCCCTCCACCTCCGTGATCACCCGTTTGTCAGTGCCGGGCCGTAGGGTGGTCGCGCTATGACGAAGCCCTCACTCCCCGAACTCCTGCATGCTGCCGTCACTGCCGTCGGCGGTACGGAGCGCCCCGGCCAGGTGACCATGGCCGAATCCGTCGCGGAGGCGATCGACGAAGGTTCCCACCTGCTGGTCCAGGCCGGCACCGGCACCGGAAAGTCGCTCGGCTATCTCGTGCCCGCGCTCGCACACGGGGAGCGCGTCGTGGTCGCGACGGCCACCCTGGCCCTGCAGCGCCAGCTCGTGGAGCGGGATCTGCCCCGCACGGTCGACGCCCTGCACCCGCTGCTGCGCCGCCGTCCCGAGTTCGCGATGCTCAAGGGCAGGTCGAACTACCTGTGTCTGCACCGCCTCCACGAGGGCGTCCCCCAGGACGAGGAGGAAGGCCTCTTCGACCAGTTCGAGGCGGCCGCGCCCACCAGCAAGCTCGGCCAGGACCTGCTCCGCCTGCGGGAGTGGTCCGACGAGACCGAGACGGGCGACCGCGACAACCTCACCCCCGGCGTCTCGGACCGCGCCTGGGCGCAGGTCTCCGTATCGTCCCGTGAGTGCCTGGGTGCCACGAAGTGCGCCTACGGAGCGGAGTGCTTCGCCGAGATGGCCCGTGAGCGGGCCAAGCTCGCCGAGGTCGTTGTCACGAACCACGCCCTGCTCGCGATCGACGCCATCGAGGGCGCCCCGGTCCTTCCCCAGCACGAGGTGCTGATCGTCGACGAGGCCCATGAGCTGGTCTCCCGGGTCACCGGCGTCGCCACCGGCGAGCTCTCCCCGGGTCAGGTCAACCGCGCCGTGCGCCGCGCCGCGAAGCTGGTCAACGAGAAGGCCGCCGACCAGCTCCAGACCGCCGCGGAGGGCTTCGAGCGGGTGATGGAGCTGGCGCTGCCGGGCCGTCTGGAGGAAGTCCCGGAAGATCTGGGTTACGCGCTCATGGCTCTGCGCGACGCCTGTCGCACGGTGATCTCGGCGATCGGCGCGACCCGAGACAAGTCGGTCCAGGACGAGGACGCGGTCCGCAAGCAGGCGCTGGCCTCGGTGGAGTCGGTGCACGACGTGGCGGAGCGGATCACCAACGGCTCCGAGTGGGACGTCGTCTGGTACGAGCGCCACGACCGCTTCGGTGCGTCCCTGCGGGTGGCGCCCATGTCGGTCTCGGGCCTGCTGCGCGAGAAGCTCTTCGCGGACCGCTCGGTGGTGCTGACCTCGGCGACCCTGAAGCTGGGCGGTGACTTCAACGGCGTCGGCGCCTCCCTGGGCCTCGCCCCGGAGGGCACCGAAGGCGAGGACTTCCCGCAGTGGAAGGGCGTCGATGTCGGCTCGCCCTTCGACTATCCCAGGCAGGGAATCCTGTATGTCGCCAAGCACCTGTCGCGCCCCGCGCGGGACGGCGACCGGGCGGACATGCTGGACGAGCTGACGGAGCTGATCCAGGCGGCCGGCGGCCGGACGCTCGGCCTCTTCTCCTCGATGCGGGCCGCCCAGCTCGCCGCCGAGGAACTGCGCTCCCGGATTCCCGAGTTCCCGATCCTCCTCCAGGGCGAGGAGACGCTCGGCGAGCTGATCAAGAACTTCGCCGCCGACCCGAAGACCTGCCTGTTCGGCACGCTCTCGCTCTGGCAGGGCGTCGACGTCCCGGGCCCCAGCTGTCAGCTCGTCGTCATGGACAAGATTCCCTTCCCGCGCCCCGACGATCCGCTGATGAGCGCCCGCCAGAAGGCGGTCGAGGACGCGGGCGGCAACGGTTTCATGGCGGTGGCCGCCACCCATGCGGCACTGCTGATGGCCCAGGGCGCCGGTCGTCTCGTACGGGCGTCGGGGGACCGCGGTGTGGTCGCCGTACTGGATCAGCGGCTGGCCACGGCGCGCTACGGAAGCTATCTGAAGGCGTCGCTGCCCGACTTCTGGTACACCACGGACCGTAACCAGGTCCGTAGGTCGCTGGCCGCGATCGACGCGGCGGCGCAAGCTCAGGCGCAGGCCGAAGACGAGTGAGGTGTGGTTGGCCTGCCCGCAGCCGGGACAGGCAGACCACCGCTGCGTAACCGAGCGTCGACCGGGGCCAGAAAGAGCAGGGCCCCGGAACCGGCGCAGGGGTCCCGGGGCCCGGTCAGATCGGCGAGATCTGCCGCGCGGTGCTCACACGCGCCGCAGCACCGCCACGACCTTGCCGAGAATGGTCGCGTCGTCGCCGGGGATCGGCTCGTACGCGGAGTTGTGCGGGAGGAGCCAGACGTGGCCGTCCTCGCGCTTGAAGCGCTTGACGGTGGCCTCGCCGTCGAGCATCGCGGCCACGATGTCGCCGTTCTCGGCGACGGGCTGACGGCGGACCGTGACCCAGTCGCCGTCGCAGATCGCGGCCTCGATCATCGAGTCACCGACGACCTTCAGGACGAACAGCTCGCCGTCGCCGACCAGCTGCCGCGGGAGAGGGAAGACGTCCTCGACGGATTCCTCCGCGAGGATCGGACCGCCGGCGGCGATCCGGCCGACCAGCGGGACGTACGACGCGGCGGGCTTGCCGGCGGTGTCCGTCGGCTGCACCGAGGCTGCCTGGTCGGAGCCGCGCACCTCGTACGCGCGCGGGCGGTGCGGATCGCGCCGGAGGAAGCCCTTGCGCTCCAGTGCCATCAGCTGGTGTGCGACCGAGGAGGTGCTCGACAGGCCGACGGCCTGGCCGATCTCGCGCATCGACGGCGGGTAGCCGCGCCGCTGCACCGAGTCCCTGATCACCTCGATGACCCGGCGCTGCCGGTCGGTCAGCCCTGAGCTGTCCGCCCGGATGCCTGGAGGTCGGCCCGGCAGGGAGCGCTTGTGCCCCTCGGGATTCGCGGCTTCGTTCATCGCATGCACCGGCTCGAGTCGGCCCTGGGAGCGGTCCTGGGCAGTGATGGTGGCACTGTCTGCGGTGGTGGTCACGTCGGCCCCTCTCGATGGTCTCCCTGCTGGACAACGGTAGTTGCTTTCGAAAGGTTGCGCCAAACACACGTTCGAGTGAAAAATCGCGATTCACCTGACGTGATCATGTGTCTGGGTGTATGGCTAACGCGGTGCCTGGCGGACAAAAGGGGTCATTGCTGTACCCTTCACCGCCGAGGTGACGACCTCGTGGGTTGTTGCCCCAGTCTGCCATCCGGCGTCCGGACGGCCGGGACGTGGTCCCTATCTCTGCGGGAGTCCCACGACGCCCCCCTGTGGCGCTCACGGTATCTCCGCATGTGCCGGAACGGTACGGCTGTGCACGCCCGTGTTGCCGCGGTACCGCGGTTCACCGCTGCGGCCCGGTGGGGTTGGTCTCCACAAGTGCGACACGCGCGCCTGGCGTGTATGTATGCGCCAATCCCCACATCTAGTGGTTGGATTGCAACAGCAGCCCAGAAGTTGTGGTCCCCCGGGTCTTCGGACTCCCAGCGATCGCCTATGCTTGGGGCTGCTTCGAGGGGCCCATGAGGCCCACGAGGCTATTGAGTCTGCTGTGAGGAGGGTTGGAGTTCATGCACTGCCCCTTCTGCAGGCACCCCGACAGCCGTGTGGTCGACAGTCGTACGACCGACGACGGCACGTCGATCCGCAGGCGCCGCCAGTGCCCTGACTGCTCCCGTCGTTTCACGACCGTGGAGACGTGCTCGCTCATGGTGGTGAAGCGGTCCGGAGTCACCGAGCCGTTCAGCCGGACCAAGGTCATCAACGGCGTGCGCAAGGCGTGCCAGGGGCGGCCTGTCACCGAGGACGCACTCGCCCAGCTCGGCCAACGGGTCGAGGAGGCGGTGCGGGCCACCGGGAGCGCCGAGCTGACCACCCACGACGTGGGGCTGGCCATACTCGGTCCGCTGCAGGAGCTGGACCTCGTCGCCTACCTGCGATTCGCCTCCGTGTACCGGGCGTTCGACTCGCTGGACGACTTCGAGGCCGCGATTGCGGAACTCAGGGAGACACGACGTCCCGGCGCCGACGACGATGACGCGCGCGCGGGGAGCCAGGAAGACGACAGCGGGCCCGGAGGGACGGCTCACGTCCCCGTGCCCGCCAGCGCCGCCGACTGACCGACGGACCGGATCCGGAATTCCAGGACCCCGGGTCCGGCCGCGCGGCGGCGACGGAAGACCTGTTGCGGGCGGCAGCGCGAGATGCCCGCAACACCAGACAGAACACCGTGCCACGGGAACATCGGGGCACTTCAGGGCGTTTTAGCCCGTACCAGGGAGGCGGCATGACAGAGACGGCGAGCGGTCCGGCACGAGGTTCCCGCGCCAAGGGCACCAAGACGAGCAAGGGCCTGCGTATCGAGCGCATTCACACCATCCCCGGCGTGCACCCGTACGACGAGGTCCAGTGGGAGCGCCGTGACGTCGTCATGACCAACTGGCGCGACGGCTCTGTGAACTTCGAACAGCGCGGCGTCGAGTTCCCCGACTTCTGGTCGGTGAACGCGGTCAACATCGTCACCAGCAAGTACTTCCGGGGTGCCGTCGGCACCCCGCAGCGCGAGGTGAGCCTCAGGCAGCTCATCGACCGGATCGTGAAGACGTACCGGAAGGCAGGTGAGGACTACAAGTACTTCGCCTCGCCCGCCGATGCCGAGATCTTCGAGCACGAGCTGGCCTACGCCCTCCTGCACCAGATCTTCAGCTTCAACAGCCCCGTCTGGTTCAACGTCGGCACGCCCCAGCCGCAGCAGGTCTCCGCCTGCTTCATCCTGTCCGTCGACGACTCCATGGAGTCGATCCTCGACTGGTACAAGGAGGAGGGCATGATCTTCAAGGGCGGCTCCGGTGCCGGCCTGAACCTCTCCCGCATCCGCTCCTCCAAGGAGCTGCTGTCCTCCGGCGGCAACGCCTCCGGCCCGGTCTCCTTCATGCGCGGCGCCGACGCCTCGGCCGGCACCATCAAGTCCGGCGGTGCCACCCGCCGCGCCGCCAAGATGGTCATCCTCGACGTCGACCACCCCGACATCGAGGACTTCATCGTGACCAAGGTGAAGGAGGAGGAGAAGATCCGCGCTCTGCGCGACGCGGGCTTCGACATGGACCTGGGCGGCGACGACATCACGTCCGTCCAGTACCAGAACGCCAACAACTCGGTCCGGGTGAACGACGAGTTCATGAAGGCGGTCGAGCAGGGCGGCAAGTTCGGCCTCCGCGCGCGGATGACCGGCGAGGTCATCGAAGAGGTCGACGCCAAGTCCCTGTTCCGCAAGATGGCCGAGGCGGCCTGGGCCTGCGCCGACCCGGGCATCCAGTACGACGACACCATCAACCACTGGCACACCTGCCCGGAGTCCGGCCGGATCAACGGCTCGAACCCCTGCAGCGAGTACATGCACCTGGACAACACGTCCTGCAACCTCGCCTCGCTGAACCTGATGAAGTTCCTGAAGGACGACGGCAAGGGCAACCAGTCCTTCGAGGTCGAGCGCTTCGCGAAGGTCGTCGAGCTGGTCATCACCGCGATGGACATCTCCATCTGCTTCGCGGACTTCCCGACCCAGAAGATCGGCGAGAACACGCGCGCGTTCCGCCAGCTCGGCATCGGCTACGCCAACCTCGGCGCCCTGCTGATGGCGACCGGCCACGCCTACGACTCCGACGGCGGCCGCGCCCTCGCCGGTGCCATCACCTCCCTGATGACCGGCACCTCGTACCGGCGCTCCGCCGAGCTCGCCTCGGTCGTCGGCCCGTACGACGGCTACGCCCGCAACGCGCAGCCGCACCTGCGGGTCATGAAGCAGCACGCCGACGAGAACACCAAGGCCGTCCGCGTGGACGACCTGGACACACCGATCTGGGCCGCCGCCACGGAGGCCTGGCAGGACGTGCTGCGTCTCGGCGAGAAGAACGGTTTCCGTAACTCCCAGGCGTCCGTCATCGCCCCGACCGGCACCATCGGTCTCGCGATGTCCTGCGACACCACCGGCCTCGAGCCCGACCTCGCGCTGGTCAAGTTCAAGAAGCTGGTCGGCGGCGGCTCCATGCAGATCGTCAACGGCACCGTCCCGCAGGCCTTGCGCCGCCTGGGCTACCAGGAGGAGCAGATCGAGGCGATCGTCGCCCACATCGCCGAGCACGGCAATGTGATCGACGCTCCGGGCCTCAGGCACGAGCACTACGAGGTGTTCGACTGCGCCATGGGCGAGCGGTCCATCTCCGCGATGGGCCACGTCCGGATGATGGCCGCGATCCAGCCCTGGATCTCCGGCGCGCTCTCCAAGACGGTCAACCTGCCGGAGACGGCGACCGTCGAGGATGTCGAAGAGGTCTACTTCGAGGCCTGGAAGATGGGCGTCAAGGCGCTCGCCATCTACCGCGACAACTGCAAGGTCGGCCAGCCGCTCTCCGCGAAGACCAAGGAGAAGGAGAAGGCCGAGGTCACGGAGAAGGCCGAGGCGACCATCCGCGAGACGGTCGAGAAGGTCATCGAGTACCGCCCGGTCCGCAAGCGCCTCCCCAAGGGCCGCCCCGGCATCACCACGTCCTTCACGGTCGGTGGCGCCGAGGGTTACATGACGGCCAACTCCTACCCGGACGACGGTCTCGGCGAGGTCTTCCTGAAGATGTCGAAGCAGGGCTCGACCCTCGCGGGCATGATGGACGCCTTCTCCATCGCGGTCTCCGTCGGCCTCCAGTACGGCGTGCCGCTGGAGACGTACGTCTCGAAATTCACCAACATGCGCTTCGAGCCGGCCGGTATGACGGACGACCCGGACGTGCGGATGGCGCAGTCGATCGTCGACTACATCTTCCGCCGCCTGGCGCTGGACTTCCTGCCCTTCGAGACGCGCTCGGCGCTCGGCATCCACTCCGCCGAGGAGCGTCAGCGCCACCTGGAGACCGGTTCGTACGAACCGGCCGACGACGAGGTCGACGTCGAGGGCCTGGCCCAGTCGGCGCCGCGCGCCCAAGAACTGAAGGCCGTCGTCACGCCCAAGGCCGAGGTCGAGGCGGCCAAGCCCGCCCCGCAGCAGGCCCACACCAGCGCCGAGCTGGTGGAGATGCAGCTGGGCATCCAGGCCGACGCCCCGCTCTGCTTCTCCTGCGGTACGAAGATGCAGCGGGCCGGTTCGTGCTACATCTGCGAGGGCTGCGGCTCGACCAGCGGTTGCAGCTGATCATCAGTCCCTGACGAAGGAGGGGCACCGACTCTGCGTCGGCGCCCCTCCTTCGTCGTGCCCGGGGTCAGGGCTGGTGGGCCTTGCCCATGGCGCGGGTGAAGGTGGCGGGGTCGTCCTCGAAGCCGTGGATACCGGGATGGAAGTCCCAGGTGCCGTCCTCCTGGCGGGCGAACTCCGCCACCGTGGCGGCCGTAGCGCCGAGGACGCTGCCGAAGTCGTCCGTGACCAGGTCGTGATAGCCCTCGCGGATGCGCAGACCCGGGCTGGTCACGCTGACGAAGGTGCGCCGTCCCGACCGCTGCTGGATGACGACGCCGACCACCACGCGCGCGTAGCGGCTGTCGAGGCGGTTGAGCTCCACCGTCATGACCTCGTCCCAGCCGAAGCCCTTGCCGTCGTGGCTGTCGCGGTTGAGGTAGATGGTGCCGTCGGGGGACCGGCTGTCGAAGTGCACGACGAACGCCGGATCGCCGTACGGGTCGCTCGCCAGGTACGCCCCGGCGACAAGATCCAGATCGGTGGGCGGCTGCCCCGCCGGACTCGGATCCCACCTGAGCGAGATCTCGACCTTCTGGATCCCCTTGTTGAGGCCGTTCACAGACTCCCCTTCCCCGGTTCAACCTGCGCGTGCGGCCCGAACTGCTCGACAGACGAGGCCGATTGTCCATCCTGCCACGCGCGCGTGGGCCCTCGTGGGGGAGCAGTCGCCGCGAGGGCGGACTGTGCCAGGCGCCGTGGCCTTACCATGGCGCGGTGCTGGTCAAGTGGATTCGCTGCACCGTGGTGGACCGCCGCGGTTTCGAGCGCGGGCAGCGAAAGTGGGCGGGGCTTCTGGGGGAGCCGGGGTTTCGGGGGCAGGGCGGTGGTTGGAGCCGGAGCCGGCCGGGGGTGGCGCACATCGTCGCCTTCTGGGAGAGCCGCGCCTTCTACGACTCCTTCATGGCGCGCTCGCACGACCGGCTGGCCGCGTCCCAGTCGGGCACGTTCAAGGACGCCCAGGTCAAGCTCTTCGACCACCGGTTCGACGTGAAGACCGGCTTCGAGCCGCGTTTCACCGACGCCGACCTGCTGCGCGTCGCGCACTGCCGGGTGCACGAGGAACGTGCCGAGCACTTCACGCTGATGCAGGAGAAGGTCTGGAACCCCGCGATGGCGGGCTCACCCGGCATGGTCCGCGGGCTGTTCGGCGAGGCACCCGGCCATGAGTTCCTCGTCCTGTCGATGTGGCTGTCCGCCGCCGAGCACGGCAAATACCGTGCCGAACGCGTCGAGCGGCTGGCCCTGAGGGCCCAGACGGACGCGGACGTCGCCGCCCTCACCGGCGACATCGTGCAGCTGGAACCCTCCTGGACGGTGTGATCATCACGGCACAAACCGGAAGGATCACTCCCGGAAATATGTGACCTACGCCGTATGGAGCCCGTACGGGTGCTCCCTGGGCCCTCACCCGATCTAGGGTTTTGGCATGGCACGACCACGGCGCATCGTCCTTGTCCGGCACGGCGAGTCAACGGGCAATGTTGATGACACCGTGTACGAACGCGAACCCGATCACGCGCTGGCCCTCACCGAGCAGGGCTGGCGGCAGGCGGAGGAGACGGGCAAACGGCTGCGCGAGGTGTTCGGCCGCGAGCGGATCAGCGTGTACGTCTCCCCCTACCGCCGTACGCACGAGACGCTGCGCGCCTTCCATCTGGACCCCGAGCTCATACGCGTCCGGGAGGAGCCGCGCCTGCGCGAGCAGGACTGGGGGAACTGGCAGGACCGCGACGACGTACGCCTGCAGAAGGCCTACCGGGACGCCTACGGCCACTTCTTCTACCGCTTCGCCCAGGGGGAGTCCGGCGCCGACGTGTACGACCGGGTCGGCGGATTCCTGGAGAGCCTGTACCGCAGCTTCGAGGCCCCCGACCATCCGCCGAACGTCCTTCTGGTGACCCATGGGCTCGCGATGCGTCTGTTCTGCATGCGGTGGTTCCACTGGACGGTCGCGGAGTTCGAATCGCTGTCCAATCCTGGGAACGCCGAGATGCGGATGCTCGTTCTCGGGGACGACGGCAAGTACGCGCTTGACCGGCCTTTCGAACGCTGGCGAGATCCGGAACCGTACGGAATCACCGGATAGAGTGGACAGAGCGATGACCGCTGATTCCTCACCCGACGGGCGCCTGGGCCGCGCCCTTGCCAGCCTGCGCGGACTGTCCGTGGGGGACGCGCTGGGCTCCCAGTTCTTCGTCCCCGCGAACTACCCGCTGCTGAAGCGCCGTGAGCTGCCGGCCGGCCCCTGGCAATGGACCGACGACACGGAGATGGCCTGCTCCGTGGCCGCGGTCCTCGCCGTCCACCACCGCATCGACCAGGACGCGCTGGCCCGCTCCTTCGCCGAGCACCACGACTTCGACCGCGGCTACGGCCCTGCCACGAACCGCCTGCTGCGGCTGGTCCGCGAGGGCGGCGACTGGCGCGAGCTGTCCTCCGCGCTCTTCAAGGGGCTGGGCTCGTGGGGCAACGGCGCGGCGATGCGGATCGCGCCCCTCGGCGCCTGGTACGCGGACGATCCCGAGCAGGCCACCCACCAGGCCGAGATCTCGGCGTATCCAACGCATCAGCATCGCGAGGCCGTCGTCGGTTCGATGGCCGTCGCGGCGGCAGCGGCGCTGGCCGCCGCCCCGGGTGGTCCGCCCACTGCCGAGACGCTGCTCGACGGCGTGATCGCGCTGATTCCGAAGAGCGCGGTCGGGGCCGGGTTGCGCCGGGCGCGCGACATGCTGGACTACGGCGACGCCGCGACCGTCGCTGCCGTACTCGGCTGCGGTCGGCGGACGACGGCCCATGACACCGTGCCTTTCGCGCTCTGGTCGGCCGCGCGGTCCCTCGGTGACTACGAGCAGGCGTTCTGGACCACCGCGCAGGTCGGCGGTGACATGGACACCACGTGCGCCATCGTCGGCGGGGTGCTCGCCGGGGGAAAGGCGGGGACTCCGCCGTCGGAGTGGGTGCAGCGGACCGAGGCGTTGCCGGAGTGGGTTCCGGGGGTTTGACGGAGCCCGCTCCCGTGCCTTTGCGGCGACATTGGAACTCTCCGTGAAGCACGGGAACTCTCTGTGACTGCCTACGCGTTCTTCTGGCATCGGCTGTGCGAGGCATGGGCTCGTGTGTGATCCACGGGTCCGTACAGCCAGGGGATGCGAAAGGGGGGTGCCCCTATGTCTTTGGTCAAGGTGGATGGGTGCTGATTCGGGCGTCTGGAACGATGTGCCTGTGCATGCTGATGATCAGGTTGGCGAG
>NZ_JBIAQC010000021.1:0-38335 GCF_042888685.1 Streptomyces sp. NPDC002779
CGCCGAGCAGGCGACAGCCGAACCAACGAATCTGAACACCCATCAACCCCTGCTGACCAGCTGATCAGCACCTCCCGCATGACGGGGGAACCTCAGAACACCGATACCACACCGCTAAACTCACACTCGCCGCGTCATCAATAACCGCGTGCCCACCTTCACGGGGGAAGGCCCTACGACCGCAGCACCGTGACAGATCACCGAAAAGATCAACACCTGCGAAAGTCGCAGAAGACTCGGTTTCTTGTGCAAAGCAAGCCCACAAGGCCGCTTGCAGCACTTAGGCTGCTGAAGTATGGGTGACAGGGGAAAGCACAACGGGGGCGATTGCCAGGTCGAGGGACGTGCTGTCGGGGAGGCAGAGGGTCGCGTCCAGTGTGAGCAGACACATGGTGAGCATGCTCCCTTGCGTCCTTGCGACTTGATGTTCCACACCCGGTTCGGGGTGTGGTTAGAGTTTTTTTCAGGGGATGCCCGCTTGTAGCAGCTACCGGTAGTGCGTTGGATCCGGAGGTGGTGCTGAGTTGGCCCCGGTTCGGTGGAGTTCCTGAAGTCAGGCTCATGATCCTGGCCCGAAGGAGAACCGCGAGCAGTGCCAGCACGTAAGTACCCGGACGAGATCCGCGAGCGGGCCGTCCGTGAGGTCCGCATCACCGGTGTCCGATCGCGCATCTCGCAAGGACCTGGGCATCCGCAAAGAGGCTCTGCGCGGCTGGGTCCGCCAGGCCGAGGCGGACGCTGGCGAACGCGACGACTGGCTGACCACCGCCAGCAGGAAGAGCTGAGGCGACTCCGCCGGGCGTCGGTGTGCTCGTTCCACTCGGCGCCGATCCGGGCCGCGGCCTCGGACTCGATCGGCTCCTCAGCATCCGCTGGGCCACGCTCCGCACGCGTTCGAGTCCGTCCGCCGAACGTAGTGACGCCAACACGCGGAAGTAAGTCAGACCGGGCCAAGGCCACCGCGCACCTCATGCGTAGAACTGCCCGCTTGCGACGAAGAGTTGCACGGTGGCTGCCTCATGCGCGGGAGCAGAAGTCTCTCGCGGATGTGCGCCCTGGGAGCAAGCCCGCGCACACTCAACCTTGATCAGCTACCCACACAGCGGGACGCCATCATCGGCGGCACCGCAATGATCCTTGCCACCCCACCAATGCCCGCCACCGAGGGCTCCGAGGAGAACTGCCCTCGTGCATGGCGAGGTCAGCGGCTGCGCGACGGGGGAGTCGGGTACACCCGTGGCGTCACGCAGAGTATGGACGAGCCCGGGAACACGATGCCAATGCTGCGCTGGCATGCCCGCTGAGCAGCGGGAACGCGGTCGTCGGCGGACGTTCCCCGAGCCGTGCGCGTGACTCGCTCCTGTCGCCGCGCCGCGGAGCCGTCCTGAGCGGCGACGCCAACACCAGCGGTCCTCCCATCGACTTGACGTCGCTGCGGCTGCCCCCTGGTTTGTGTGTTACTCGAGACACGGGACCGGCCTCGGACCACGCGGTAACCAGCGTGCACGTTGTGGTCGCAAGCGCTGCAGGAAGATGAGCTTCCTGCAGCTCCGACAGCCTCTTGAGTGATGGCAGAGTTTTCCTCGACAGGAGATCAGACAACAGCGATAAAGCCGGAGTTGAAAATGCGAATCAAGCCCCGATCGGCCGACAGAATCAGCCGCCAGTCCTTTCGGATCATCATTGCTTCGACATTGGGCGGCGCCGCCCTCGTACTCTTCGGAACGACTTCCGCCCACGCCGGCACACCGGAGAGCGCGGACCTCACCACGTCTGTCATCAGCACGGAGGAGGTTCACGACTGGGGCTGAGTCCACCTGCGGCGCGGCATACCGCAGGGAATTCGCTTTCCCGAAGGCCGCCCCCCAAGGTTGATAACCAGCGCCTCCGACTGGTGAAACAGAAAGGAATTCTGTGTCCATCAGATTCCATGTGCAGTTCACCGGACCTCCCGGAGCCGCCCCTGAAACTGCGGCACTGAGGCTGATTACCAGTTTGCCCGACCAGTGGTCCGCCTCCTTGATCAGCTGCGCAGGCAACACAGTCGCCCTGGCCATCACTCCGGACGAGGAACTCTCCTCCCACGAGGTGGCGCAGCAGGTGGATGCCGCCCTTGCCACACCCGCACTGCGCGGTTGGGTTCGAGACGCGGCCCCGGCCCGCCAGGCCGACAGGACACTGTAATCAGGTCCTGGCACCTCACCCGCACACCGTCGGGCTCGGCGTGACCCCGCGGCCGGAGTCACACCTCGGCAACCACATCAGCTGAGCCCTGTGTTCATCAGCAGTTGCGCGGGAAGTCGGCGAGGCCGGCTGTCTGCGCGGAGCAGAGCCGGCTCCGTACGAGCGCGAGCCCGCCTCCTTCACCCCGGAACGAACCTGTCGGGAACCCCCGGCTGATTTTCCCTGCCCAAGAACAGCTGCCTCTCGGCATCGCGGTGGGTGACGACCGCCTCGCTCAGTTCCGCCAAGGGCGGTACCTCAGACAGAAAGGATTTTCACCGTGGCACTGGCCGGGAACGACAGGCCCCGGCGGCTGATCGACGCTGCCGAACTGACCAGCTTCACCGCCGAGGCGCTGCGCGCCGCGGGAGCCCGGACATGCGACGCCGCGCTCACGGCTGAGGTCCTGGTCGCCGCGGATCTGGGAGGCGTTGAAAGCCATGGTGTCGCCCGCCTGCGGCGCTACGTGGAGGGACTGCGCAGCGGCGAGATCAACCGCCACGCCGTGCCCGAGCTCGTTCTCTCCAACGGAAGCGTCTGCGTGCTGGATGCGCAGAACGGCCTGGGGCAGCCGGCTCTGTCCGCCGCCGTCGACCTTGCGGTGGACCGGGCGTGCCGGAACGGCACCTCTGCTGTGATGGTCCGGCGATCCAACCACATGGGGATAGCGGGCTGGTTCGCCGAGCGTGCTGCGCAAGTGGGCATGCTGGCGATCGTCGGCACCAACGCGGTCCCCCAAGTGGCCCCCATGGGCACCAACGAGCCCATGTTCGGCACCAACCCCTTTTGCTACGCAGTGCCCGGCATCGAAGGCGTCCTGTGTTTTGACGGCGCTACCAGCACTGTCTCGCGCGGCAAGATCGAGCAGCTGGACCGCCTCGGACAACCGATGCCACCCGGTTGGGCATTGGGGCCGGACGGGCGGCCCACTACCGACATCCCCGAAACGGTGCACGGGCTGATCCACCGCAAAGGTTATGCGCTGCTGCCGCTCGGTGGCGGCGACAAGACCCACGGCGGGCACAAGGGCTCAGCGCTGTCCCTCTTCACCGAGCTGCTGTGCGGCCCCCTGGCCGGAGCACAGTGGAGCCGGCACACCTATCGGGGCGGCGAGGGGGGCCTCGGCCACTACGTGTTCTGCCTGAGCCTGGAGGCTCTCGGCGATCCGGAGCACATCCGCGCCGAGATCGACCAGCTGGCCCACGAGGTCAGGAATGGAACTCCCGTGGACCCCGAGGCTCCCGTACGCATCCCGGGGGACCGTCGGCACCTGCTCACCCAATCCCGCAGGACGCACGGTGTCCCGCTGCTGGAATCCGTCATCACCGACCTGGACGACCTTGCCTCCGCAGTCGGACTCGACCGGCTCTCTTCCGCCTGCCCTGCCTGACTTACCGACCACCGCTTGCAGCCAACCACTCCCGGAGGAATACCCATCATGAAGTACCAGCGCCTCGACCACACCGTCCTCACCGTCAACGACATCGATGCCACGGTGGACTTCTACAGCCGCGTGCTCGGCATGGAAGTCATCACCTTCAGCATGCTCGTCAACAACCGCAAGGCCCTGCGGTTCGGCGACACCAAGATCAACCTGCACGAGGTCGGCAAGGAGATCGCGCCGCACGCCCAGAACCCCGGCCCCGGCACCGAGCACCTCTGCTTCATGGTGTCCGATCCCATCGAAGAGGTGATTGCGCATCTGCAGACAGAGGGCGCGGTGATCGAATCCGGGCCGGTTGAGCGGGTCGGTGTGCTGGGGCCGATCAACAGCGTGTACGTGCGCGACCCTGACGGCAACCTGCTGGAGCTCAGTAACCACATCGAGCGCTGACCCCGGCGACATGACCGACCGGCCGGCGTGGAAGAGGCGCGGAAGACCGTCGCCTCACACGCCGGCCGGTACGGAGCACCATTGACCAGCCTTATCTCACAGCCGATCCGGAGAAGGTGGAAGGGACTGTGCAGCAGCATCTGACGGCGATCACCGCAAGCACTCCGCGAACGCGAGGCGCCGCCTACCACGGGGGACAGAGCACAGGCGCTCGACCAGACCCCCGGAAGCGCGTATCCGAACGGGTCGCTTCGCTCGCGGAGTCGGCCACCCTCGCCATAGACGCCCGAGCGAAAGCACTCAAGCGGACCGGCCGACCAGTGATCATATTCGGCTCGGGGGAGCCGGACTTCCCCACGCCGGCGTATGTCGTAAAGGCTGCTACGGAGGCATGCCTCGACCCGCGGCACCACCGGTACTCGGCTTCCGGTGGCCTGCCCGAGCTCAAGGAGGCGATCGCCGAGAAGACTCTCCGGGACTCCGGACTGGCCGTCGACCCCTCGCAGATCATCGTGACCAACGGGGGCAAGCAGGCACTGTTCGAGGCGTTCGCCGCCCTGCTCGACCCGGGCGATGAAGTGATCCTCCCGGCTCCGTACTGGCCTACCTACCCCGAAGCGATCGGACTGGCCGGGGGGAGGCCCGTTCCGGTGTTCGCCGACGAGTCCACCGGCTACCGGGTCTCGGTCGCAGACCTTGAGCGGGCCTGCACTTCGAAGACCACGATGCTGGTCTTCTCCTCCCCGGCCAACCCGACGGGAGCGGTCTACTCGCGGGAAGAGATCGAGGCCATCGGGGAGTGGGCCGTCGCGCACGACCTCTGGGTGATCTCGGACGAGATGTACGAGCACATGGTCTACGGCGATGCGCGGTTCCACTCCCTGCCGGTCGTGGTCCCGGCGGCCGCCGACCGCTGCGTCGTGGTCAACGGGGTGGCGAAGTCGTACGCCATGCCCGGTTGGCGGGTGGGCTGGGCCATCGCCCCACCCGACATCATCACGGCGATGACGACTCTGCAGTCCCATGCCACGTCGAACGTCTGCAACGTCGCCCAGGCCGCGAGCCTCGCCGCCGTATCCGGCGATCTGCACGCGGTCTCCGCCATGCGTACCGCCCTGGACCGGCGGCGGAAGACGATGGTGCGGATGCTCAACGAGATCGACGGTGTCGACTGCCCGGAACCGGACGGCGCGTTCTACGTCTACGCCTCGGTCAAGGGCCTGCTCGGCCGGATGGCGGGCGGCCGGCTCATCGGCACGAGCCTCGAACTGGCCAGGTTGCTCCTCGAGGAGGCAGAAGTGGCCGTCGTCCCGGGCGAGGCGTTCGGCACCCCTGGCTATCTGCGTCTGTCCTATGCACTGGGCGACGGTGACCTCGCCGAGGGCGTCAGCCGGATCCGGAGATTTCTGCAGAACCCCGGAGGCTGAGAAGTCGAGATCCCTCGCTGCTGAGCAGCTGACGGCTGCGGGCTTCGCACACCCTGGCCCGGCTGGGGATGCGGCTGGTCCTTGCTCTCGCCACCAGCGCCGGTGCGCACCGGTTCACGTCCGACGTACTCCCCTGAGCACCCGCGGAGGCCGAAGACGGTCGTCAGACAGTCCGCCCCACCCCCTTGTGAGCACATCCACCCTCGTCTTGTGGAGCTGGACATCAATCATGGACTCACCTGCCGAACTGCCCACCGTCAACGGGCAGCCTGCGACCGGGGCCAGGACCTCGCCTCTGCTGCGCCCGGCGCGACCGCATGTCGTGGTCGTCGGCGGAGGCATCGTCGGCCTCGCCGTCGCCCGTGAACTTGCCGCCCGCGAAGCGCGCATCACCGTCCTGGAGAAGGAGGACCGCTGGGCGACACATCAGACCGGCCACAATTCCCAGGTGGCGCACGCAGGTGTCTACTATCCGCCCGGGTCAGAGAAGGCGCGACTGGCGGTAGCGGGCAACCGGTCGATGGTGGCCTATGCCAAGCAGGGCGGAGCGGCGGTCAATGTGTGCGGCAAGCTCATTGTGGCCGCCGTGCCCCACGAACTCCCCGCCTTGGAGAAGCTGGCCGCGCGCGCGACGGCCAACGGCGTGCCGGCACGGCTGATCGGGCCCCAGGAAGCCGCCGAGCTGGAGCCGCACGTCAGGTGCGTCAAAGCGCTGCACGTCGGGTCCACCGCCGTGGTCGACTTCCCGGCGGTATGCGAGCTGATGGTCGGTGAGCTGACCCGCGCGGGCGCGGATCTGCGGCTGGAGAGCCCCGCCCTGGAGATCCGTCGGTACGGCAGCGGTGTGCAAGTGAGTACCCCGAAAGGCACGGTCACCGCAGACTGGCTGGTGAATTGCGCAGGACTGCACGCTGACCGGGTCGCCCGGCTGGCGGGCCTGCGGCCGCCGACGCGGATCGTTCCGTTCCGGGGGGAGTACTACCAGCTGCGGCCCAGCGCCCAGCACCTTGTGCGCGGACTCGTCTACCCCGTGCCCGACCCGACGCTGCCCTTCCTCGGGGTACACCTGACACGCATGCTGGACGGCACCGTCCACGCCGGACCGAACGCTGTCCTCGCGCTGCGCCGCGAGGGCTACCGCTGGCGGGACATCTCCCTCCCCGACCTGGCGTCCGCCGCGGCTTATCCCGGACTCTGGCGGCTCGCGAAGCGGTATCGGCGGACCGCGGTCGAGGAAGTGCTTCGGTCGCTGTCCCGACGTCGCTTCGCCCACAGCCTCGCCCGTCTCGTGCCTGAGATCGAGGCGACGGACATCGTCCGGGCCGGCGCCGGAGTCCGCGCCCAGGCCCTCCACCCGGACGGCACGCTCGTCGACGACTTCCTCCAGGTGCGTGCCGCCGGCCAGATTCATGTACTCAACGCCCCGTCCCCCGCCGCGACCGCGGCGCTCGAGGTCGCTCGGCACATCGCGGACCAGGTGCTGGAGCACTGAGGGAACGCAGCGTCAGCCCTTTCCCGACTCGTATCGAAGTTCGAGGTGAACCCCACCGTGACCATGACCACTCCCTCGGGTACCAGGCCGTCCCGCATCCGTGACCGGTCGCCGCGTCGGGCGACGGTGATGTACGGCCCCGCCTTCGTGGCTGCCATCGCCTACGTGGACCCGGGAAACTTCGCCACCAATTTCTCCGCAGGCTCGCATTTCGGCTATCTGCTGCTGTGGGTCATCATTGCGGGCAATCTCATGGCTCTGCTGGTGCAACTGCTCTCCGCCAAACTCGGCTTGGCCACGGGACGCGACCTTCCACAGATGTGCCGACAACGCTTTCCCCGGCCGGTGGTGCGCGGCCTGTGGGTGCAGGCGGAACTGGTCGCGATCGCCACTGACCTCGCTGAAGTGATCGGCGGGGCGATCGCGCTGTACCTGCTGTTCGGGATACCTCTGCCCGTCGGCGGGGTGATCACCGGAATCGCCGCGTTCGCTCTGCTGGGCCTGGAGACGCGGGGGTACCGCAGATACGAGATTGCGGTGGCCGGGCTCCTGATCGTGATCACCATGGGATTCCTCTTCAACACCGTGCTGGCCGGTGCGGACATGTCGGGGATCGCGGGCGGAACTGTTCCGCAATTCGCGGGCACGGAAAGCGTCCTGCTGGCCACGGGAATCCTCGGAGCCACCGTGATGCCCCATGTCATCTATCTGCACTCGAGCCTCACCAGCACACACATCCGCAGCCTTGGCCCAGCGGACGGCGTGAGGGACGCCCGCTCTCTGCTGCGCTATGTCCAGCGCGACGTGGCGGTCGGTCTGGGGATCGCCGGACTGGTGAACGCGACCATGCTCATCATCGCCGCGCAGCTCTTCCACCCGACGGGCAAGCCCGCGGACTCCCTCGAAGACGTCCACTCCGGACTGGGCGACATGCTCGGCCAGGGCGCCGCGCTCGCCTTCGCCATCGCCCTGCTGGCCTCGGGCTTCGCCTCCTCGTCCGTCGGCACTTACGCCGGACAGCGAATTATGGCCGGGTTCATCAACGTCACCCTGCCGCTCACCCTGCGCCGCGCCATCACCCTCCTGCCGGCCATGGCGATCCTCTTCATGGGCGTCGACCCCACGAGGGCGCTGGTCTGGTCTCAGGTCGTCCTGTCCTTCGGCATACCTTTCGCCCTTGTGCCGCTGATCCTCCTCACCCGCGACCGCAGCGTCATGGGCCCGCTCACCAACCGACCGCTCACCACGACGGTGACGTCCGCCATCGCAGTTCTCGTGATCATTCTGAACTTCTATCTGATCGCGCAGACACTGCTCAGCTGACATCCATACGAGGGGGTAGGACATGCAGGAGCGCAGCGCGTCGTACGAGCTTGTCGGCTTCCTCGAGCTGCTGGCGAGACAGGGATCGAGGGAATCCATCCAGGAACTGGCGGAACGGGCTCGTGCCGCGGACCCGGACCCGGCCCGGCTCGCCCTCGTGGAACAGGCCAGAGACCTGGCCTTGGAGGTCAGGGAGGAGATCTCCCTGTACCGCAGGCGCAGCACTGGTCTACTGATGCTGCTGGACACCACCCAGGATCTGGCGGCGCCGCACGGCCTGGATGCCCTGCTCAGCATCATCGTGCGCCGGGCGCGCTTCTTGCTGAACCTCGACATGTCCTGGGTGGCGCTCCATGACGAGGACGCGGGCCCGCTCGTGATGCGCGCCTCCGACGGCCATACCGCCATGCACGGTGCGGGGGCCGAGGTGCTGGCGGCCGGCATCGGGGCCCTGGCCGTCGCGCACGAGGGCCCCGCGTGGACCGACGATTACCTCAACGACCCGCGGTTCCCTCGAGCGGCCGGCGCCGAGGGCGCGGTGCGGGCCGAGGACCTGCGTGCCGTACTCGCCGTGCCCATGCGCAACGGCGGCGCATCACTCGGCGTGCTCTACGGGGGGCAGCGACGGGTCCGCCAGTTCACACCAGACGAGATCGCTTTGATGTCCTCACTGGCAGACCTGGCCGTGGTCGTCACGGAGAAGACCCGGCTCGCCCATCTCGCCCACCGGAGGCTGGAGGAGATCACACTCCGTGCCTCCCAGTCGGACGCCCAGGTGGCCGCGGCACGGCGCATGGACGTCGCCTACGGCCGACTGATCGATCTGGTGCTGCAAGGTGGCTCGCTGAACGCCCTGGCCGACGCGGCCGGTGAGCTGCTGGGCGGCACCGTGCAGGTGCGTGACCCCGCCGGAGCCGGCCTCACTTCGGGCGCAAGCCCCGGGCTCGTCCCGGCGGAGTTCCGCAGGATCGCCCGGAAGATGCGACCGGGCCGCACACCGGTCGAGGTTGCCGAGGACACCTGGGCCTGTTCCGTCGCAGCGGGCGAGGAGCTGCTCGGCTATCTCGTGCTAGGTGCGGCATCCCCTCCCGACCAGTGGACGTCCCAGTTGCTCGCCAAGGCCGCGAAGGTCGTTGCCCTGGCTGTCCTGCTCCAGCGCAACACCAGCCTGCTCGCCGGTCGGACCCACAGCGACCTGCTCCATGACCTGCTCCACGGTGAGCAGATGTCACCCCAGCAGCTCGAGGCGCGCATCGATCGGTTCGCGGCCGATCTGAGCAGGCCGCATGTCCTCGTGGTAGCCAGGCTCGAGCCGGGTTCCTCGGACAGAGCCGCCATATGGGCCTCCACCTACGCGCGCGAGCGAGCCGGCGTGGCGAGTGTGGGGGAGGACTCGATCGCCTTGCTGCTGACCGGAGCCGACCCGGCGGCCGCCGGCCGCGCCGTGGCCATACAGCTGTCCGCGATCCTCGGCCACCCGGCGACGGTCGGCTCCGCGGGCCCCGTCAGCCATGCCAGGGACCTCCCCGCGATGTACCAGGAAGCGCATCGCTGCGCGGAGACGCTGATCGCACTCGACTCCGCCGGCGCCGCCTCGGCACGTGAACTGGGCTTTCTGGGACTCATGCTGTCCCACCGGCCCGACATAGCCGCCTTCGTGCAGGACACCATCGGCCCTCTCCTCGACTACGACGTCCAGCAGGGCACGGAACTGGCGCGCACACTGGAGGTGTACTTCGCACATGGGAACAGCCCCACCCGGGCGGCGAGTACGTTGCATGTGCATCCCAATACCGTGACCCGCAGACTGGAGCGGGTCACCGGGCTCCTCGGGGAACGCTGGCAGGAGCCCAAGCAGCTGCTGGAGGTTCAGCTCGCGCTGCGGCTCCACCGCGTGCGCCATACCGTGACGACCGCCCGAAGAACCGCCCCGACCCGGCGCCACTGATACCGGCGGACGCCCCCAAGCGGGCCCAGCCCGGTCGACCTTGGCGAGCACCGCGTCCTCACCGACGGCCAAGGGAGCCCGCTCGCAGTGTCCTTGCCCGGCGCAAACCGCGGGCGGCGCGACGCAGTTGCTGCCCCTGCTGGACACGTTCCCGGTCGTGGTCGGCGTCGTCGGCCGTCCCGGACGCCACCCCGGCGCGTTCCTCGCCGATCGCGGCTACGGTCACGACGGGTACCGCCGCCTGCTCCGGTCCCGCGGCATCCGCGCCCGGTCACCGCCGAGCGAAACCAGCCACACGGCAGCGGCCTGGGCATATTCCGCAACGTGGTGGAACGGACGATCGCCTGGCTGCACGGGTTACCCGCCTTCGGATCCGCTGGGAACGACGCGACGACATCCACGATGTCTTCCTCGGCCGCGCTGCCGGCCTGATCACCAACCGGCGGAAACTACGCCTTTGTCAGTCGCTCCAAGCCTGTGACCATGGGCGGGCATTGACAGCGCGTCTCGTTACGATAACCATCTGATGCGCTGACGATCTGTCCGCTGCCAGCAGACGTTCGTGCCCCGGGCGCCTGGTCTCAAGGCTCTGGGGCGCCGGGGTGCGGCAAGGCGGGTGAGGGCCTTGCCGCGGGGGTGGGACAAGGCTGGAACCTCGGTCAGCGCACGGCACGTCAGGATTGGCGACGAGGGGGTGGCGATGGCTCGTGCGGTCTGTCCTGCGTCCATCCCGTGCTGCTCCACGTCGCGAGCGCCCAGCCGACGTCTGGTGTCGCTCCGGGGTAGCGCCAGCCGCACTTCGCGCGGCACCGTCCGCCCGGCACCCTGCCCCTGCGCGCCCCTGCCGATCAGGCGGGCGGCGACCGTGGCTTGCGGTGCACGGCCATGTCGAGGGCCGGCGTGAACGCGGCTGACGGATTACGGGAACACGGTGCTGCGGACACTCGCGTGGACACAGTGGCCGTCATGGCTAGGGGGAGTCGTGCCAGAAGTGAACCTGAGGTTTCTCGGGGTGCCTCCGGAATACGAAAAAACGTACAGGCTGTTACTCCGGCACGGAAGTCTTGGCCTGTCCGAACTCAGTAGTCACCTGGCCGAGGACGCGCAGGACCCGCAAGCCGTGTACGACCACATGACCGAACTCGGGCTGGCCAGGGAGGCACCCGGGGGACGGCTCACTCCGGTCTCCCCTGCCAAGGCCGTCGAGGGGCTGGTGGAGAAGAATGTGGGTCGATTCCGCAGAGAGCTGGAGGAATCCGTCGACAGCTGCGGAATCGTGGATTCGCTGCTGGCCGAGCACGAGAAGTCCGTGGAGGCGAGCCTCCACGCCCTCAAGACGAGCGACGCCACCCAGCACATCGAAGGCATGGCCGCGGTTCGGGCCGCCATCGACGAGCTGACCTTCTTCACCAGGACGGAGAGCCTGACGGTCAATCCGCGCGGAATCCTCAGCGAGGAGAGCATCAGCCACGCACGGCCCCTGGATGCCAGAATTCTTCGGCGTGAAGTCCATATGCGCACGCTCATGGGATCCTCGGCGCTCGGTGATCCTGGCACCATGAGCTATCTGCGCGAGCTGGTCGCGCTGGGAGCGGACATACGCATCTCGTATCAGCCCCTGGAGCGGCTCATCATCTGCGATCGCACCGCCGCCCTGACGCCGATGGACCCGGCGAATACCTCCCGCGGTGCCATCCTCACCCGGGATCCGGGGCTGGTGTCCGCTCTCGTCTCCCTCTTCGAGCGGATGTGGCAGTCGGCCCACGCTCTCCCGGACACCGAGACCGAGTTGAAGCACAGCCTCCCCAGCCCGTTGGAGCAGCAGATACTGCACTCCCTGTGCAACGCGGAGAAGGACGAGATCGGCGCCCGCAATCTGGGCATCGCCGTCCGTACCTACCGCAAGCACGTGGCCTCCATCCTGCTGCGTCTCGGTGCCGCCAACCGCTTCCAGGCCGCGCTTCTGGCGCGGGAGCGGGGATGGGTCTGAGCGGTCGCTGCACCCCTTCTCCGTAAGTCAGGTCCGGGGGAACTTGACACGGTGTTGGCGCATGTGACACCGCAGATGACAGAGACCCTCCGGCGTCGGCTGGGCTCCGGGACACCGTCCTACCGTCGGATCACCAGCACCGAAGGACGGAAAACGACGGAGGGAAGCTCCCCGGCCGCACGTTCATCCGCGGCACCGAGGCCAGGGACGTCGCGCCACCCGTGCGCACGGCTGCACCGTGTGGCCGGCTACCGGTTTTCCCCTCTCGGCCAACCGCCAGAAAGGGTCAGTGACATCCCCATGAAGCCTCTCCACCCCCAGGCCGCCGCGATCAGACGATCGGTGGTCTTCTGCGCCGTCGCGGCCCTGGCCTTCACCGCCACCACCGGCTATCCCGCCACGGCTGGAAGCCGCACCGCCAGCGGCGCGGCTCAGTCCACCGAGCAGGACGGCGACAACGTCGTCCTGCTGTGGAACCAGCAGATACTGGACGCCCTGACGACGAACAACCACGGCTCGTCGCATCCCACGCCCCCGCCGGTGGGTGGCCGGACACTGGCGATCGTGCACAACGCGATCTACGACGCCTGGGCCGCCTATGACCGCAAGGCCGTGGGCACCCGATTCGGCGACGACCTGCGCCGTCCCCTGAGGGAGCACACTCGGGCCAACAAGCGCAAGGCGGTCAGCTTCGCAGCGCACCGCGCCCTGTGCGACCTGTTCCCGCAGCAGCGGGAGACCTTCGACGCCAAGCTCAGAGCACTCGGCTACGACCCTGCGGAGGCCGAGTCCGCCGATCGGGGCACACCGGTCTCGGTGGCGCTGCAGGCCACCGACGCCATCCTCGAGGCACGCCACCACGACGGCTCCCAACAGCTGGCCTCCCCGCCGTATGCGGTACCCGACGGGGTCTACGAACCGGTGAACCCGCCGCAGGATGTCGCCGCCTTCGACAAGAGCAAGATCGTCGATGTCAACCACTGGGTGCCGCTCACCGTGGACGGCATGACACACCACTTCCTCACGCCGCAGTTCGCCTCGGTCAAGCCGTTCCTCGTCGACGACGTCGACAGCTATCTGCCGGCGCCGCCGCCGAAGTACGGCTCTGCGGAGTCCCGGCGTGCGATAGCCGAACAGGAGCAGATCAACGCAAACCTGACGGAGCGCCAGAAAGCGATCGCCGAGTACTGGCTGTACCGGGACGTGACGTCGTCGTCCATCCCGCAGAAGTGGGCCTCGTTCGTGTCCAAGCGGGACCGTCACGGCCTCGACGACGACGTGAAGATGTTCTTCGCCTTGAACATGGCCGCAGGCGACACCGCCGTCGTCACCTGGAAGACCAAGGTCCACTTCGACTACGGCCGCCCGATCACCATGATCCGGTACACGGAGGCCGGTAAGAAGATCCGGGGCTACGCGGGTCCCGGCAAGGGCACCCAGACCATTGACGGCTCGAAGTGGCAGCCCTATCTCAAGACCCCCGCGTTCGGGGCGTACGGATCCGGTCACACCGGCTCCACCGCGACCGGGGCGGAGATACTCAAGCGGTTCACCGGATCCGACGCCTACGGCGGCAAGGGGCTCGTCAAAGCGGGCTCGTCCACCATCGAAGCGGGCATGCCCACCAACGACGTGAAGCTCACGTGGCCGACGTTCAGTGCCGCCGCACAGGAGATCGGCTACTCGCGCATCTGGGGCGGCGTGCACTGGACCTTCGACCATCACGCGGCTGCCGCCCAGGGCCGGGAGGTCGCCCGCGATGTGTGGGCAGAGGCCCAGCAGTACTTCAACGGCACCCACCGGTGAGCACGGACTGCGACCCCGCGCGGGCCGGGCGCCGACGGCGCGGCGGCGGCTGATACCGCCCCACCTCGTCCGACCCTCTGATCAACCCCCTTCGCCCCTCTGACTGACGCGGCCGGCAGGCCCTCCACTGCCGGCCGCGTCCTGGTGTCGTGGAGCACGCGCTCCCCGGCACCATCGTGCTGTCTGCCTACGTACCCCGACCGCAGGAAGACCGCGCAGGTCAGCGGCGCGTGAGGCGCGGCATCCAGCTCTGTCGATCATGCATTCCGCCAGAGCGTGCACGTTGTGGCCGTGCACGATGCAGGAAGATGAGCATTCGCCCCGCCCATGAGCCCCTTGAGCAATGGCAGAGTTTTCCTCGTCAGGAGATCACGCTAAAGCAGACATCAACGGGGGAGTCGAAATGCGAATGTCCACTCGATCAACCAAGGCGCCGGCTCAGAAGTCCATGCGATTAGCCGTTGCGTCCACGCTGGGAGTGGTCGCGCTCGTGCTCTTCGGAGCGGACTCGGCGCCCGCCACGCCCCAGGAGACCGACACTGTCCCCGCCGCCAGTTCCAAGGAAGTCCACGACTGGGGATAGGCCCATCGAGCAGCAGCACGCCGAATGGAATTTCCTTCCGCCCGGTGGCCGAAAATCCAGGGCCGAAAAACATCGCCCCCACCGGTGTCACGGAAAGGCGTGCAGCTGACTTCACGTGCAGTGCACCGGGCGCATCGGGTCCGGTCCCGAGGCTGTCGCACCGAAGCCGATCGCGAGCCTGCCCGGCCTGCGATCCGCCACCTCGGCAGGCCGCTCGCGACGCCGCCTCGCCCACCCATGAGGCCAGATCCGCCCGGCACCCGGTCGCACCGATCGGCACCACCTCCATCCCTGCAAGTAAGGACCCTGCGGAGAAATGGAAGCCACGAAACGCAACAAAACTCTGATACTCGGCTGTGCGTCCACCGGGGCAAAATTTACCCCGGCCAACCACCGGGAAACGGGTGATGTCCTACTCGATCAGATCAGCACGGGCGCCACCATCAAGAACTCTGCTATGGCATTGCTCGCCGAAGCCAACACCCTTTATGGAATGGGGTGCAGGTACTACCACTATCACGCCAGGAACCCGATTACTCGCGAGCAGTCCACTAACAACGAGATTTACCAGCAGATCAGCCGTCCGCTCCAGCACCGCTGCAGCGAGATGATTCTCAGCTTCGGTGCGAGCCGAAACGGCCCCGAAGTCAGGGAGAGCATCCAGGAATATGGCGAGTGGGAGCGCATCAGTCAGAGCTCCATCCCGCTCCATTTGGGCGGAGCGCACTACGTGACCATGCAGGCCGCCGTCGAACTCCAGCTGATGTGCGAGGCGGAGCGCCTGTATGGGGAGATGAATCTCGACGTCATCGACAGCGAACAGTTCATGAAGATCGTCGAGGACTACCAGCCTTCCGACCGGCTCACCGCGACAAGCCTCGAGACCTATTCGACGAGCAAGGGAGCCGACTACGGCAGGACGTCGCCGCTGATCCAGTTCGAAGTCTACCGCAGCGCGATACAGGCCCGGAACCAGTTGAGGCTCTTCCATGAGGTGGAATGGGTCCAGTTCCCGCGCAGTTACGCGCTGACCCGTTACGCGGTCGAGCATCCGCAGCTACGGCTGGGCGGCAGCGGTCAGCTGAACATCACTCTCCTGTTCGGGTTTTCCCCGCGTCTGCCGTTTCCGAAGAGCTACGCCGAGTTCAAGCACGTGGTGGACACCGCGCGCCGCCTCGAGTACGACCTCGCCGAACCGGGCGTGCAGAAGCGGCACGTGTCGATCGCCGTCGGCGCCGCGGTCCTGCCGCAGCAGGCCAGTGAGCACGTCGCACTGCTGGACGTGGGTGCCCGACGCGGGCAGCCGGCCTGCGCCCTGCGTCGGCTGGCGACCTACGCCGCGCAGCCGGACAGCGGAGTGGATGTCCTGCGCTTCGGCATGGAGGACGCCCCCTACGCCGTGAACGCCCGCGCGGAGCGCCAGGGGGAGGTCAGGCTCACCGACAATTGCGAGCTCGCCGAGACCGTGCTCAACGAGGTGGCGGCCAACGGAGCGTCCATCGAAACGGACCACGACCTTATCTTCGAGCGCCTGGGGCTCAACCGGGTCAAGCAGGACTTCTTCCACGAGCAGCGCCGGCGCCCGCTCGGCGGGATCCCCGCGACAGCGGCCTGAAAACCATGGAGGTACGCATTGTCTCCTTTCCGGCGCTGGTGCACAGGACGCTACGTCATCCACGCCCTTGTCACCACGCCCAAGATCTGGGGCAGGGCCCTACAGGCCTCATACGCGCACGGCGAGCCCCGCAGTGAGGCGATGGGACGTACCGGGACTCATGCCGGCCCGTCCGCTCCCGCACCCCGCACCCCGACGCTTCCGTACGAACCGGCGAGCGTCCGGCCCATCGCCTCGGCAGTGAGCCCACGCAGTCAGCATCAGGAGGGTCAGAAGTGATCACACAGGCACTACCAGAGACCACGGCCGGCAGGCTCGCCGTCGAGATCCGTCGCAAGATCATCGAGATGAGCGGCTCGCCCAACGGTGTGCACATCGGCGGCAGCATGTCGATCGCCGATCTGCTCGCCGTCCTCTACGGCGAGGTGATCCGGCAGCCGGGCGACGGCGCGTCGGACCGTGACTACGTGATCCTGAGCAAGGGGCAGGCCTCGGCCGCGCTCTACGCGGTGCTCGCCGCCACGGGGACGATCCCCGAGTCCGAGTGCGCGACCTATGCCCAGGAGGGAAGCCGGCTGGGCGGGCATCCGATGAAGCTGCTTCCCGGAGTGGACTTCTCCACCGGGGCGCTCGGGCACGGGCTCTCGCTGGGCCTGGGCGTCGCCCTGGCCGCGCAGCGATTCGGGCGCGACAGCCGCGCGTTCGTCATCCTGGGCGACGGGGAGCTGCAGGAAGGCTCGAACTGGGAGGCGGCGATGGCCGCGGCCCACCACCGGGCCGGCAACCTGACCGCGATCGTGGACCGTAATGGCTGGCAGATCAGCGGCCGCACCGACGACCTCATGTCGCTGGAGCCGCTGACCGACAAATGGGCCAGTTTCGGTTGGCACGTGCGCGTCATAGACGGCCACGACCATGAGCAGATCAGGAGGGTTCTCACCGATCCCGGTGTGCCCGGCCGGCCGACGGCCGTCATCGCCGACACGATCAAGGCGCGCGGGGTTCCGGGCCTGCAGGACACCAAGAAGAGCCACTCGGCCACCCTTGGTCCGGACGCCCGGCGGCTGGCCCTCATGGCTCTGGACGGTGAGGCAGCATGATCACGGCACTCAGCGTCCGCCGTACCGTCGCCGACGTCCTCGACCACGTGTGGCGCAACCGCTCGGCGATTCAGAGCCGCGACGCCTATGTCATGACGCTGCTCGCGTTGGCCCGGGAGAACCCGGACCTCATGTGCCTGGCCACCGACATGGACTACGAGGACCACTTCGCGACAGAGCTGCCCCGGCAGTTCGTGGACCTCGGCATCGCCGAGCAGAATCTGATCACCGTCGCTGCCGGGATGACCTCGTCCGCCCGGCTGGTGTTCGCCAATGCAATGTCTCCGTTCGTCACCACGCGCGCCTACGAGCAGATCAAGATCGACGTGGCCGGAGCAAACCTTCCGGTCAAGATCGTGGGCACCCACGGCGGCCTCTCCTCGGGCCACTACGGACCGACCCACCATGCTCTGGAGGACATCGGCGCCCTGCGGATGCTGCCGAACATGACGGTGGTGGTACCGGCCGACGCCTGGGAGACCGCCCAGGCCACGGTGGCTGTGGCCGCGTCACCCGGCCCTGTCTACCTGCGACTGGGCCGCCTTGCCACCCCGGCGCTGCATACGACGCGCACCGATTTCGTGCTGGGCAGGGCCCACGTCATGCGGGAGCCCGGCCGGGTGCTGTTCGTGGCCACCGGCCCGTATCCGAACCTGGTCGCGGCGGAGGCCGCCCGGGAGCTCGGCTCGCAGGGCATCAGCGCAGGCCACCTGAACATGCACACGGTCAAGCCGCTGGACCGGGAGACGCTCCTGGCGGCCGCGGCCGGCGCCGAGGTGGTGGTCACCCTCGAGGACCACCGGGCCGTGGGAGGTCTGGGCAGCGCGGTCTGCGAGGTGCTGGCCGAGACCGGGGGTCCGCAGGTACGCCGGATCGGCGTCCCCGACGTCCACTTCGACCTCGTCGGGGGAGAGCAGTACCTGCTGGACCACGCAGGCATCAGCGCGGCCGACGCGGTCGCGGTCGCACGGGACGCCATCGCCTGACGGGCGCTGCCGCACAGCACGCCGCCTGTCCGCCGTAGCACTCTCCGGCAGGGGCGGGCCCTCGACGCCGCCGGCTGCTCCGACCGCCGCGCACCGCGGCGAGAGCCGCTCCCCGCCGGGCGCGGTCCCAGCGCGACGGCCGGTGCACCCCCCTCTCCCGCAACGTGCAGCACATCCCGCTCCACCACCCAGACAGCACGACAAGGAAGGAGAATCCCGGTGCACAGAGCGATAGCACCCGTACCTGAGACAGCGTCAGCGATCCGGGTCCTGAAGTTCGGCGGCACCTCGGTCGGCACCACCCCCCAGCAGATCCGCGCGGTCGCCCGGCGGGTCGCCGGCGTACGCCGTGCCGGATACCCCGTGGTCGTGGTGGTCTCCGCACGCGGCTCCACCACCGACGAACTCGTGGCGGACGCGCACGGACTGGTCAGGAACCCGTCCGCCCGGGAAATGGACCAGCTTCTCGCCACCGGGGAGATCGAGGCGGCAGCCCTGCTGGCGCTCGCCCTGAACGACATGGGCGTACCGGCGCATTCCCTGTCCGGTGCGCAGGCCGGCTTCGTGGCCTCCGGCCCGCACCGGGACGGCCGTATCGCCGATGTCGAGGGGAGCCGCATCCGGGCGGCGCTGGACGACGGAACGGTCGTGGTGGTCGCAGGCTTCCAGGCCATCGGCCCCTCGGGTGACGTGGTCACACTGGGCCGGGGCGGCAGCGACACCACGGCCGTCGCGCTTGCGGCGGCGGTCGGCGCGGCGACCTGCGAGATCTACACGGACGTGGACGGCGTCTACAACGCCGACCCCCGGATCGTCCCGGACGCTCGGCTCCTGACCCGGATCGGCAGCGGTGTCATGGCCGAGCTGGCCTTCTCCGGAGCGCGCGTGCTCCACCCGCGGGCGATCGAACTCGCGAGCAGAAACGACGTCAGCATCCACGTGCGGTCGACATTCACCGAGAAGCCCGGCACCACCGTCATTCCCGACAGCATCGGAGGGACAATGTTCGAGAGCGACCAGCCCGTCGCAGGGATATCCCACGATTTTGACACCGCCCACGTCGTCATCCGTTCGAACGACGGGACCCGGCACGACGCGGAGCTGTTCTCATCCCTTGCGGAAGCGTCCGTCGCCGTGGACGCGCTCGTCCGGACCGGAAGCCATGACAGCGGCCATGGCTGGGAGTTCACCGTGGCGCGGGAGAACGTGGGAGCGCTACGCAACGTGCTCACCCAGCTGGGCTACGGAGCCGACATCCACGAGCCGGTGGCCAAGGTCTCCCTGGTCGGCGCCGGGTTGCTCAACCACCCCGAGACCACCGGCCGCCTGCTCACCGTCCTGGGGGAGGCCGGTATCGAGCCCTATTCGGTATCGATCTCACAGACCCGCACCTCTGTCACGCTGACGAAGGCTCAGGGACAAAAGGCCGTGGGGCTGTTGCACCACGAGTTCGGACTGGACCGCGCCGAGGAGATGGCTGAGCCCGCCAGTGCGGTGTGACCGCCAAGAAGCGCGTACTGAATTCCGCACGACCCTGACACCGACACATCTCCGTCCCGCCGCCTGGGCGGCGCCACTTGGGCATGCCCACCAAAAACGCACTGAGAGGGCCCGATGAGTGCAGTAGTCGAAAGCAATCGAGCTGAACTGCGGAACGAGTCCGAAAACACGGCCCATTGGCCGACGAAACGTCCGGTGGGCGTTCTGGTCGATGCCTATGGAACCGGAAACTACCTGCCGGCCGCCTTCGGTCGCCTCGGCATCGACGTAGTCCATGTGGAGAGCACCCCCGAGCCCATAGCGCGTATGCAGCCGTGGAACCGGCTGAACTATCGCGGCTGGCTGGTCTACGAGCCGGACGGCAGCACCGACCGTGCCCTTCAGGCACTCAGGCCGCGGTTCGTACTCCCCGGCCAGGAGCCTGGGGTGGAGCTCGCGGACCAGCTGAGCGAGGCGCTGGGGTTGCGCACCAACGGCACGGAGCTGTCCAAGGCCCGCCGCGACAAGTCCAAGATGATCGAAGCCGTCGCCGCCGCCGGGCTGCTCACGGCGGACCAGCTTGCCACGGACGACGACGCGGAAGCGGTGGCGTGGGCCGAGGCCCACGCGTACTGGCCATGCGTCGCCAAGCCGTTGGCCTCCGCGTCGACGGACGGAGTCTTCATCTGCCGCGACGCCGACGCGCTGCGCGCCGCGTTCCGGTCCATCCTCCACAGCACCACCGTCTTCAACGGCACGAACACCGAGGTGCTGGTGCAGAGTTACCTCGAAGGCACGGAGTACATCGTCGACACCGTAAGCCTCGACGGACACCCCTACGTATGCGGCGTGTGGCAGTACGAGAAGCGGCTGCTCGCCAACGGAAAGCCCATCTACAACCGGGACATCCTGCTGTCGCCGGACGACCCGACGGCGATCGCGCTGATCGACTACACCCGCACCATGCTCGATGTCCTGCGCATCCACAACGGACCGGCGCACACCGAGCTCATCATCACCAAGGACGGTCCCGCCCTGGTGGAGGTCGGCGCCCGGGTCAACGGCCATCTGCACCCGGACTTCCACGACGCGTGCATCGGCGAGAACAGCGCGGATCTGACCGCACTGGCCTACGTGCGCCCCGAGCGCTTCCTCGCCGACTACGGCGACGGCGTCTACCGCAAGCGCCAGCCCGCTGTCGTGTACAACGCACCTACGACGCGGGCCGGCCGGATCCGCTCGGTCAACGAGGCCCTGGTGGAGGAGATTCGGCGGCGGCCGTCGGTGACGGACCTGGTGGTCAAGCGCAAGCCCGGCGATGTCATGGAACCGACCCACGACCTGCTCACCAGTCCGCTGCGGGTGTTTCTGACCGCTCCGGACCAGGCCACGGTGGACGCCGACTACCGGTTCATCGACTCCGTCCGTGAATCGGTGTACGACGTGCAGCCCTTCGAGACCCGGGCAACCTGCGGCATCCGGTGACAGGCGACCGTACCGGCCTCAGCGAAAGGCCTCCCGGCTGATCCCGACATCCGCTGCCTGCGACGGGAGATGCGCTGTTCCGGCACGTGCACCGCACCAGCCGCGAGGCGCAAGGGGACGACACAGAGAACGCCGCCGCGTCACGAAAGGGTTGACGATCACCATGCCTGACATATCCACCACCACCCTGGTCATGCTCTGCCTCGCCGCCGCGGTAGCCGGCTGGGTGGACGCCGTGGTGGGCGGCGGCGGTCTGCTGCTTCTTCCTGCACTGCTCGTCGGTCTCCCGGGCTATACACCCGCTCATCTCATCGGCACCAACAAGGCCATCGCGATCGTGGGAACGTCGGCCGCCGCGGTGACCTACGCCCGCAACACCCCCCTCGACGTCGGCCTGGCCGGCCGGATCGGGCTGGCCGCGCTGACCGGCTCGGCCGGCGGCGCGCTCCTCGCCGCCAGCATCGGCAGCGACGTCTTCCGCCCGATCATCATCGTGGTCCTCCTCGGCGTGCTGGCCTTCATCACCCTGCGCCCGTCCTTCGGCGCGGCGACGGTGGGCGGCCCGCCCACCCGGGCCCGCGTCGTCGCCGCGATCATCCTCGGCGGACTGGGCATCGGCTTCTACGACGGTCTGCTGGGGCCTGGCACCGGCACCTTCCTGCTCCTCGCGCTCACTGCGATCCTCCACCTGGACCTGGTGGGGGCCTCCGCTCTCGCGAAGATGGCCAACATCTGCACCAACTTCGGAGCCCTGGTGACCTTCAGCCTGCAGGGCCTGGTCATGTGGCAGCTGGCGGCGATACTCGCGACCTTCAACCTCGCGGGCGGAGTGATCGGCGCGAAGATGGCGCTGAAGAAGGGCAGCGGCTTCGTCCGCGGAGTACTCGTGGTCGTGGTCGTGAGCCTCATCGCGAAGCTCGCCTTCGATCAGTGGCTCTGACCGGCGTACCACCGGCCCCATCCGCACCGGGCGGCCCGCTTGTCCAAGTCCTGCCACTGGACGTGCAACTTGTGGCCGCGGGCGATGCAGGAAGATGCGCTCTCCGCCCGCCGGAAAGAGTCCCGGAAAGTGGCAGAGTTTCATTGTCAGGAGATCGCGAGGCAACGAACCGCGATGTTTCCGGAGACCCCCGCAGTTTCCACCCCTGACAAATTCCTTACCTACCCCGCAAATTCACCGAGAATGCTGGAAAGGAAGAAAGATGTCTGTTGAAACCCTCGCGGACCCGCAGGCCGGAATCCCCGATGTGGTCCGGCTCAACCCGAGGTTCGACGCCCCCTCTCTGGTCCGCGACGTCATGACGCTGCGCGCCGAACAAGCCGCCGACTGGAAGCTGCAGAACACCTTCGTCACCGACGACCACCTGGTGGAGACCGAGCTCGACTGGCGCATCATGCCGCTGCGCAGCACGGGCGGCGACAAGAAGCGCACCGACCCCGGCGGCCCCGGCCTCCTGCCGTTCGCCGACACCTCGCACGTGAAGCTCGCTCCGCACCTGCGCGCCGTCATGGAGTCGATTCCGTCACCGCTGCGCGCGGTCCGTCTCATGGCGCTCGGCCCGGACACCTACGGTCCCGACCACTTCGACAACAAGTACGCGCTCACCTGGGGGATCGCCCGGCTGCACGTGCCTGTGCTCACCCTGCCGGAGGCGAAGCTGTTCTTCGGGGAGACCCCGCACGTGTGGGAGGCCGGATCCCTCTGGTTCGGCAACTTCGCCCGCACGCACCGTATCGAGAACAGCGGGCGCACCCACCGGGTGCACTTCGTCCTGGACGTACAGGTGACCAAGGCCCTGTTCGACCTCTTCCCGGAAGAGGTCCGGGCCGGGATCCCCTTCGAGAAGATCATGTTCAACCGCGATGAGCAGCCGCTGCAGGTGGCACCGAACCACCAGGTGACCTTCGAGGTACCGGAGTCCTTCACCGACTGGGAGGAGGAGGATGGGCAGTTCCTCCGCGAGCAGGCCACGGTCACGGCCGAGATCAAGGCGCAGGACGGCGGCCTGGTGCTGCACTACGCGGGTGTTCCGTACGCGGGGCTGGTCCACATCGGCGACAACGAGTTCCGCTTCCAGGGCTGGACGGACGAGCGCACGGTCCAGGTGGTGCAGGACGCCGGGCAGCCGCGGGTCGTGCTGCGCACCAGGGTCGGCCGGCAGGTCCGGACCCTGGCGATCCCCGCGACTCCACTCGGCGTGTAGACCCTGAAGGAGGGCGACATGGTCAAGACCCTGATGAGGCCGCAGACAGCCGGCTTCGGCTCCCCGACCGAGGGGCTGAGCGCCGAGGAGTGGGATCGGCTTGCGGGCAGTCACTTCTACGCCAGCAGAGGGTGGCTGGAGTTCTGCGTCGCTGATCCCGGCGGGCACACGCTCACCGGGAACGTACACACCCGGCTCTCCGACGGCGGTACGGCAGCCGTTCCGGTCACGGCTGTCTGGGAGGAGAACAACGGCTTCTATCAGTGGGGCCGGCTGCTCGACCAGGCCGGGCTCCCGGCGGTGTCCCCGCAGGGCCTGCTGGTCGGACCGCGTCGTGGATACCAGACGAATCTGCTGGTGAGTGAAGGGTCAGACCGGGTCGAGGCGGCCGGCTCCCTGCTGGACGAGCTCGACCGGCTGCGCCGTCAGACAGCCGCGGAGCGCATGTTCGACACCTCCCGGCCGGATCAGGTGCCGTGCCACGCCATGTTCCTGGACACGGCGGACGTGCGGGCGCTGCGTGCGGCCGGGGTACGCGCCCAGCCGGTCCTGTGCGCCTCCGACGCGTGGATCCGGACCGAGGGTGAGGACTGGAACGGCTGGATGCGCACGCTGCCCTCCAAGCGGCGCGGCGAGCTGATCCGCCGGGACCAGCGGCGCTTCGACGAGGTCGGCTACCGCTTCACCGAGTTGGCGCTGTCGGAGTGCTACCAGGAGGCGGCCCTGATGTCCCAGGGCACGCAGGCCCGGTACGGGCAGCCCGCGGATGCGGGAGTGCTCGCCGAGTCCCTGCGGGTCCAGGCGGAGGCGATGGGCGATGCGGCGCGCGTGCTGATGTGCGCCCGCGGCGACGAATCGCCGGTCGGGTTCCTGCTGTTCTACCGCCATGGTGACTCGACGTTCCTCAAGGGTGCCGGGTTCCACTACGACCGGCTGGTCAACGTCGCGGAGTACTTCAACCTCGTGTACTACGAGCCGATCCGCGACGCCCTCCGGGCCGGCCGGCGCTGGCTGCACGCGGGAATCTCGTCCGCCGACGCCAAAGCGATGCGCGGGGCCGAGATCCGCCCGCTGTGGATGCTCGACCTGTTCGGCGACGGCGCGGCGAACGAGGCGATCCGCGCATACAACGCGGCGCAGCTGCTTGAGCTGACCGACACCTCCACGGCGGTGGCCAAGGCCGTGGTCGAGGACCAGTGGCTGGAGTTCTGTTGAGCTCGCGGCTGCTGCTCAATCGGGACTACAGCCGCTTCTGGCTGAGCCAGGTGCTGACCAGCGTCGCGTCGAAGAGCATGACCATGGTCTTCCCGCTGCTGGCCACCATCTCCTTCGCGGCCACGCCCTTCGAGGTGGGCGTGGTCGCGGCGGCCCAGTACCTCCCGGTGCTGGTGGTGACGCTGTTCGTCGGGATTTGGCTGGATCGGCGCCCCAGACGGCCCACCCTGCTCTTCACGGATGTTGCGGGCGGGGTGGCGCTGATGGTCGTGCCGGTCCTCAGCGGCCTCGACGAGTTCCATATCGGCGTGCTGTACGCGGTCGCGTTCAGCTTCGGCTCACTGGTCGCGATAGCCGAGGTCTGCGCTCAGGCGTATCTGCCGAGCCTGGTCGAGGACCGCGACATGGTCGCGGCGGTCGGGCGGCTCGAAGCGGTCTCCACGCTGGTCGTGGTAGCCGCGCCGGGCCTGGGCGGGTTGCTGATGAACTGGCTCGGCGGTTCCGGAGCGGTCCTCCTGGGCGCGCTGTTCTATCTGGTCGCCGCGCTGGTCCTGGCATCCGTGAAGCGGCGCGAGCTGCCGGTCGCTCCGCCCCCGCCCGGTAAGCGGGTGCTGCCCGAGATCATGGCAGGGGCCCGGTTCCTGCTCTCCGTGCCCCTGCTGCGCAGGCTGATCGGGCAGGCCGCGCTGTTCAACTTCTTCGAACAGGCGATGCTCACCCTCTACACCGTGTACGCCGCCTCCGTCGTCGGCATCACACCTGCCTGGCTCGGTCTGACGGTGGCGCTCGGCGCGATCGGCTCAGTGGTGGGTGCGGTCGTCGCCGAACAGGCGGAGCGGAGACTGGGGTTGCGGCGGGGCGTGGTGGCGGGCATGGCGATCGCCTCGGTCGCACCGGTGCTGATCCCCCTGGCCACGGACCCGACGCCGTACACGGTGATCATCTGGTCGATCTCCTTTGTGCTGTACGGGTTCGGCCTGACCGTCTACAACGTCATCAGCACCTCCACCCGGCAGCGCCTGACCCCGGACTCCCTGCGCGGCCGAGTCGCGGCGACCACCCGGCTCGTCGCGTACGGCCCGCTCAGCGCTGGCACCCTGCTCGGTGGTGCTCTCGGCTCGCTGGTCGGCGTGCGCACCGGGCTCTGGATCACGGTGGCGCTGCTGGCAGCCGCACTCCTGCAGTTCGCCGGGGGGATGCGGCGCACCGAGCTTCCGGGCAAGCGCACCGAACCACAACTGGTGGGCTAGAAGCGCCCCCAACCGAGCCGGCCCTTCTTGCCGGCTGCTCTCTTTGAGGAGGGACATGTTTAGTTCAAGCCTGCAGAGAACCCTGGCGGCGGCCTTCACCAGCCTGCCCGAGGGAACTCCTCGCATAGGAGGAGGGGTGTGCAGCGGTCATCACGGCGAAATCCTCCAGGGCGTGTTCTCGCACGAGGGGGAGGAGGTCCGAGCCCTGGTCACGCTCCCCTTTCCTGATCTGGTGTCCGTGGCCACAGCCGAACTGCTGCCGCTGAGCGACCAGATCACCGTCACCCCGCTGGGCCGGACGAAAGCGGCGACAGCGGCCAGGCTGACACTGGAGCACCTCGGCCTCGACATCGGCTGCCGCGTCTCGCTGGACAACGAGATACCCCATGCCCTCGGCCTGGGATCATCGACCGCCGACGTGGTGGCCACGATTCGCGCCGTGGCCGACGCGGCAGGCCACCGCCTCGCCGCCACCGCAGTCGCCTGGCTCGCCACTCAGGCGGAAGTCGCCGCCGACTCGGTGATGTATTCGGGCGTGGTGCCGCTCTTCGCTCATCGGGAGGGTCGCCTTCTGCAGGTCCTCGGTCCTGAGCTACCTCCCCTTCTCGTCCTCGGCTGCGTCCTGGATTCCGGAGGCATCGACACGCTCGGGCTGTCCCCTGCCTCCTACACCGACGACGAGAAGGCCCAGTTGGGGGTCCTGCTCTCCGCGGTCCGCTATGCCGTTCGCCATGGCGATCCGGTGATCCTCGGCAGGGCGGCCACCTGCAGCGCCAGGATCAATCAGCGGTTCGCGCCCCAGCCACTGCTGCCCGAGCTCTCCCGGATCGCCGAGGCGTCGGGCGCCGTCGGAGTGCAGGTCGCGCACAGCGGAACCGTGGCAGGAATCCTCTTCGACGGGCGCAGCCCGGACAAGGCCAGGGCCGCTGCCGAAAAGGCCCGCGTCGCGTTGGCCGCCGTCGGCATCGAGGACACCTATCAATTCACACCTCATGAGGTGCACAGAGGAGGGGGAGGAAAGTGAACCGTACTTTCGGGAATTACTCCGATTCGATCGCCCTGCCGAAGTTGGTCAAGCTGGGGCCTAATCTGTTCGGCGCGGCGTTCACCCTGATGAAGCTCATCCCGGCACGCCACATCCTGCACAAGGCCGCCCGGTCCGGCCGGCTGGCCCGAGGAGGCAGGGTCGTCGAGACGACCTCGGGGACCTTCGGCCTGGCGCTGGCCATGGAGGCAGCCCTGCACGACTGGAAGCTGACGCTGGTCAGCGACCCCGTCATCGACAAGCAACTGGCCGCCCGACTGCGGGGGTTGGGTGCAGAGCTCGACATCGTCACGGAGCCGGCTCCCGGCGGCGGCTACCAGCAGCCCCGGCTGGACCGGGTGGACCAGCTGCTGCGGGAGGACCCCGATGCCTTCTGCCCACAGCAGTACAGCAACCCGGACAACCCGCGCTCGTACTTCACGGTGGCCGAGAGCATCGTGGACAGGTTCGGCCAACTGGACACCCTGATCGGCCCCGTCGGTTCCGGCGGAAGCATGTGCGGCACGGCGAAGTATCTGCGTCAGGTGTACCCGTCTCTCCAGGCCGTCGCCGTCGACACGCATCACAGCGTCATCTTCGGGCAGCCGGACGGCCCCCGGGACCTGCGCGGACTCGGCAACAGCCTGGTGCCGGCCAATGTCGACCACACCACGTTCGACGACGTGCACTGGCTCTCGCAGGCACACGCCGCCCACGCCACCCGCGGACTGCACCGCGCACACGCCGCCTTCATGGGACCCACCAGCGGCGCCGCCTATGCCGTGGCCAGTTGGTACGCCCAGCAGCACCCCGAGCGGCTGCACCTGGTCATGCTTCCGGACGAGGGCTACCGCTATCAGGCCACGGTCTACGACGACGCCTGGTTCCGTGCCAACGCCGCCGGATCACCGCCTGCCCGGCCGCGGCTGGTGGAGGACCCCCTGCACGGCACCAGCGGCTGGAGCTACATGCACTGGGGGCGCCGCCCTCTGCACGGAGAGCCCCTGGCACTCGCGACCGGAGGGACCCATGGGTGATTCCCATGCCACCGGACGTATCAGTCAGCCCGTGCTCCCGGGTCTGCGCCGCATCCTGTACGGAGCGACCGCGGATCATGCGATCGACCACGAGCTCGGCTACATGACTGCGGTCGATCATGCCCATCTGCTCATGCTGGCCGGCTGCGGCATCGTCCCCGAGGACGATGTGCGTACGCTGCTGCGGGCCGTCAGCAGTCTGGAGGAGGAGGGGTACGCCCCGCTGCGGGGCCGCCACGCTCCCCGCGGTCTGTATCTGCTGTACGAGAAGCACCTCGCGGGCATGGTCGGCGAGGACACAGCCGGACGCATGCACACAGGGCGTTCCCGCAACGACCTGAAGGCCACCGTATGCCGGCTCCGGCTGCGGGAGGAACACGCGACCCTGCTCCGGGAGACACTCCGTACCGAAGCGGTGGCGCTGAGCGCGGCACACCGCTGGCGCGACACCGTGATGTCCGGCTTCACGCACTTCCAGCCGTCGGTCCCCATGACGTTCGGGTTCTATCTGCTGGGGTTCGCGGCGGCCCTGGGACGTGAATCCGAAAGGCTGCTGTCCGAGGTGCCGCACCTGTCGACGTGCCCCCTGGGAGCAGGGGCGATGGCGGGAACGGACCTGGCCATCGACCCGTCGATGACGGCCGGTCTGCTCGGCTTCTCCGCTCCCACCGCCGTCGCCCTGGATGCCGTGGCCAGCAGAGACAGTGTCACGCACGTGCTGGCCACCGCGGCATCCATGGCGGTGACGGCCTCGCGGGCAGCGTTGGACCTGCAGATGTGGAGTGCGACCGAACCGGAGCTCATCGAGTTTCCGGATCACCTCGTCGGATCCAGTTCCGCGATGCCGCAGAAGCGCAACGCCTATCTGCTGGAACAGCTGCGGGGCCGAGCGGCGAAGGTGGTCGGCGCTCTCACGTGCGTACTGACCGCCACCAAATCCGCGCCGTTCACCAATTCCATCGAGGTCGGCACCGAAGCGGTCGACGAGGCGTGGCCGGCCTTCGAGAGCACGGTGGAGATCCTGCGGCTGCTGCGCATGCATTTCATCGGCGCCAGGCCCCGCCAGGACCGGATGGTGGAACACGCGGAGCGGCATTTCACGACCGCTACTGCCGTGGCGAACCGCCTCGCCGTGGGTGGCTATCCGTTCCGGCAGGCGCACGAGGCGGTGGGTGCACTGATCACGGCCCGGGAAGCCGGGCGGGAGGTCGAGGCCGCCACCCCGCTGCAGAAGGAGGCCGACACCCTGCTGCGCTCCATGGACGTACACGCAGCGGTCGCCGCTTGCAGTTACGGCGGCGGCCCGTCACCGGAGTCCTTCGACAAGGCCTGGACGGGGCTGCGGAAGGAGCTCCGGCACCGCTGGGATGCCGCCGGCGCCCACCTGGACAACGCCGGGTACTGGCGGTCGCGTCTCAAGGCGTCGTCGGCGTCCTTTGCGGACCCTGCCTCGGTGGGAGCGGAGGTGGGGGAGGATGACTGACCGGAACGGTGACGGCTGCTTCGTCTTCGTGGAGAGCAACACCACGGGCACCGGCGGGATGTTCGCTGCATCAGCTGCCGCTCTGGGGCTCAAACCCGTTCTGCTCACCAGGGATCCGGAACGCTACGCCTCCTCGCTGGGCATGTACGACACCGTGGTGACCATGGACACCTCCGACACCGGAGGGATTCTGCTCTGGTGCCAGGGTCTCCCGGCGGAGAGCATCCATGGAATCACCAGCTCCAGCGAGTATTTCATCGAGAGCTCTGCCCGCATCGCCGCCGCCCTCGGGCTGAGGCACCCGTCCCCGATCGCGGTGCGCAGTTGCCGGGACAAATCCGCAACCCGTCAGCTCCTCAGCGACGCGGGTGTCGCGGTTCCGCGGTGGTGGCTGTGCACGGACGTGGCAGCAGTGAAGGACGCCATGGCCGAGCTGGGCGGCCCAGGGGTGGTGAAGCCCGTCGACGGTTCAGGGTCCGTCGGAGTGCGACTGTGCGACACCGCTGACCAAGCGGTGCTGGCGGCCGGGGAGCTGCTGAGCAGCGGCACCAATGAGCGCGGCATGCCGCGTGCCGCAGGTGTTCTGGTGGAGGGTTACGTCGACGGCCCCGAGTTCTCGGTGGAGGTCTTCAACGGCGCAGCGCTCACGATAGTGGAGAAGCACCTCGGGCTTCCCCCGCATTTCGTCGAGACCGGGCATGACATCGAAGCGGCGCTGGACCCGGAAGCCGATCGTCTCGTGCGTCATGCCGCCGAGCGGGCGGTGGCTGCTCTGGGGATCGGGTTCGGCCCGGTCCACGTGGAACTCCGGCTGGACAGCGGAACCCCTCGCATCATCGAAGTCAATCCACGTCTGGCCGGTGGGAACATCCCTCGTCTGATCGAGTTGGCCAGTGGTGTGGATGTCATCTCCCTGCACATCGGCCAGTTGGCCGGCGCACCGTCCCATCCCCCGCAGCGGCGGTGGCGGAAGGGGGCGTCGATCAGGTTCCTGCACTTCCCCGCTGCCGGCCGGATCACGCGAGTGCCCGAGCGGGCCGAGCTCGACGGCCTGCCCGCGGTGGCCGCGGAATGCCGCGTGAAAGCCGGCGATCTGTACTGCCCGCGGGGGGACTTCACCGACCGGATCGGTCATGTGATCACCTCCGGTGCCACCTCGGAGGAAGCCAGGCGGTCCGCCGACGAGGCTCTGCGGCGCCTGGCCGGCACGATTCAGCTGGAGGCATTGTGACGTTACTGGATGCCCCGCCCCGGCGGCTGACTCCCACCGCATCGACCGGATTGCTGATGGCACTGGCATCGGCCTTCTGCTTCGGCGGTGCCGGACCAGCGGCCAAGGCCGTCATCGAAACCGGGCTGACACCCCTGCAGACGGTGTGGCTCCGGCTCGCCGGAGCGGCAGTGGTGCTGCTTGTGTTCATGGGCTTGCGCCGTCGGCGTTCCCTGCTCCAGTTGACCAGGAACCGACGCGGCTATCTCATCACCTACGGCCTGCTCTCCATCGCCGGCGTACAGGTCTGCTACTTCGTGGCCGTGTCCCGGCTCCCGGTCAGCACCGCCCTGTTGCTGGAATACCTGGCGCCCGTGGTCGTGATCGCGTGGTTCATGGTCGTGCGCCGGGTCCGGCTCCCGGCAAGCGCATGGGGCGGGGCGGTCATCGCGATCTGCGGCATCGCGGTCGTCGTGCAATTCTGGAGCGGGATGCGGCTGGATGCCATCGGACTGGCCGCAGGGCTGGGCGCCGCCGCCTGCCAGGCGTCGTTCTTCCTGCTGTCCGCCACGGCGCGCGAGGAGATCGACACCCTTGCCCTCATCACAGCGGGGACCACGATCGGTGCGGTCGCCGTAGGCGTGTTCGCCCAGCCGTGGGACCTTCCCTGGGGAGCGCTCGGTGAACAGACCGATGTCGCCGGGGTCTCGCTGCCTGTCTGGGCTCTGGTGGCGTGGATCGTACTGGTCAGTACCGTGCTCGCCTATGTCTGCGGGATCGCGGCCATCCGTCTGCTGTCCTCACCGGTCGCGGGGGTCACGGCGAATCTGGAGGTGGTGGTCGCAGCGCTCATCGCCTGGATCGCCATCGGAGAGAAGATCACCACTGTCCAGATCCTGGGCGGTCTGCTGGTGCTGTTCGGTGCGCTACTGGCACAGCGGAAGGCGGCAGACACGACTTGAGCGGGGGATCCGCCGAGTTCCTCGGTGACCGGTTCCAGGCTCGTCCTCGATTCAGCGCAGCGAAGCCCCGGTCGTCCTGAGCGACCGGGGCTTCGCTGCGCCGCCGGCCGGCCGGACCCGGGAGACCGCCGGCCCGGAAACAGCCGCTGCCTCCTTCCTCCGGGTTTCCATCACCTTTCCAGCACGGCTCGGAAGCATTGCGTTTGCGGGTAGTCAGGCAGTTCCGCACAACTGTCGGAGAAGCTCGCCCAACACTTTGCCGAAAGGGGCCGATCACGTCGAGGCTGCAATGGCGCGGCAACGCCCGCCCACCATCGCAGTCCCGCCGGAACGGGGCACATATGAGCTGACGGTCGGCGTCATATTCCCCTTCCCCTGCCGCCCAATCCAAGCCGGAGGTATCGCAATGTCCACCATCCCGGACGTTCGACCCGTGCAGGTCCGCCCATCAGCCATAGCCAAGTTCGCGTCCTCTCGCCAATTCGACCTGATAGCCCCGGTGATACATCGCCACGGACTGCGGATCCTGCGCGTCAGCCTCGGCGGGGTCTACATCTGGTTCGGGCTCCTCAAGGTGATCAACCTCAGTCCGGCGGCGAGCCTGGTGCTCGACGTCCTCCCCTTCCAGGTCGGGAGCTGGTTCGTCCCCGCCCTGGGCTGGGCCGAGATCGTGATGGGCGCATGGCTCGTCACCGGCCGGTCCCCGCGGCTGCTCCTGCCCGTTCTCTGCGGCCATCTGGGCGGCACCTTCAGCGTCCTGCTGCTCACGCCCGCCATCGCCTACCAGAACGGCAACCCCGTCCTGCTCACCTTGACGGGTGAGTTCGTCGTCAAGAACGTGGTCCTGCTGGCCGCGGCGATCGTCGTCACCACGATGGCGCGGGCCGCCACGACTCCCAGGCTGCCCGAAGTGACGGAGCCCGCTCCCACGGCCGGCCGCCAGATGGTCAAGCAGGGCTCCTGACGCAACGTCCGGACCCGCAAGGTCCATTGTGCCGCTTGTCCGGGCAGAAAGGCGGCCCGGACAAGCGGCACGCCGTGGCCTGTGTGCCGGGTGTGCGCCGCGGTGCTCCGGGAATCGATCGATGCACGTTCGGTCACTGCGGCCCCCTGGGGGTCGGGAGCCGGAAAGGCCCTGCCGACTGGTGTGGTCACAGTTCTATCCGCACCCACCCGCGGACGTCCACGCACTGCTCAGGCTATGTCGAATAGATCTGCAGAACGAGCCGACCTGATGCAGAAGCTCGTCGACCTGACGAAGTAGCGCAGAAGGAGGCATCCCTCCGTCGCCCAGCAGTTGTCGGGCTTTCCGGCTGAGGCTTGCTTCTTGTCTCGCGAGATCCGCCGCCTTTGGTCACCCCTCCGGCGCGGCCCGCCTTTTCCTGAATTTCCAACTGCTTTCCAGCACGGCTCGGAAACATGGCGACCGCGGCCGGAGAAAGCGACATCGGAAGTCCGGCCGCCCCTCGGGCGCAGCTCACTCCGAACATCGCGGGCTGGCCCGGCCAGAGGATCAGGCATACGCAGTCAACCCAAGTCCCTGCCACTTCTTCGTCGAGAGGACGCGCCTCCATGAGGTCGTACCTGCTCAACGGCAGCACCGCCGACACCTACCGCAGCGTCGTCGCTCTGGGCACCGAGCGCGTCGCCGCCCGGCTGACCGGCTGCCGCAGCCCGTTCACCGGCATCGACCCGGAACACCTGGCGCCCGCGGTCGACGCCGTCGATCTGGAGCACCCACTGGGCGACGCCGGCGCCGCGCTGGACGAGCTGGACCGCATCTACCTGCGTGACGCCGTCTACTTCCACCACCCCCGCTATCTCGCCCACCTCAACTGCCCGGTGGTCATCCCCGCCGTACTCGGTGAAGCCGTGCTCTCCGCCGTCAACTCCTCCCTGGACACCTGGGACCAGAGCGCCGGCGGCACCCTGATCGAGCGCAAGCTGATCGACTGGACGGCGGCGCGGACCGGCCTCGGCCCCGCCTCGGACGGCGTGTTCACCAGCGGTGGCTCCCAGTCGAACCTGCAGGCTCTGATGATGGCGCGGGACGAGGTCCGCCAGGCGACCGGTGCCGGACTCGACCGGCTGCGGATCTTCGCCTCCGACTGCGCCCACTTCAGCGTCCGCAAATCCGCCGGGCTGCTCGGGCTGAACCCGGACAGCGTCGTCTCCGTGGCCACCGACGACGCCCGTCGGATGCGGCCCGAGTCGCTGGCCCGCGAGCTGGTGCGGTGCCGGGCGACCGGCCAGGTGCCGATGGCGGTCGTGGCGACCGCCGGCACCACTGACTTCGGCTCCATCGATCCGCTGCCCGAGATCGCCGAGCTCTGCGCCCGGCACGGGGTGTGGATGCACGTGGACGCCGCCTACGGCTGCGGGCTGCTGGTCTCACCTGCCCGCCGCCGGCTGCTGAGCGGCATCGAACACGCCGACTCGGTGACCGTCGACTACCACAAGTCCTACTTCCAGCCGGTCAGCTGCAGCGCCGTGCTGGTCCGGGACGCCGCCGTGCTGCGGCACGCCACGTACCACGCGGACTATCTGAATCCGGCCCGCGCGGCGGCGTCGGGCATCCCCAACCAGGTGGACAAATCGCTGCAGACCACCCGCCGCTTCGATGCCCTGAAGCTCTGGCTGACCCTGCGGATCATGGGAGCGCACGGCGTCGGTGAGCTCTTCGACCAGGTCTGCGACCTGGCCGAGGCCGGCTGGAAGCTGATCGAGGCCGACTCACGCTTCGAGGTGCTCGTCCGTCCCGAGCTGTCCACCCTGGTCTTCCGCTACCGGCCGTTCGACCTGTCGGCAGCAGCGGCGGACGCGGCCAATCTGCACGCCCGTCGCGCCCTGGCCGCCGCCGGTGACGCGGTGGTCGCCGGCACCACCGTCGGCGGCCGCCACTACCTGAAGTTCACTCTCCTCAACCCCGAGACCACCATCGGCGACATCGCCGCCGTCCTCGACCTGATCGCCGGCCACGCCGGCGCCTTCCTGGGAGGCAGCCTTGCCCGTGCGTCCTGACACCCATGACTTCATCGCGATCGGGCTGGGCCCCTTCAATCTCGGGCTGGCCTGCCTGACCGAGCCCATCGACGACCTCGACGGGCTGTTCCTGGAGCGCAAGGCGCACTTCGACTGGCACTCGGGGATGTTCATCGAGGGCGCCACCCTGCAGACACCGTTCCTCTGCGACCTGGTCACCCTCGCCGACCCCACCTCGCCGTACTCGTTCCTTGCCTGGCTGAAGGAGACCGGGCGGATCTACCCCTTCTACATCCGGGAGAGCTTCTTCCCGCTGCGCGAGGAGTTCAACGACTACTGCCGCTGGGCGGCGGATCGACTGCGCAGCGTCCGGTTCAACCAGGAGGTCCGCTCGGTCGTCTGGGACGAGGCCGAGGAGCTGTACGTCGTACGGACCCAGGAGCACACCTACCGCGGCCGGCGCCTGGTGCTGGGCACCGGCACCCCGCCGTACGTCCCCGAGACGTGCCGCGGCCTGGGTGAGGGGGCCGTGCATGCGGGGCGCTATCTGCACCGCAAGCAGGAGCTGCAGGCCCTGGAGTCGATCACGGTGGTAGGCAGCGGCCAGAGCGCCGCCGAGATCTTCCACGACCTGCTGCGGGACATCGACGTTCACGGCTACCAGCTCAACTGGGTCACCCGCTCGCCGCGCTTCTTCCCACTGGAATACACCAAGCTCACCCTCGAGATGACCTCCCCTGACTACGTGGACTACTTCCACAGCCTCCCGGCGCAGATGCGCAGCGAACTCAACGCTTCCCAGAAAAGCCTGTACAAGGGCATCAACTCCGAGCTGATCGACGCCATCTTCGAGACGCTGTACACCAAGAGCCGCCGCGGTCCGCTGCCGGTTCGCCTGCTCACCAGCATCAGCCTGGTCAGCGCCGACCACCAGGCCGGCAGCTACATGCTCGGCCTGCACCACGAGGAGCAGCACCGCGATGCCGAGCTGGTCACCCAGGGCCTGGTGCTGGCCACCGGTTACCGCTACCGCGAGCCGGAATTCCTGGCCCCCGTCCGGGACCGCATCGTGTACGACGAGCAGGGCCGCTATGCCGTCCGCCGCAACTACAGCATCGACCGCTCGGGCTCGGGCATCTTCGTCCAGAACGCCGAGCTGCACACCCACGGCTTCACGGCCCCAGATCTGGGCATGGCCGCCTACCGCAACTCCAGCATCATCCGCGAGCTGACCGGCCGCGAGGTCTATCCGGTGGAGAAGTCCATCGCCTTCCAGGAATTCGGGGTACCCGCATGGAGCTGACGCTGCGACCGGTCGCCCCCGCAGCCGACGCGGAGCTGCTGCACGTCTGGGTCACCCATCCCAAAGCCGCCTTCTGGCTGATGCAGGAGGCCGACGTGGCCGAGGTCCGCGAGGCGTACGAAGAGATCGCCGCCGATCCCTACCACCATGCCTGCCTCGGTCTGCGCGACGGCACCCCGGCGTTTCTGGCCGAGCGCTACGACCCCGCCCACCGGGAGCTGGCCGATGCCTACCAGGCCCGACCCGGGGACGTGGGCATGCACTTCCTGATGGCACCAACCGACACCCCGGTGCACGGCTTCACCCAAGCGGTGCTCACGACGGTGATGGAGTGGCTGTTCGCCGACCCGTCCGTGCACCGGGTGGTCGTCGAGCCGGACGTCCGCAACACCGCGGTGCTCCGCCTCAACGAGGCGATCGGCTTCGCACCCGACCGTGAGATCCGCCTTCCCCGCAAGACGGCCCTGCTCAGCTTCTGTACCCGGGACAGTTTCCGGGCCGCCCGAGGAGCCCTGACGTGATATCCCACCTCACCCCCGACCTCTGGGACCGGGCCACCCGAAGCCTGCTGGCCAAGGCGATCGGCGAGTTCGCCCATGAGCGGCTGTTCGCACCCTCCGGTACCGGTCCGTACGTCGTCTCCGCCGGTGACGGGGGGACCTACACCTTCACCGCCCGCCGCTACAGCCTGGACCACTGGGCGGTGGATGCCGATTCCATCGTCCACCGTCAGGACGGCAAGCCCACCCGGCTCGACGCGCTGAGCTTCTTCACCGGGCTCCGCGGCGAGCTCGGGCTGAGCGACGACGTCCTCCCGGTCTATCTGGAGGAGATCACCTCGACTCTGTCCGCGCTGGCCGCCAAGCTCGACCGTCGCGCGGTCAACGCCAAGGAGCTGGCCGGGGCCGGCTTCCAGGAGATCGAAGCGGGAATGACCGAGGGCCACCCCTGCTTCGTCGCCAACAGCGGGCGGCTGGGCTTCGCCGCGGACGAATACGCGCAGTACGCGCCGGAGACGGGCCGCACCGTGCGGCTGGTGTGGCTGGCGGCGCACCGCGACCGGGCGGTGTTCAGCTGCGGCGAGGGCCTCGACTACCAGTCCTTCGTCCAGGCGGAGCTCGGTGAGCGGCAACTGGCGTGCTTTCACGCACGGCTGCGCGCGCTGGGCCTGGACCCCGACGACTACCTGCTCATGCCCGTCCACCCCTGGCAGTGGCGCCACAAGCTGGCAGTCACCTTCGCCGCAGAGCTCGCCGAACGACGGCTGGTGCACCTGGGCGTGAGCCAGGACGCCTACCAGCCCCAGCAGTCCATCCGCACCTTCTTCAACACGACCTCGCAGTCCAAGCACTACGTCAAGACGGCACTGTCCATCCTCAACATGGGGTTCATGCGCGGCCTGTCGGCCGACTACATGGCCGCCACCCCCGCCATCAACGACTGGCTGTACGGCCTCGTCGCACAGGACGCCGTCCTGCGGGGAACCGGCGTGATCATCCTGCGCGAGCGGGCCGCGGTCGGCTATCGCCACGCGGGCTTTGAGAACGCCACCGACAAGGGCTCCTGCTACCGCAAGATGCTGGCGGCCCTGTGGCGCGAGAGCCCGGTGCCGCTGCTGCGCGAGGGTGAGCAGCTCGCCACCATGGCCTCGCTGCTGCACACGGATGCCGACGGCGGATCCTTCGCCGCGGCGCTGATCGAGCGCTCCGGACTCCCCGCCGAGGACTGGCTGCGCGGCTATCTGCGGGCTTATCTCACCCCGATCGTCCACTGCTTCTTCCGCTATGGCCTGGCGTTCATGCCGCATGGGGAGAACGTGATCCTCGGCCTGGAGAACGGCGCGGTCACCCGCGCGTTCTTCAAGGACATCGCCGAGGAGATCGCTGTCATGGACCCGAGCGTCGAACTCCCGCCGCAGGTCGAGCGCGTCCGGGTCTCGGTACCCCAGGACATCCAGCCCCTGTCCGTCTTCACGGACGTCTTCGACTGCTTCTTCCGCTTTCTCGCTCCCGTGCTGGACGAGGCCGGAGTCCTGCCGGAAGAGTCCTTCTGGCAGCTGGTCGCGGAGTGCATCCGCGGATATGGCCCGGCCGCCGCAAGCCTCTTCACTCCCGCGTTCGCCCTCTCCTGCCTCAACCGCCTGCAGCTGAGCAACAACCGCCAGATGCTCGATCTGACCGACCCCTCCGGCGCTCTCCGGCTCGCCGGCCTCCTTCCCAACCCCGTCGCCGCGGGGTAGCCCCGGCGGCGGCGCCGATTGCCGGCCTGCGCAGCACAGAGCTCCCGCGGCGGGGGGGCCCCCCCCCGGGGGCCCCCCCCCCCGGGGGGGGGGGCGGCCCCCGGGCCCCCGCCCCCGCCCCCGGGGCCGCGGCGG
>NZ_JBIAQC010000021.1:38345-56762 GCF_042888685.1 Streptomyces sp. NPDC002779
ATGGCCGGCCCGCCCCGCACCGCCCCCCGGCGGCGGGGCGGCCCCCCCCGGGCCCCCCCCGCCGCGGGAGCTGCGGTATGCCGCAGGTCGTCTGCTCAGGCCGCCGGTGCCTCGGCTGCGCCGCCGGCGTCGCACCGGTGTCGCACCGGGCGCCGTCCGAGCCGGTGCAGGGTGGACTTCGGCGCGGGAGCCGCGCTGCCCGCCTTGCGCGAGAGCACGGTCACGGCATGAGCCACGGATGCCAAGGTCATATGGCGGTGCCAGCCTCCGAAGGAACGGCCCTCGAAGTCGCGCAGCCCGATCCGCTCTCCCACCATCTCGGCGTCGTAGGCGACTCGTCCGCCCAGCTTGGTGAGCCGCACCAGCTCGTGGACCGGCGTCCGGTGCATACCGGTGAGCCAGATGTGGGCCGGCGGCCGGGCGGGGTCCTGCCATTCCCCCACCAGCATCAGCGGGGGGTGCTCGTGCGGGGCCTGCAAGCCCTGCGGCGCGGGGCGTCGCCCGTCCGGCCGCCCGCTGCCGGGCGTGGTCACCGGGACCGCGACGGCCAGGGAGACCCGCCGGTGCCCGCCGGCCGGGTCGGTCCACTCCACCGGTCGCCGCAACCCCTTGACCGACTGCAGGATCTGGCGTGCGGGCAGCGGTCCGGCGCCGTAGCCCGGCAGCGAGGGGGCGGCCACCTTCAGCGCTGTCAGGGATCCTGCCCGGGCCAGCAGTGGGAGGCCGGCCTCGTCGAACCTGCTGATCAGCCGACGGGTGTCGGCGCCGGCCACATCGAAGACCACCGGCTGCCGTGGCGTCGGCCAGTTCCGTACCCCCCGCAGCACGGACGCTGCCGCACACTCCTCCGGCGTCTCGACGACCACGTCGGCGGGAATGCCCGCGCGCCGGCGCCGCTCCGGGTCCAGGAGCCAGCGGTGCGACAGATACAGGCGCCAGTTGACCGGGACGCTCAGCTCCTCGGTGGTGGACCACACGCCGTAGGCGTACTGCCCCGCCGCCGGTCCGCCCGAGTCGGCGTCCGGCTCCACTCCCACACTCCACTCACCCAGCTTGGGGATGGCGAAAGGCTGGACGACCCAGGCCTGTGGCGGCGCCGTGCGCTGCAGACAGAGCGCCAGCGCTTCCCGCATGGTCATCCAGTCCCAGGTCGAGGCGCTGATGAAGTGGTGCATGCTCTGCTCCGCGGCGCTGTTGCCGATCATGGTGGCGATATTGCGCATGGACTTGCGCCCTTTGACCGTCAGCAGGCCGCGCAGATACTGCTCGCCCCGGGCCCGCTGGTCCCGGCGCGGCAAAGACGGCGACAGCACCCAGTCGGTCAGCTCCGCGGCCAGCGCCGCCAGGACCCGGTTGCCCTCCCCGCTCTCGACGCGCCTGGCGAACCCGGCGGACATGTCGGCGGACACATATGCGTTCACACGCTCCCCTTCCTGCCACTGCGGTCCGATGCTTTCCGGCCCGCATCCACAGTGGCGTTCCCACAGGGGCGTGACGATGTGCTACCGGCACCGGACTGAGGCATTCGGTGCTGGTCCGCCCCTCACCCCCCGGCTGTGGGCGGGCAGCCGGGGGGCCGAGGGGCGGTGGGGGGTGGTGGGCCCGGCACCGGTGCTCAGGACGCCGGCAGGTGGAACTCGCGGCCACCGAGCGAGCCGGCCTCCCGCAGCGCCGCCCGTCGTACCTTTCCGGAGACCGTCACCGGCAGCCGGGAGGCGAACTCCACGACCTTGACCCACTTCTCGGGCGGGAGTTCGACCGACGCGAAGTCGAACAGCGCCCGCGCCACCTCAGCGAGTCCCAGGTCCCTGCCGGGGGCACCGCCGAGCGTGCCGGGGGCGAGCACGACGTAGGCCTTGGGGATCCAGAGGCCCATGTCGTCGGGCACCGGGACCACCGCGGCCTCGGCGACGCAGGGGTGGCGGAGCAGCACGCGCTCCAGCTCCAGCGGGGAGATCCGGTGGTCGTACGACTTGAACATGTCGTCGTTGCGCCCAGCGTAGCGCAGGGTTCCGCCCGCTTCCACGGTGACCAGGTCCCCGGTGCGGTAGCGATCGCCCGCGAAGACCTTGGCGGTCCTGCTCACGTCGTCGAGGTAACCGGACATCAGGCCGGCCGGCCGGTGCGTCAGGTCCAGACACAACTCCCCGGTCCCGCCGACCTCGACGGGCCGGTCCGATGCCGGGTCCACGACGACCACCTCGTACCCCGGCAGCGGCCGCCCCATCGTGCCCGGTTCCGGGTCGGACCCCGGGGCCTGCCCCAGCTGCGCTGTGGTCTCCGTCTGGCCGTATCCGTCCCGCAGCCGCACACCCCAGGCCGCCGCGACCCGCTCGGTCAGTGCGGGCTCCAGCGGTTCACCGGCGCAGGTGGCCTCGCGCAGCCACGGCGAGGGAGGGCCGAGCCCCGTGGCCAGCAGTCCCCGCCACACCGTGGGGGGCGCGCAGAAACTGGTGACGCCGCGGGTGCGCAGCGCCTGGAGGATGTGCCGCGGTTCAGGCTGTGTACCGGTGAGCGCGACGATGGTGGCCTCTGCGTTCCACGGCACGAAGAAGGAGCTCCAGGCATGCTTGGCCCAGCCCGGGGCCGAGATGTTCAGATGCGCGTCGCCCGGCCTCACCCCGTTCCAGAACATCCCGGACAGATGGCCCACCGGGTAACTGGTGTGCGTGTGGCCCACCATCTTGGCCCGCGAGGTGGTGCCGGAGGTGAAGTACACGAAGAGCGGTTCGTCGGCGCGGGTGAGTGCCTGCGGCTCGTACCGGCTCCGGTCCGCGGTCCACGATTCCTCGTACGTCAGCCACCCGGGCACCGGACCGCCGACGGCCATCCGGGTCCAGCTTCCGGGCAGTCCCGCGAACCGCTCGGTCAGGGCTGCGTCCGCGAGCACGTGCCGCACCTCGGCGCGGTCGAGTCGGTCGGCGAGGTCGGCCGTGGTCGCCGTGGTGTACGTGGGCACCACCACCGCACCCAGTTTGATCGCCGCCAGCATCGCCTCCCACAGCGGGCGGCAGTTGGGCAAGGCGAGCAGTATCCGATCCCCGCGGCGGACGCCGCACTCCTCCAGCCAGTGGGCCACCTGGTCGGACCGGCGCGACAGCTCTTCGAAGGAGACGGCCTCGTCGTCCTCGGGGGTCGGTCCGACCAGCCGGAGCGCGGTGCTTCGGTTCCCCTCGGCGATCACGTCGAACCAGTCGAAGGCCCAGTTGAAGCAGGTGAGTTCCGGCCAGGTGAAAGCCTTGCGCGCGGTCTCCGGGTCGCCGTAGTGGGAGAGCAGCAGATCGCGGGCTGCTCGAAAGGCCCGGCTCGCCCGCGGGTCGTGGATGCTCATGCCGCCCTCCCCGCGTTGAGCGGAGCGAGCCGCTCCGCGGGCGCGGTGCGCACGGGACGCAACATGTCGGCGGCTATCGACTCCGCGTCCTGGTGGAACAGCGTGTTCAAGCCGGGCTTGCCGCTGCCCACTTGGGTGAACCAGCGCGTGTGCTCGGTCGGGATACCCAGGGCGTACAGGTCCTCGCGCACCGAACCGCCCTGGCCGACCACCTGGAACGGTGCTCGCGTCACATGGAGTCCACCGGTCCCGCGGGTCACCCCCGAGCGAGGCTCCGTGGTCACGTACTCGCTGACCAGCCCTGCCGCTATCAAGGACTGGGTCAGCGGGGAACGGTCCCGGTGCAGGTCCGGCACGGGGATACGGGCGTCTATCAGGGTCTGCACCGACCGTGCGGAGCCTGCCACCTGCGGCGAGTCCACCAGGAACAGCCCCGACTCCTCGTCGGCCGTGAACCGCGCGGCGGGTCCGGCCACCTCGACGATCCCGCCCTCGATGAGCGTGACGAGCTGCTCCACCCGCTCAGCCGGGGGCCCGGCGGAGAGCAGGGCGTTGACAGGGAGGAAGTCCCGCTGGAATTCCTTGCTGTGCGAGTCGGGATGCAGCCCCCCGAAGTCGACCGCCTCCCGGACCACGTTGCGTATGTCGCGCAGGACGTCGAGCGCGGCCTTCAGCGGGCCGTCCACGTTGCCCAGCGCAGCCTGGGCCAGGTCCGCGCGCAGGGTGTCCAGGAGCCGTGCACGGAAGGCCGACGGGCCGTCGAACAGGACGCCTTCGAAGGGGCGGGCGAGTGCTCGGAGGTCCAGAGGCGGCAGCGGCCCGGCACTGTCCGATGCCTTCCGGGTGGAGTGGTACACATGGTCGAGCTCCTTCAGCAGCAGGGGCAGGATGTCGTCGTTGAAGCGGAGTCGGTCGCTGCCGGTGGTCCGGCGGCGGCGCTCGCGCGCGACGGCCACCGCCCCCTTGGTCAGGAACCGGGGGTGGTAGGTGTGGTCGGGGCTCTTCTGGTTGCGCCCCCGGGCAGGTATGGGCAGCCCGCTGCGCGAGCCCGCCACGATGCGGGGCTCAAGCCCGCTGGGCAGGTAGCGGAGCAGACCCTCGTCGTCGCGGAGGAAGGCACCTCCGCGGCCGACGGTGAGCGAGAGCATCACGTCGTAGAAGGACAGCCCCATTCCCCGGATCCCGACAGCGCTGCCCGGGGCGATGTCGGCGGCGGAGAGCGGCATGTCCGCGGCGGAGTCACCGCGCACATAGGTGGCGCCGGGGTGGCGGCCCGCGAAGTCGAGCATGCTCTGTTCGAAGTCGTCCGGAGCGATCTCCGGGTGGCCGGTGGCGAGCAGCACCCGGTCGGCTTCCATGAGGTACGGCGGGCCGGCCAGCTCGATGAGGTAGCCGCCTTCCGGCGCGGGGGCCACCGCGGTGACCCGTGCCCGGGTCGCGAACAGCTCCGCATGGGCCGGCAGATGGTCGGCGACGGACTGGTAGACGGAGCGCAGGTACTGGCCGTAGAGCCGCCGGGAGGCATAGTCGTCGGGGCCGAGCGGGAGCCCGTCGTGCCGCACCGCGCGCAGTCGGAGCCACTCCCCGAGGGAGGGGCCCGCGCCCGGCCGGGCAGGTCCGCCGTCGGGCGGGCCGGAATACATGGTCACCTGGCCCGCGACGGTGTTCATGGTGAACCACTCGTCCTGGTCAGTACGCCAGATGCGGCCGGCTCCGACCTCCACAGCGTCTATGACATGGATGCGGACTCTGTGATCGGTGAGGTCACCGGCCATCAGGCGGAAGGCGAGCCGCTCGAGAACGGACACGCCGCGCGGCCCGGAGCCGATGATCGCCAGGGTGAGGATCGGACGTTCGCTGCTGTCTGGGAACACGAGAGATCAGTCCTTGTGAAGGGCGGTGGGCAGCGGGGTGCGGAGAGGGCCCGCGGGCAGCTCTGCCGCCGCGGCTTCGTCGTAACGCCGCTGGACGTAAGTGAGCATCTTCAAGAAGTCGTCGGGGCTCAGCCGTCGGGCGCCGGAGCCGGAGGCCGCGGGGAGAGGCATCGATCCGACGGACAGCCATTGCAGCGTGCCGTCGGGTGCTATCCAGCTCCGCGAGCGCTGCGCGTTGTCGGCGTGCAGGCAGTAGGGCACGTCCAGATACCCCTTGGCGAAGGATCGGAACAGGGCCTTGCCCACATCGGAGTCGAGGCTGAGGACCGCCTCCACCAGTGCCCGGGCCTCGGCGTAGACGGCGCTGTCGCCCAGCCCGACCCCGACGGCACCGTCGGAACCCGGCGGCCGCACCGGCGGTCGGGGGGCCGACTCGGCGGCCCGGGCGGCCTCGTGCAGTGCCTGGATGTTGTCGGCCACGGTGGGGATGCGGTGGGCCTCCGCCGCGGTCTTGACGATCAGTCGCTCCGTCCCGGTCACGGCAGCGAGCACGGCGCTGTCGCGCAGCAGGGAGAGCACTCCGGCCGGAGTGCGCGGGAAGACCCCCATGTAGGTGTAGAGCACGATGTGCCACTGCAGGTCGCCGAGGAACTCGTCGGCCAGCCGGCGCAGAGCGCCGAGCGCCTCGAGGTCCTGGGTGAAGCTGGTGCCCTGGGTGTAGCTGAGTGAGACGCTGCGCAGGCCGTGCTGTCGGAAGAAGACGCCCTCGAGCACGGAGATGGCGACCAGCAGGCCCGGTGGGCACAGCTGGCCGAGCATGCAGCCGCCGAAGCTCTCCAGATGGGCGCCTTCGACCTGATCGGCGAGTAGTCGGCAGCTGTCCGCCCAGGCGCCCACCGCCTGCACCAAGGGAGTGCGGCTGTAGGGCAGGCAGTACGAGACGGGGCCGCCCTCGGTGGCGTCGAGTCCTGCGTCGAGCAGCGCCCGCACGATGCCCTGGGGCAAGGGCGAGCCGTGGCGTACCTGGGTCGCGAAGCCCGCTCCGGCGCCCGCTGCGCTGATCATGCGGCGGGTGGTCTCGGCGCCATGGGCCACGATCGGGAAGCCGTTGAGATCGCTGCCTTCGTCCAGGGCCTTGCGCGCCGAGGCATGGTCGCCGACCCGGGTGTAGCTGTCGAGTGTGATGGTGCCGACGGTGGTGGCGTGCGCGTCGTGCACCGCGCGCAGGCCCGCCAGCATGCGCGGTACGTCCGGGAACCCCATGCGGGGCTGGACGACCAGACGGCCGGCCGCCGCGGCGGCGGCCACCGCGGCCCCGAAGGGCGCGGTGGCACGCCGCCGCGGCGCTGTGCCGCTGGCGTTCATGAGCAGCGGGTTCACCGCGGCCCTCCGGCGGATACGAGGGCGGGGAGCGCCCGTTCCCGGGATACCGGGCCGTGGCTCGCCGCCTCCTTGAGATACCGGCGGAAAGGAGCGAGGCCGGCGGAGTCCTCGAAGACCGCGTCGAAGCCGGCGGCGATCAGCTCCGGTCCGTACGCACGGTTCTCGACGCCCCGGGTGCCGAGCTTGCCGCCGATCACCACGGGGAGTTCCCGTAGGTCCGGCTCGGCCCGCAGTCGGGTGATGAGCCGGCGTCCGTCCAGACGGCCGTGGCCGTTGACGCTGCTGATCACGACCAGGTCTGGCCTGGTGCGCCGGCACTCGGCGATGAGCAGGTCGTCGGGGACGCAGGGGCCGATGTTGGTCACTTCGTGTCCCAGCTCTTCCAGCATGAGTTGCAGGAAGACCAGGTTCCAGGTGTGGGAGTCGGAGGAGACGCTGGAGAGCACCACACGTCGGCGGCCACCTGGCCGGACCGCGGGCAGGGCTTCTCCAGTCGGCACTGTCGGATACATGATCCTCACTCGCTCGATGGATCGTCTGGGTTACGGCGCGGGCTGTACGGGACGCTGCCGCGCCGGGGGGAGAGCCGGACGGATTAGGCTGCCGTCCCCACGGAGCGGATCGGGTGCTGCGGTTCCCGGGCCTCGGCCGGACGGGTCCGGATGGCCAGGACCGTGCACCCGGTGGCGCTGGACATCTGGTGCTGGGTCCCGGGCCCTTCGACGACGAGGTCGCCCTTGCTGTACGACGTGCCGTCGCTGTGGTCCAGCCGGCCGTCGAGTACGAGCATCAGCTCGTAGCCGAGGTGCTCGTGGAAGTCGCCGTGGGCGGCCGGCGGGAAGCGCAGGAGCAGGCCGATCGACTGCTCGCCGTGTTCGGCGTCCGGCGCCCACAGGACGTGGTGCTCCACGCCGGCCCGGCCGGGCTCCTCCCACGACGTCCACTCGACGTCGTCGAGCTCGAAGCCGCTACGGAAGACATTCTTGATGTATTCGATCTCGGACATTGCTTCCAACCTTTCGACTGCACTGGGCGGTTGCCTGGAAAGAAATCTATCCAGGACAAGCGGGTATGGTTCCTGGTGGTTGTCGATGGGGGATAGCGGAATGTTCGATAGCGTCGTCACTTCTCTTGAAGTGGCGGCGTCCTCGATACCCGTCCGAAGCCGCCTCGGAGGACGCTGAGTTGACTAAGTCGACGGGAGGGCAGCCGGATCCGGCGCGGTGCACGGCAACATGATTAGGTGCAGCAGTCTGAGGGAGGGCGACGATGGAAATTGCGCTGTACCAGGTGAGAACCTTCCTGGAAGTCATGCGCACCGGAAGTCTCACCAAGGCAGGAAGGAAGTTGGGGTACTCGCAATCGACGGTGACGGCGCATATACGAGCCCTGGAGACCCAGGCCGGCGCGCCACTCTTCCGGCGGTTGCCGCACGGCGTGCACCCCACACCGGACGGAGAGATCTTCCATGACTACGCCGTCCGGATATCGAGCCTGGTCAGCGAGTTGACCGTGTCCCTGTCGACGGACCGGGAGGTCAGCGGGAGAGTCTCTGTGGGTGTCTCCGCCCTGACGGTCGACCAGGAGCTGACCCGGCTGATCCTGGAATGCCGGTACCGCTACCCCAAGCTGGATGTGTGCCCCGTCGTGATGGACTCCCCGCGCATCGTCGAGGAAGTCGGGTCGAGGCGCCTCGACATGGGGATCGTCATGTCACCACCGGATGCAGATTTCGACGGGGTGAATCTGCTCAGCGAAGACCTGCGTCGTGTAGAGCTGACGGCGGTGACCGGCAGCACATTCTCCAGCGTCATTGGAATCGGTGCAGATCACTCCGCCGGAAAGGGGGCAGGTAACCATCGGTCAACAGAGGTTCACATGCTGCGTATGGATACCGGGGGGAACGAATTGGAAGGGGTGCGCTCTGCCATCCGCAGGAGCTACGGAATGATCCCCGAGTTCCTGCCGGCCGGGTCGGTGCACAGCGCCCTGGAACTTATGCGGGACAGGCCCTGTATCGCCGTCCTGCCGCTCGAAACGGTGGCCAGGGAGATCGAGAGCGGTGAACTGCGCATCCTGCGAGACGTGCCACGAGAGCAGCGAGTGGTACGGATGATCTGGAACGACCAGACCTGGCTTCCCCCGACGCTCGTCGCCGCGCTCGAACTGACCCGCCGCCTGGCGCCTCCGGTTTCGGTGCCCGTCCGTGGCGGGGGGGGGGGGGGGGGGGGGGGGGGGGGGGGGGGCGGGGGGGGCCCCGCCCCCCCCCCCCGCCCCCGCCGCCCCGCCCCCCCCCCCCCCCCCCCCCCCCGCCACGAGACGGACGCTGTTACCCACCTCTGTCACCACCAGTACGAGGGGTAGCGGGCGCCACCCCTGCTGCGACCGGCGACCATGCCCACGCCCACCAGGAGAACCGAGGCCAGGGCGAGCAACGGCAAAAAGCTCAGGGCGCTCGGCTGCATCAGGACCACGATCACCGCGGTCGCCGCCGCCGGCGAGTGCGGAGTGCGAGCAGCCATCATCACCCCCAGGGCGAGTCCGCCGGCCACCGCGGCGGACGTCATCGACCCGCCGCCCACGGCGAGTACCACGAAACCGGTGCACGCGGAGAGCAACTGGCCCCCTACGACGCTGCGCGGCTGGGCCAGCGGCAGTGAGGGGGCTCCGAACACCAGCGCCCCACTGGCCGCCAGTGGGGGGATGAGGAGTGTCTGGCCGATCAGGGAGCCACCGCTCACCAGAACCAGCATGGCGACCACAGCGAAGGCCGTGGCCACCGATATCCCGATCACGCCCGGACGCTGGGGCGCCTTGCTGGCCGGCCACCAGGCCGCGCGGGACCGGGCCTGGCCGGTCCCGGTCATCGCTAAGGTCGCCGCTTTGTCGTCGATGATCCCGTTGCCGTTGATCGCACTGTCGGTTGTCATGTCGCTGAGGTTAGGAGCCGCCGTCTTTCCGCCGGGAGCTGCGACAGGCTACTTCGTCATGTCACGGGAGCGGCGGCGCGCCGCTCCCGGGGACGTGTCAGCTCTGATAGGAGGGACTGGGCAGGGCCGGTTCCAGCGAAGGCTCACCGGTGAGTACCGAGGTGTGCAGTCGCCGCAGGCGCGGTGACGGCTCGATGCCCAGCTCGTCGTCGAGCACCCGGCGCAACCGGTGGTAGACCGAGAGCGCGTCGGCGGTGCGTCCGGCACGGTGCAGCGCGACCATCCGCTGCCTGTGCAGATTCTCGTTCATGGGGTGTTCGGCGGTCAGAAAGCTCAACTCCACCAGCAGTTCATGGTGCCGGGCCAACCGCAGGTCCGCCTCGATGCGCTGTTCGTGTGCGTACAGCCTGCGCTCTCCCAGCAGGGTCGTATGGGCCTGGAGCAGCGGGCCGCACTGCACATCGGTCAGGGCCGGCCCCCGCCATACCGCCAGCGCGTCGGCGTAGGCCGCCGACACCAGCCGGTCCTCCCCGCGCGCCTGGGCCGCATGGGCGCGTGCCATGTGCTGATCGAAGACCTCGACATCCACTCCGCCGGCCTCCGCCGACAACAGATAGCCACCGCTGGTGGTGCGCAGAAAGCGATGGGCACCGGCCAGTGTCTCGATATCGGGTACTCCAGCGAAGATTCGCCGCAGATGCAGCACATGGGACTGGAGGGTCGATTTCGCGGTCGTGGGAGGGCGATCCTCCCACAGCTCCTCCATGCAAGCCTCCACCGAAACCGGGCGGTTGGCGTTGACAGCGAGAAACGCAACGAGCTGCCGTAGCTTGGGGGAGCTGGGCGTCACCGAATGACCTGCATAGGTCACGGACAAAGGACCCAGGATGGAGAATTGCATGTCGCTCCTATGCTGTGAGGTCGTAAGTCATCCCTCTCATCGATGCCGCTCCGGACGCGGAGCGGTACGCGGAGGCGGCGGGACGGGCGCACCAGGAGACGGAGAAGGGCTGGTCATGTCCACCATTCTGGATCTGGCCAGGTGGATGGGCGTGGGGCTTCCCAGCCCGATATCCGAGGAACCTTCCTGCGAATCATCGATCCCCACAAGGTTGGCCCCCTTCCTGCCGGACTGCCCAGCGGTTCCCCGATACTTCATCAGGTACCTGGAGAGTCGATGTGCCGTGCAGAGGAAACTCCGCCGACCCTTCGCTAGAAGCAGCCGTTAATAGCGAGTACGGGACCGAGTTGACAAAGGATGGGACCACAGTTGGTTACGTCGGCGCCAACTTCCTAGCATCGCAAACATGATTAGCCGAGCGGCAATCGGATGCATGGAGCAACTCGCAGCTGAGGGCGTTCAGTCATGGCTGACCCCGGACCGGGCGACGGGTGGCGACCCAGCTACGCTGGTGCCATATGTGGGAGCGCACGGCCGGGGGCCCGTAGCCGGAGTCACTTTGCAGGGTGACCTGCGGCCGGATCCGAACACGGTGCGCCTGCTGTGCGACCTTCTGGCAGACCAGCCAAGCTCGCACGGAAGTTTCTGGGGGTGTGTGTCGGCCCCGCTGGATCCGGCGCTCGCCCACGATTCGGACGGCCTCGTATCGGCCTCGTGCACGCTGCGCGCCACGGTGGACCGGGACAATCTCATAGTCCAGATCCCCGCCACGGAGGCGGGCACCGAGGCCACTGCGGAGTGCCTGGCCCAGGGCCTCGGTGTGGATTCCGTGCTGATCTGCTCGACGCAGCAGTGTGACCGGAGCTTCGACGCGTTCCTGGCCGGAACGGAAAGGGCCCTGATCATGGGCCAACCCTTGGAGAACATCAGGACCGTTCTCTCCTGCCCGGTGAACCTCGTCGACGGCACGTCCGCATCCCCCATGGCGAGCGTCGCCATGGCGCGGCTGCTGTACCGGATGCGGGAGCAACGCCTCAACCTCGCCTGGTGGCAGGTCCTCAGGGCCAACTACGCCTACCCGCCGACACTGCTGTGGACGGAACCGCAGCCCCGCCACGCGGCCCAGCTGGTCGGCTGGAACACCGCGATGGCCTTCACCCTCCGGACACTCGAAGAGACGGCTCACATCAACGACATGGCCGGTGACACGCTGCTGTACCAGCACCGGGACGGCCGGGACGAGCTCGCCCGCATCGACTCCACACAGCCCGACCCCATCACGGCCGATCAAGCCGTCGCAGCAGAACTCACCCGCCGCCGAAGGACGTGGAACGCCCCGCCGTGATCCAGCTCCCGCTCGGATCACGCCACCCCCATGTCGAAGGAGCCGCGGAAGTCGGCAACGCGGCAACGGAGTCGGCGACTGTCAGGTCGGCAGCAACAACCAACTTGTCATTGGGGGAGCCGCGGCAGGGGGCGAATCAGAGACGTGACGTTGCCGCGCCCGTTCCGGATGTCGCGGCAAGCTGCTACTTCCAGTTGTGCACCGCCAGCGGGTCGACCATGTGGAGGCAGCCGAGCAGACCAGCGTCGGGGTACTCGACATGGCCCCCCGGAAGGTCGTGCACGGTGAACCAGGTCAGGGCCAGGCACTCGGCGCGAGGAAGGCCCGGCGACAGCTGAACCGCCAGGGCCGGGGCAGTGGCCCACTGCACGGTCGAGCGTCTGAGGTGCGAGATCGGCATGGCCGGCGCCGTCCGTGGCAGGTAGGTCGTCACGACCATGCTGGACCCTGCGGCGGCCGGCGCCCAGGATCTGCTCAATCGCGAGTTCGTCGCACCGGCGCCGAACCGGACCTTGGTCGCCGACTCCACGCACGTCGCCGCCTGGGCGGGCGTCGTCCATGTCGCCTTCATCGCGGACCCCTTTCCCACCGCATCGTCGGCTGGCCCGCGACGCTGTCGAAACAGATGCAACTCGGCTTGCAGGGATCGGACATGGGCATGCGGCAGCGCGACCGGGACGGTCGTTCGCCCGTCCCCTTCACCCGCGAGCAGCCCGTGACGTCGGCCCGCACGCCTGTGTGGGCCGCACTCTAGGATCCGGGGCCAGGAAGCCGTCAGTCACGAAGAACGACGAGGAGTCACGGTGCGAGACATCGGCATCATCGGCGTAGGAGAAATCGGACGGGCTCTCGTGGAGGGCCTGTGCGACGGAGGCGACGGGCCCGCGGAGATCCACCTCTCCCCGCGCGGCGCGGGTACGGCCGCGGAGCTCTCCGAGCGCTACGCGAGGGCGCGAGTGTGTGCCGACAACCAGGAGGCCGTGGACCGCTCCGGGACAGTCGTCATCGCCGTACGCCGTCAGGACCGGCACGAGGCGCTGTCCGGTCTGACGGTGGACGACGACAAGATCGTGGTCAACCTGATGGCGGGCGTGAGCAATGACGACCTGCGTTGGACGCTGAGCACCGGCGCGCCGCTGGTGCGGGCCATTCCGCTGCCCACCGTCCGCGAGCGCCGCGGGGTGACGGTGACATGGCCGGCGCATCCCGAGGTGGACGCCCTCTTCGAACTGCTGGGCGGGGCGCTCCCGGTCGCGGACGAGGCGGCGTTCAACGCCTTCTCCGCACTGACCGGGACGCTCACCGCCCACCTCGCGTACCTCGCCACGCTCACCACGTGGGCCGCCGGCCACGGCATCGAGTCCAGCCAGGCCGAACGGTACGTCCGCGCCCTCTACCAAGGGATCGGCCGCGCCCTGGGCGACGGCTCCCGCTCCTTGCGGCAGCTCGCGGCCGACCACGAGACCCCGGGCGGGAACAACGAGCGCATCCGCACCACGTGGTTCGACGCGGCCAACTCCGAGGCGCTGACCCGTGCGCTGGACGGGCTTCTCGAAGACCTTGGCTAGAGCTGTCCGGCCGATCATGTGACTGTCGCCTGATCTGTTCGCCTTTCCTGTTATGGGGCGGGGAGAACGTGACTCCTGGCAGAGGCTCGTCGGCCGACTAGGGCGTGTTGCGAAAGTCGATCTTGGTTGTGAATGATCACTTGTCGTGGGGCGTGGTGATCTGACGAACGACCAGTGGGCCCGGCTTGAGCCGTTGCTGCCGCTGGGCAAGAAGCCGGGCCGTCCACCGGTGTGGACCCGGCGGCAGTTGATAGACGGCATACGGTGGCGGATTAAGGACCGGTGCGCCGTGGCGCGACGTGCCGGAACGGTACGGGCCGTGGGACCGGGCTTACGACCTGTTCCGGCGCTGGCAGCGCGACGGCACCTGGAAGCGGGTCTTCGAGCAGCTGCAGGCCGAGGCCGACGCGAAGGGCCTGATCACGTGGGACGTCAGCGTGGATTCCACGATCGCCCGGGCCCACCAGCATGCTGCCGGGGCGCGTAAAAAGGGGCATTTCAGAAGGAGCCTCCCGGTGGCGTCGACACCGAGCCCGACGACCACGGCCTCGGACGCTCGCGTGGCGGGCTGACGACCAAGCTGCACTTGGCGGTCGAGCAGGGGCAAAAGCCGTTGTCGCTGCTCGTCACCGCTGGTCAGCGGCACGACAGCCCGCAGTTCCAGGCAGTCTTGGAGGGCATCCGGGTGCCCCGCATCGGTCGGGGCCGGCCGCGGACCCGGCCGGACAAGGTCCGCGCCGACAAGGCGTACGGCTCCCGCGCGAACCGCGCCTACCTGCGCAGACGCGGCATCAGCTGCACCATCCCGGAGAAGGCCGACCAGGTCCGCAACCGCAAGAAGCTCGGCTCCCGCGGCGGCCGGGCGCCGAAGTTCGACAAGATCGATTACAAGGAACGCCACGCGGTGGAGTGCGGGATCAACCGGCTCAAGCGCCACCGGGCCGTGGCGACCCGATACGAGAAACTCGCCGTCCGCTACGAGGCGACTGTGCTGGTCGCAGCCATCAACGAGTGGCTGTGACCAGCACTTTCGCAACACGCCCTCGGCCCCTCACGCGCCGCGTCCGGAGTGCGCGCGGCCGCAACTGGACAGGACGGCTCCGCGTCGCGGGATCCCCATGTGCGGGTCATCCGGCTCGCTGCGCCCTCTCCCGGCGCGTCGGATCCGGCGGGCGAGGCGAAGCGGGTGTACCACCACCGGTGGCCGGTGCGCATGCACAAGGTCCGGCAGTGGTAGCCCAGCCGCCAGGAGCACCGGGTGATCTGGCGGGGCCCGTACAGCAAAGGGCCCGCCAACGCACCGCTGATGATGGGCGAGAAGGCGTACCTCGTGGATTCGTAGCTGCGCCGTGTTGTGCATGGGCCGGCAAGACCAGGGCGCTGCGCGAGCTGAGCCACCGCGCGTTCCCGGAGCCCGGAGGTGTCCTCGCAGGAGCAGTCGGCCCGCTTGAGGCCGTCCGTGTCCAGCGTCGCCGTGAAGCCGAGGCCACCCGCGCTCTGGCACTGCGGCGGGCCCGTGCCGAGCGAGCGGCCCAGCAGGACAGTACTGCGGCTGCACAACTCGTGGGCGTAGCGGGCGGGGTGGAATGGAGCGCACAGCCTGACCAGAGCTCCCGGGCTCCTGCTGAGTCCGATGACCGGGGCCTGAGGGCCGCTGCCGAATGCAAGGATCGAGGCCAGGTGGCCGCGAAGGCGAAGGAGACTGGTGACGATGCCGAAGAAGCGCAAGAAGGACCGCAAGGCACCCCGGAAGCAAGCCTCGGTTCGGACCGCTCCAGCCCACACAGGCCTGGAGCTGGTGAACTGGGACGAGGCCCCGGAGGAGGACATCGACCTGCTCGGGGCCCTCGCCGAACGGTTTCCCACTCCTGTTGACGCGGTGAAGGCTGTCCAGGCCGGTGAGCCGGTGGAGTGGATCGGCGACATCGAGGGCGTCAAGATGCGCCACCGTGTCGTCCTCGCCAATAACGGTGAAGCTGTAGTCGAGCAGGCCGTCTTCCTCGACGGTGCCCTGGAGCAGATGGTGCTGTGCGCCGCGCACCAGGCCGGCGAACACGGTCGGGACCGACTGCACACGGGCGTTCTCGCTGCTCTCGACGCCCTGCACACCGTGATCCGGCCGATCGTGGAAGCCGGCATCCGTAAGGTCCGTCCCGACTACACCGCTGCTGTACTTGAGTCCTTCCACGAGACGCCCGAACCCAACGGTCCGGGTACACCGGTCTTCGGATGGCGTACCTTCCACAGCGGCGGTCCGGACACCACCTGGGACGACACGATTGACACGGCCACCTGGAACAGCTCCACCATGATGTCCGGGTTGATCGGAGACTCAGACGACGTGCCCGAGCTCCAGCCTCTTCAGTTGGCCCGGCTGCTGCGCGAGAACGGGGTCCCGGTCATCCTCTGCGCCGGTTGCGGCGATCCCATTACCGAACGTCACCCGCGATGGAGCGGTGTGTGGGTCTCGCCAAGCAGTGACAGCGGCCCGCTGTGCGAAGCCCCCACCCCTGCGCTGCGACTCCCGGCTCCTCGGCTCGGGTGGCTCACCGACGCAGAGTTCGGGCACCCACACCAGCCCGCACACGTGGTCACCGCGTAGATCCGTTCGTCTTCGTCCTGCTTACGGGCGTTGATCAGGTCGTCTGCGTCCCGGATACAACGGGGCGCGTCGTCGTCGAAGTCCCGGACCACGGGCTCAGCGGGCGACCACTTCGGTCAGTCTGATGCGGTAGCCGTCCTCTTCCATCAGCACGACGGTGACGCCGAACGGGTCAGGCTGGTCCAGCTCGAGGGGGTGAAGGAGTAGTTCACCGCGGCCTGGATCGGCGGTACCAGCTCGCCGCCGGGCTGCGGCGCGGGGGTCGGCCTCCAGTCCGGGGCGACCGATGCCCAGCCCTCGGGACTGCGGGACAGGAGCTGCTCGGTGAGGAGAACTGGTGCAGGACGTGCCCACCGCGGGTGGCGAGCACCATGTTCAGGCACGGCGCCGGGCCGACGATCGGCAGTTCGCAGGCGGTGCAACGCCGTGAGTCCCCCAGGCCAGCACCACCTCGTCCGCGCCAGCGGCCGCGGCAACGTTCGCGAGCTCCGCGATCTCGGCGAGCGCGTCCTTGAGCGGGCGGACCCAGATCATCCCGACCAGCTCGCCGCGCACCAGCGGCACAAGGAGCGGGCGCGGCACGGCCCCCTCGCCCAGCGAGGCGGTGCACGCCTCCTTCGCGACGCTGACCGGTCCGTTCCACGGGCTGGCGCAAGAGGAACGCCACTAGACAGTGGGCTGTGGCTTGAATCACAGCAGGCATCGGGAAATTGAGTGCCGGATCAGCTCTCTCCCGCCATCCTCGCAGTCCAGACATGCACCACGACGCGCCCGGGACCGGCGTCCTGGCGGACCCGCCGAACCACAACGAGACAGTGGGGACGTCGTCGTACGACACCACCTCGACCGGTTGCGCCTGCTCCGGGGGCAGCTGCCAGGGGCCGCCACCAAGATTTTCTCGGTGCCGTGTAAAGAATCCAGCGGCTGTACGTCTCTCAGCATCTGTACGGCCGCCGCTGCTTCACCGTGAGGCGCTGGGCCGCAGACTGGAGGAGGTCCGGTGGAGTTGACGGGTGTTGGCGTCGCGGTGTTCCTGATCCTGCTCTTCGCGCCGGCGCTGAGCAGCGTGCTGCAGAGCATCGCGTTCCGCAACCGCGCGGCGGGCAAGGCCGAGATGATGCGTGCGAAGGACAGGTCCGGGCGGGCCCCGAAGGGGCGCCGGACAGGGAAGCGGGGGCGGCATGGCTGACCGGGACAGGACGCGGTCGCGGCACGCCGATGCGCTGGCGGACTTGGTCGAGGAGCGGTACGACCGGATGGTCCGCTTCGCAGCCAGCCGGCTGCGCGACTACGACGTACCGCGGTCGTCCGCGGACCCGGAGGACGTGGTGCAGAACGCCCTGAAGTGCGTGCTGGCCCACGAGAAACCGATCCGCAGCGTGCGCAGCTACCTCTACACCTGCATGGTCCATGAGATCGAGCGCGCGGCCCGGCTCCACGACGCGGGCCGGGGGTACGAGTCCCTCGACGCGGACGTGCGGTTGGAGGAGGAGCCGGCGGTCCGGCCTGTCGAGGAGGCCGAGCTGCGGCACGTGATCGACGAGGCACTGGCCGGTCTGCCGCTGCAGCAGCGCAGGGTGATGCTGCTGACGAAGGAGCTGGGGATGACCCACAGGGAGGCGGCCCGGGTGCTGGGAGCCGCGCCGGGAACGGTGGGCGTCCACGGGCACCGGGCGCTCCTGGCGCTGCGCGTGACCCTGGCGGGCCTGGGCACGGCGCTGGTCGCATGGGTGGCCGCGAGCATGGCGTTCGGCCTACGGGAGATCATCCCGGCCGCCGGCGTCGAAACGACGCTGATCGGGTTCACGGTAACGCTGGACCCTCTCGTCCTGGCCAGTTACGTCACGGCCGTACTGGGGGTGGCGGTGACGACCCGGCCCCTCTGGCAAGCACCGGATCGGCGGGCACGTCGTCGTCGGCGGGCACGTCGTCGTCGTGCGGGGTCCAGCGTGACCCCGCCGCCGAGGAGGCACACGGCCACGGGCATCCGCCCACCGTCTGCTGGCGTGAGTTACACCCACGACCTCTAGTAGGGCTTGGTCAGGTTCGTAGCGGTGTGGGTATGTCGCGGTGGCAGGTGGGGCAGGCGCCGGCCCAGAGAGCAAGGAGTGTCTGCAGCTCGCGGACGACTTGGTAGAGGCTCAGGCCTGCGCCGTGTCTTTTGGGTCTCGTGCCAGCCGCTGCAGGGTGCAGAAGGCGTGGGCGGCGGAGACGAGGGTGACGTGGTGATGCCAGCCGTTCCAGGTGCGGCCCTCGAAATGGGCAAGCCCGAGGGCCTGTTTCATCTCGCGGTAGTCATGCTCGATGCGCCAGCGCAATTTGACCAGCCGGATCAGGGTCGCCAGCGGCATGCCGGAGGGCAGGCTGGAGAGCCAGAACTGCACCGGTTCGGGCTCGGTGGCAGGCCATTCGGCCAGCAGCCAGCGCTCGGGCAGTTCGGGATCATCGGCCGGCTTGCGGATGCCTCGTCCGGCGGGCCGGAC
>NZ_JBIAQC010000022.1:0-50576 GCF_042888685.1 Streptomyces sp. NPDC002779
CCAAGCAGCAGAGTGCCGAGCAGCAGGTCTCAACGCATCAGCAACTGTCCCTTTTCATCCGTACGCGGGTGGGGACGTTCAGGTGTACGCCGACAGCTGGGCACATGACCTGGGCCGAGGAGACCTCGACCGGGCGGCGGCGGAACCTCACCTACGAGGAGGCTGAAGCCTTCTGGGCCTTCGCCGCGATCGAGGTCCTACGCCTGACCGGCATCCGCAACGAGGAGCTCCTGGAGCTGACCCACCACAGCGTCACCGAATACCGGCTCCCGAGCACCGGCGAAGTCGTGCCCCTGCTGCAGGTCGCCCCGTCCAAGACCGACAGCGAACGGCTCCTGCTGGTCAGCCCGGAACTGGCGGACGTCCTTTCCACCATCGTCCGCCGCCTGCGAGGAAGCAGCCGTGCGATCCCGCTGGTGACCTCCTACGATGTCCACGAACGGGTCTGGAACCCACCAATGCCGCTGCTGTTCCAGCGAGATATCGGCACCGAGCACCGTGCTTTCACTCCGACCGCGCTCCGCAAGCTTCTGATCAACGCGCTGGCCGCCACGGGCCTGACCGATGCCGGCGGAGAACCGCTCGTCTTCTCCCCGCACGACTTCCGCAGGATCTTCGTGACCGACGCCATCATGAATGGTCTGCCACCGCACATCGCCCAAGTGCTCTGCGGGCATCGGAGTCTTGATACGACGATGGGCTACAAGGCGATCTACCCGGCCGAGACCATCGAGGCCCACCGCGCCTTCATCGCCCGTCGCCGGGCCAGCCGACCCAGCGAAGAGTATCGGACGCCGACCGAGGAGGAATGGGACGCTTTCCTCGCACACTTCGAGAAGCGCAAGGTCTCCATCGGCACCTGCGGTCGCGCCTTTTCAACCCCTTGTGTTCATGAACACGCTTGCGTTCGTTGCTCGCTTCTCCGGCCGGACCCGGCCCAGCGCGGCCGGTTGGAGGAGATCCGCGACAACCTCGTCGCCCGCATCGCCGAGGCCGAGCGCGAAGGCTGGCTGGGCGAAATCGAGGGACTCCAGGTCAGCCTCACCGGAGCAGAGGAGAAACTTGCCCAGCTCGACCGCCGCCGCGGCAGTCACGCCGTCGTCGACCTCGGCATTCCCACCCCATCCAGAGGCGCGAAGGACTCAACAGCAAAGGGAGACTGCTGAAATGGCTTCTGCAATCTTCGGCTTCGTGGGGGTCCTACTCGGCTCCTTCATTACGTCCGTCTTGACGATCTACAAGGACAGGCTCGCCGCCAGGCACGAGATCAAGATCCGCGACGAGCAGTACGAGCGAGATCGCCAAGCCGCTCGGGATGCATTCCAAAGAGAGAGCACCCTCGCCCTGCAGACAGCGGTCTCGAACCTGTTCAAGGCCGTCTACGAAGAACTTGACCGGATGCTCATCGAGTTCCACGAATCAGGCTCGTGGCCTACCCGCGAGTGGGAGACACCAACGGCTGAAGGCTGGTCGGAGGCTCTGCTCCAACTTCAACTCTCGGCAGCTCGGGTCCATAACGAGGGTCTGCGTGAACTCGCCCAGGAAATTCAGCATGCCGCGGGTGACGCGATCTGGGCGGCCGACCTCAACACCGCGCGCCAGCACTCCGAGCGCCTAGAGCCGTTGCATGTCCGATTCAACGACACCGCTAGCAGGATCTTCGCTTCGCTCTTCTAAACCAATCCTGGCGGGGCTGACAGTGCGTGCCGACGTCGCAAGCACTCGAACCACGGTCTTGGCGGTGGTTCAGAGAAGCTTGTGTCAGATACTCACTCCTCCGACCAGATCCAGCCCAATGGGCACGGCTCGTCGACATCCGCGACAACCTTATCGCCCGCATCGCCGAAGCCGAACGCGAAGGCTGGCTCGGCGAAGTCGAAGGGCTGCGGGTCAGCCTCGGCGGCGCCGAGGACAAGATCGCCCAAGTCGATCGTCTCCGCGGCAACCACACAGCCGTCGACCTCAGCACGCCAATCTTCCAGCGAAGGGAAGTGACAGATGAATGACACTATCTTCACGAGCCGAGATTCTCGTTACAACGACTCCCAGGCAGAGTGAGGGCCAAGTGCAGCTGTTGATCGGACTCATAGGGGGTCTCATGGGATCCTTGGTCGGCGGTGTTCTTACATGGCTGACTACTCGTTGGACGCTTCGACAAGAGCTCGAGCACGGCTACGACAAGGAGCTACGAACGGAAAGACTTGCTGCCTACCGGAAACTTTGGCAACTAACCGGAGCACTGCCACGCTATCCCTGGCCCGCCAATCCGACACGGTCGGATCTTAGAGATCTCATCGAGCGATGCCATTCGTGGTATTTCGAAGTCGGAGGACTCCTTTTCTCGCAGAACACCAAGGACGCGTACTTCGAAATGATGGATGCTCTCGATAGGGCTGCGGGAAGGCAGGTTAGCGACGATGCCCAGGTCGCAGATCAAGTCTTTGAGGACCTCTTCATCGCTGGTGAGCGACTCCGCCTCCACTTGGCAGCAGACATCGGAACCAGCCTGCGGCCGAAGGTCCTTTCCCCGCAACTACGGCCAGCCGAAGCTCCCGAGTAGTTCCTGAACTGGTAGTTCAGAGAAGCCTGCATCCGGTGCCCGATGCTCCACGTCAATCCCAGATGCTCGCCCGACTTTCCGAGCTGGAAGCCGACCTTCTGCAACGAAGGACGCAGGCCGAGGAGGAAGGTGGGATCGGTGAGATCGAGGGTATCGACCTCGCCCTCACCTTCCTCCGCGCGGAGCGCGACGAGACCCGACGCAGAGCTCAGCGACCAGCCGTCCACCTCGGCATCCCCGCACGCCGCCGTCTGCAGGAATCCGAATGACGCTCCCCGGAGCGATGCCTTGAAGCAACGAGCTGTCAGACTCGCTGAACAAACCCCAGCCTGCCCAGATCACTCCGTGATGGGCAGGCACTCGGCGAGCAGGTCGACGACGTCCCGCCAAGCCCGCTGCGCGTGCTGAGGGTGGTAACCGACCCCGGGAAGCACGGTGTGGTCGACCGGTGGGTGATGGAAGGCGTGCAAGGCGCCGCCGTAGACCACGAGGCGCCAGTCGACGCCCGCAGCCTGCATCTCGGCGGTGAATGCGTCCCGTTGCGCGGGCGGCATGATCGGGTCTTCCGACCCGACCCCGGCCCACACCGGGCAGTGAATGCGCGCCGCCTCGCCTGGTCGGCCCGTGATCAGTCCGTTGACTGTCGCGATCGCGCGCAGGTCGACGCCGTCGCGCCCGAGTTCCAGCGCGACTGCGCCCCCGGTGCCGTAGCCGACGGCGGCGATCCGGTCCGGGTCGGTCCGCGGCTCGGCGCGGAGCACGTCGAGTGCCGCGTGGCCGATGCCTCGCATTCGGTCGGGATCGGCGAGCAGCGGCATGCAACGGGCCAACATCTCCTCAGGGTCGCCCAAATAGCGCCCGCCGTGGAGGTCGAAGGCCAGCGCCACGTATCCCAGTTCGGCGAGCGCATCGGCTCGGCGGCGCACGACGTCGCTGAGCCCCACCCCCTCGGGCCCGACCAGGACCGCGGGCCGGCGGCCGACACCGGCCGGGAGCGCGAGGTGCCCGATCATCGTCAGGCCGTCGGCCGCGTATTCGATCGTGCGCGTTGTAACTGTCGTCATGAGCCTGGACTGTAGTGATCGTCGAGCCCGGTCGGGCCGGTGCTCTGCTGTTGGCAGAAGGCAGGTCTTTGGCGTATTCCGGAACCACCGCATCAGCGGTTCAGCTCAGAGCATGGGTTGCAGGCCGAAGCAGGGTCGCGGCGTACGACGTCCTTTCGCATCGCGTCCGGGGGCGGAGGCGTACGCATGCCAGGCGAGTCAAAGTGGGGACGGTCGAACGTGCTCGTCCGGTGTGACCGTACGGTGTCCTGCCACCGAAGTGTCGCCAGCCGCCGGCGCAAGAAGGCCGCCTCCGGCGCCTGCCGCCCGCTGCTATGCCGCCTCCGTCGCCTGCTGGAATGCCGCCAGCCGCCCCCCGCGCCAGGGGACGTGGCGAGCGCTGCGAGCGGCCAATCGCGGTCGCCTGTGGCGCAATTCAACCTTGCGTATGCATTGACAGGTCCGTCGGGCCGCTGCTGAACTACCGTCGGGGACGGGGGGAAACAGCAGCTTTGGGCCATCGTGGGAGCGCTCCCACTCAAGGGAATGGCCCCGGGTGAGCAGTCGACTCCCCGGTCTCTCTTTCAATCTGCACGCATCGGTACGTCGCGGGCCCGGCCGGTTCCGGTGGCGGATCCCACTGTCAGTCATGTGCAAGTGCGCAAGGAGAACCACGATGGACGTCCCGTACGCCCGTGTCCGTTCCGTAGTGGGCGGAGGGGCCCGATGACGCCGACCGAGGAGTGCGTGGCGGCCCTGTGGGCCGAGGCGCTCGGCACCGCTCCCGAAGACGTCGGCACCGACTTCTTCGCGGCCGGCGGCACCTCGCTGAACCTGGTCCGGTTGCTCGCCGGGGTGCAGGACACCTGGGGTGTCGAACTGCCCCTCGATCGCCTGTTCACCGAGGGCTTCACCGTGCGCGGCGCCGCAGCCGCGGTGGACGAGCTGCTGCTGGGCGCGTTGGACGCCGACGAACTGCGCGCCCTGGAGGCCGAGTTGGACGGCATGAGCGAGGAGGAGCTCAGCGTCCTGCTGGCGGACTCCACCGGCGCCGGCGGTGGCGTCGGCGCCGAGTCGGCGTAGGTGGGCGGATGTCCCTCTTCCTGCTGGTGACGCACGGCAGCGACGGCGACGTGCTGCCCTTCGTGGCGGTGGGCGCCGCCCTCGCCGGGGCGGGCCACCGCGTGGTGCTGCTGACGCACGCGCCCTACCGGGACGCCGCCGTCGCGGCCGGTCTCGGCTTCCGGGCCATCGACGACGAGTCCGCTTTTGAGCGCACCCTGGCCGATACGCCGGGACTGCTCGGCTCCGCCCCCGGCCGCCTCGGCTGGGAGGCCTTCTACCGGCGCAACGGCATGTTCGAGCAGATCGCCCGGGAGTGCGCGATGCTGCGGGAGCTGTACCGTCCCGGCGAGACGGTGCTCGTCGGCCGTCACACCTCGGGGGTGTCGGTGCGCTTCGTCGGCGAACTGCTCGGCGCCCCGGCCGCGTGGCTGGCGCTGGCGCCGACCCAGGTGATGGCGGCGCCCGTGGCCGCCCACACCTACGGGACCGAACTGGTCGCCGGCTTCGCCGAGGTGCGGGCCGGTCTCGGGCTGCGTCCCGTCCGCGACTGGCGGCGTTGGTTCGACGCCTGCGACGCCGTGATCGGCCTGTGGCCGCGCTGGTTCGACGAGGCCGGGCCGCGCTCCCCGTACTGGGTGCGGCTGACGGGGTTCCCCCTCGCGGACACCGCGTCCCGTGCCCTCGGTGAGAGGGCCGGGGCGCAGGACGCGGCCGGGGGCGCCGACGCCCCGCCGCCCGGCTCCGTCCTCGCCACCGGGGGAACCGGCCGGATGCTGCACCCTCGCTACTACCCGGCGCTCGCCGAGGCCGCCGGGCTGACCGGTCTGCCCACCACCCTCGTGGTGCGCCACCGTGACCTGCTGCCGGACCGGCTGCCGCCCAACGTGTGCTGGCAGCCCGGGATCCGGTTCGCCGACGTGCTGCCGCAGGCTGCCGCGCTGGTCCATCACGGCGGCATCGGCACCTGTGCGCGGGCGCTGGCGGCCGGCTGCCCGCAGGTGGTGATGGCCGACGGCATCGACCGCCCGGACAACGCCGCCCGCCTGGCCCGCCGCGGTCTGGCCCGCGTAGCTCCCGCCGAGGGGTGGGGGCCCGGGGAGCTGGCGGAGGCCATCGTCGCGGCGGCGGCCGACGAGGGGTACGGCGAGCGGGCGGCCGGTGTGGCGGCCGGCGTCGGTCGTGGCGAGCGGGTGCCGGGCGCCACGGTCGGCGACGGCACGTGGGATCGCGCGTACGAGGTGCCGGTCCGCGGCGACGCAGCCGCCGTGACCGCCCGCACCCGTGATCACCGCGCGACGGACGTCCCCCTCGCGGAGGGGGGCGCCGTGGCTGCGGCCCGGCAACTGGCCGCGCTGGAAGGGCCGGTGGCGGGTGCCGTGGCCCGGCTGCGCACGCTGTCCGCACCGGACCGGGCCCGGCTGCACGCCCGGCTGCGCGCCGCCCGCGCCGCCGCGTCCCCCGACGGAGCGGCCCGGTGAAGATCCTGCTCGCCCAGAACCTCATCCACCTGCCCTCGCACGGCGGCGCGAACCGTTCCAACCGACTGCTGATGGAGGAGCTGGCCCGCCGCGGTCACACCTGTCTCGTGGTCGGTCCGCTGACCGGCGCGCTCGCCACCGGCCCGGTCACCGGCCCGGACGCTGCCGTGGCGGCGCTGCGCGAACGCGGCGTCACCGTGCTGGACGACGCTCCCGACGCCGTCGTCTACCGGTACCGGGGCGTGGAGGTGCACGCCGTGCGCTCGCCCTCCCTGCTGCCGGGCCGGATCCGCGCCGCCGCCCGTGTCCTCGGCCCCGACGTCACGCTGACGCCCAGCGACGACCCGGGCCTGATGGTGCTCGGCGCGGCCCTCGCGGCCACCCCCGACCGCGTCGTCTATCTCGTGCACACTCTGCAGCAACTGCCTTTCGGGCCGGGGGCGTTCTACCCCAGCCCGGCCGGGACGGCGCTGGTGCGCCAGGCCGCCGCGGTCGTCGCGGTCAGCCGTGCCGCCCAGCGGTACGTCGCCGAACACGCGGGCCTGGACTCGGTGTTGATCCACCCGCACGTCTACGGGCCGGGGCCCTTCCCCGACCACGGCGCCGCCGGTCCGCACGGCCGCGCGGTCACGTTGATCAACCCGTGCGGCTACAAGGGCATCACGGTGCTGCTGGGTCTGGCCGACGCACTGCCCGACGTGCCCTTCCTCGCCGTGCCGACATGGGGCACGCAGCCCGCGGACCTGGAGCAGCTGCGCCGTCGCCGCAACATCGAACTGACCGCGCCCGTCGACGACATCGACGACGTCCTGAGCCGCGCCTCAGTGCTGCTGATGCCCTCGCTGTGGGACGAGACCTTCGGCTACAGCGCGGTGGAGGCGCAGCTGCGGGGCATCCCCGTGCTGGCCTCTTCGGTCGGCGGACTGGCGGAGGCCGAGCTGGGCGTGGCCGGGACGCTGCCGGTGCGCCCGGTGACCGGTTACGCGGCACGGGCCGGCCAGGCGCGTCCGGAGCCGGTGATCCCGCCGCAGGACGTGACGCCCTGGCGGACGGCGCTGCTCGCCCTGCTGGAGGACGAGACGGCGTACCGCGCCAGGTCGGGGGCTTCCCGGCGGGCGGCGCACGCCTTCGTCGCCGGGCTCGACCCGGGCGCGCCGGAACGTTTCCTGACCGCTTTGTCCACGGCCCGGCGAGCCGCTCCGGCCGTCCCCGGAGCCGTATCGGGACCGGGGGCTGTATCCGCAGCGGGCACCGTATCGGGACCGGGGGGTGTATCCGGAGCGGGAACCGTATCGGGACCGAGTGCCGCACTACGGCCCGACCGGACCTCCGGTCTCACCGGCGACGTCGGCTCGTCGCCCGCGAGGGCGGCGGCGCTGCGCGCGCTGGCGGCCCGCCGGGCACGGACCGCGCCGCGGCCGGGGGACGGGGGAGCTCCCACCGGCTGACGGGCGGCCGTGATCTGCACGCTTCCGGCCGCTCCGCCGCGCCCTTTCCTTGCCGCGGGCAGCAGCCCACCAGACGCGACGGCGAGGGCGTCCGCCCCGTCCGTCACTGTCCGCCGCAGGACGCCGCCCTGCACCGAGCCGTCCGTCCGCGAACCGCCTATGCCGCCGTCCAGTACGCCGGCAGAACCGACACCGCACTCATCACCACATGGGGGAACCGATGACCGAGCCCGAAGACGACGATCTCGCCGCCCTGCTGCTGATCCGCCACTTCGAAGAGGCGCTGCTGCGGCTGTTCGGGGAGGGCCGGATCGCCGGCACCACGCACACCTGCCTCGGACAGGAGTACATCCCCGTCGCGCTCGCGCCGCTGCTGGGCCCCGACGACTTCGTGTTCAGCAACCACCGTGGCCACGGGCACTACCTCGCCCTCACCAAAGACGCCGAGGGACTGCTCGCCGAGGTGATGGGGCGGGCCGGCGCGGTGTGCGGCGGGGTCGGCGGCAGCCAGCACCTGTACACCGGCCGGTTCCTGTCCACGGGCGTGCAGGGCGAGAGCCTGCCCGTGGCCGTCGGCGCCGCCCTGCACCGGCAGGGTCTCGCGGCCGGTGGCCTCGCCCTGGCCTTCGTCGGCGACGGCACCTGGGGCGAGGGCGCGGTGTACGAGGCGCTCAACATGGCGGCGCTGTGGCGGCTGCCCGTCGTCGTGGTCGTGGAGCACAACGGCATCGCCCAGTCCACCCCGACCGAGGCCCAGCTGGCCGGCACGATCCGGGGGCGGGCGGAGGCGTTCGGCATCGCGTACCACCACTCGGCCACGACCGATCCGGCCGTGCTGCGCGCCGAACTGGCGCCTCTGCTGGCGGCCGTGCGGGACGGCGCGGGTCCGCTGGTGGTGGAGCTGGACACGGTGCGGCTGGGACCGCACAGCAAGGGTGACGACACCCGCCCCGTCGAGCGCGTCGCCGAGCTGCACCGCCGGGACTGGTACCGCCGGTACGCGCAGGCTTTCCCGGAGCGGTTCCGGGAGGCCGACGCGCGGCTCGCCGCCATGGTGGCACGGCTGGTGACCGAGGTCTCCGCCCGGCCGCCGTCGGACGGCCACGCCGCCGCCGTAGCGCCGCCGCCCGCGCCCGTACCCCTGCTGCGGACGACCGGCCCGGCGGACGCCGCCGGACCCGTGGCCCGTACGGCGGGACGGCCGGAGCGGATCGGCGAGCACCTCAACGACGCCCTGCACACGCTGATGGCCGCCGATCCCGCCGTGCGGCTGCTCGGCGAGGACGTCACCGATCCCTACGGCGGGGCTTTCGGCGTCACCCGGGGACTGTCCACCCGCTTCGGGGAGCGGGTGCGGTCCACGCCCCTGAGCGAGGGAGCGATCGTCGGCGCCGGGGCGGGGCTGGCGCTGGCCGGCGGCAAGGCCGTGGTCGAGATCATGTTCGGTGACTTCGTGACGCTGGCCGTCGACCAGCTCGTCAACTTCGCCGCCAAGTCGGTCACCATGTACGGCCGCCGCGTCCCGGTGCCGCTGCTGGTCCGCTGCCCGGTCGGCGGGCGCCGCGGCTACGGCCCCACCCACAGCCAGAGTCCGCAGAAGCACCTGATGGGCGTGCCCGACCTCGATCTGTACGAGCTGAGCCCGTTCCATGACGTCGCCGCGCTGCTGGCCCACGCGCTCGGCACGGGGACGCCGTCGGTGCTCTTCGAGGACAAGATCCTCTACACCGCCCGCCGTTGGACCGGGGGAGTGGTGGACGACGTCCTGGGGTTCCGCGTCACCGAGGCACCGGACGGCGGTCCGGGCGTCGCCGTGGTCGAGCCCGCCGGCTCTCCCGAGCCGGACGCGGTGCTGATCGCCCCCGGCGGCCTGGCGCACCGGGCGGTCGAGGCGGCCCGCGACTTGCTCCTGGAGGACGAGATCGGCGTACGGCTGCTGGTGCCCGCCCGGCTGTGGCCGGTCCAGGCAGACGAACTGGCGGCGCTGTGCGGGGCCGCCCCGGCCGTGTTCGTGCTGGAGGACTGTACGCCCGGCGCGGGCTGGGGCGCCGAAGTGGCCCACGGACTGCACACCCGTCTGTGGCACACACTGCGCGGGCCCGTGGAGCTGCGGTGCGCGGCGGACCGGGTGATCCCGGCCGCGCCGCATCTGGAGGACGAGGTGTTCCTGAGCGCCGGGGACATCCGGCGCGCCGTCGTGCGCCGGGTGACCGGTACGGCGGCGGGAGCCGGTGCACGACTGGAGGCGCACGTATGACCGGGGCCGCGGAAGTCCGCATGCCGAAGCTCAACAGCAACGACGCCGTTCATCTGCTGGTGGCGTGGGCCGTCGCGGACGGCGGCAAGGCCGTGGCCGGGGAGCCGCTGCTGGAGGTGGAGACCTCCAAGGCGCTGGAGGAGGTGGCCGCGCCGGCGGACGGACTGCTCGAACAGGTGGCGGAGCCGGGCCGGGAGTACCCGCCAGGCGCGCTCCTCGCCCGCCTGCACGCGGACGAGGAGGCGCTCGCCGCCGCCCGTGGCCGTACGGCCGCCGGTCCGGAGCCGGTCCGTGCCGCTGGTCCGGAGCCGGTCCGTGCCGCCGGTCCGGAGCCGGTCCGTGCCGCCGCCGGCGTCACTGCGGCGGCGCCCGGCCTGGTCGTCACCCAGCCCGCGCGGGCCCTGCTGGCCGAACTGGGTATCCCTGAGTCGCGGGCACGGGAGCTGGGCGTGCCCGTCGTCCGCCGGGCCGACGTGGAGCGCCTCGCGGCGGAGACCGGCCACCCCGGTGCGGACCTTGAAACGTCGACAACAGCCGCCCAAGCAGCGGTAATTGACGAGGCGTCATCCCGTGTGTCCGCCCCCGCCGCCGTGGTAACCGACGCGGTCCCGGCCGCCGACCCGCCCGGAACCGTCGTCACCCCCCTCACCCGAGTGCAGCGGGCCGTGGCCGCCACCGTCACCGTCTCTCACCGGACGGTGCCTGCCGCGTTCACCGTCGTGGAGGCGGACCTCACCGACGCGCTCGCCGCCGGACGGGAGTTGAGCGCCGCCGTCGGCTCCCTCGTCGGACCGGCCGAGCTCACGCTCGCCGCCCTGGCCGTACGGCGTGCGCACGACCCCGCCTGCTTCGCCTCGCTCACCCCCGACGGCGCCGCCACCCGCCTGCTCCCCGGCGCCCACATCGGCGTCACCTTCGACGTCGGCACGGGACTGTACGTGCCCGTCGTACGGGACGCCGACCGGGCCGGGCTAGGCGAGATCTCCCGCACGCTGATGACGTTCCGCATGGCGGCAGTGCGCGGCGCCTTCCGCGAGAGCGACCTGAACGGAGCCAACATCACCCTCACCCTGCACACCGAACCCGGCGTGGTCTTCGCCGTGCCGGTGGTCTTCCCCGGGCAGGCCTGCGCACTGTCGCTCGCGGCGCCGCGAGCCGTGGCGGTCCCGGACGGCGCCGGAGGCTTCCGCGAGCGCAGCCTCGTGCAGCTCGGTGCCGCCTACGACCACCGCCTGGTCAACGGCCGGGACGTGACGGCACTGCTCACCGGAGTGCGCGACCTGCTCCAGGACCCGGCACGGCTGGCGGAGGCGACGGAATGAGCGACCAGGACACCGCCGTACCCGGGACCGGGACCGCCATCGGGGCCGCGCCCGGCAGTGGAACCGCGCCCGGCACTGGAACCGCGCCCGGCATTGGAACCGCACCCGGCACTGGAACCGCACCCGGCACTGAAACGGCACTGGGCACTGGAACCACGCCCGCCGACACAACCCGCACCGCCCCCGGCACCCCACCCGACCGCCGTGAGATGGCCCTCCGCCTCCTCGCCGCGCGCCGGCGCACCACCGCCCCCGGCGGTTCCACGGGGCTGCCGCGGGCGCCGAGGGACGGCCGTCCGCTGGTGTGCTCGGCCGAGCAGCGGCGGATCTGGCTGGCCGAACTCGTCGCCGGACCGGGCGCGGTCCCGCCGGTGACCGCCGGGCTGGCGCTGGACGGGCCGCTCGACCCGGACCGGCTCACCGCGGCGCTCGCCGCCGTCCTGGGCCGCCACCCGGTGCTGCGCGCCCGGTTCGCCGCCCGCACCGGCCCGGACGGCCGGCCGGACGCCGAGCCGTGGCAGACCCTGCCCGCAGATCCGCCCACCGCGGCCGAGACGGCCACCCTGGTCGAGACGCTGGACCTGACGCCGTTCCCGGAACCCGAGCGGGAGGACATCGCCCGCGGCATGGCCGTATCTGCAGCCGGACAGCCCTTCGACCCGACCACGGGCCGGCTGGTGCGGCTGACCGTCCTGCGCCTGGCGGGGGACCGGCACCGGCTCCTGCTGGCCTGCCACCACCTCGTCGCCGACGGCGCCTCCGTCGCGGTCCTGCTGGACGGGCTCGCCACCGCCTACCGGGCCGGGCCGCACACCGTGCCGCCCGGCCCGGAGATTCCCGACTACGCGGACTACGCCCAGTGGTCCAGGGACCGGCTGGAACGGGTGCTGCCCGACCGGCTCGCCTACTGGCGTCACCAGCTCGCCGGCGCCCCGCCGCGCCTGTTGCCGGACCTCGCGCCCCCCGCCCGTCCGGTTCGGGCGGGCGGACGCAGCACCGCCACGGCCGTCGCCCGGGTGGACGCCGCCACGCTGGAGGCGCTGCGCGGGGCCGGCGGGGGAGTGCCGCTGACCGCGCACACCGCCCTGCTGACCGGCTACCTGATGCTGCTGGCGCGTGCCGCCCGCACCGCCGAGGCGACCGTCGGCGTGGTCTCCGGAGGCCGCCCGCACCCGGAACTCGCCACCACCGTCGGCTGTTTCACCGACCTGCTGCCGTTGCGGGTCAAGCTGCACGGCGACCCCGACTTCCGCACCCTGGCGCACCGCGTCCGCGACGCGCTCGCCGCCGCGCTGACGCACGCGGCGCCCTTCGACCGGATCGTCTCCGCGGTCGCACCGCGCCGCGCTCGGGGCGTGCACCCGCTGTTCCAGGCGCTGTTCGTGGAACGGGAGGAGGGCGCCCGCGCGACCACGGGCGCGGCCGGAAGCGGCTGGGGCCCCGGACTGGCCTCCCGCCCGTGGGGCCAGGAGGTCGACGGCACCGCGTACGACCTCACCCTGGCCGCGACCACCGGCCCGGGCGGCGCCGAACTGGTGCTGACCTACCCGCGCGACCGGTTCGCCCCCGGGGCCGCTGGCGCTTTCACGGCCGAACTGGCCGATTTGCTAAGCCTGTTGGCGGAGGATCCGGATGCTCCCGTGAGCCGGCTGCGCACCCCGGAGGCGTGGCGGCCCGCCCCGGCCCCCGACGACGCCCGGCCCGAGCACCGGCCGACTCCCAGCTCGGACACCGCCGCCGTGGACGCCGCCGACGCGTTGCCGCAGGCCCCCGCGGCCGGGTCGGTCACCGACGCGGTGTGCGCGCTGTGGGCCGAGGTGCTGGGCCGCCCCGGGATCGGCCCGGACGACGACCTGTTCGCGCTCGGCGGCGACTCCCTCGCCGTCGTACGGATCGCGGCCCGGACCGAGGACCGCTTCGGCGTGCCGGTGCCCGCCGGCCTGTTCTTCGAGACTCCCACCCCGGCCGCGTTCAGCGCGGCCCTCGCCCGGCTCGTCGAGGAGCACCACCATGGCTGACCGCGAGTACCCGCTGACCCCGGTACAGGAGCGGATGTGGTTCCTGCACCGGCTCGACCCCGACGACACCTCGGAGAACCTGACCACCGTCCGCCTGCTGCGCGGGCCCCTGGACGCGAGCGCGCTGCAGCGCGCCCTCGCCGCCGCGGCGGACCGTCACGAGCCGCTGCGCGCCTGCGTCACCGACACGGACGGAACACCCGTGCAGCGCGTCACCGCGACCGGCCCCGTCCTGGTCCGGCACGACCTGCGCGGCACGCCCGAGGCCCGCCGGGAGGCCGTACGGCGTGCGGAACTGCGCGGCGCCGAGCCCTACCGGCTGGAGCGCGCACCGCTGGTCCGCGCCGAGCTGTACCAGGTGGCCGACGACGAGCACGTGTTGCTGCTCGGCGCCCACCATCTGGTCTCCGACGGCTGGTCCATCCAGCTGCTGCTGCGCGAACTGGCCGACTGCTACGCCGCGTTCGCCGCCGGAGGCGAGCCGCGGCTGCGCCCGCTCACGGCCGGCTACGGCGATCACGTCATGTGGCGGCGTTCCCGGCTGGCCGGTCCCGAGGCGGACCGCGCCCTCGCCCACTGGACGGCCGAACTGGCCGAGCCGCCCGGCCCGGGACTGCCCCCTGGCTCACCCGTCCTGCCCGGCACCGCGGAGGTCGGCGCGCAGCGGCTGTACGGCGGAACGGAGCCCGGACCGTGCGCCCCGGCCCGCGCACGGGTGGACGCCGCGACCGCGGACGCCGTCGCCGCACTGGCGGGGCGGCACGGGTGCACGCCCTTCATGGCGTGGCTGGCCCTGTTCCAGGTCCTCGTCGGACGGCACACCGGGCAGGAGGACGTCGTCGTCGGCACGGCCTTCGCGGGTCGAGAGCGCGCCGAGGACGAGGAACTGGTCGGCTGCTTCACCGCCGTACTGCCGCTGCGCGCCGACCTCGGCGGCGAGGTGACGTTCGCCGGGCTGCTGTCGCGCACCCGGCGCACGGTCACCGGCGCGCTCACCCATCCGCACGTGCCGTACGAGAAGCTGCTCGGCACTCTCGGGACCGCGCGCGGGGCCGGTCAGCCGCGGCTGTTCCGCTCCTGGTTCAACCTGCACACCGAGAGCGCGGCGCCCGGAAACGGCGACGGCGGCGAGGAGTTCGGGGCGGGGACCGGGCTGCGCATCGAGCCGCTGCGCACCGACCCGCCGCCGACGCCGTTCGACCTGTCCCTGGACGCCTGGCCCGCACCGGACGGCATCGACCTGGTCCTCATGCACGACCCCGCGCTGCTCGCGCCCGAGGCCGCCCAGGCGCTCCTGGACCGGCTGCCGCTGCTGGCCCGTGCCGCGGTCGCCGACCCGGACACGCCCGTGGACCGGCTGCCGCTGCTCGCCCCGGACGAGACCGGCGCCCTGCTGCGCGGACCGGACGCCCCCGGGACGGCCGCCGGGGAGACCGTGGTGACGTGGCTGCTGCGTCAGGCCGCCGCCACACCCGACGCGCCCGCCCTGGAGGACGAGGCGGCGGGCCTGGTGCTCGGCTACGGCGACCTGCTCGCCGCCGCCGACCGGGTCGCCCGGCTGCTGCGCGCGGCCGGCGCGCTACCGGGCACTCCGGTCGGCCTGGCCGGCGCCCGGTCGGCCGAGACCGTGACCGGACTGCTGGGGATCCTGCTGGCGGGCTGCGCTTATCTGCCGCTGGACCCCGGCCTGCCCGAGGCCCGGCTGGCCGCCATGCTGCGACAGACCGGCGCGACGGCGGTACTGGCGGGCGCGGGGAGCCGTACGGTCCCGGGCGGCCCGCCCACGGTGGAGCTGCCCTCCCTCACCGCGGCCCCGGACCGGACGGCCGACCATGCCGGGGACCGGGCGGCCGAGCCCGCCGGGAACCGGGCTGCCGACCCCGCCCCGGAGCAACTCGCCACCTCCGCGCCCGGCGACCCCGCCCCCGCGCCCACCGACCCCGCCTACGTGCTGTACACCTCCGGCTCCACCGGCGAGCCCAAGGCGGTCGTGGTGCCGCACCGGGCGCTGGCCGTGCGGGTCGGCTGGATGCGCGAGGCCTACCGGCTGGGGCCGGGGGAGCGCGTGCTCCAGTTCGCCTCGCTCGGTTTCGACACCCATGTCGAGGAGATCTTCCCGGCGCTGTGCTCCGGCGCGACCGTCGTCCTACTGCCTGTGCCGTCCGCCGAACTGCCGGACTGGCTGGCCGGACCCGCGGGCGACCGCATCACCGTCCTCGACCTGCCCACCGCCTACTGGCAGGAACTCGTCGCGGCCGGCGACCGCATCGCCTGGCCCTCCGCGCTCCGGGCGGTCGTGCTCGGCGGCGACCAGGTGCACTCCCGGGCGGTCGCCGCCTGGCGGGAGCGCTTCGGTGACCGCGTCGAACTGTGGAACACCTACGGCCCCACCGAGGCCGCCGTCATCGCCACCGCCGCCCGCCTCGGCCCCGACGACGCCCTGGTACGGCCCGGCATCGGCCGACCGATCACCGCGACCGGCGCCTATGTACTCGACCCGGCCCGCAGACCGGTGCCCCCCGGCGTACCCGGCGAACTGTGGCTGTCCGGCGACGGGCTGGCCGACGGATACGCCGGCAGCCCTGAGCTGACGGCCCGTCGGTTCACCGAGGACCCGTTCGGCCCGCCCGGCGCCCGCATGTACCGCACCGGCGACCTGGCCCGCCAACGACCCGACGGCGCACTGGAGTTCCTCGGCCGCACGGACCGTCAGCTCAAGGTGCGCGGGCACCGGGTGGAACCCGCCGAGGTGGAGGCCGCCCTGCTCGGCCACCCGGCGGTCGCCGAGGCGGTCGCCGGACTGCACGACGTCGCGGGTCGGCAGAGCCTCGTCGCCTGGGTCGTGCCGCGGCCCGGCGCCGAACCGGAATCGGCGCAGCTCCTGAACCACCTGCGCGGCCTGCTGCCCGGCCACCTCGTGCCCAGTGCCGTCGTGGTACTCGCCCGGATGCCGCTGACCTCGCGCGGCAAGATCAACCGCGCCGCGCTGCCCGCGCCCGGTTCCGCTGCCGCCCCCGCCGCCGGGCGCACCGGTTCCGGTACCGCGCCGCGCACCGAGGCCGAACAACTGGTGGCCGAGGTGTGGGAGGAGGTGCTCGCGGTCCATGGGATCGGCGCCGACGACGACTTCTTCGCCCTCGGCGGGCACTCCCTGCTGGCCCTGCGGGCCGTGGCCCGGCTGCGTGCCGCCCTCGGCGTCGACGTCCCGGTGCGCACCCTGTTCACCGCGCCCACCGTCGCGCAGACCGCCGTGGCCGTGGAGGACCTGCTGCTCGCGGACATCGCGGCGCTGAGCGACGCCGAGGTCGAAGAGATGATCAAGGAAGGGGATCCGGCCGTATGAGCATCGTCGACGACAGGCCGCAGCCGGAGGACCGCCACGACGCCCGCGGTACGTCCGCCGCCCGCGCGGAACTGCTGGCCCGCAGACTGAGCCGGGCCCGTACCGCCGCCCCGGTGCTCACCGTGCCCCGGCGTCCCGAGGGCACCGAACCGCCGCTGTCCTTCGCTCAGGAACGCCTGTGGTTCATGGACCGCTTCGTCCCGGACACCACCGCCTACACCGTGCCGCAGGCGGTTCGGCTGCGCGGGCCGCTGGACCCGGAGCGGCTGGAGCGCGCGCTGCGCCGGGTGGTGGCCCGCCATGAGAGCCTGCGGATGCGTTTCCCGTCCGACGCCGACGGCCGCCCCCGCGTCGAGGTCACCGCGGACGGCGGCGTCCGCCTGAACGTGCGCACCACACCCCCGGAGGCCGACCCCGCCCGGCGCGAGGCCCTTCTCGCCCGCTGGATCGACGAGGAGATCTCCCGCCCCTTCGACCTGGCCACCGGCCCCGTGCTGCACGCCGCGCTGCTGCGCGCCGCACCGAGCGAGCACGTGCTCGTCCTCGTGCACCACCACATCGTCTCCGACGGCTGGTCCAGCGAACTGTTTCTGCGTGAACTCCTCGCCGCCTGCGCCGACGACGCCCCCGAACCGCAGGCCGACCCCGAACCGACTGTGCGCTACGGCGACTTCGCCGCCTGGCAGCGGGAGCGCTACCGGGGCGAGGTGCGGCAGGCGGACCTGGACCACTGGCGCGCCCGGCTGGCCGGAGTACGACCGCTGGACCTGCCCGCCGACCTGCCCCGCCCCGCCGAGCCCACCTTCCGCGGTGCCGGGCGGGGCATCGCCCTCGACGCCGACCTCTCCCGCGCGGTGCTCGACCTGGGGGCCGCGCACGGCGCCACCCCGTACATGACCCTGCTCGCCGCCTACCAGGCGCTGCTGGGCCGCTGGTCAGGCCAGGACGACTTCGCCGTCGGATCCACCGTCGCCGGCCGTACCCTGCCCGAACTGGAGCCGCTGGTCGGCCTGTTCGCCAACGTCCTGGCCCTGCGGGCCGATCTGTCCGCAGACCCCGACTTCGTCACCCTGCTCGGCCGGGTCAGAGACGGCTTCCTCGCCGACCTGGCCCACCAGGAGATGCCGTTCGAACAGCTCGTGGGCGAGCTGGCGCTGCCCCGCGACCCCAGCCGCACCCCTGTCTTCCAGACCGCCTTCACGCTGCTCAACTACGAGCGCGCCGAGCACGGCCGCGGAGAGCACGGCGGCGGAGACCACGACCGGACCGAGCACGACCGGTCCGAGCACGGCCGGACCGCCGGGGCAGGCGCGGACGTGCCCGAACTCGAGGTGGACCACCAGCCGTTCGAGATTCGCGCCACCCGCTTCGACCTGGAGCTGTATCTGCGCCAGACCCCCGACGGGCTGCACGGCTTCTTCACCTACAGCACCGACCTGTTCTCGCCCGCCACCGCCGCCCGCCTGCCGGTGTTGTTCGAGCGGCTGCTGCGGCAGGTGGTCCGCCACCCCGACGTGCCGCTGTCCCGCCTCGACCTGCTGGACGAGGCGGAGCGCGAGACCGTGCTGCGCACCTGGAACGACGTCCCGCAGGAGGTGCCGGGCCCGCACACCCTGCACGGCCGCTTCGAGGAGCGCGCCGCCCGCACCCCCGGCCAGGTGTGCCTGGTCGTCGACGGCCCCGCCGGACCGGACGGCCGGCCCCGCACCGAGGAGCTGACGTACCGCGAACTCGACCGCCGCGCCACCGCGTTGGCCGGCCGGCTGCGCGGCGCGGGCGTCGGACCCGGCACCGTCGTCGCCGTGTGCGCGGAGCGCTCCGCCGCCCTCGTCGCCGCGCTGCTCGGCGTGCTCAAGGCGGGCGGCGCCTATCTGCCGCTGGACCCCGACAACCCGGCCGAACGGCTGGCCGGCCTGCTCGCCGACGCGGCGCCCCCGGTGCTGCTCGCGGCCGACGCCGTCCATGGCCGGCTGCCGCAGCCGCCCGAGGGCACCCGTGTCCTGTCCCTGGACGACCCCGAACTGTGGCGCCCGGACCCCGCCGCCCCGCCCGCGCCGCACATCGCTCCCGACAACCCCGCCTACGTCATCTTCACCTCCGGGTCCACCGGCCGCCCCAAGGGAGTGATCTGCACCCACCGCGGTATCGACAACCGGCTCGACTGGATGCAGCGCGCCCACCCGCTGCACGCCGACGACGCCGTGCTCCAGAAGACGCCGACCGGCTTCGACGTCTCGGTGTGGGAACTGTTCTGGCCGCTGCGCGAGGGCGCCCGGCTGGTCATGGCCCGTCCCGGCGGCCACCGCGACGGCGGCTACCTGCGCGACGCCGTACGCCGGCACGCCGTCACCACCGTCCACTTCGTGCCGTCCATGCTGGCTGTCTTCCTCGCCGAGGACGGCGTCGAGCAATGCACCACGCTGCGCCGGGTGATCTGCAGCGGCGAGGAACTGCCCGCCGACCTCGCCCGCCGCTTCCTCGACCGCTTCCGCGACTGCGAACTGCACAACCTCTACGGCCCCACCGAGGCCTCCGTGGACTGCACCGCCTGGCCCTGCGCCCGCGAGTCGCTCGCCGGCGCCCACCGCGTGCCCATCGGACGCCCCGTGCAGAACATGCGCACCTACGTCCTCGACCGCAACCGCCGGCCCGTGCCCGTCGGCATGCCTGGCGAGCTGTACATCGCCGGCCCCGGCGTGGCCCTCGGCTACCTCAACCGGCCCGGCCTCACCGCGCAGCGCTTCGTCCCCGACCCGTGGGGCGAGCCCGGCGCCCGCATGTACGCCAGCGGCGACCTCGCCCGGCACCGGCCGGACGGCGCCCTGGAATACCTCGGCCGCACCGACGACCAGGTCAAGCTGCACGGACTGCGCATCGAACCCGGCGAGATCGAGGCCGCCCTGCGCGCCCTGCCCGGCGTCGGCGCGGCGGCGGTGGTGGTGCGTGAGGACCGCCCCGGCGACCGGCGCCTGGTCGCCTACCTGGTGCCCGAAGCACCCGCTGACCCGGCCAAAGCACCTGGCGACCCGGCCAAAGCACCCGGCGACCCGGCCAAAGTACCCGCCGACCCGGCCGAGGCACCCGGCGCCCCGGCCGAAGCGCCCAGCAGCCCCCCGGAACGAGGCCTGTCGGACGACGTCCTTGAGGCCGGTCCGGACGGCATGGCCGCCGACCCGGGCGCGCTGCGCCAGTCGCTGCGCCGCACCCTGCCCGACTCCATGCTGCCTTCCGCCTACGTCGTCCTGGACGCCCTGCCCATCGGTCCCAACGGCAAGCTCGACCGGCGGGCGCTGCCCGCGCCGGTGCGGGGCGCCGGGGGCGGCGGCGGGGCGCCGGCCACCGACGCCGAACGCGCCGTCGCCGAGGTGTGGGCCCGCATCCTCGACGTCCCCCTGCCGGAGCGCGACGACGACTTCTTCGCCCTCGGCGGGCACTCCCTGCTGGCCATCCGGATCATCGCCGCGCTGCGCAGGGCCCTGCCCGAGGCGGCCGGGGTCACCCTGATGGACCTCTTCCGGCAACCCACGGTCCGCGGCCTGGCCGCGCACCTCACCACCCCGGAGGCCGAGCGCGGCCCCGCCCGGGTCCTGCACGAACTGACGCCCACCCCGCCGCCGGGCCGCACACCGGAGCTGACCGTGGTGGCGGTGCCGTACGGCGGCGGCAGCGCCGTCGTCTACCGGCCGCTCGCCGAGGCGCTGCCGCCCGGCCACGCCCTGTTTGCCCTGGCGGGCACCGGTGAGGAGATGGGACTCCAGGGCCGCCGCACCGCCCTTCCGGACCTGGTGGACGCGGCCGTCGCCGAGATCCTGGAACGCGTGCACGGCCCGCTCGTCCTCTACGGCCACTGCGGGGTCGGCGGCGCCCTGGTGATCGCCCTCGCCCTCGCCCTGGAGGCGGCCGGCCGGCCGGTGGAGGCCGTCTACGCCGGAGGCATCTTCCCCTTCGCCCGGCCCCGCGGGCCCGTGGTGCGGATGCTCGACAGGCTGGAACGATTCGGCAGCGACCGCCGCTACCAGGACTGGCTGATCTCGATCGGCCTGAGCATGGACGACGTCGAACCGGCGCAGGCCCGCCGCATGGTGCGCGACATGCGCGCCGACAACCGGGACGCCGAGGAATACTTCACCGCGCTGCTCCAGGACCGGGTGGAACCGCTGTCGGCGCCGGTGATCTCGGTGGTCGGCGAGCGCGACGACATCACCCTGTACCACGAGGAGAGGTTCCGGGAGTGGCACTTCGTCACCAACGCCAGCGCCCTCGTGGTGCTGGACGAGGCGGGGCACTACTTCCTGAGCTACCGCGCGCCCGAACTGGCGGACATCATCACCAGCGTCCACCCGGCTCTGACCGCGCCGACGGACGCGGGCCCGCAGCAGGCGGAGTCCGGCACACCGCGGCCGACCGCCCCTGCCGCATCGCGGCCGGGGGCGCGGACGTGGCGACTGGCGGACGTGTCACACGGCGAGGTGCCGCTGCCCGGCGGCGGGCCCGATGAAGAGGAGGGCTCCGATCCCGTCGAGCGGACCCCGTCGCCGTCCCGCGGCCCCCGCCGGCGACGGGACCGCCGTCCGCCCGAACCCGCGATGCCCCGCTTCCTCGCCGTCGCCGCCGGGCAGCTCGTCTCCATGGCCGGCACCTCCATGACCGAGTTCGCGCTGCCGCTGTGGGTGTTCATCGGCAGCGGTTCGCTGCTCCAGCTCGGGCTGCTGTCCTCCCTGGCGCTGGTGCCGGGCCTGCTCGTGGCGCCGCTGGCCGGGGCCGTGGCCGACCGGTTCAGCCGACGACGCGTCATGATCGCCGCGGATGTCGCCGCTCTGCTGATCCAGGGCCTGATGCTGACGCTGCTGCTGGCCGGGGCGCTCACCGACGCCGCCCTGTACCCACTGATGACCCTGCTGTCCGTGGCCCTGACCTTCCAGCGCATCTCCTGGGCCTCGGCCGTCCCGCAGCTCGCGCCCAAGCAGTACCTCGGCCACGCCAACGGCCTGGTGCAGGCCGGCGCCGGTGCGGTCCAGTTCGCCGTTCCCCTGCTCGCCACCGCCGTACTGGCGACCGTGGGACTGCGCGGCATCCTCATCATCGACGTGTGCAGTTACGCCGTCGCCATCGCCGTCACCGCCTCCTTGCGGTTCCCGGCCCGGCTGGGCTGGCGGCGCCGCGAGAGCGTCGGCGAGGAGATCCGGGCCGGCTTCCGGCTGGCGATGAGCACGCCCGGCTTCCGGGCCATGCTGCTGTTCTTCGCCGTGACGAACCTGCTGCTGGGGCCGCTGCTCATCCTCTTCCAGCCGCTGGTCCTCGGCTTCACGGACCTGGGCGACGTGGCCCGGGTATCGCTCGCGGGCGGGGTGGGCATCGCCGCGGGCGGCGCCCTGATGGCGGTCTGGGGCGGGCCGAAGCAGCGCAGGATGACCGGCGTCCTGCTGGCGTTCCTCGTCCTGGCCGCCTGCTGCGCGGTCACCGGACTGCGCCCGTCACTGCCGCTGGTGGCCGCGGGGGTGTTCGGGATCTTCGCCGGGCTGACGGTGATGAACGCGATCTACGCCACGATCATCCAGGTCAAGGTGCCCGCCCGCTTCCACGGCCGGATCTTCGCGGTCAACACGGTGTTCGCCTGGTGCACCATGCCGGTGGGTTTCCTGCTGCTCGGTCCCGGCACCGCCGCGCTGCTCGAGCCCGCCATGGAGGCGGACGGGACGCTGGCGGGCACCGCCGGCCGGATCCTGGGCACGGGGGAGGGCCGCGGGCTGGGCCTGATGTACGTGCTGTTCGGTCTGGCGCTCGTGCTCGTGGTCCTGTGCGCCCGGCGGATTCCGGCGCTGGCCCGTTTCGACGCCGAGGTGCCGGACGCCCGGCCGGACGACCTGGTCGGCCTCCAGTCCCTGCGCGCCCGCCGGTTGCCGGACCCGTCGCCGGACGGACCCTCGGCAACGGACGGATCTGCGGCCACGGACGGACGCGACGCGCAACCGGTCAGCGCGTCGGCGCCGCACACGGGAGGCTGACGGACGGCGGCGAAGGAGCGGACCGGCGGCGAGGGGAGCGGACTCCGTGACGGGTTCCGCGCCCTCGCCGCCGGGGCTGCGGTCCGGAGCAGTGGACGGTGGCTTGAACCATGGCCGGATTGCTGCCGGTTGGTGCGAATTGGTCCAGACTCCTTTCACGGGTGGCGCGTGCATGCCATTGTTCTCCCGACGTCTGGACGAGGGGATCCAAGCAGAATGAATCGTCGCGGGTTTCTTCTGGGGGCCACGGCCGGCGCGGCTGCCGTCGCCGCCGGCCCGGCATCCGCCGCCGAGGCGCTTCCCGGACGCCAGGAAGTGCTGAACGCCATGGAGTTGGTGAACGACTACTGGATCGCGGGCCATGCGGACCCGGGCAGCAACGCCTGGGACCGGGCGACGTACCACAGCGGAAACATGTATCACTTCCGCGCCACAGGCGATCAGAGGTACCTGGATTACACGAAGAGGTGGGCCGACAGGCACAGTTACGGCCTGGCCGGTGGCGCCGGCACCCGCAACGCCGACAACCAGTGCGCCGGTCAGGTGTACCTCGACCTGTACGAGGAGCTCGGCGGTGAGGGGAAGCTGGCGGCACTGGACAGCTCGCTCACCGCAATGACCAACTCCACCCAGCGCACGGACTGGTGGTGGATCGACGCCTGGCACATGGCCATGCCGCCCTTCGCCCGGATGGGCCGGCTGCGCGGCGACTACCGGTACTGGGTCACGATGTACGAGTTGTACCACCACACCAAGCGCCTGATCCCGGACCGGCAAGGCCGCATCACGGGCCTGGGTGCCGAATGGACCGGTTTGTTCTACCGGGACAGCGACTACGTCATCGACGCGGCCAAAGCCTCCTCCCCGAACGGCAAACCCGTGCTCTGGTCACGTGGCAACGGCTGGGCCGCCGCCGCCCACGCCAAGACCCTCGCCGCGATGCCCGCGAACGACAAACGCACCCCCGAGTACGCCCACACCCTGCGCTCCATGGCCGAGGCTCTCAAGCCCCTGCAGCGCACCGACGGCTTCTGGAACGTCAACCTCGCGGACCCGGCGCACTTCGCAGGACCGGAAACCAGCGGCACCGCCTTCTTCACCTTCGCCCTCGCCTACGGCATCGACGCCGGCTGGTTGGACCGCGCTGTCTTCCTCCCGGTGGCGACCCGGGCTTGGAACGGCCTCACCGGCATCGCCGTTCGAGAGGACGGTTTCCTCGGTTACGTCCAGGCCGTCGCCGCGGCTCCCGGGCCCGCGAGCGCCACCGCCACCGCGGACTTCGGAGTCGGCGCCTTCCTGATGGCCGGCTCCGAGATGGCCAGACTCGCTCTTTGAGCTCCGCCCTTCTCTCCCGGCCGCGAACTCCGCACCAGGCAGGGGGCCGTGGAGCCGGCTCTTCGTCACCTCCCGTCAGGTGGCAGGAACATCCCGTTTCCCGCTCGCCGGGCATCCGCAGCACCAGCCCCTCGACTGCAAGGGCAACCCCATGCTGGACAATTACGTCTTACGGAACGTCTCCCGGCTCAGATCGCCGGCACTGATCCTGTGGGCCTGCACCGCGGCCTTGGCGGCGCTGCTGCCGCTGGCCGGTGTCGCCGACGGCAGCAGCGCGTCGCCCGGTGCCCCGCGGCCCACCGGGCCGATCGAGCCACTGTCGGCGCCCCATCACCAGGCCGCTCCCGCCTCGGCCATGCAGCCCCTGGCCGCCGTACTGCCCAGGGACGGCTGGACGGCCACCGCCAGCGACGAGGAGACCGTCGGCGACGACGGCCGCGCCCTCCACGTCCTGGACGGCAGCGCAAGCACCTTCTGGCACAGCAAGTGGTCGGGCACCGCCACCCCGCTGCCCCACCACATCACCATCGACATGCACCGAACCACGGTGGTCTCCGCCCTCGTCTACCAGCCCCGTACCGACAGCGCCAATGGCCGGATCGGCCGGTACACCCTCCACCTGAGCACCGACGGCAGCACGTGGGGCTCGGCTGTGGCCACCGGCACGCTGGCCGACGACGCGACGACCAAAACCCTGAGCTTCGCGCCGAAGGGGGCACGCTACATACGCCTGACCGCCCTCAGCGAGGCGGGCAACCGCGGCCCATGGTCCACCGCCGCCGAGATCAACCTGCTCGGTGACCCGGGTGTCCCGGCCGCGGTGGTGGACCTGCCCCGGGACGGCTGGACGACCACCGCGAGCGACCAGGAGACCTCGGCGGCCGACAACCGCGCGGCCCTCGTGCTCGACGACGATCCCGACACCTTCTGGCACAGCAAGTGGTCCGGCACCGCCACCCCGCTGCCCCACCACATCACCATCGACATACAGACCGCCCGGGCCGTCTCCGCGCTGCGATACCAGCCCCGCAGGTCGGGAAGCAACGGCCGGATCGGTGCGTACACCATCACCACGAGCACCGACGGCACGACGTTCGGCTCCCCGGTGGCAAGCGGTACGTGGAAGGACGACGACACGGTCAAGGGCGCCACCTTCACGCGCACGGTCACCGCCCGCTACATACGTCTTACCGCTACCTCCGAAGCGGGCAACCGCGGGCCGTGGTCCTCGGCCGCCGAACTGCACCTGAGCGGACCGGCCGACCCGGCCGCCCACGGCGCGTGGAACAGGCCGACCGGATTCCCGCTGGTTCCCGTAGCCACCGCCCTGCTGCCCAACAACAAGCTGCTGGCCTGGTCCGCCTACGGCACCGACCGTTTCGGCGGCAGCAACGGCTACACCCAGACCGCCCTCCTGGACCTCACCACCGGACAGGTCTCGCAGCGCCGCGTCGACAACACCGGCCACGACATGTTCTGTCCCGGCACCGCCGTGCTGCGCGACGGCCGAATACTGGTCACCGGCGGCAGCAACGCCGAGCGGGCCAGCATCTACGATCCGGCCACCGACCAGTGGACAGCGGCCGCGGACATGAACATCCCCCGCGGCTACCAGGCGATGACGCTGCTGTCGAATGGAGACGCGTTCGTACTGGGCGGTTCCTGGAGCGGCGGCAGCGCCCCCAAGGGCGGCGAGGTGTGGTCCGCCACCACCGGCACCTGGCGCACCCTGCCCGGCGTTCCCGTGACCACCACCATGACCGCCGACCCGGCCGGACCATACCGGGCGGACAACCACCAATGGCTCTACGCGACTTCAGGCGGCCGTGTCCTGCACCTGGGCCCGAGTCGGCAGATGAACTGGATCACCACCAGCGGCGACGGCACCATCACCCCCGCCGGCACCCGGGCCGACAGCGCTGACGCCATGAACGGCAACGCCGTCGCCTACGACATCGGCAAACTGCTCACCCTGGGCGGAGCCCCGGCCTACGAGAACACCCGGGCCACGCGACGCGCCTACACCGTCGACGTGAGCGGCGGCGCCCAGCCCGTCACGGCCCGCACCGGCGACATGGCGTATACCCGGTCCTTCGCCAACAGCGTCGTGATGCCCGACGGAAAGGTCGCGGTCTTCGGCGGACAGTCCTATCCGGTGCCGTTCAGCGATGCCACGTCGGTGATGACGCCGGAGATCTGGGATCCGACCACGGGGAAGTTCGCCCGCATGGCCACCATGGCTGTCCCCCGTAACTACCACAGCGTGGCCAACCTCCTACCGGACGGGCGGATCTTCTCCGGCGGCGGAGGTCTGTGCGGCGACTGCGCCACCAACCATGCGGACGGCGCGATCTTCACTCCGCCCTATCTGCTCAACGCTGACGGAACCGAGAAGACCCGTCCCGCCATCACCGCAGGCGTCCCCTCCCGGGCCGGCAACGGCACGAAGCTGACCGTGACCACCGGCTCCGCCGTCACATCGTTCGTCCTTGTGCGCACCGGAGCGGTGACGCACTCGACGGACAACGACCAACGCCGGGTACCGCTGACGTCCCGTCAGACAAGCCCCAACGTTTACGAGATGACGATCCCGGCCGACCCAGGCACAGCGCTGCCCGGCACGTATATGCTCTTCGCCCTCAACGCGCAGGGTGTTCCCAGCCGGGCGAAGATGCTCACCATAGGTTGAGCTTCAGTGGCGGCGTCTGGTGTGCCCCCACGCCAGGCTGCCGCCACACCTTCCGCGAACAGGTGCCCGGGGCGCTGAAGCGATACCAGCGACGCACCGCTCGTACGACCTCACAGGTCGAGGCCGCGGTCGAAGAGTTGGCGGACCGGGCGGGGCAGATGCCGGGCCACCGCACCGGACACACCCATCTGCGGCGGGCCATACGCCCAAACCACCCTGGAACGCCGACGCCAGGCTGATGACCTGCTCAACCAGGGGGTGGGCTGTCCGATCCGCGGCGGGAGCGCTCCCATGAACGCGGGAACAGTCTGCGCAGCACGTCTTGTCATGCCTGCGCACCTAACCGTACAGTCCGATTCAGCAATACATGGGAGCGCTCCCATGACCTCCGCCCATCCCAACCCACGGAGGCGCCATGAGGTCCTGCCTGTGTCCCACCGCGCCCGAGCCGCCTGTACACCGGTCCGGCGGGCCGAGGCGGAGCCGCGTCAGCCCGTCGACGACGTTCCGTCCGACCCGTCTCTTAGGACGGGCCGCATGAGCCGTAGGCGAAGCGTCACTACCGCTGACGAACTGTCGGGCAGCAGCGTCCCGAAGGTGCCGCTTGGGACGGTGATGTCCGGCCCCGGCAGCCGGGACACCTCTCTTCGGCGCGGCCTGAGCGGTTTGCGCGCCCTCCCCGCCGCCTACCGAACGCACAGCTTCACCGTGCTGAGGGTGTCCGTCGGGCTGTTGTTCCTGTGGTTCGGAGCGCTCAAACTCCTGCCGAACGTCAGCCACGCCGAGGACATGGCCACCCGGGTGATGCACGAGCTGACGTCCGGCCGCGTACCGGCTGACGTGTCCCGGCCACTGCTGGCCATGATGGAGATGCTGATCGGGGCCGGGCTGGTCACCGGGCTGCTGCTGCGGCTGACGTTGCTGGTGTTCTTCGCGCACATGGCTGGGACGTTCACGACTCTGATCGTCCTGCCCGCCGAGATGTGGGACGGGAACATCGCATCTCCCACCATGGCCGGGCAGTACGTGATCAAGAACGTGGTGCTGGTGGCGGCCGGCCTAGCCGTCGCCGTCCACCTGACTCCGCCAAGTCGATCCGATTGAGCCACGAGCTGTCGGTCAGGGCATCGAAGGTCGTTTTGAGGAGCGGGTGCTGCGCACCCGGATCGGCACCACCGAGACGATGTCCGGCCGGCTCGCGCACCGTGTGGCCGCTGGAGGCGTACACCTCTACGACGACCAGCGCGCCGTGGGGTAGACACGGACCGCGTCGATCAACGCCCGTCAGCCCCGCCAACACGCCAAGTAGGCCCGCGCCTTCACCGCCCTCGCTATGCACGCGACGCCGCATGCGCCCGCATCCGACGCCCTGCAATGAAGGCCGCACAACTGTCCGCAACTTCGGTGAGACCAATCCGGCCACACCCGTAGCTTCGAATCACTGACACCACCAGCCCCTGGGAGGCAGGGACCTTTGATGCCCACCCTCACCACCACGGCCGATGCCCTGGCGGACAGCCGCGGCCCCCACCAGTCCGGTTATGGCGTCCCCTCCCAGGCCCTGATGGCCCGCGCCGACCGAGGCTTCGCGCGGTTCCTCGCACGCACCACTCAGGCCGAGGCTCCGACCGAGCGCGATGCCCCAGCGAGCAACCGATGAGCAGGCACACCGTGCTGTACGACCCCGACGGACACATCGAGGCTCAGCTCCCGCTCGACCGCACCACCCACCAGAGCCTCGTCAAGGCCGTCCTGGCGTGGCACGGCGACCCCGGCCTCCAAGCTGCGGACTACCAGCAGATCGCCCTCCAACTCACCGGCGCCGCCCGCTCCGTGGCCACCGACGTCCGCCGCGCCGCCGGCCGTCTGCCCGAGCGCCGCGCTGCCCGTGTCCTGGCCGAGTACGTCCTGAACGACGCTGACCATCGACTTGCCGTCCCGCTGGAGGGGACCGCCCACTGCACCCAGGACCGCGCCCGACTTGTCCGCGCTCTGTACGAACGGCTCGACCGCCTCACGGAACTGGACCCCGCCGCGGCCTCCTGAGCCGCCGTCCTGCGCCGCACTCGTCACGACGGCGACGGCAGCGCACCCCCCGCCGCCTGGCTCACCGGCACTGGCGTGGCCAGGTGGGCTGGCCTGGCTGTCTCCGAAGGCCTCGCAGGACTGCCAGGAAGGGTCACGGCAGCCGCCGGATCGGGCGGCGGCGAGGGGGCGGCTGGGCTCTTCGACACCCCTCGCCTGCCTCGTGTGAATTCTGCGTCCTACGACGAGGCGCCCACGATCTCCTCGATGCTCACGCTGTCCCCGGCCGCGGGCTGTTCGGGCTTGACCTTGTCGCCGTAGTTGCTGAAGGTCGTAGTCTGCGGGGCTTCGCCGCCTTCTACGACGGACTTGAGGATGTACGGCTCGCCTTCGGCGGCGACAAACAGAGTGTGTGTCTCGTCGCCGGACTCCTTGGTGAGTTTGACGGCCTGCGTCCCGTCGACCTCGGCGGTGCCGTCCTTCTTCATGCCCTGACGCTCATCCTTGTCCTCGTCCAGTGCGGCGACCAGCTTCTGCTTGTCGCACATGCCGGCCATCTCGTCGTCCTGGCCGGGCACCTTGACCCACTTGCCGGCCGCCTTGTCCGCGGCCTTGTCCGATCCCGGCTGGCCCTTGAAGCTCGTCTGCCAGTACTTCTCGTCGCCCTTGAGATAAAGAGTCTCGCCCGTCCGTCGCACCTCGGCCTTCGAGCCGCCCTGGGTGATGGTCCCCTGGCAGTTGCTCTGGTTGTCCACCGCCATGTCGATGGAGATGCTCTGGCCGGACTCTGCGACCTGGCCCTTGATGCGCATGGAATCGGCATCCCTGGTCGCCTCGACGGCCTTCGCCGCGATCGCATCCGCGCTCTCACCCTCGAACGCTTCCTCGGCGCTGTCGTCCGAGCTGCAACTGGCCGTGCCCAGGGCGCATATGCCGGCCAGTGCCATCGTTGCGACCCGCCTGTTCAAACGCATTCTGTGCTCCTCGTCCGCTCTATGGGCTCATCTGTCGGGCGCGCCACTCCAGTGGTGTTGGCAACGCCGTGAACGCGCGCGTACCCCGCACTTCACGCCGAAAGCCTGGAACGGCACATTCCAGAAAAAGCTACTCGTTGCAGGGGCGGGTCCGGCGAGACCGCCCCTGACGTATCATCAGCCCACTAAACTCCACACGACGTCTCTGGCCAGGTCAGATAGCGAAACGCTGCCGGAGTATTAGGCTGTGCGCCGGTTGGGCCCAGGTCTAGGGTCTCAGGGGGGCGGGGAATCAGGATGTCCGTGGAACGTCACATAGCGGGGATGCTCCGGCAGATCGCCCGTCAGCAGGACATCGTTGAGATCGCCCCTCAGGGCTCCACGCTGAAGGCGGCCGCCTTGGCATATGTGGCGGAGCAGTACGGCTACACGTACGGCACGGCATACCGGACCGGGTTCAAGAACTCGCTCGTGCAGGTCCGGATGTACCGGGACCCGCGGCCCGACGCGCGCGTCCGTGAGGCGGCCACCATCACCACCCATCCGCAGGCGGGTAACGGCGGGACAGTGCCGGGGCTGGAGCAGGGCTCGCTGAAGCCGCTTCCCGAAGCGGTCGGTGCCGTGGCCGTGCTGAAGGATCTCGTCACCTTCGACGTCATGGCCCTGTACATCGCCGACCGGACCCAGAAGGTGCTGTGCTACCTCGCCTGCGCGGTCCTGACCGTCCTCCTGCTCATCGACAGCTCGCCGGTCGAAGCGGTCGCCTCCGGCGGGGCGGTCGCGCTGCTCTTCACCGTGGCGTTCACGGTGGGCGCGGTCCGCCGCGGGAAGATCGCACAGCGGCTGACGGACGCCGGGTTCCGCGCGGTACGCGACGAACAGGGCGCCCAGCGGTTCCTGCGCCCGGGGCAGCAGTTGCCCGGCCACACCCACCCCTTCGCCGCCTGAGGCCCTGGCCTGCGGCGCAGCCAGGCCTGAGACGCCGCTGGGCAGTTGCATCCGGCTGAGCCCGCCCGGCTGCTCGGCGTGTACGCCTCCCGGAGAGTGACGCAGCGCGCCCCATCATCACTCAAGTACGCCGGGAATGAGGACGGCGCCGCTGTCCGCCGACACTGACGCGGCATCATCCCGATGTTCAACAACATCAGCACGAACAACACCATCGACAGCTTGGGCGCGACGAACAACAGCAGCCATGCCCTCCACGTGAGCGGCCGCGACGAGCCGCCCCAGGTGTAGAGCACGAGCGTTGTCAACGCAGGCCGGGCTTGATCATGGCGAGGGCCTTTTCACGGCAGGCGACTGCTGGTCGAGCGCCTCCGCTGTGGCCCGGATACCGTGGATGGGCTGACGCTGGCTTTGTCCCTGGAGGGCGTGCGAGGGGAACGCTGGATCCGTGCCGCTGCGCACGGTGCAGGGGCGTGACCCCGCAGGAGCGGGAGACCTTCGCACGGGTCCGTCCCGAGAGAAAGTACCCGACAAGAAGGGGCGTCGGGTTCTCACCGGTACGAAGGCCCGGTAGCGGTGCTGCCGTTGGCGCAGCTGTACGCGTCCGACATACCCGCTCTGCCCGCGCCCGCCGGGGCAGAGTCGTGGCCGAGGCGGCGGGCGTCTGGACCTGGAACGGTGAGGGCGGCGGGTGTGGGGCGGGGGCCGGTTCGGGTGCCCTGCGGTGGCAGGTTGGTTTGATGTTGGTGCGATGGGGCGATGCCGCGTAGGCGGCCGAGGGCTGTCCGTACGGGGCGGTGGCGGCCACGATGGCAGGGTCCGGTTGTGAGGGTGCGGGGTGTGTCTGCGCGGACTCGTGCGGCGATCAGCCGGGTCGAGGATCAGGAGTTGTGGCCCAACGCGGTTGCTGATGCGTTTACTCGTTTCGAATGGGTTATGTGGGGCGGTTGATCGCGCGTATCGATGCGGAGTTCGGGCGTCGTACCCTGCCGGAACCGAGCAACGTCCAGTTGGCGGTGTTCGGCTGGTGGTGAACCAGAATGCGGGAACGCTGACGTGTCCGGGCTCGCGCCCCCTGCCATCGAAGGACAACGTCCCCCGGCGACCGCTCCCCGAGATCTGTGCCAGAACCACTTTCCTCTGCTCAGCCGGAGGGTTGTCGAGAGGGTCGGCTCCTGGGCAGTGGCGTGTAGGCGGTGAAGACGTCGTGGCCCAGCTGGCGCAGCATGCGGGCGGGCGTTGGTGTTTCGGCGGGTGCAAGGCCGTCGTCAGGGCCGGTCGGTCAGGGTGTCGCGTCGGTGGTATCGAGTAGTACGCACTGATCGAATTTCATGCAGCCGCACTCCAGGCAGTCCGCTACTGCCTGTCGCAGGGCCTGGGCTTGGGCGATGTGTTGGTCGAGTTCGGGCAACTTGCGCGTGGCCATGTCCCGCCACTGGCGGGTAGCGGATGGTGTGGTGTCGTCGGCCAGCAGTTGCGTGATCTCGGCGAGGGTGAACCCGGCCCGCTGTGCCATCTTGATCAGGGCGACCCGGCGGACGGTGGTCGCGGGCCATACTCGGCGTCCGCCTTCGCGGCGCGCGCCGGGCAGCAGACCGCGCTCCTCCCAGTAGCGCAGTGCTGAAGCGCGCACGTGGGCTTTGGTCGCGATCTCACTGATGGGCAGATATCGCATGCCCGCCCCTTTCCGATCCGGCCTTGACTTCAAGCGTGCTTGAAGGACGACTGTGATCTGCATGTTCTCAGCAGCACCGGGACGCCTGATGCCCGGCCCCTACCGCTCCTTGTTCGCCGACCGTACCTTTCGGCGGCTGATGCCAGTCTTCGCGCTGTCCGACCTGGGCGACGGCATGACCGTCGTCGCCATCGCGTGGCTCGCGCTCGCTCTGGGGCCCGAGGGCGGCCAAGGCGCGCTGGCCGGCATGGCTGTCGCCGCCTACGTCCTGCCCGGCGTCCTGGGCGCACTGGTCCTGGGCCGATGGATGCGGAGGCTTCCCGCGCAGCGGCTCCTGGTCATCGACTCTGCGCTACGGGCCGTGCTGCTGGGGGCGGTCCCGGTCGCGCACGTGGCGGGAGTACTCACACCGGCCGTGTACGTCGGGCTCCTGGGTGCTTCCTCGCTGCTTCACGCCTGGGGCAAGGCCGGCAAGCACGCGCTGTTCGCCCCTCTGCTTCCCGACGACCAGCGTCTGGCGGCCAACAGTGTTCTCAGCACCAGTCTGTGGAGTGCGATGATCGCTGGCCCGGCTCTCGCGGGTTTGCTCGTGGGAGTCGTGTCCCCGGTATGGATCATCGGTTTGGATGCTGCCACGTTCGCCGTGCTCGCCTTCCAGACCGGCCGCATCACCCTGCCCTGGTCACCGGCATCAGAGCCGGTGACTGGTGGCACACGGCAAGGGCTGAGCATTCTGCGGCGTCAGCCGGAACTCCTCGGCCTGCTCGTCGTGACCTGGGTGTTCAACCTCGCCTTTGGCCCCGTCGAAGTCGCCCTTCCCTTGTTCGTCTCCGACAACCTTGATGCCGGCGCGGGGCTGCTCGGCGCCTATTGGGCCGCCTTCGGTATCGGAGCCGTCATCGGCGCTCTCGCGCTGGGCGTGGCCAGACGGCTTCCCCTGTGGCCGGCCATGCTCGGCATCATCGCGGGTCACGGCGTCGGGATGCTCCCCTTCGCCCTCACGGACACCGCCCTCCCTTCTCTGATCGGTTTCGCTGTCGCCGGACTCGTCTACGGCCCCTACTCCGCGCTCTCCTTCACCCTGCTCCAGGACCGCGCGCCCGCCGACTTGCTCACCACGGTTCTGGCTGCACGCAGCGCCGTACTCCTGACGGCCTCCCCCCTTGGAGCGGCGCTCGGAGGTTTCCTCCTCGACCGGACCAGTGCCCCCGCCATCCTCGTCGGCTGCGGTGCACTGATGATCCTCATCGCCGCCACCAGCACCGTTGCATTGATGCTCCACGGAAATCATCGACGCCGGCATCGGCCCTCACACACCCCCGCCGGGCGAGCAAAGCGCACCGCCTGAGACCTGCACGCGCGCCTCGGGCTCCAATCTCGTCCAGGATCACCCGGTGCAGGCAACGCCACCCTCCGGATGCGGTGCAGACGGAACACCTTCGGTGAGCCGTCGCCGGTGATACTCCGAACGTCGGTGGCAGACACCGCCCTGCGCACCCGCTGGCCAGCACGTACACGACGGCCGTGAACACGGCACGTTGGTCGATCGGCACGGTGCCACCGTCCTGCGGGCGCGAACGGGAGGACGGCAGTACCGGCTCGACCAGGCCCCATAGATCATCCGGAACAAAGCCGCTGCCACAGTTCCCCACCCATGAAACGATCATGATGCCGTTGCCGGGCGGTGGTTGCTGTCGACGTTGGGCTGATTGCCCCTCCGCTACAGAATGGGCGCATGGCTCCTCTTTCCATCGACCCGCGCTCGTTGAACGCCGATGAGCGCACAGTGCTTGAACACGTCCTGTCCGCGGAGTTTGTGGGCGCGTCACAACTGCGGCGTCAGCTGGATCGCACCGAGGTGATCGCCGTCTGGGGGCCCGACTCCGTGAGCGTCGACCTGCAGGTCCGGGAGCTTTGCGAGCATGCAGCACTGACCAAAACGCTCGTGCCCGTGGACGCACACGTGCATGACCCGTCCGGCGCCTACGCCGGCGAGATCCTTGTCTGGACGGACCGGGGAGCCACGCTCGCAGCCCTGGAGTTCGCCTGGGTCACCGACGAGATGCCCATGTCTCTCCCGGCTGTCGTGGACAACCGCCTCAGCTGGCGGCCCTGACAGGCTGCCCCCTTGAGCCCTCATGACACTGCAGCAGGATCACCTCGTCGCGGTCCTGCGAGCCCTGACACTGCACACCGGCCCTTTCCGCGACGCACATCAAATCCTCAGTCGTCAGCCCGCCCAGGTGCGCTGCCACCTGACGGTGCAGGATGTGCAGGCCCTGCTGGTAGAGCTCGTTCGCCTCGACCAGGAGCAGCGCCAGGTCCTCGCCTGCGGCGTTGTACAGCAGCTCGCCCGACCCGGTGCGGGCCTTGGACTCCCACGTGGGCGGCTTGCGCAAGGCGGCGTGGACATCGCCGCGAGTGGACCACGTGGCAGTCGACCGACCCGGGCTCGCCGCGCCGTATCCGCCTCGTGCGTGCTGATCTACGGCCTGATTCCGAAGGTCAACCAGGGTGCCATCGTGTATCCGTCCCTCCCGCAGGCCCCGGCAGCCGGGGTGGTCAGCCGGCCCAGCTCGGCGAGCAGTGCGGCAGCCGTCCACGGGCGCCGGACTGGGAAGTGAGGGTGCGTCAGGGTGTTCACGCACGGCGCGAGGATGGGCAGTAGGAGCTGATGGCGTGTCATGTGACGGCTCCGCACGGCTGTTGGGCAAGTCCGGTCCTGGCGGATTGCGTGATCAATCTCGCCGATCCGGTCCCCGATGGATGATGGCTCCGGTCAGAACACGAACGTCACCCATAGGCAACTGTTCGCATTTCAACTGCCGTTGATCACCTGGTTCCTGTCGGCATATGAGTGCCGGCCGCACACCGAGCGGCCGCGGGAGCAGTTTGCGGGTGCCCCGGCTGCGGAAGGCGAGGGGTTTGAGACCCGCACCGTCCCTGAGATGCAGTGCTCGCGGGTGGGAGGTCTAATGAAAAAGGGGTGATTCCACCCTAAATCCGGCGGAGGTGCAAGATGAACTCTCCAGCAGGGTCTCCACGGAAACTCAGGCGGGGCAGGAGGGTGCCTGCTCTGTCGGCCGCTGTCCTCTTGGCGACGGCCGCCCTCGCAGCAACCGCTCAGCCGGCGCAGGCCCAGGTGAACTGGACGGTGACCGGCAACGTCACGATGCGCATCATGGACTACGAACCCTGGCCCGAGAGGAACCAGGTGTGCCATCACAGCTTCCCGATCACCAACACCGGATTCGGGCAACTGCCCAAGGACTTCTGGTACTTCGGAAAGTGCGGCGGGGAAATCCGCGCTGAGATCCATTACCAGCTCAGCGGATCGCATGACGGGGCGGTGAGCCTCTACGGCGTTGGTAGGGTCGACCTCTTCGAAGGTACCAGCGAGGATACGCGTGACCTTGACGGGCAGGCCCACTTCGGGAGTGCGGGAGCATTGGGGCCGAAGATCTTCAAGGGCTCGTCGATGACCAGGAGCTTCCACGTCTTCAACGCCATGGAAGGTGAACGAGACGACAAGGTCGATCTCACCATTACATGGCGCAACGTTACCCCTTGACCAGCCTCAGGGAGTAACGGCCTCCAGGAGTGCGCGCGCCCCTGCCACCGCTGGGCACCAGGGCGACGCGGTCGGCATCTCGGGCAGGTCCTCACACGGCAGGGTGAGTTGGCCCTCGGGGTCCGGTGCGGACCCGCGCGCGACAACTCGTGGGACGCCCCTGGATTCTCCGGGGCCTCTGGTGCTGGCGGTCTCCGCCCCGGGGTTGTCCGCCGAGTGTGTGCAGGGGCAGGGCCGCTGGCCCGGCCTGTGCCGGATCACGGCGACGACGACGCCGCCGTGGTCCGTGATGATGCAGGCGTGCTCGTCGAAGCGGGGACGTTGCGGCTCATGCACTGGTCACGGTGGCCCGTACGGCAGGGGGCTGGCTGTGCCCAGGGTCAGTGCAGTGCTTCGGTCGCCCGCAGGATCAGGGCGCGGGCGACCGCCCCGTACACGGCCATGCTCCGCAGCCGTTCGAAGGTGTCCGGGTACTGGGTGATCTCGCTGGGCTGGGTCATGGCTCCAGATCTCCCCGCTGGTTGGCCGCCAGTGGGGAGATCCAACAGGCCGCCATCGCCTGAGGGCGGGGAGCATCGATCACAGGAGAGGCCGCTGGGTGCCTGTTCAAGTCGTCTTGCGGCACCGGCCCTTGGTGCTGCTCACCTCTTCTGCGCCGCCCGGTCGCGGAAGACCGTGCCGTTCGGCCAGAGCTTCACCGTCCGCGCGGTGGCGCGGCCGGCGTGCATGGCGTTCGACGCGGCGTAGATCCTCGGTGCCGCACCGGTGTAGATGCGTTCCAGGCCGGGTGGGGAGATCAGGCCCCTGGTGAAGGTGGCGGTGTCGGCGTGGAAATGCCCGCGCCGGGGGTGCGGCAGGACGTAGGCGCGCAGGGCACCGATGCCGTAGACCTCCAGCGTGCCGTCGAGCAACGCGTCGCGCTGCTCCCCGGCTACGTCCGCTCCGTACTTATTGAACTGCTGTCCACGACGAAGGCGACGGCGGGGTTGAGGTCGTCCTCGATGGGGCCGAACATGCGGTGCCGGTGGGCGAGGTCGGTAATGGCCTCGGCGCGGTTCGCGCGAGTGCTGCGGTAGCGCACGGTGTCGTGGTGGTCGGAGAGAACTGGAAGGGCTCGCCGTCGACGAGTACGGGATGGCGCTCCGTGCAACGGCCCCTGCCACGTCACGGCTGCCAGCCGATGGCCAATGGGTGTGGCTCTTCTGGGGAACTATCCGCGCTGGGAACTTTCCTGCGGACGGGCAAACGCAGCCGGCGAAGAAGCATCGACTCGAGCGTCAGGGGGTCCAGTGGCGCTACCTCCGCACGACTTACCGCGCTGTGCTGGCCGGGTCCTTGGGTGTAGCCGCCGTTGGTGGAGAGCGCGTGGTGAGCGGGGCCGGCGGGTGGATTCAGGCTCAGGCAGCCTGGACGTCCAGTACCGCCTTTCCGCGGACCTGGCGGTTCATCAGCTGCACGATGGCTTCTTCGTAGGAGTGCCAGTCGCCGCGCCAGCCGACTGGGACCACCAGCCGACCCTGCTCGACGAGGCGGACGAGGTACTGCAGGTCGCTGTTGAGCGGTACGGAGAAGTTGAACGTCTCGACACGCCCGCGATCGTGGCTCATCCGAGCCTCCTCGAAGTCGATCGTGGTCGGCTCCTTGGACGCCATGCCCACTGCTACGACGACACCGCCGGATGAGAGCCGCTGATACGCCTCGGCCAGCTGTGCCCCGCCGACGTTGTCCACCACGCCGTCGACCCGTCCGGTCATGGCTTGCGGGCCGATGACGACTTCCGCCGCGCCGAGGTCGAGCAAGCCCTCGCCGCGTTCGGGTGAACCGACGGACGCGACGACCTCTGCCCCGGCCAGGCTCGCGAGCTGTACGGCGTACCTGCCGACGCCGCCGGACGCCCCGGTGACCAGCACACGGCTGCTGAGGATGGGGCCGAGCCGCCGGACGGCTTGCAGCGCGGTGACGCCGGCGACCGGCAGCGCCGCCGTGGATTGGAGGTCTACCCCGTCCGGGACGAGCGCGAGCTCCTTGGTGTCGACCGCGCGGAACTCCGCCCACGCGCCTGCCCAGCCGAAGGTGACCACGCGCGATCCGGCCGCCGGGCCTGAGCCGTCGGCGGCGGGAGTGACCACGATTCCCGCCGCGTCCCATCCGGGGATCGTGCCGTCCGGCAGGTCCGGTGGCCGGAAGGCGACCTCCCCGAAGTTGAAGGAGAACGCGACGACTTGGATGAGTGCTTGCGATGGGCCGGGCTCCGGGGTCGGCGCGCTGTCCATGGTCAGCATGTGCGTGCCGACTTGGTTGTGAACGAGGGCTTTCATGCTGTGTCCGATCTTCATGTGTGCGGAGTCCGTTGTGCGCGTCTCAGACGCGCCACTGGTCGGCGTGCTCGGCGATGAACTCCTTGAACCTGCGCGGCGAGCGCCCCGTGACCTTGTCGATGGTGTCGCTGACCGCGGCGAACGTCCCATCGTGCACCCGGCCGAACATGTCGCCGACGGCCTCGGCCAGCCACGGATCCGCTCCGGTGAGGGTCTGCGACAGCGGCGGGACCACGGCGGTGAACTCGGCGCTAACCGCGGCGGAGATGTCCGCCGCGGTGTCGATGGTGGTGACCGCCTGCGGGCCGGTCACGGTGTAGGCCTTGCCGTGGTGGGGGGCGGGGCCCACGCGGATCGCGTTGGGGAGGCAGCGTGGATCGGTCAGCATCTGCTGAAACCACGACGGGCAGAGGATCGTCCAGCGGCTCGCGTTGCCGGTGACGGCGGCTTCGGCCGCTGAACCCAGCCGTCGGCAGCGACCCGCTCCGCGCCCTGCTCGGAGATGAGGACGACATGAGCGCCCGGTGCGGCGGCGATGAGCTGCGTGATCAGCTCAGGGGCGTCCTGGACATCCGGGTGTCCGCGGCAGATCGCATCCACCCCGTCCAGCGCCTTGTGCCAGTTCGGCTGGTCTCGCCAGTGGAAGGCGACCGTTGTCGGCTGCTGCGAGCTCTGCGAGGATCCGCCGCGGACCTTGGTGTCACCGCGTTCGGCGAGTTGCGCCATCACTTCGCGCCCGGTCTTTCCGCAGGCTCCGGCGACAAAGACGGTTCGGGTCATGTTGATCGGTCCCTTCTCAAGCTCTGTGGCCTTGCCACGTCCTTGGACGCGAGGGCTTCTTGGCCTCATGCCGCGACGGCAGTGGGCGATACCACCTCGCCCACTCCTGCCCAATGGGGCTCGGCGAGGGTGTCGTACACCAGGTGAACGGTGGCGTCGGTGATGCCGCACAACTCGGGGTGCGCGCAGACGACGAATGCGTGCATGATCTGGCTTCCTTGGCATGGGAGATCGGTCAGGGAGATCCGTCAGCGAGGACGGTTCTACGCGAGGCGGACGGGCATCTTGCCGGTGTTTGGCACCGCGCAGCAGGGCCAGGAAGGCGGCTGGCGCCTGGTCGATGCCTTCGATCACGGTCTCTTCGGTGTACAGGGAGCCGTCGGCGAGCCAGCCGATCGCCTGGGGGATGTACTCGTCGAACAGGTGGAGGAAGGAGGTGATGAGCATGCCGCGCAGGGTGAGTTCCTTGGCGTAGGCCTGGAAGAGGTTGCCGGGCCCGGGCACCGGCTCGTTGTAGCCGCTGATCGCACCGACCAGCGCGATCCGTCCGCCCGGACGGCTCGCACCGATCGCCGCCTCCAGGTGCGAGCCGCCGACATTGTCGAGGTAGACGTCGATGCCCTCGGGAGCGGCTTCGGCGAGTTGCGCGGGCAGCGACCCGGCCTTGTAGTCGATCGCCGCGTCGTAACCGAAGTCGGCGATGAGCCGCTTGCCTTCTCCGGCCCGCCTGCCGAGCCGATCACCCGGCTCGCGCCGAGCTTGCGGGCGATCTGCCCGGCGATGCTGCCGACCGCCCCGGCCGCACCGGAGATGAAGACCACGTCGCCTTCCTTGACCGGGGCCACCTGGGTGAGCGCCGTGTAGGCGGTGAGGCCCGTCGTGCCCAGCGCTCCCAGGAAGGCCTGGGCGGGAACGAGCGTCGCGTCGATGACCGTGGCGGCAGCGGCGTCCACCACCGCGTACTCCCGCCAGCCCAGGAAGTGGACGACCGTCGCACCGACTCCGATGTCCGCCGAGCGGGACTCGACGACTTCACCGACCGCGCTGCCCTCCAGCGCCGCACCGAGCGGGAACGGCGGGATGTAGGACTCCACGTCGTCCATCCGGCCCCGCATGTACGGGTCCACCGAGAGCCAGGTGTTGCGGACCAGGACCTGCCCTTCGCCCGGCTCCGGGATCGCGGTTTCGACCAGCTTGAAGTCGGACAGTGCGGGCTCTCTGGCGGGACGGGAGACGAGGTGGATTTCGCGGCTCACGGACATGATTTCTTCCTTTTGCGTTCTGGCGCTCTTCAGCGCACGGGCCCACCAGACGAGCTGGCCGAGCAGGTTTCGAGCGGTCGCGTTGCAGCGCTCTGGATCAAGGGGACGGCCGGCTTCGGTGAGGCTGCCGCGGTGGTCGTGGAAAATGCCGGTGTCGGGGACGGTCATCGCCTGCAGGTCGGCGAAGGCCAGGCGGAGCTGCTCGACCGTCCGCAGGCCGCCGGCCTCATCGCCGTAGGAGACGAAGGCGACCGGCTTGGCCTTCCATTGGTCCCGGTACCAGTCGATGGCGTTCTTCAGGGAGGCCGGGAAGCTGCGGTTGGGCGTCACGATGACGAAGGCGTCGGCCTCCGCCAGCCACGGCGCCAGATCTTGCACCGCCCGCGGCACCCGGCCGCCGATCACGGGGAGTGCCTCCGGCAGCCAGGCCTCGGCCAGATCGATGATGTCGACCTCGATGTCATCGTGCTGAGGCCTAGTTGAGCAGGGGCCGGTGGAGGTCGACGGCCTTCTCGGCCGCGTGCATCGCCTCGGCGTGGCCCAGCGCTTCGATGAGGATCGCGAGTGGAACCATCCGTGGTCAGATGCGGCGGGCGGCCCAGACGGTGCGTTCGGTGCGTACGGTCAGGTCGTCGCGGCGCAGGATGCTGTGCGGGCCGCTGGTGTCGAGGAGTTGGTCGAGCGCAGTGCGGTCCCCAGGGGTGAGTCTGTCTGCTATAGCGTGGCGGATGCGCTGCAGGACGCCGGTGGCGTAGCGGCCGATCGTTTCGCTGCGCGAGCCTTCGATGTCGACGGCGATGGTGCGTTCGCCCTCGACGGTGAAGCCGGCGGCGGTCAGCAACGGGCCCCAATCGGCGCCGCGGTGGGGCATGTGTTCAGCTTGGCGGCGGTCAGCTGCGGCGTGGACGCGTTCCTCCAGGCCGGGCCTGTCCTCGGGGGCGTTCTCGGGCAGGAAGCGGGGGTGGCCGGCCAACTCGACGACGGCGAACAGGCCGCCGGGCGCGAGCGCGTCGTGGACGGTGCGTAGTGCGCGGTCAGGGTGGGCAATGTGGTGCATCGAGGCCGACGCCCAGATCAGGTCGGGTGAGCCGAGGTCGGGCCAGGTGTCGTCGTCGAGGTCGGCCTGCAGGGTGCGTACGCGTTCTTCGACGCCGCGGGTGCACGCCTTGGTACGCAGGCGCTGCAGGTGTTCGGCGGAGGCGTCGACGGCGGTGACATGCGCGTGGGGGAAGCGGTCCAAGAGGGCGAAGGTGCCGGCGCCCGTGCCGCAGCCCAGGTCCACGATGTCGTGCGGGGCGCTCTGCAGCGGCAGCCACGCGGTGATGGAGGCGGTGTGCTCGGCGAGGACCTCGGCGTCCAGGTCGAGGATCTCCGCCTGGCCGTCCATTGCGTGCTCGTGGTGCCCCTGTGAAGCGCCGTGGTGGGGGGAGTGGGTGCGTGCGTTGTTCATGCCCTTCACGCTATGGCGAATATGCTCCTGTGGCACGAAGCATCCCCGTTTACGCAAGATGATGGTCGAGAGGGCTGCCCGACGCGCAAGACGCCCTCGGGAAGGCCGTCGCGCGGCCTCACGGTCACCCGGGAGCGCCTTGGGTGTCGTCGTCGCTGTCACCCTGGTGGCCGCGGCGGGCGTCGCGGTCGAAGATGCCAAGGATCTCGCAAGGTCCGCCGTCGGCGCCGATCGCGTGCGGCATCATCGTGGGGAACTCGGCGGCCTGGTTGGTCTCCAGGCGGAAGCGGCGGTGGCCGAGCATGAGGATCGCGGTGCCGGACAGGACGACGAGCCATTCGCGCCCCGGGTGGGCGCGCATGCGTGCCGGGTTCTCGGGGGGCGGTTCGGTCATACGCTGGCGTACCACGCTCATCCCGGGATCGGCTTTGATCGTCCAGCGCATTCGGCCGTGGGTGCTGTCGATGGTCGGGCTGGTGACGACGTCGTCGGTGGCGGTCTCCACGAGCTGATCGAGCGTGGTGTCCAGGGCGCGGGCGAGGGTGACCAGCTGGTCCAGTGCGAGGCGGCGCTGGCCGTTCTCGATGCGGCTCAGTGAGGACTGGCTGAGGTGGGCGCGTGAGGCCAATTCTTCCAGTGACCAGCCCTGCGCGACCCGTAGTGCGCGGATGCGTTTGCGTACGAGGCTGTCCAGATCTCCATCTTCTTGCGTCATGAGCAAGAGTGTATGTCTCCTACGCAACCTCGGCTTAGCGTCGTGTGCAGAGGGTCCGCAACGACTGGGGCCGTGCACGAGGAAAGGCAGAAGGCCATGGCTGTGACAGCTTCTCCGTACGCGAGCGACGCACTGCCCGGGGGGACCGTCGACGCGGTGGTGATAGGCGGGGGCGCCGCAGGGCTGAACGGCGCGCTGATGCTGGCCCGCTCCCGCCGCTCGGTCGTCGTGATCGACAGCGGCTCCCCGCGCAACGCGGCCAAGGCCATGCACGGATTCATCGTCCTGGACGGCACCCCGCCGTCCGAGATCCTGCGGCGGGGGCGGGAGCAGGTGCGCCAGTACGGCGGGCGCGTCGTCTCCGGTGAGGTGGCCTCGGCCGAGTCCGCCGACCCGGCGACAGACGGGGATCTGCGGTTCACCGTCACCTTGGCCGACGGCCGGAGTATCAGCGCGCGCCGGGTCCTGGTCGCCACCGGCCTGAAGGATGTACTGCCCAAGGTCCCTGGGCTCGCCGAGCACTGGGGACACAGTGTCGTGCACTGCCCGTACTGCCACGGCTGGGAGGTGCGCGACAAGCCCATGGGCCTCCTTGCCACCGGAGCGGCCTCCGTCCACCACGCCCTCCTGTTCCGCCATGACCGAGGACCTGACCTACTTCACCCACGGCACCTGCCCGGACGAGGACACCCGAGCCCGGTTCACCGCCCGTGGCATCCGCATCGTCGACACCCCAGTGCAGGAAGTCGTCAACGACCAGGGCGGCACCCTGGCCGGGGTGCGCCTGACCGACGGCCAGGTGGTGACCCGCCGCGTTCTCGCGGTCGCGACCAGGATGGAGGCCCGCACCGAGGGCCTGGACGGGCTGAAGCTGCCGATGCAGGATCTGCCCGACAACATGGGCCGCGGCTTCGCCTCCGGCATGGCCAGCACCACCGAGGTACCGGGCGTATGGGTGGCGGGCAACGCCACCGACCTGGCCGCCCAGGTCGGCGCCTCCGCAGTGGTCGGCGCCCTGGCCGCCGCCCACATCAACGCCGTGCTGACCACCGCGGACACCGACGCCGCGCTCGCCGCAGCACAGGACGAGACCCCCACCGCCTGACATCCCGGCACGGGACCGGCCCCGCGCGACCGCACCCTGCGATGCGCGCGGTGACCCAGGCTCCACCCATCCCCTTCACTCGCGTTCGGCGACCGGCACTGTCCCGGCGCTGACTCACCATGCCCATGTTGAGAGGAATCCATGAGTACGAACCGGCCCGTACAGGCCGCACCGGCCGACGGCGAGGGTCTCCCTGACGCGCATCAGCTGCGCACGATCCTGATCACGGTATCCGTCGCCCTGATGGCGGTCATCGCCTCGGTAACCGGGCTGAACGTCGCGCAGACCCACATGGCCGTCGAATTCGAAGCCTCCCAGAGCACGGTCCTGTGGATCATCAACATCTACACCCTCGCCCTGGCCGCGCTGCTGCTGCCGCTCGGCGCCCTGGGTGACCGACTGGGCCGCAAGCCCATGCTCGTTGCCGGGCTGACAGTCTTCGGCATCGCCACCGTAGTCGCGGCCCTGGCCCCGACGGCGGAAGTGATGCTCGCCGCCCGGGTGGTCAGCGGTATCGGCGCCGCAATGATCATGCCGATCACGCTGGCCGTCATCACCTCCACCTTCCCCGAGGAGCAGCGCGGCAAGGCGATCGGCGTGTGGACCGGCGTCGCCGGAGGCGGCGGCATCCTGGGCATGTTCCTCGCGGCACTCCTCGTCGACGTCGCCGACTGGCGCTGGCTGTTCGCCCTGCCGGTGGTCCTGGTCCTGGTAGCGCTGGCCATGACGCTGAAGTCGGTTCCCAATTCCCGGGAGACCTCGGCCCACCCCTTCGACACCGTCGGCGCCCTCGTCTCCGTGATCGCCGTGACCGGCCTCATCTTCGTCCTTCAGGAAGGCCCCGAACAAGGCTGGACCGCGCCCGCGACGCTGATCAGCCTCGCCGTCGGCCTTGTCGCAGCCATCGGCTTTGTGGCCTGGGAGCTGCGCCGCCGCGACGCCTCACTGCTGGACGTGCGCCTGTTCCAGGAGCGCGGACTGTCCGGCGGCTCGCTCACGCTGCTGGTGGTCTTCGGTGTCCAGGCGGGCATCGGCGTGGTCCTCTTCCCGTTTTTTCAGGCCGTACTCGGCTGGTCGGGACTGCTGTCCACGGTCGCGATGCTGCCCATGGCCCTCATGATGATGATGTCCTCCGGCCTTGCCCCCAAGCTCGCCGCACGCATCGGCGCCCGCTCGACCATGGTGGCGGGCATCGCACTGGCCGGCGTCGGCATGGCCCTCATGGCCCTGTTCGTCTCCGTCAGCGGCGGCTACCTGTCCGTCCTGCCCGGTCTGCTCGCCATGGGCGTCGGCATGGGCCTGTCGATGACCCCGTCCACAGAGGCCATCACCGGCTCCCTGCCGCGCGAGAAGCAGGGCGTCGCCTCCGCCCTCAACGACGTCACCCGCGAATTCGGCACCGCACTCGGCGTAGCCCTGCTCGGCGCACTCGTATCCGCCGGCTACCGCAACGCCATCGACGACAAGCTGCACGGCATTCCCCACAACGCCGCAGACACCGCCCGCGAAGGCGTCGCCAACGCCATCGAGGTGGCCGGCAGCACCGGACCACACGCATCGGATGTACTCCTCGCGGCCCAGCAGTCCTTCGTCGACGGCTGGCAGCAGGCCATGTGGGCAGGCGCCGTCATCATGGGGGTCCTGTTCGTCTACGTCGCCGTCCGCGGCCCCAAGAACACACACTCCGCGGCCACCACCGAGACCGACCCCGCTGAGGCTGTCTCCGTCAGCTGACCGGACAAGAGCCGGGCTGCAGTCAGCAGACCGCTCCACGAACACCGCGTTCGCCAATCACTCGCCGGGAACCAGAATGCCGCTGAAGCCGAGCTGCCCTGCAGCCGATGTCGCTGTCGGTGGGCGCGCGGTGTTGCTCGGGCTGTCGGTGCGGCGGTTGTTCTGTGACGGCCCGAGTTGCGGCCGGCGGACGTTCGCCGGGCAGGTCGAGGGGCTCACGGTGCGCTACCAGCGCCGCAGCCCGCTGCTGCAGCACCTGGTGGAGATGGCCGGGGTGCTGCTCGCCGACCGGGGCGGCGCCCGGCTCCTGCAGATCCTGCAAGCGCCGCTGTCGCGGACAAGCGTCCTGTTCCACTTGATGCGCTTGCCGCTTCCGTCGGCAGCGGCTCCGCGGGTGCTGGGCGTGGACGACTTCGCGCTGTATGCGGACGTCTACGGAACCCTTCTGGTGGATGCCGAAGGACCCTTACGCGGTCCAGGCACCAGTCGTCGTCATTGTCGTTGCCTTCGAAGCGGAGGTAGACGGGAAAGCGGTCGGCGTCGATGGTTTCGAGGCGGGGCAGGCGTGGGTCGTTGCGCGCGGCGTCGAGCACGTTCGCGCTGTCGCCGAAGATGTACGCGTAGTTGTCGCCGGGTTCGAAGTCGTTGCGGGTGGAGTCCACGTGGAACTCCCGGCCGGCGACTCCGGCGTAGACGAAGCCGCCGGTACCGGCTCCGGGGTCGGCTGCGGTTACCAGCTGAACGGTGATCTTGGTGATGTCCGGCATGAGTGCCTCCATGCAGCAGATGCGGCCCGCTCACGTCCGAGCGGGCCGTGCGCGAGCCGGTCCCCGTCAGGCAGCCGTGGAGGCCGGGGACCCCGACGGGAACGAGCACGCGTTTTGGCTGGCCGGCGCCCGTGGCTTGGTTCAGCGGATCGAGGGCGCCGGTGGAGCGGGTCAGGTGCCGAGGTATTCCAGGAGCACGCTGACCGGCAGGTCGTCCGCGGAGTCCGCGGCGTTCTTCTTCATCCGTCCGATGAGGATCTTCTGGGTTCCGGGGGGAAGTTTCTCCCCGAGACGGCCGCCGTTGTCGGGCACGTTGCGGGGCTGCACACCGCCCCAGCTGCCGTTGGCGAAGATGCTCACGCCGAGCTTGGTGTCGCCGTAGGCGCAGCCGAAGCTGAGCCACGCATCACCCCACGGGCCGGCGTTGGGCGGAGGCACGGACAGGATGATCGTGTACTTGTAGTGGATCAGTCCGTTGGTGTCGGTGAACGCGAAACCGTGCGGGACCTGGTCGATCTGGAAGCTGTTGGACACGCAAGCACTCCTCGGCTCGGCAGGGGCGGGAACACCTCTCACGATATGAAGTTGCTTATCTGATTTGGCACTTGACGGTGGCAAACCCCCGGTTTGAGCGGACCCGTAGCACACTGGACGCCTCCCCCGCACGCCCCGCGTGCCCTTGCCAACCAGTTGGTGCGGACGCGCCCCCACCACACACCAGCAAAGGGACCACCGGGCTGGGCGGGACACCGGGGACTCCAGGCATCCGCGAGGCCGGCAGGCGCGCACCGCCATGGGATGAAGCCCCCCGAACCTGGCTCTCCGGGACGTCATGACCGTTCGCCGCGGGGCCCGTGGTGCGACCGGAACCGGTCGGGATCCGGGCAGGAGGCCGTTCTCTGACTTCCCGCGCCTGCGGGTGAACTCCGCCCCGGACACGGCGTTTCCAGGCACCGCCACCTGCTAAGAAGATCGCTGTTCCTGCCGCATCTTCCGGTAGAGGTGACCGTGCGTAGCCTTGCCGCCTTCGCGGCCGCCGGCGCGGCACTCGCTGCCCTGGTCGGCCCCGCCTATGCCGGCACCACCGCGAGTACGCTGCCTGTCCGGGCCCTGCTTGACGTCCTGCCCGTGGAGGACGAGACGCGTGCCGGCTCTGAGCGGGAGGCGTTCCGGCATCTCCATGAGGCGGCGGCGCCCAGGAGCCGGACGCTCACCGTGAGTTGGTGCGGAACTCGGGATCCGACCCCCACAAAGCACGGCATCCGACCCGCGATTTCCGCTGCAGAGACTTCGGTTTCCCTGCACCCGCGGGCCACGCGGGCGGGGGACTGGCAGGCCCGCATGTTCACCGAGTCGCGTATTCGCCGGAGCCGTCGGCCGACCGTCATCCTGTGTCGGTGCTCTGCGGCATGATGATCGGCGTGGACACCGAGGTACTGATAGACGTCTGGCAGCGGCTTCTCGCCGATCCTCGCAAGTCGTGGAACTCAAGCCGTGAGACCAGCCCTGCCTTCGCCGGATTCCTTGCGCCCAGAAATCAACGCTGACGGCCAACTCCCCTCGCCGTAACGTCGCCACCGGAGCTGGTGCGACAAGCCGGCGCACCAAGAGACACGCGAAGGCTTGCCTCTGACTCGACGGCCGCGAGCTACCAGTGCCGGGGTGTACGAGCGACTCCGGGCGAGGCGGAAGCAGGCGGGCAGCCGTTCAGGCTGGGAGCGCCTGGGGGCGCCTGGGAGCGTCGCCGGTGACGAGGTTGCCTTGACCCTGCTGTTGTCGCCCGTCTGCGTGAACTCGCCGTGCCGGCTGGGGCGGTAGCCTGCGGGCATGTCGGTCAACATCAATCTTCACTTCACCGTCTCGCAGCTCACGGACGCGGCACAGGCCGAGGCGGTCGCCGAATCGATCGGCGAGCTGCTGCGCGACGAGGGCATCGAGGACCAGGTCAGCTACGGCGCGGTCTGTGACAGCGGCGTCCACTATGTATCGGGTGAGACGCAGTTCCCGCTCAGCATTACCCGCTTCGGCCACTGGCAGCCGGAGTTCGAGAGCTCGTTCGCGTTTGCGGTGGCCGAGGCTGCCCCGGCGGCGAAGGGCGTGATCGAGTGGGGTTACCCGGACCAGGAACGCTGACGGTCTCGCGCGCTGGCGGGACGCAGCCACACACTGTCCAGGTGGCCCGTCAGGTCATCCAGGCTCAGCCTGTCACAGTGTCCGACCGGCCCTTGGGAAAGCAGCGGGAGCGCGGTGGCCGGTGTCTGAGCGTCCTCGACGCCGGAACGGGATAGTTCACCCTCTGCAGCCCCGACGACCACACCCAGGTCCTGAGGGCAGCCGGCATGTTTCTGACCGTCCTGGCGGACCAGGGCCCCCTGGTGAGCGCCTGCTGCTGCCGCTGCGTCCAAGCGTCTGAGCAGCAACGCGGGAGCAGACGCAGATCATGCGCCGGACAGCGACCGCCAACAGCGCGGGGTGTCGGTGGGTGGGCTGCTTTTACGCCAACGCGCGTGCGTGGGATGGGTTGCGGGCGGCTTCGTGGGTTGATTGTGGTGGTGGCGGGGCTGCGGGTTCGGCTCGTGGGTGGGGTGCACCTGGTCCGCTGCCGCAGGGAATGTGTGCAGGTCAGGGGTCGTGGACCACGGGGATTTGGCTTGGTGCTGTTTGTGTTGGTGCCGTAGCGGCTTGTTCGATGCTGGCGTATGCGGTGGCCGGGGGCTCAGCGGGGCTGGTTTGTCAGTGCCAGCTGCTAAACCGATTCCCAGTGCACAGACCGCAGTCGGCGGTCTGGCGGGCTGGGGAGGAAAGCTGTGGCGAAGCCGCCTGAGGGATATCACGTCGTGCGCCGTCATCTTCGGCGCAACCCGTCTGCGCCGGGGAAGAAGTTGAGCGGCTGGACGATTGCCGCGCTGGTGGCGGGGGTGTGGTTATGGAGTCAGCTGTTCGGCTTGGGTGAGGCATCCCCGGCCCAGCCGCCGGCTCCGCAGCCGTCGGTGTCGGTGGGGGCCGGCCGGTGAGGGCGGGCTGGCGCGTGTGCGGGCTGCGCCCGCCCCGCACCCGTGGGGAGCGTATTGCGGCCGCGGTCGTGGCCTGCGCTCTTTTCTGGCTGGGAGCGCGACTGGTGGCGGCAGCGTGGCATGCGGCCGTGCGCGGCTGGCCGTGGCTTGTCGCGGCCGCGGCCGCGGCGGGCCTTTGGGCGGGGTGGCAGTGGTGGCGGGCGGTGTGTGTGCGTCGGCTGCGGGTGCAGGCGCTGGCCCGGCTGCGGCTGACGCTGGCCGAGATCGATGCCATGGACGACATCACATTCGAGTACGCGCTGCGCGATCTCCTCATCCGCGACGGCTGGAGGGCGTTCAGGGTGGGCGGGCAGGGCGACCAGGCCGCCGATGTCATCGGAAACGACCTCCAGCGCGGCCGCATCGTCGTCCAGGCCAAACACACCCAGGTCCGGGGCAAGGTCGGCTCATCGGTGATGTACCAGGTCAAGGGAACCGCCGGCCCCGTCCACAACGCCGACATCGCCGTGGTCGTCACCAACGGCTCCTTCACCCGCGACGCCAGAGTCTGGGGCGAACGCCACCGGGTGTACTGGGTCGACCGCGACCGCCTCCACACCTGGGCAACACTGGGCACCCCCCTGCACGACGTACTGCGCTTGCCACGCCGCACCACCACGCGCCGGGCAGCCCTGCGGCACGCCGCGTGAGACAAACACCGTGCCCGTCGCTCACTGCTGCGCGGTCCTGAGGTAGAGGGTGTCGCTGCGCTCGGCCCCCGGGCAAAGAACCCTGTGACGGGGCCGTCGCCCGCTCGGGCGTGGCGAGGTGCTCGAGGGCTGAAGCACCGGGGGAGCGGAGGGCTCTGGCCCGGATGCTGAGGGCATGGCATTCCTCGTCTTCATGACCTTGCCCGGGCTGGTGATCCTTTTGACGGTGTTGGCGTTCGTGGATCAGCTTGTGTTGCGTGCCGGCAGGGCTGGTGTCCTGCCGCGGCTGGTGGCCGGGTCAGCGGTCGCGGAGTTTGCGGGCTGGCAGGACGACCTTGGCAGACAGTTTCAGTGTCTCCTCGTCGTTGGCGAAGGCGGCCAGTGCGTCCGTGTCGTTCAGTTCTCCGCCCGGCCACGTGCGCGTCGTGATCAGGAGACAGGCGTACCCGCGCTCGGCGACATCCGCGAGCCATTGGTTTGAGGGGACGATTGGTGCGTTGATCTGCGGCATGGACAGGACCACAGATCCGTCCACGACGAGGAGGCTGATCGGCATGCTCGGCCGCAAGCTGCCGTCGATGAGGCCGTCGTCGGGGGTGAGCTGGCAGTTGTGGATCAGCTGCTCGACGGCGGCGGCGGAGCTTTCGGGACCGCCGTCGCCGTCGCCGAGGGAGAAGGCGAGGATGTAGGGGATGGCGCCTTGTGGTGTTTCGCGGCTCCATGACATGGCGACGAAGGTCCCCACCTCGGCGGAGCGTACGGGGTGCGTTTGTGTTGAGTTCGAGGTCACGGCGTGACCGTATCGGCGCCGTGGCGGCAGCCTTTGTCCCTGCTCACTCGACCGGGTGACACCTGACGGGTTCTGTACCCGAACGAAGGACGACTGGGGCGGTCAGGCTGCTCTACCTTCTTGATCGGGTTGATCGAGCCATTCGTAGGGTTGGATCGCCCAGGGGTGCCGGGTGTGGCTATCAGGCTGCTGCCAG
>NZ_JBIAQC010000023.1:0-48193 GCF_042888685.1 Streptomyces sp. NPDC002779
CCCACCACAGTCACTGCCCGCTTGGACGACTTCGCCTGCCTCCAGCCGACAAAGCCCCCGGACCCCGCGTCTGGACTCGTATGAAATCGCTGAGCGACTGCGATGCTGGCGAACGACGCGGCCACGCCGCGGTTGCCGCTTACGCCTCGGCCCAATAGTCCATCAGCACACGGCGTATGAGGCCCTCGCTTCGGCCCCTCAGCAGGGCCTCGCACCGACGGCCGCGGCGGGTCCTTCGCTGTCGAGCCCCTCTGGGGCGACCGCCGCTCGGTCTCCACGCGTCCCTCAAGGGGAGGACCGCGTACCGGTCTACCTCCTCCCTGTTTCCTCGACCACGGTTCTCCGCGCTTGTACCTATAGTCGAAATTCAGCCACCGATTATCGAACTCCTCTGCCGTAAAAGACACTTCCATAATTAGCCGCGTGCATGACACCTTGCGTCCACCACCTGTTTCGTACGACCCGGCCTGACCCCCGGGTCATCGGAGGACGCATTGATACCCCACAGATCCAGCCGCCCTCGACGTACCCTCGTGCTGGCCGCCGGGCTCAGCGCGACGCTTGCCTTCGGGGCCCCCGTCGCGCTCGCCGACACCGCCCCCGTCTCCCCCTCCGGCACCGACGCACCTGCTCCCGCGGCGGCGCCCCGGGCCGCGGCCCCCGCTTCCTCAAGTGCGACCTGGGTTGCCGGCACCCGCGCGTACCTCGTGATCACCGCCCCGGGTGACACCACGGCGGTCCGCAACGCGGTGACCGCCAACGGCGGAACGGTCTTCCAGTACTACGACGCGATCGGTGTCATCACCGCCCACTCCGCGTCCGCCTCCTTCGCCGCGACGATGCGCGGTGTGAGCGGGGTTCAGCAGGTCGGCGCCACCCGCACCTCCGACGTGCCGGCGGACGCCTACAACCCGGCGCTGCCCGCCAACCCGGCACAGTCCACGACCCCTTCGGGCGAGCCGGTCCGCGCCGACATGACCCAGATCAAGGCCGACCAGGCATGGGCCGTCACCACCGGCTCCGCGTCCGTCAAGGTCGGCATCCTGGACACCGGTGTGGACGACCAGCACCAGGACCTGGCGCCGAACTTCAACGCCGCGGACTCCGCGTCCTGCGCGTACGGCAAGCCGGACACCCGTACCGGCGCTTGGCGCGACATCGGCACCCACGGCACACACGTGGCCGGCACGGTCGCGGCTGCCAAGAACGGCAAGGGCGTCATCGGCGTGGCCCCAGGCGTGAAGATCTCCTCGGTGCGCATCGCCGAGCCCGGCAGCTCGCTCTTCTTCGCCGAGAACACCATCTGCGGCTTCATGTGGGCTGGCGACCACGGCTTCAAGGTCACCAACAACAGCTACTACACCGACCCGTGGCAGTTCAACTGCCCGGACAACGCCGACCAGGCCGCGATCATCGAGGGCGTCAAGCGCGCCCAGGAGTATGCGGAGGCCAAGGGCTCGCTCCAGGTCGCGGCGGCCGGCAACTCCAACCTCGACCTGGCCAACAAGACGACCGACACCGAGAGCCCGAACGACTCGACGCCGGTCACTCGCACCATCACCAATGCCTGCCTGGACATCCCGACCGAGCTGCCGGGCGTCGTCACCGTCTCGGCGATGGGCACCACCGCGAAGGCCTCCTACTCCAACTACGGCCTGAACGTCGTCGACATCACGGCCCCGGGCGGAGACACCACCGGCATCTACAGCACCCTGCCGGGCGGCAAGTACGGATCCAAGAGCGGCACTTCGATGGCCTCGCCGCATGTCGCCGGCGTGGCGGCGCTACTGGCCAGCACCAACCCCGGCATCACCCCCGCGCAGCTGCGCGACAAGCTGGCCACCCAGGCCAACGACGTCGCCTGCCCGTCGGACAGCCGCTGCAAGGGCACCACGGCCAAGAACGGCTTCTTCGGCGAGGGACAGGTCGACGCCCTCAAGGCCGTCGGCAGCACCCCGCCGCCCGGCAAGTACTTTGAGAACACAGCCGACTTCGCCGTCGGTGACAACACGACCGTGGAGAGCCCGATCACCGTCAGCGGCGTAACCGGAAACGCCCCGGCGACCCTCAAGGTAGGTGTGAACATCGTGCACACCTACATCGGGGACCTGAAGGTCGACCTGATCGCCCCGGACAGCACCGTCTACACGGTCCACAACCGCTCGGGCGGCAGCACCGACAACATCAGCCAGGTCTACACCGTCAACGCCTCCTCGGAGGTCGCGAACGGCACCTGGAAGCTCCGGGTCAACGACAACGCCGGCGGCGACACGGGCAGGATCGACTCCTGGAACGTCACATTCTAAAAGTCGTCCTCCCCCGACGAAACCCTGCTGGAAGCGTTGCCGGGCTCAAGCCGTAGGCACGCCGACATCGAATGCGGCAGGGTACTGCCCGGCGCGTACTCCACGGCCCGACGAGCCGGACAGCCCCCTATGCCCGGTGGCGGGTCGCGAGAAGCGACCCGCCACCGAGCATGATCTTTAACGTCCTCACGTCGCACCGGCATCGCGGTCTTCGTCGTGGCCCTGGCCTATCTTGGCCTGCACATGCGACGCTCCGGTCGACGCCGCCCGCTGCGCTGACTTGAGACGCTCTGCGAAAACGCGGCGGCGCATGCCGAGTGAAGTCGGCCGTCCGGGCGCGGCACCCGTACCGCGCGTGCCTCAGCACGAGGGAGTTCAGTAGCACCAGCGTGCGGGCCGACGCCGCGCCCCCTTGGTGCTGCGTCGCCGAGTACCACGAGTGGGTAAAGACTGCGCGTGTCTCTTTCGGTACCCGGGCCGGATCGACGACACTTGTCGTAAGACAAGAGTTGCTCAGTGGTGAACACACGAGCATGGCATCCGCTGGCCTGCCGGCGCAGGGACAGTGGGAGATGTGCAGCGATGACCGCGATAGCCGCTGGAGCGGGTGAGGCCTCGGACGGGGATCGTCCGACTGGTCTGCCCGCAGGGCTCCTGCCCGAGGTGTTCGAGTGTCTGCCGGACGCTGTGACTGTCTCCGTTGCCGTGCGGGATGCCGACGGGCGTGCGGTGGATATGCGGCTGGAATCTATGAACGCAGCCGCTCGGGCCGGGCAGCCCGGCCAGGCGGCGCCTATCGGGGGGTTGTGCAGCGAGCTGTGGCCGCAGATGGTCGACAATGGCTCCTTCGCCGCTTGCATGAGGGTCTTGGACACCGGTGAGCCTGCGCAGGGAGCATTCACCTGGACGCAGGTGAGCGCGTATCGGGCGGCGGACTACGAGTTCCAGGCCGTGCGGGTCGGAGCGGATCATCTGCTGTGGGTGCTGCGCGACAACAGCGAACGTGTGCTGAGAGCCGAGCTGCTGGCCGAGGTCACCGCAGCGCTGGCGGCGGCGGACACCGTCGCCTCGGTCATGACGGTTCTCACCACGCATATCATGCCGGCCGTCGGGGCCGTGGTCGGTGCCGCCGTCCTGAGCGAGCCGGGCAGTGACTGCTACACGGTGCGGCACCTCCATGACGCGGATCAGACGCTCCAGCCTCCCGCTCCCTTCAGCGTCCACGCGCCCTACCCCATGGCCCACACCGCCCGAACCGGCCAGGCCCTGTTCTTCGCCGACCCGGCCGAGCGGGCGCAGGCCTTCCCCGAAGCCGCTCATTTCTTCACTGAACGATTCCAGTCGACGGCAGTCCTGCCCTTGCGCGTGGAGGAACGTCTCTTCGGCGCGGTCAGTTTCCATTTCTCCGTGCGCCACGTTTTCGCCGACTCCGAGCGTGGCTTCCTGAGCGCTCTGGCAGGGCAGTGCGCTCAGGCCCTAGACCGTGCCCGGCTGCTGCGCGAGTCCGCTGACAGGCAGGCCCAGCTCCAGGCTCTGTCCGATGTCAGCCGTGTCCTGGCCACATCCCTGGACCCGGAGACGACCTTCGCCAACATCGCAGCCACTGTGGTGCCGCGACTTGCCGACGGATGCCTTATCCATGTCATCGACGAAGCCGGGCAGCCGGCCCTGGTCGCCCTGGCCCACCGCGACCCCGCGCAAGAGCAAGCCTTGCGCGCGCTGCTGCGCGACTACCCTCCGCGGCTGGACGCCGAAGGCGGAGTCGGAGCTGTGGTCCGTACCGGCCGATACGAACTGGTCACCGATGTCGTCCGCACGCTGGACCGTCTGGCACGCAGCCCGGAACATCAAGCAGCCCTGCGCGGTCTGATTCCGGCGGCGTCCTGGCTTGCGGTTCCCATGACGCAGACCGGGGCCGTGATCGGCGCCATGGTCCTGATCCAGGCCGCCCCTGCGCAGAGCCTGTTCACCGAACGTGACATCCCCTTCGCCCAAGAGCTCGCGCAACGCGCCGCACAGGCAGTCGACAACGCACGGCGCTTCACAGAACAGAGCCAGGTCGCCAGCGCCCTTCAGAAAAGCCTGATGCCGGCCAGCCTGCCGGACATGCCCGGCGTGGAGCTCGCGGCGTGCTATCACCCCGGAGCCCGGGGCAGCCTGGTCGGCGGCGACTTCTACGACATCGTCCCGACCGGCCGCCGCAGCTGGGCCCTGGCCATCGGAGACGTATGCGGCAAAGGCCCTGAAGCAGCTGCGCTGACCGGCCTGGTACGCCACACCGCGCGCGCCGCCGGACGCCTGGGGACCGACCCGCGCACGGTGCTGGAGGCGGTCAACAGCGCCATCATCGCGGACCGGCCTGCTCACCGCTTCTGCACCGCCGCCTACGCCGACCTGGACCTGAGCGCCTCACCGGCTCGCCTGCGCCTGACCCTTGGCGGGCACCCGCACCCCCTGCTGCGCCGGGTCGACGGAACGGTCACCCGGCTGGGCAGAGCAGGCACCCTCCTTGGTGTCGTGAACGACCCCCCTCTGCACACCACTGAGGACGACCTTCATCCCGGGGACCTGCTCCTGCTGTATACCGACGGGGTCACCGAGCGCCGCTTGGGCGCCGCCATGCTCAGCGAGGACGGCGTGCGCGACATTCTCGTCCGTACGCGCCATTCTTCCGCCTCGGCCACCGTCGCCGCACTCGAGCAGCAGGTGCTCGGCTATGGCCCGACACCGCCAGAGGACGACTTCGCCATCCTCGCCCTGCGCATCACCTGACGCGAGACAGGTATGCGGCAGCTAGCCACATCCGGCCACCAGGCCCATGTGGTGCGGGCGAGCCTCACACAGCTGAAGCGCTCACGTGCGCGCCGCCGGCCCGGGCGCAGTTCCTCTTACTGACCCTGTCAGACAACCTTCATCTACCACCCTGACCCGGACATACCACACCCCTTGTCCGCATAGCCCAAAAGAACAGCGACTGGCTCATCCGGGCCAACGGTGACGAGGTGATCAAGCGAAATGCGATCGACCCCGTGGCCTGGTCACGAACAGCTGCCCGCTCGCCAGCGCGGGACCCGGGTTAGTCCAGAACCTGTTCGGGAGTGCTCTGAGCGGCGAAGTGCATCGCCCTTTCCCCACGCCGCAGACCTCCCAGCACGTAGGCGGTGACCACCCGGAATTTTCTCCGCATCGTCCGCGAACGCCAGACACAAGTGCTCGCCGTGGCCCGTCTCTTCGACCAAGTGCTCCCTGTCAGCCCGCATCGTCACTTCAGTCCCACGACGTTCAGCCCGCCATGAGCTCATGCGGGTAGCCAGGTCCGAAGAACTGGTTCCCACGTGAACCATCGGGCTGCCGCGCCAGGAGCATCGCCCCGAAGGTTTCCACGCGAAAGGCGTACGCCTGACCTGCGAGGACCGGGGTATCCGAGAGCGGAATCCCATCCGCTGACCCGTAGGAGGCCACCATGCCGTCCACAGACGTCGTCGAACTCATCCTGCAGGACCACCGACGCATGGAAGATCTCTTCCGCACCATGCGCAACGCCGAAGCCGACCGCGCGGCCGCCCTCGAAGAATTCGCGCATCTGCTGATCGCCCACGCCTCCGCCGAGGAGGACGAGGTCTACCCGGCTCTGCGGCGCTACAAGAACGTCGACGGCGAGGACGTCGATCACAGCGTGCACGAACACCAGGAGGCCAACGAGGCCCTGCTCGCCCTGCTCGAAGTCGACGACATCGGCTCCGATGAGTGGGACGAAAAACTGGAAGAGCTCGTCACCGCGGTCAACCATCATGCCGACGAGGAGGAGCGGACCCTGCTCAACGACGCGCGGGAGAACGTCGCCGACGACCGCCGCTCGCAGCTGGGCGAGGCGTTCCGCGAAACCCGCGCGAAGTACCTGGAAAACGACTGCGGCAGCATCGACAGCGTACGCAAACTGGTCGCTTCCAGCAGCAAGTGATCCCGCCGCACGGAACGTCACCTGTCGGCGCCTCCACTCAGCGGCGCCGACAGCGCGCAGGCCACCTCCGTGCGTGCGAAGCCGTGCGTCTCAAGGGCGCTGCACCTGGCCCGGGTGGTCACCGGCTCGCCGACACGGCGGGCAGGCGGGCCTGCGTCCTGGGTAACCGGGTTCACATGCGGTAAGGGCTGCCGTGAAGGTGGGGCTCGGGCTGGCGCGTCTCGGTGAACACCGTGGCCCGCCTCATGGCCGAACTCGGCCTAGCCGGACGGAAGACACGCCGTCGGCACGGGCTGACCCGGCCAGGCAAACGGCCGACGGCCCGGACTTCGTGCGCCGTGACTTCACCGCGGACGCTCCGGACCAGGTGTGGTGCGGTGATATGACCGAGATCATCACCGGTGAGGGCAAGCTCTACCTGGCCACCGTCATCGACCTCCTCTCGCGTCGATTGCTCGGCTACGCGATGGGCGCCTGTCACGAAGCCGAGCTCGTCGTCGCCTCCCTGAACATGGCCGCGGCCACCCGCGGCGGCGACGTCAGGGGTGTGATCCACCCGCACCGAGGCCCGGCTGAGGATCGCGACCTGGATCACCGGCTTCTACAACACCCAACGGCTACACGGCGTATGCAGGTACCAGAGCCCGATCGACTACGAACGAACCCACCAGGCCAACCCTGCCGTGGAGTTGGCCGCTCGAAAGATCTCCACGGCACGAGGGGATTGACATCAGCAGGTTCTCCGAACGCGCCCCGCACAGTACGCGGTAGTGAAACAAGGACGCACGTCTGTCCACGCACGCCGGCAAAAACGAGCCGCGAGCTTCGCCTCAATGCCCGCACTGACCCCTTGTATCCCTCGCCTACCGGCGCGGGTTGTCAGGCGCACAGGGCCCACCGGGCTGGTACTGCCCCGGCGCACGATCTGCTGCAGCTTCTGGCCCTCCTGGTCGGTCAGTCTGCGCACCCGCACAGTGGTCAGAGCACTAGCGGGATGCCGATACCTGCCCGGAGGTGCGTGGGATCGTTCCAGGTTGGTCGGCGAGCCACTCCTGCAGCTCGCGGTGGCGGAACTGATAGGCGTTGCCCGAGATGCGTAGCAGCCCGCCCTGGTAGGCCCAGTTGAGGAATGTCCCGAGCCTCCAGGGCAGGACCCGCCGCGCGCACAGCAGCAGCAGCACGGCGTAGCGTGTCCAGGCGTTTGCCACAAGGATCACCGCGAGCAGTGACACGGCACCCAGCGAAATACCGAATGCGGTCCCCATGGTGACCCCTGCTCCTGTCCCTACGACCAAGCCGAAGACCACCGCAACCAGGAGCCCTGAGACAAGGTCGCCGCGCAGCAGCCTCAGCGGATCGCTCACCGGGCGGTCCGCATCTCCCACGGGGCGGGAGGTGGCCCTGCCGAGGAAGGCCGTACTCATCACCATGACGAGCCCCGCCCCGATACCGAGAGCGGCCAGTGCGCCTGTGGCGAAGCGATTCGGGCGCATGTCGACCATGATCGACACTAAGGCCGCGCCCATGGTGCCCAGCATCGCCAGAGCACCCTGCAGACACGACGCCACAGCACGCATCCGCCGGTAGGGCATGAGCCGTCTTGGCCGGGGCCACGGTTGGCTCCACCGCGGCAGCCCCCAGAGGCACACCACGACGGCCGCGGCGACGACGAACAGGAGCGGCGGCGCGGGGCGAGTCAGCGAGGCCAACAGACCGAACCCGACCGCGGCCAGAGCGATGAGTACGGTGCACAGCGCCAGGTGGGCAAGACGCACCCGGCGGGGACCGGCCAGCAGCCACAGCCTGTGCGGCACGATGTCCAGCTCGGGTGCCGCTGGCGGGTGTGGATCGGCGAGACCCGCGCCCATCGGTCGGCCACGCCACAGCGCCAGACCGCTCACCGGAGGCACGGCTCGCAGGTGCCGTGCCAGCAGCCCCAGCCATTCCTGAACCGCCTGTGCGTCATAGCGGCCGGGATTCTTGGGGTGCAGCTGCACCGAGGCTGGCACGAACTCCTCCAGCAGATGCGTCTGTACGCTTCCGGCGGCGGCCCGCACGCACAGATGGGCCGGATCCCTGCCGGCGGCGTACACAGTAGCGGCCAGCGCCAGTTGCCACGGCGTCGACAGCGCCGCGGCCAGGCGACCTTGAGGATGCTGCTCCAGCTCGTCGAGCACGGGCCGCCAGCCGTTGTGCATGGCGCGACCGGCCAGGTAGTGGCGGGCCTGCTCGGCAATGACGGGCACCAAGTCGATCCACGCCGAGTCCCGCAGACCCCTGCCCGCGCCGCTGAGCACCTCGTACTGGTCGGTGCGGCAGGTGAGGACCACGGGTGCCGGAGCGCGTCCCTGGAATCGGGCGTTGAGCTTCTCCAGTGCGCTACGGGCGCGCGGTGTTGCGGCGAGTGACGCGGCAGACGGGTCCATCTCGTCCAGCCCGTCGAGGACGGGCAGCACGCGCCCCTGCCGCACCAGATGCCGAGCGACGGCCGGGTGCCGGTCGTACTCCTCCACCAGCTGCTCGACCAACCAGTCCTCGAACGCACGGTGTGTGTCCCAGCCGGCCAGGGCGAGTCGCACCGGTACGGGGTCTTCGGGCCTGCGGTCCTCCAGCAGGGCCAGCACCAACTCCACCGCCAGCACGGTCTTGCCTGCCCCGGCCCGTCCCGTGATCACTACGCGCCCGTAGCGGGTGAACCGGTAGAACGAGCCGACCTCTCCCAGCTGCCCGCCGGACACAGGCCCCGAAGGGCCTTGCACGACCACGGACCGCGCCTGCTCGCGGATCCGGAACTCCACATCGATCGCCACATGGTCGGCGCCCAGCAACTGCCTGCGCTGAAACGTCTCCAACTCCACGACACAGGCTGCGAGATCCTCGGCCAGCACCGGCGAGTCCACCGGCTCCCACGGACTGCGCCGCAGCCCCACCACCGAAACGATCAGGGCCACAACCGCGACCGCGAGAGCCACCACACTCGCCGTGTCCTGTGGCTCCAAGCCACCACCGACCAGAGCCTGCAGGGTCCATACCCCGCATCCCGCCACGGCGACGCCGCTGGCAGCGAACACCACCTGCCAGCCCCGCCGATGACCGCGTCCCCCAACCCGCATGTGTTCACTATCGCCGTTCCGCGCACCGACCGCGCGGACTTCCAGCTACCGCGATCAGCGTCTCGCCCCGGCGGAACCCCGACCAGCTCTGACCACGGAGCACTTCGCCCCGGTCCTCGGCGTGCTGAAAGTCCCCGGTGACCGCGCCAGTTCCTCGCCGAGGCGGTCCGCACCACGAACGAGGAGTTCGCCGGCACCCTCGGCGTGAACCTCATCGCGCCTCCGAGCACGATGGCCGTGCGCAGCCCCGCGCTGGCGAAGCTGTCTCCGAAGTCCGCTACGGCACCATTGCGTCGAACGCCTGGACCGGCGTCGGCTGTCTCACCGCAACCGCCTCCTGGGATGCTTTCCCGGGGCACACCCCGCGACGACGTGCAGAGCGGCATCGGCGTCGTGCACGACGCGCTCTTCATGGACGGGCCCGAGCGCACCGTGGTCCGGAGCCCGTCCACCCTGCTGCGCCCCAGGCGCTCCTGCACGGGGTTCAGCTTGATCGGGCTGGCACTCTGGGCACCGATGCAGCACGCCCGTCGCTTCTGTACCAAAGCGGCAGCATCCGCCTCACCCCGCAGCCAGGCAACTCATCGCCAACGAGACAGGGCGGGGTCGGCGCATGGCCCCGCCCACGGGATTCCCAACTGTCTCTCTGGCCGGGCTCTCACCTCGTCCCGGCCTCGAGTGGTCCAGAAGCTCCTCACGGTGTGGACTTTCCGACGCGCAGGGAGTCATGGACACATCGCTCGTCGCAGAGAGTTGGTGAGGCGCCCTGATTTTAGAAGAAGTGCTTGCGTCCACCGACCGCGCGACCGGTCGCACCCAGGAGCCACAGGATGACGCCCACCAGAATGAGGATGCCACCGATCGTCGTCAGCAGACCCATGCCTACAAGCAGGCCGATGATCAGCAGAATAAGTCCAAGAATGATCATTTTGTACCCCATCGTCAATTCCGGCTCAGGCGCGTGTGCGTATGAGCTTCACAAGGGCCTGAGTTCGTCCCTTGGTGGGTAGATCCCGACCAGCTCCGAATGCCAGGACCTTGGTGCGATAGCCCTTGTGCCCGGCGACACGGTGTTCACGCCCTCCTTCGGAACTTCGTTCAGAACGCCATCTCCTCGACCGTCCTCTGCTCCGGAAGGTCCTGCCACCCCGGACGGTTCGGACGTTGGTGACGGAGACACCGGGCAGCGGCGCCTACGGGCAGACGCCCCTGTAACGGGGGGACACTGAAATACCGTCCTGACCAGGTTGAATCCGGGTTCGGCAGTCGGCTACAGCCCACTTTCGATACACGGCCTGCGCTCGACCCCTTCGCTGTCTCCTGGTGGCGGCCCCGGTGCGCCTGGCCGCCGCCCGGTCCCCTCAGGTCACCGGTCCCGTGGTCGGCGGCGCGGGGTCGTAGGCGGCGTCCCGGGTGATGTCGCGCAGGCGCAGCGCGGCCGTGAGGAGGTCCCGGTGGGAGGTGAAGAGGGCGCTGACGCCGAAGCGCAGCAGGTCGGGTGCGCGCATGTCGGCGATCACGCCCCGCTCGGCGAGGGCGACGGCCAGTCCGCGGGCGTGCGGGTGGCGCAGGGTGACCTGGCTGCCGCGGCGGGCGGGGTCGGCCGGGGTGACGGAGGTGAAGCCGAGGGGGGTGAGGAGGGTGTCCGCGCAGTCGAGGAGGAACCCCGTCAGCGACAGGCTCTTGGCGCGGACATCGGCCAGGTCGACGCCGTCGAAGGCGGTGAGAGCCGCTTCGAGGGCGAGCAGCGACAGCACCGGCGGAGTGCCGATGCGGGCACGGGCGATGCCGGGGGCGGGCGTGTACTCCTGCGCCAGGGCGAACGGGTCGGCGTGGCCGGTCCAGCCGGGCAGCGGCGTCTCCAGGACTGCGTGGTGGCGGCGCGCCACGTACAGGAAGGCGGGGGCGCCGGGGCCGCCGGAGAGGAACTTGTAGCCGCAGCCGACGGCCAGGTCCACGCCGACCGCGTCGACGTCGAGGGGCAGGGCGCCGGCCGCGTGGCACAGGTCCCACAGCGTGAGGGCGCCGGAGTCGTGGGCGGCGCCGGTCAGTGCCCGCATGTCGTACAGCTCCCCGGTGCGGAAGTCGACGGGCGAGTAGCTGACGACGGCGACCCGGTGGCCCTCGGCATCGAGGAAGCGCGGGAGGTCCGCGGGCTCCACCCGCCGTACCTTCAGGTCCCGGCGGCGGGCGACCGCGTCGGCGAGGTAGCGGTCGGTGGGGAAGTGCCCAGGGTCGGTGACCAGCAGCGGGCGGTCCGGGCGGAGCGCGGCGGCGGCGTCGAGCGCGGTGAACAGCTGCACGCTGGTGGAGTCGCCCGCGACCGTCTGGCCGGGCGCGGCCCCGATGAGCGCGCCGATGGTGTCCCCGACCCGCAGGGGAGCTTCCCACCAGCCGTTCGCGTTCCAGGAACCGATGAGGCCGGTGGCCCACTGGTGCCGCACCACGTCGTCCAGGGCCGCGGGGACGGCGGCGGGCAGCGGGCCGAGGGAGTTGCCGTCGAGGTAGACGACGTCCGGCGGGAGGAGGAAGCGGGCGCGGAGGGGGGCCAGGGGATCGTCGGTGTCGAGCCGTGCGGCTCGCCCGCGCAGGTCGGCGGGGGCGGACAGTGCGGCGGTCATCGGTGTGCGGCCTCCTCGGCCGCGCGACCGGAGCCCTTCGGGGGGAAGGCGGCGGCCATGTCGCGGAGGGTGTCGGCGACCGCGCGGGCGCCGGGCGCTTCCGGTTCGATGAGGGTGTAGTGGCCGGTGCCGGGCAGGACGACCGTCCTGAGGTCCTGGTGCACGGCCGCGTAGTCGCCGAACTGGGTGAGTGGGACCTCCTCGTCGGCGGCGCCGTGCAGCAGCACGGTGGGGACGCCGGTGGTGCCGGTGTCGCGCAGCAGGGTGAGGGGGTCGACCTCGGGAAGCCGCTGCGCGAAGTGCTCATCGCCGCCGAGGAGTTGGAGGGCGGCGTCGTTGCTGAGGCGGTCGCGGCGGGTGGCGGTGAGGTCGGTGATCGGCGCGAGGGCGAGGACGCTCGTGGGCAGGGTGCGGGTGTGCCAGCGGGAATCGGGTGGCAGCAGTCCCCGGGCGGCGCACCACAGTGCCAGGTGGCCGCCGGAGCAGTGGCCCGCCAGGACGTAGGGGCGCCCCTGGGGCAGGGTGTCCACGATGCGGGCCACGTCGTCGAAGGTCTCGGGGTAGCCGCCCGCGCCGCCGGAGCGGCGGAAGCCGGGGAGCAGCACCTCGAAGCCCTGCCGGGACAGCCAGGCCGCGAACGGGGTCAGGTGCATGCGGTCGTAGCGCCAGTAGCCGCCGTGCAGCAGGATCACCAGTGGGGCGTCGGGGTCGTCGGACGGCCAGGCGTCGTAGGACTGGTGGGGGTGGTCGCCGTAGCGGCCGTGCGCCGGTGCCAGGACCGGCTTCAGGCTCAGGACCCGCTGCTCCTCCTCGGCGGCGAAGGCGGAGACGGCCCTAGATGTCACCACGCACCTCCCACAGTTCGGGGAAGACCGGGCGGGTGGCCCGCTGCTCCAGCCAGGCGAGCCCGGCGGAGCCCGCGCTGCCGGGTTTGGCGCCCATGGCGCGGCGCACCACCAGGACGTGGTCGTGGCGCCAGCGGGTGACGAGTTCGGCGATGTCGGTGAGCAGTTCGCCCAGCGCGAGGTGGGGGTGGTGCTGTGGCCCGGCGTAGATCCGCCGCCACGCCTCGGTCACTCCGGGGTCACTGGTGTACGGGCTGGTCATGTCGCGTTCGCGGACGTGGCGCGGGACGGGCAGGCCCTGCCGGTGGAGGTAGGCCAGTACCTCGTCGTACAGGGACGGTTCGCGGTAGGTCTCGGCGAGGGCGTCGTGGACGGCCGGGTCGCCGCGGTGGGCGCGCAGCAGCCCGGCGGACTTGTCGCCGAGGAGGAACTCCACGTGCCGGTACATCGCCGACTGGAACCCCGACGCCCGGCCGAAGGCGGCTCGGAAACCGTTGAACTGGGCGGGCGTCAGGGCGGCGATGGGCGCCCAGGCGCCGAGCAGAGCGGTCAGCGCGCGGCGGCTGCGCGTCAGGGCGTCCATGGCCGCGTGCAGGTCGTCCTTGGCGAAGGCCACCCGTGCCGTGCGCCACTCGTGCACGATCAGGGTGAACCACAGTTCCATCACCTGGGTGGTGACGAGGAAGCCCATCTCGTCCGGGGCCTCGGTGAGGGGGTGCTGGAGGGAGTTGAGCACGGACGCGTGGACGTACGTGTCGTAGGGGCTGGCGCCCGCGAAGGGCCGGGTCAGGGCGTCGTCCGTCACCGGCTCGTCGAGGGCGGACGTGCGGTCGTTCATCGCATCTCCTAGGAATGCGGCCGGGTCACACACCGAGGTGGGCGCCGCCGGAGGCGTCGATCCACTGGCCGGTCACCCAGCGGGCGTCGTCGCTCGCGACGAAGGAGACGACGTCGGCGATGTCCACCGGGTCGCCGAGCCGGCCGAACGTGGAGGCCTCGGAGTAGCGGCGGCGGATCTCCGGGACGGCGAGGGTGGGGTTGATCTCCGTCTCGGTGTAGCCGGGTGCGACGGCGTTGACGGTGATGCCCCGGGGTCCCAGTTCCTGGGCCAGGGAGAGGGTGAGGTAGTCGAGGGCGGCCTTGGTCATGGTGTAGGAGACGATCGCCGGGAAGGCGACGCGGGTGGCGACGGAGGAGATGTTGACGATTCGGCCGCCGTCGCGCAGGCGGTCCAGGCCGCGCTGGATGATGAAGAACGGCGCCTTGGTGTTGATCGCGAAGACGCGGTCGTAGTCGGCCTCGGTCACCTGGGCGAGGGGGCGGGGGACGGTGATGCCCGCGTTGTTGACGAGGATGTCCAGGCCCGCCGGGGCGTCCCGCTCCGCCAGGGCCGCGTCGAAGGCGGCCCAGAGGGTGTCGGCGTCGCCGGGGACGCCGAGTTCGGCGTGCACGGGGAAGGCGCGTCCGCCGTCGGCGTCGATCTCCTTGACGGTCCGCTCGGCGGCCGTCCGGTCGTGGCCGTAGTGGACGGCCACCAGGGCGCCCTCGCGGGCGAGGCGGCGGCTGATGGCTCTGCCGATGCCCCGGCTGCCTCCGGTGACCAGGGCGGTCTTTCCCTCGTGGCGGGCGGTGGCGGTCATCGTGGGTCTCCTTCGCTTCAGGGAGTGTACGGATCAGGTGTCGAAGTCGAGGGTGATCTCGGGGGTGAGCGGCCGGGCGCGGCAGACGAGGGTGTAGCCGGCGGCGTGGTCCCGTGCGTCCAGGGCGTGCTGGCCGTCGGCCGTCACCTGCCCGGACAGGACCTTGGCGCGGCAACTGCCGCATACGCCCTCGCGGCAGGCGTACGGCACGTCGGGGTGGGCGCGCAGCAGGGCGTCGAGGAGGACCGGGTCGTGGGGCTGAACGGTGGCGACACGGCGGCGGCCGTCGAGCAGGGCGGTGACCTGGACCTGTCCCGCCCCGGGTGCGGGTGTGGCCGGTTCCGGTGGCCGCTGTGCCGTCCCCCCGGGCGTGAACAGCTCCCAGCGGACGAGCGCCGGATCGGCGCCCTCCTCGGCCAGGACCCGCCGCGCGGTGTCGACGAGGCCGGGCGGTCCGCACAGGGCGTGGGCGGTGTCCGGGCCGGGGCAGGCGTCCACGGCCGCCAGCAGGCGGCGCAGCCCGGCCGCGTCGAGCCGTCCCGCGAGCGGGCCGCCCCCGCTCCCCCGGTCCTCGCGGGTCAGTACGTGCAGGACGGTGCACCGGTCGACGAACTCGTCCTTCACCTCGGCCAGTTCGTCGGCCAGCAGGGCGTCGGCGGCGGTACGGACCGAGTGGACGAGGGTGACGCGGCAGGCCGGGTCCCGGCGCAGCGCGTGGGCGGCCATCGGGGCCAGCGGGGTGATGCCGGTGCCGCCCGCGAGGAGGACGTGGTGGGCGCCGAGCAGCTCCGGCAGGGCGAAGGTGCCGGTGGGCGGGGAGAGTTCGAGGTGGTCGCCGGGTGCGAGGCGGGTGGCGGCGTGGGTTCCGAAGCCGTCGGGGGCGCCCTGTTTGATCACCAGGCGGAGGGTCGCGGGGGCGTGCGGGGGCGGGCAGACCGAGTAGCTGCGGCGGAATTCGCCGTCGCCGTGGCGGTGCCGGACGATGACGTGCCGGCCGGGGTGGTGGGCGAAGACCTCGCGCAGGGCGGCGGGCACGTCGAAGGTGACGGCCACCGTGTCGGCGGTCGGGTGGCGGACCTCGGTGACGCGGAGCCGGTGCCAGCGGGGGCGGGGTGAGGCGGCGGGCGGGGCAGGGGCGGCGGTGTTCACGGTGGGTGCCTTACTGCGCGGTCAGGTGGGGGAAGGGCTCGCGGCATGCCGTGCACCACAGCACCGACTGGCAGCGGGAGGGCCCGAAGGGGCTGTGCGGCCGGGTGGCCCGTGAGCCGCAGTGCGGGCAGGGCACCTCGCCGAGACCGACGAGGACCGGGCCGGGGCCACCGGGGGCCGGGGTGACGGGCGGGGCGATGCCGTGCGCGGCGAGTCGGCGCCGGCCCTCGGGGGTGATGCGGTCCGTCGTCCAGGGCGGCGCGAGGACCTGCCGGACCCGGCCCTCGGGGTGGCCGCAGGCGGTCAGGACCTCCCGTACGGCGGCGGTGATCTCGCCCAGCGCGGGGCAGCCCAGGTAGGTGGGGGTGATCTCCACCTCCAGTACGCCGTCGGCGGCCGGGGCGACGGAGCCCACCACGCCGAGGTCGCCGAGGCCGATCACCGGCAGTTCCGGGTCCGGGAGCGCCGCCACCCGTTCGCGCACCTCCTGGGCGGAGCGGCGGGAGGTGTCCGGTACGGTCCCGCTCACCAGGTGCCTCCGGGGAACTGCCGCCGCACCGACTGCAGTTCGGCGATGAGCGGCCCGAACTCCTCGGTGTGCAGCCCCGAGCGGCCTCCCGTGGCCGACCAGGCGGGCCGGGGCACGGTGAGCCCGGCCCCGGTGACGACCTCGGTGACCTGCCCGAGCCACGTCTCGCGCAGCGGTGCCGGGGAGGGCACCGTGCCGGAGGCGGCCAGGCGGCGCAGCACCTCGTCCTCCTCGAAGAGTTCGGCGGTGTACGGCCACACCCGTTCCAGGCCGTCCCTCATACGGCGGGCGCTCTCCTTCGTGCCGCGCCCCAGCGTCACCGTCCAGCGGTCGGCGTGCAGCCGGTGGTAGGCGACCTCCTTGGCGGCGCGGGCGCCGAACGCGGCGAGGTCGGGGTCGGCGCAGTGCGCGAGGGCCTCGTAGTACAGGACGGCGTAGTGGGTGTAGGCGAGCTGCCGGGCCACGGTCACCGCGAAGTCGCCGTTGGGGAGTTCGGTCAGCAGGGCGTTGGTGAACTCGCGGTCCGGGCGGCCGTAGGCGAGGTCGTCCTCGGTGCGGCCGGTGCCGTCGAGCCGTCCGGCGCGGGTGAGCAGGGCGCGGGCGTGGCCGATCAGGTCGAGGGCGATGTTGGACAGGGCGAGGTCCTCGTCGATGGTCGGCGCGCGGGTGATCCACTGGCACAGCCGCTGGCCGAGGACGAGCGCGTCGTCGCCGAGGCGCAGCAGGTGCCGGGCCAGGTCGGGTGCGGCGGAGGGTCCGTTCGGCCGGGGGTCCGGGCGCGCCGCCGGGGCGTCACTCGTGATGCTCACCTTCGGGGCCTTTCTCGGTCAGCGGCGCGAAGTGCTCGGGGTAGCGGTAGGGCTTGTGGCGGGCGCCCGCGAAGTACGGGTCGCGTTCGTCCGGGGACGCCGTGTGGACGGCGTCGGAGCGGACCACCCACACCGACAGCGGGTCGCCCCGGCGCGTGTACAGGTCGCGGGCCGCGGCCAGTGCCGCGTCCGGTGCGGCCGCGCGCACCGAGCCCACGTGCTGGTGGGCCAGGCCCCGGCGGGCCCGCACGAAGACCTCCCAGGACGCCGGTGCGCCCTCCCCCGTCCCGCTCATCCGTCCTCTCCTCCCCGCGCGTCTTCGACGGCGGCGTACGCGGCGGCGGCCTCGCGGACCCAGGCGCCGTCCTCGTGCGCGGCTCGGCGGTGCGCGATGCGCTGGCGCGCCCAGTGGGTGTCGTCGCCCAGTGCCTCGCGGTAGGTGTCCCAGTCGACCGGGGTGAAGTCGTAGTGGCCGCGCTCCTCGTTCCAGCGGATCGCCGGGTCGGGCAGCGTCAGGCCGAGGCGTTCGGCCTGCGGGACGCAGGAGTCGACGAAGCGCTGGCGCAGCTCGTCGTTGGTGTGGCGCTTGATTCCCCAGGCCATCGCGCGGCGGGAGACTCCGGCGCCCAGTGCGGCGCTCGGCGCGTCGGCGCCGCCCGCCTCGGTGTCGGGCGGCCCGAACATCAGCGCCACGGCCGGCAGCCACCAGCGGTCGACCGCGTCCTGGGCCATCTCCTTCTGCTCCGGCGTCCCCTCGCACAGGGCGCGCATCAGGTCGTAGCCCTGCCGGACGTGGAACGCCTCCTCCTGGCAGACGCGGCGCATCGCCCGGCCGTACGGCCCGTACGACGTGCGGCACAGGGGTGCCTGGTTGATGACGGCGGCGCCGTCCGTCAGCCACGCGATGGCCCCGGTGTCCGCCCACGTGAGCGCGGGATGGTTGAAGGTGGCGGAGGCCCGCTGCTGCCCGCGGTGCAGGGCGTCCAGCAGGTCGGCGCGGTCCACGCCGAGCGTCTCGGCGGCGGAGTACAGGTACAGGCCGTGACCGGCCTCGTCCTGGACCTTGGCGATGAGGACCGACTTGCGGTGCAGGGACGGGGCGCGGGTGAGCCAGGCGCCCTCCGGCTGCATGCCGATGATCTCGGAGTGGGCGTGCTGGGCGATCTGGCGGACCAGCATGCGGCGGTATCCGTCGGGCATCCAGTCGCGCGGTTCGATCGTCTCACCGGCGGCGACGAGCGCGTCGAAGTGCGCGAGCAGGTCGCCCTCGTCCACGGCGGGGGCGGTGGCCGGCGCGGTCACCGGCCACCGCCCGGGCGTCCGGTGACCGCCGCGGCGGTGCCGTACCGCGGGCACCGTCCGGGGGTGCGGGCCCGTACCGGCTGCCTGGGCACGCGCATCACTCCTTCGGTTCGGGACCGCCCGTGCGGGGCCGGGCGGAGCGGGTGGCTTCGTAGCGGTAAGAGGCCCTGGGCGCGGCCCGGCTATCCCCGCGGCGGCCGGTTCGGGCGCGTGACAAAGCTCACGGGCCGGTCCGGGGAGTGCGGCCCGGTCCCGTGCGCCTCTTCAGGGGGTGACAGTCGTACATCGCGCGGCGGCCGGCACGCCGAGGCGGAAGGGGAAATCATGAGCACCATCAGGGAGTTGCTGGTCGAACTCACCGGTACGGCCGAGTACGCCGACCAGGTCGGCGACGACGTCGCCCTGGTCGACACCGGCATCGACTCCGGTGATCTGGTGCGTCTCGTGCTGCTCGTGGAGCAGCGGCTCGGCGTGGAGATCACCGCCGAGGACGTGCAGGAGCTGCGCACCATCGCCGACTACGAACGTTTCGTGGCCGAGCGCACGGTCGCCGGCGCGAGCGGCGGTGCGTGATGTGGCTGACGCAGCTGCTGGAACGCAACCGCCAGTGCTGCCCCGACCGGACCGCCCTGGTCGACGAGGAACGCAGCGTCACCTGGGCCCAGTTCCACGACCGCACGCTGGAACTGGCGTACGGGCTGGCCGAGTTGGGCATCGAGCGGGGTGACCGGGTCGCCGTGCTCGCCAAGGACCGGATCGAGGTCCTGGAGAGCTACTTCGCGCTGGCCCGGCTCGGCGCGCTGTTCGTGCCGCTGAACCACAGCCTGGCCGAGCCCGAGGTCGCCGGGATCGTGGAACGCGTCGCCGCGGTGGCCGTCATCGGGGAGACGGAACTGCTGGACCGGCACCCCGAGCTGCCCGCGTCGGTGCGGATCCGGCTGGCGCTGGACAAGCCCGCCTTCGCGGCGCTGGGCACCCTGGCCGGGGCGCGGGAGCTGCCGCGGGTGGCCGACACCGACCCGATCGCCGTCCTGCACACCTCGGCGACCACCGGGCAGGCCAAGGGGGTGACCGTCGACAGCGGGTCGTTCCGGGCGATCGCCCTGGGCTGGCTGGTGATGGCCCGCCCCACCGACGGCATCGTCATGGTCAACTGCTGCCCGCTGTACCACGGCAGCATGGTCGTGTCCCTGACCTACCTGGCGGCCGGTGCCACGGTCGTGCTGATGCCCGGTTTCACTCCGCAGCGGGCGCTGGCCGCGGTGGAGCGGCACCGGGCCACGCACATGTGGCTGGTGCCGCAGATGCTGCGCTTCATGCTCCAGGCCAAGGGGTCCCACCGCACCGACCTGTCGTCCCTGCGGGAGATCCTGTACGGCGCCGCCCCCATGCCGCTCGACGTCTACACCGACGCGGTCGGGCGGCTCGACTGCGGCTTCCGGCAGGTGTACGGCATGACCGAGGTGGGCGGCCCGTTCGTCACGCTCGGTCCCGACGAGCACCCCGCCCCGGGGGACGTCACCGCCCGCATCCCCTGCGGCCGGGTCGTCCCGGGCATGTCCGCCCGCGCGGTGGGCGAGGACGGCCGGGAGGTGCCGCGCGGCGAGATCGGGGAGATCGTGGTGCGCGGGCCGGGCGTCATGCAGGGTTACTGGAACGACCCGGAGGCCACCGCCGAAATCACCCTCGACGGGTGGACCAGGACGGGTGACCTCGGCTTCGTCGACGACGAGGGCCGCATCAGCCTGGTGGACCGCACGAAGGACGTCATCATCCGTGCGGGCCAGAACGTCTACCCCTCGGAGATCGAGCGCGCTCTGATGACCCATCCGGCGGTCCGGGACGCGGCGGTCGTCGGGATGCCCGACGAGGACTACGGCGAGGTGCCGCTCGCGTACGTCGCCCTGGAACCGGGCGCGGAGGCGGGCGCGGCGGCGCTGCTCGCGCATGTCGGGGGGCTGCTCGCGCCGTACAAGCGCCCGCGGCGGGTGGAGTTCATCGAGCAGGTGCCGCGCAACCCCGCCGGGAAGATCGTCAAGAAACTGCTGCGGGTGTGACGCGTGCGGCGGACGCCGATGACCCCACGTTCCGCGCGGACCGGGCCGGCCGGGACGGAGACGTCCTGCCCGGCCCGGAACGGTCGGGAGTCCTCGGGCGCGGCGGGCGGTGAGGCCGGGCGGGCGGCAGGGAGCGCCCCTTGGCGGGCAGCAGGAAGTGAGCCTGGGCGGGCGGCTGGGAGTGGCCCCTGGCAGACCGTGGGCGGTGAGGCCGGGCGGGCGGCAGCCCGAGGGCCCGCCCGGGCCGCGGATGACGCGTCCGCGCGGGCAGCGGGCGGAGCGCTCGGGCTGGGCGTCGCGGCCGTCTGCGAGCCGGGGCCGCAACCGGCCGGGCCCGCCGAGGCGGCCGCAGCGGCGTCGATGCCGCCGAAGCGTCGGCTGGAGTTCCTGGCCGGACGCCGGGCCGCCCGGCGGGCGCTGCGCGCGGTAGGGCTGGAGTGCGGGGAGATTTCCAGGTCGGGCCGGCTGCCGGTGTTTCCGCCGGGCCGGGCGGCGTCGATCTCGCACAGTGCCGGGATCGCCGTCGCAGTTGCCCGCGCCCCGGGCCGGGACCTGCCGCTCGGCTGCGACCTGGAACTGCGTCCCCTCCCGCGCGGCGCGGCCCGCCTGGTGCTGCGCGCGGACGAGGAGGCGCTGCTCGGTGCGGGAGCGCAGGCCTGGTCGGTGACGGAGCTGTTCTCCGCGAAGGAGGCCGCCTGGAAGGCCCTCGTGGGGCCGGACGGCGAGCACCCGGCCGGACCGGTGGAGAGCCTGCGCGACCTGCAGGTCCGCCCCGACGGGGACGGTCTGCGCGTCTGCCCGCGCGCGGAACCCGCACACGCGGTGCGGGTGCGGGTGGTGCGCGTCGGGGCGGGCGTGTTCAGCTACGTCGTCGGCCGGGCCGACGCCCACGGCTGAGCGGGGTCTCCCTGCCCCCGGCGCGCCGGGGGCAGGGAGACCCCGCTACCGGGTCAGCGCTGCGTGTTGCCGCCGTCCCGGTAGGTACGCCGTGCCGCGTCGGCGGCCGTGTCGGTCTTGGCGTCGTACTTGTTGCCGGTCCGCTCGTCGACCACGCGCTCGGCGCCCGAGACGCCCTTGTCGGCCTGGTCGGGGGGGCCCTTGGCCATCTGCTTGGCCTTGTTCATCATGTCGCCCAGCTTGCCCATGAGAAGTACCTCCGGCGGGGGTGGCGTGAAAGTCGTACCCCGCCGCAGGTACCCCTCTGAACCGGGACGAATCACCCCCGGTCGCCCACTCGGGCGGCCATGTTCCCCGCCGGATGGCGGTTGTCGTGGATGAGCTGGTGGGCGAGGCCGATCTCCTCGAAATCGAAGGTCCGGGACAAACACGGGTCGATGACGCCCTGGTCGATCAGCCGGGTGATCTCCCGTGCCTCGCGGGCGGTGGCGACGTGCGAGCCCTGCAGGCGCTTCTGCCGCATCCACATGAAGCGCAGGTCCACGTCGCCGTTGTAGCCGGTCGTGCCGCCGCACAGGACGACCATGCCGCCGTTGTCACACAGGTACAGGGACGTGGGGATAGTGTCGGCGCCGGAGTGCTCCAGCACGATGCGCGGGCTGCGGCGCTCGCCGAGCACCTCCCAGAAAGCCCGTCCGAAGGCGCGGGCCCCCGACAGCCAGCGGCCCATCGCCTCGTCGTCGGAGGTGTCCGGCAGCCGCCCCCAGTGGTCGAACCGCCGCCGGTCGATCCAGCCCTCCGCGCCCAGCTTGAGGCAGAACTCGCCGCGCTCCTCGCTGGAGACGACCGCGACGGGGATGCCGCCGACGTGCCGCACCAGCTGGATGGCGATGCAGCCGAGGCCGCCTGCGCCGCCCCAGATCAGCACCGGATCACCAGGGCGCACGGTGTGCGGGGACCAGCCGAACAGCTGGCGGTAGGCGGTGGCGGCGGTCGCCATGTAGCAGGCGGCCTGCGCCCAGGACAGCCGGACGGGCTTGGGGTGGAGCATGTAGTCGTCGACGACGGCGAACTGGGCGAAAGAGCCGTAGTTCTCCTCGTAGCCCCACACCCGCTGGCTGGTGGACCAGGTGGGGTCGCCGCCGAGGCGGATGTCCTCGGCCCTCTCGTCCCAGCGGTTGGCGAGGACGACGACCTCGTCGCCGAGCTTCACCCCGCGGACGTCCTCACCGACCGCCCAGACGATCCCGGACAGGTCGGAGCCGCCGATGTGGAAGTCCTCGGTGGCGCCCGCCTTCTGCCGGGCGGCGATCACGTCGAGCGGCTCGCCCAGCGCCGCCCAGACGTTGTTGTAGTTGATGCCGGCGGCCATCACCTTCACCAGGACCTGGCCGCGGCCCACGGGCGGGACGTCGACCACCTCGGTACGGAAGGCGTCGACGGGTTGTCCGTAGCGCTCACGGCGGATGAGCGAGGCGTACATCTTCGTCGGGACGGTGCCGATCTCGGGCGCGTCCCCGAGTTCGTAGAGGTCCTGGGTCGTTCTCACGCTGGTTCTCCTCAACACTCAACACGGGTGCACGGGTTCACGGGTTCACGGGGGGTGTGGCGGTCCGGTCGCCGGGGCCGCGCAGGGCCTTGGCGACCGCCTCACCGATGCGGGCGATCGGTTCGGGTTCGGTCATCTCGTAGTGGCCGCAGGGCACGTGGTGGTCGTGGAGGGTGCCGTCGACGTAGGGCCGCCAGCTGTCGGCCTTGCCGGGCAGCACCGCCAAGTCCGCCGGGAAGTCGGTGGGCTGCTCCTCGGCGGCGCTGAAGAACAGCACGTCTCCGCGGTAGACGCCGGGGGCGAACTGGGGTGCGATGCGCAGGTTGTTGCGCATGACGGCGGCGATGGCGGCGGCCTCGGCGCGGGTGACCGGCACGCTCGCCGGGTCGGCAAGGACGCGGGCGTCGATCCGCTCCAGGACGCTCTCCACGGCTGCCTCCGCGTCGACGGGGAGACCGGCCACCCGCGACAGCAGGGCCGCCACCTGGCGTTCGGCCGCGTCGGGGTCGTGGGCGGTGCCGTGCGGCTGGGGGGCGTCGAGCAGGGCGAGGAGTTCGACGCGCTCGCCGTCGCGCTGGAGGGCGCAGGCCATGGCGTGGGCGACGAATCCGCCGTAGGACCAGCCCAGCAGCCGGTACGGACCGTGCGGCTGCACCTGGCGCACCAGGTCGAGGTAGTGGGCGACCATGGCGGCGGCGTCCGGCGCGGGCGGCCGGGTGCCGTCGAGGCCGGCCGCCTGGATGCCGTGGACGGGCTGGTCGCCGCCGAGGTGGGGCAGCAGACCGGTGTAGCGCCAGGAGACGCCGGCGCCGGGGTGGACGCAGAACAGGGGCGTGGCGGTGCCCTCGGCGCGCAGCGGCAGCAGCGGTCCGAGCGCGGTGGGGGCGGTCCGCTGCGCCTCCCCGTCCTGCTCGTCGGCGGCGGCGAGGACTCCGGCCACGGTGGGCGCGGCCAGCAGGGCCGCCGCCGCGACGTCGAGGACACCGGCCTGGCGCAGCCGGCCCGCGAGCAGCACGGCGCGCATCGAGTCGCCACCGAGGTCGAAGAAGTTGTCGTGCAGGCCGATACCGCCGATGCCGAGGGTGTCCTCCCAGAGCCGGGTGACTTCCCGTTCGCGTGCGGTGCGGGGCGGTACGTGCTCCGTGGCCAGCCGGGGCCGCGGGGCGAGGCCGGAGGCGGTCTCTTCCGCGGCCGGAGTGTCGTCCGGGGCGGTGCGGGTGCCGGGGGCGTCGATCCAGTGGTGCCGGCGTTCGAAGGCGTAGGGGGGCAGCGGGGCCCGCCGGGGCGTCCCCGGCACCGCGGGCAGGGCGCTGTCCACGCCCACGCTCCACAGCCGTCCCAGCGCCTCGGCGAGGACGAAACCGTCGGACGCCTCGGCCTTGGCGTGCCGCATGGTGGTCACCGTCACCGGTGCCGCGTCGGCGAGCCGGCCGGTGGCGAGCCTGGTCAGGGTGTCGCCCGGCCCGATCTCCACGAGGACGGGGTGCAGGCGGTCCCACAGGGCGGCGATGCCGTCGGCGAACCGCACGGTGTCGCGGGTGTGGTCGAGCCAGTGGCGTACGGAGGTGGCCTGGGCGTCGGTGACCCAGGTGCCGGTGACGTTGGTGACATACGGGATGCGCGGCGGGCGCAGGGTGACCTGGCGCAGGTGGGTCTCGTAGGCGGGCAGGAGCGGGTCCAGGACGTGGGAGTGGGCGGCGGCGGGGATGCGCAGGCGGCGGAACGGGACGTCCCGGCGGGTCAGTTCGGCCTCGAAGCGTTCGACGGCGTCGAGGTGTCCGGCGACGGTGCAGGCGCCGGGTGCGTTGACGGCGGCCAGGGACAGGCCATCGTCGAGCAGCGGGCGGATCTCCTCGGCCGGGGCGGCGACGCCGACGGTGGCGCCGCCGGCCGTGCTGATGAGGCGGATGCGTTCGGTGACCAGGGGCAGCATGTCCGCCAGGTCGATGACCCCGGCCAGGCAGGCGGCCGTGTACTCGCCGAGCGAGTGGCCGATCAGCGCGTCGGGGCGGACGCCCGACTCGGTGAGGGTGCGGGCCAGGGCGTATTCGGTGACCACGAGCCCGAGGAACGCGGCGGTGTCGTCGGGCCGCCGCTCCTCGAAAAGGGCGGTGCGCACGTCGGCGCCGAGGACGGGCCGCAGGATGCGGGCGCACTCGTCGACGGTGTCGCGGTAGACGGTGTCGTCGCGGTACAACTCCGCGCCCATGCCCGGGTACTGGGTGCCGCCGCCCGGCAGCAGGAACGCCACGCGGGCCGGGTCGTCGGAGAGCGGCGGGGTGGCGGGGGCCGCGGAGCGCAGCGCGTCGAGGGCCTCGTCGCGGGAGGCCGCGGTGACGGTGAGGCGGTGGCGCAGCGCCGGCCGGTCGGTGCGCAGGGAGTGCGCCACGTCGTCCAGGCGCAGGTCCGGGCGGCGTTCGAGGTGCCGGGCGAGTGCCTGGGCCTGGCCGCGCAGGGCGCCCGCGGTGCGCGCGGACAGCGGCAGCACCAGGCGGCGGCCGTCCTCGGGCGGGCGGGGGGTGCCGGGGGCGGTGGGCGGGGCCTCCTCCAGGATCACGTGGGCGTTGGTGCCGCCGATGCCGAAGGCGCTGACGGCGGCTCGGCGGGGGTGGTCGCCCTCGGGCCAGTCCTCCAGTGCGGTGGGCACGCGGAACGGGCTCGCGTCGAAGTCGATGAGCGGGTTGGGGCGGTCGAAGTGCAGGCTCGGCGGGATCTGCCGGTGTTCCAGGGCCAGGACGGCCTTGATGAGTCCGGCGATGCCCGCGGCGGCGCCGAGGTGGCCGATGTTGGTCTTCACCGAGCCGAGGGCGCAGAAGCCGGTCCGCCGGGTGCTGTGCCGGAACGCCTCGGTGAGCGCGGACACCTCGATCGGGTCGCCGAGCTTGGTGGCGGTGCCGTGCGCCTCGATCAGGCCGATGGTGCCGGCGTCGACCTCCGCCTGGGCCTGCGCGGCGAGGATCACCTCGGTCTGTCCGGCGGCGCTGGGCGCGCTGAAGCCGACCTTGCGGCGGCCGTCGTTGTTGACGGCGCTGCCGCGGATGACGGCGCGGATGCGGTCGCCGTCGGCGAGGGCGTCCTCCAGCCGCTTGAGCACGACGGCCCCGACGCCGTCGCCGGAGGAGGTTCCGGCGGCGTCGGCGGCGAAGGCGCGGCAGTGGCCGTCAGGCGAGAACGGTCCGTCGGGCACGTGGCGGTAGCCGAGCGCGGCCGAGGGGTTGAGGGAGACGGCGGCGGCGAGCGCGGTGTCGCAACGGTGGTCCAGCAGGTCCTGGCAGGCGGTGTGCACGGCGACCAGCGCGGTGGAGCAGGCCGTCTGGAGGGACACGCTCGGTCCGGTGAGGCCGAGTTCGTAGGAGACGCGGGTGGCGAGCGTGCCGAGGGAGTTGGCGGTGGCCGCGTGGACCAGCTCCACCGAGCCGGGCTGCCCTGCGAAGCGCGGGTGCACGTGGGCCGGGTAGTAGCGGCTGTCGCCCGCGCCCGCGTAGACGCCGACCGCCTCGGCCGTACGGTCGCCGCCGAGGCAGCCCGCGTCCTCCAGGGCGTGGTAGGCCGTCTCCAGCAGCAGCCGCTGCTGCGGGTCGACGACGGCGGCCTCGGCGGGGCTGTAACCGAAGAATCCGGAGTCGAAGCGGTCGATGCCCTCGACGGCCGACACCATCCGGATCAGCGTGGGGTCGGCCAGGCCGCGCGGGTCGCCGCCGGCGGCGAGGTACTCCTCGTCGGTGACGGGCCGGATCGCCTCCCGCCCGGCCGCGAGGTTCTCCCAGAAGGCGTCGAGGTCGTCGGCGCCGGGGAAGCGGCCCGCCATGCCGATGACGGCGACGGCGGGGAACTCGGGGAACTCCTCGTCGTGGGGTGCGCTGGTGTCATGCACGGCCTGTGCCTCGTCCTCTCCCGGCTCGGTGGTGTGCAGCGTGGGCTTCGCCCGGTCGTCTCGGGGCTCGGTGGTGTGCGGCGTGGGCTTCGCCCGGTCGTCTCGGGGCTCGGCGGGGTGTGGGGTGGGCTTCGCCCGGTCGTCGTACGGCTGGGTGCGGCGCGGCTGGGGCTGCGTCCGGTCGTCGTACGGCTGGGTGGAGCACGGCAGGGGCTGCGTCCGGTCGTCGTACGGCTCGGTGGGGTGCCGCGTGCCGCTCGGCCTGTCAGGCACGGTCCCGGTCCTTGCCCTGCCGTGCGGTGCGGCGCGCGCGGGCGGCGCGTTGCCGCTGTGCCTGCTCCCTGGCGCGGTCCAGGCCGTCGGCCTCCTGCCGTGGCGGCTGTTCGGCGACCGCCGGTGCACCGGCCCCCGCGGCCGACAGGTGACGGGCCAGGTCCCGGACCGTGGGGTGGGCGAACAGGTCGACCACCGACAGGTCGGTGCCGAAGGCGCGGTTGACGGCGGTCTGGGCGGTGACGAGGAGCAGCGAGTTGCCGCCCAGGTCGAAGAAGTTCTCGTCCCGGCCCACCCGGTCGCGGCCCAGCACGCCGCACCACACCTCGGCGAGCCGGTTCTCCAGCCGCCGCAGTTCCTCCCCCGCCCCCGCCTCGTCCGGGCGTGCGGTGGTACCCGCCGAGCGCAGCGTCCACGTGTCGTCCGACAGCTCCGCCGCGCGGGCGCCGTCGGCCGCCGCGCGGTACAGGGCGCCCAGGTCGGTGCCGTCCTCCAGGCCGACGCGGGCGGCCAGGCGCCGCGTCTGGCGCACGGGGGCGACGACGTGGCTGCGGACCCAGGGGGCGGTGCGGTCGGCGCCGATGAGCAGGTGCGGTTCGTCCAGCGTGCGGGCCAGGTCGAACGAGCGCAGCGCGGCGGGCGCGTCGAGCAGCCGGTAGCCGCGGGCCTCGGTGAGGGCGGTGAGCCCGTAGCCCCGGCTCATGCCGCGTTCGCGCCACATGCTCCACGCCAGCGACTGCGCGGGCAGGCCGAGGCTCCGGCGGTACCGGGCGAGGGCGTCCAGGTAGGCGTTGGCGGCGGCGTAGGCGGCGTTCATGGCGCCGCCGAAGAAGCCGTTCACCGAGGAGAAGGTGACGAAGGAGGTGACCGGGTGGTCGGCGGTGAGCCGGTGCAGCGTCCACGCGCCGCTCGTCTTCGCCGCGAGGGCCCGGCGCCAGGTGGCGGCGTCCAGTTCGCCCACGGGGCGTTCGACGAGCGCCCCCGCCAGGTGCAGCACGGACGACAGGGGCGCGCCCCACGCCTCGGCGGCGGCCTCCACCGCAGCCCGTACCTGGTGTTCGTCGGTGACGTCGGCGCGGGCGTAGCGGACCTCGCCCAGCTCGCGCAGGCGGGCAAGGCCCTCGGCCTCGGATTCCGGTGTGCGGCCCGTGATCAGGAGCCGGGTGCCGGGGGTGCGCAGCAGATGGGCGGCGAGCTCGGCGCCGACGCCGCCCAGGCCGCCGGTGAGCAGCGCGAAACCGTCGTGGGCGGGCGGCTCGGCGCGGGACGGGGTGTCGGGCAGGGCGGCGAGGCGGCGTGCGTAGCGGTGTCCGTCGCGGTACGCCACCTCCGCGCCGTCCGCGGTGACGGTCGCCTCGGCCGTCAGCAGGGCCAGCGGGTCCGTGCTGTCGTCCGGCGGGAGGTCGAGGTGCGTGCCGCGCAGCCAGCCGAACTCCTCGGCCAGCGACTTGAGCAGCGCGCCCGCCATGGCGTGGGCCGGGGACGGGCGGTCGCCGGGGCGTACGGCCTGGGCGCCCGCCGTCACGTACACGAGGTCGACGGGGCGCTGCCGGCCGGGCCGGGCGGCGAGGGCGCGGGCGAAGGCGAGCAGTTCCTGCGCACCGGTCGTGTCCCACGGCGCCGTCCGCGGAGCACGGGGGCCGCGCAGCCCGTCGAGGTGGAGGACGGCGTCGACCGGCCGCCGGTCGTCGTCCAGCCGCCGCAGCAGCTCGGCGTAGTCGGCTTCCTCGGCGGGCCGCAGGCGGTGGTGCGCGGCGTCGAGCCGGGTGTACGACGTCCCTTCACCGACCACGGTGCACAGGCCTCCGCCGGACCGCAGTACGTCGGCGAGCCGTTCCGCGAGCCGCTGGACCCGGGGGTCGCCGCCGGTGAGGACGAGGGTGTGCCGGCCGGGCGGCGTCGTCCGGGCCCGGGGGCGTTCCGTGCGCTGCCACACCGGCCGCAGGAACCAGTCGGGGACGGTCGCGGCGGTGCCCAGCAGCAGCTGGGTCCGGCGGACCTCGTCGTCGAAGGCGCCCGCCTCGAAGCTCTTGCGGAGCCTGGTGCGCTGGATCTTGCCGATCTCGGTCTTGGGGATCGCGTCCCGCACGACCGGGATGAGGAAGGCCGGGCTGACGCCGATCTCCCGGGTCACCTTCCCGGCGATCTCACGCAGGGCACCGGGGGTGACCTCCTCGGTGACGTGGAAGAAGAGCGCGAGTTCGTCGGTGGGCGACGACGGATCGGAGCGCACCGCGACGGCGGCGGTGAAGCTGCGCTCCACGTAGGGCAGTTCCTCGACGCACGCCTCTATCTCGTGGCTGTAGTGGTTGACGCCGTTGACGATGATGACGTCCTTGGCGCGGCCGGTGATGTACAGCTCACCGTCGCGCAGGTACGCCAGGTCGCCGGTGTCGAACCAGCCGTCCTCGGTGAACGCCTCCGCGTTGGCGCCCGGGTTGTCGTGGTAGCCGCCGGTCACGGAGGTGCCGCGGACCTGGAACCGGCCCGCCTCGCCCTCCGTGAGGAGTGTGCCCTGCTCGTCGACGATCCGCATGGCGAACCCGGGGTAGGGCAGGCCGCAGCTCACGAACGTCCCCTCGCCGGGGACGGGTTCGGCGGGCAGGACGGCGTCGGTGACCACGGAGCAGGTCTCGGACATGCCCCAGCCGGGGTGCATCACGTCCTGCGGCAGGCCGAACGGTTTCAGCGTGTGCAGGAACCGGCGGGCGGCCGGGGCCACGATGACCTCGCCGGCGTTCATCACCAGCCGCATCGGCGACAGGTCCCAGGTGCGGCCGGTGAAGCGGTGGGAGTGCTCGGCAAGGAGTCCGAAGGCGAAGTTGGGCGCCCAGGTGACGGTGACCCGGTGCCGGTCGGCGAGGTCCATCCAGCGCGGCGGGTCCTGGAGGATGTAGGAGGTGGGGGCGTGGATCTGGCGGCAGCCCAGGTACACGTCGCGCAGGTGGAACATCACCACGCCGGTGACGTGGTCGAGGGGGATCCAGTTCAGGGAGACGTCGTCCGCGCCGAGGCCGTTCAGCTGCTCGGTGGCGGCGGAGCGGGTCAGGACGTTGCGGTGGGTGAGGCGCACCGCCTTGGGCAGGCCGGTGCTGCCGGACGTCATCAGCATCAGCATCAGGTCGTCCGGTGCGGCGGGGTGCCAGTCGTGGTCCTCGGGCGCCTCGCGCAGCGCGTCGGCCGTGGTGAGCCGCAGGCCGGGCCAGTCCTGGCGGGCGGCGACCGCGCGCAGCCCGGCCTCGCGGCCGGCGGAGCACACGATCCAGGGCCGGCCGAGCATCCGCCAGATGCCCTCCAGCTTGGCCAGGGCCGCCGACGGGGTGTCGTAGGTGGTGGGGACGGTCAGCGGGACGGCGACGAAGCCGCCGAGGACGCACCCCCACAGCACGGCGAGGAAGTCCTCCGTGGCGTCGCACTGGAGGATGACCTGGTCGCCGGGGCGCAGGCCCGCCCGGCGCAGACCGGCGAGCACGCGGGAGGCCTCGGGGATCAGGGAGGCGTAGGTGCGCCGGTGTTCGCTGCCGTCGGCGTGGACGTGGACGATGTCGCCCCGGTCCTGTGCGGCTGCGCGGCGCAGGGCCTCGGCCCAGCCCGGCACGGACGGCTCGGTGAGGGCGGGGCCCTCGCTGAGGGCCGGTACGGCGGAGGCGGCCTGGGTGCGGGCGGCGGGGGCTGGGTTTGTGGTGCGGTCGGGCAGGCCGGTGTGGCGGCGTTCCAGTTCCTCGGGGGTGTTCTCCACCGTCACGTCGGCCGTGGTGACGCCCGGGATCTGTGCCAGCCGCTCCCGCCAGGTGCCGGCGGCGGTGCGGTCGATGGCGGGCAGGGCGTGCAGCGCCGCGGTGTCGACGGTGCCGTCCTCGGCGCGGGGCAGCGCGTTGACCGCCGTGACCCGGACGGTGCCGTGGCCCGCGCGGTCCAGGAGTTCCTCGACGCGTACGGCGGCGTCCGCCCTCCCGGGGACCACGTACAGGCGCGTTGGGGTGCCGTCGGTGCCGGGCAGGGCGCGGGCGTCGCGGATGCCGGGCACGGACAGGGCCGCTTCCTCCAGTTCCGCTGGGTCGGCCGCGGCCGGGGCGGGGGTGCGCCCGGGGAGCGCGGGCAGCTCGCCGACGCGGGTGCCGGGCTCGGCGCTCACGGTGCCAAGGACGTCGTGCAGGGCGCGGGCGAACGCCTCGGCGGTGCCGGGGTCGTACAGGTCGGTGGCGTACTCGATGTGCAGGGTCAGGCCGTCGGGGGTGCCGTCGGGGGTGTGGCGTTCCAGGACGTCCACGAAGAGGTCGAACTTGGCGGTGCCGGTGGCGGTGGGCCGTAGCTCGGCGCGTGTCCCGTCGAGTTCGAGGACGGCGGGTTCGTTGTTCTGCAGGGCCAGCATCACCTGGAACAGGGGGTGGCGGCCGGGTGTGCGGGGCGGGTTGAGGTCGTCGACCAGCCGGTCGAAGGGCAGGTCCTGGTGGTCCAGGGCGGCCAGGTCGGCGGTGCGCAGCCGGGCGATCAGGTCCCGGAAGGCGGGGTCGCCGGAGGTGTCGGCGCGCAGCACCAGGGTGTTGGTGATGAGCCCGATCAGGGGGTCGAGGGCGGGTTCGGTGCGGCCCGCGACGGGGGTGCCGAGGACGATGTCCTCGCCGGCGCCGCAGCGGGTGAGCAGGGCGCTGACGGCGGCGTGCAGCACCATGAAGAGGCTGGCGCCCTCGCAGTCGGCGAGGCTCAGCAGGCTGCGGTGCAGGTCGGGGCCGACGGTCGTCTCGACGTGCGCGCCGCCGCCGCGCGGTGCGGTGGGGCGGGGCCGGTCGCCGGGCAGGGTGCACTCCTCGGGCAGGCCGTCCAGGGCGGTGCGCCAGTGGGCGGTGAGCCGCTCCAGCCGCCCGGGGCCGTCCGGTCCGGGGGCGAGCAGGGCGCGCTGCCACAGCGCGTAGTCGGCGTACTGCGCGGGCAGCGGTGTCCAGTCGGGTGCCCGCCCGGCGCGGCGGGCCGCGTAGGCGGTGCTCAGGTCCTCGGCGAAGGGACGCAGCGACCAGCCGTCGGCGGCGCTGTGGTGCAGGACGAACAGCAGGGTGGAGCCCAGCAGCCAGACGGCGAGGGGGCTTTCGGCGGTGAGGTCGAAGCGGTACCGCAGCGCGGCGGTGACGTGGGCGGCCGTCTCCGCGGCGGGGCAGTCGACGTGCCGCAGGACGGGGCGCAGTTCCCCCGGCGGCAGGATGCGCTGGTGGGGGACGCCATCGTTGTCGGCGATCACCGTCCGCAGGATCTCGTGCCGGTCGCAGAGGTCGCCGAGGGCCGCCCGGAGCGCGTCGGTGTTGACAGCGGCGGCGAGCGGGACGAGGAGCGGGATGTTGTAGGTGGCCGCTCCGTCGTCGAGCCGGTTCAGGAACCACATCCGTTCCTGGGCGTACGACAGCGGCACCCGCGCCGGGCGTTCGGCGGTGCCGAGGGCCGGACGGGGCAGGGCGCCGTCCGCCGGTACGTCGAGCCGCCGGGCGAGGGCGTCGGGGGTCGGTGTCCCGAAGAGGGCGGTGATGGGGATCTCGACGCCGGTCTCGTGCCGCAGGCGGGCCAGCAGACGGGTGGCGAGCAGGGAGTCGCCGCCGAGGTCGAAGAAGTTCACGTCGGTGCCCACGGTGTCCCGGGGCAGCTTCAGCACCTCCTCGAACAGGCGGCACACCAGGGCCTGCCGCGGTGTGCCGGGCCGGGCGCCGGTCGCGGCGGCGGTGAAGTCGGGGGCGGGCAGGGCCTCGACGTCGAGCTTGCCGTTGGCGGTCAGCGGCAGCGTGTCCACCGGGACGCAGGCGGCCGGGACCATGTGCTCGGGCAGGTGCGCGGCGGCGTGGGCGCGCAGCTCGGCGGGGCCGGCCGGTGCGTCGCCGGAGGGGACGGTGTAGGCGACGAGGTGCAGGGCGCCGTTGTCGGCGCGGCGGGGGACGACGGCGGCGCGGGTGACGCCGGGGTGGGCGGCGAGGACGGCCTCGATCTCGCCGGGTTCGACGCGGAAGCCGCGGAGCTGGATCTGCGCGTCGGCGCGGCCGAGGTAGTCGAGGGTGCCGTCGGGGCGGCGCCGGGCCAGGTCGCCCGAGCGGTACATGCGGGTGCCGGGCGGGCCGTAGGGGTCGTCGAGGAAGCGGCCGGCGGTCAGGTCGGGCCGGTTCAGGTATCCGGCGGCGACGCCGGGGCCGGAGACGTACATCTCGCCGGTCGCGCCGGGCGGCACCGGGCGTCCCTGGGCGTCGAGGAGGTGGACGCGCAGGTCGGCGAGGGGGGTGCCGATCACGCTGCAGCGGCGCGGGTCGTCGAGGTCGGCGCGGGTGAGGCGGTGGTGGGTGACGTGCACGGTGGTCTCGGTGATGCCGTACATGTTCACCAGCGCGGGGCGGTCCAGGCCGTGCCGGTCGGCCCAGGGGCGCAGCCGCGCCGGGCGCAGGGCCTCGCCGCCGAAGACGACGTACCGCAACGCCCCGGTGCCGCCGCCGCGTTCGAGGTCGGCGTCGATGAGCTGCTCGAACGCGGAGGGCGTCTGGTTGAGGACGGTCACGCCCTCGCGGTGCAGCAGCTCCAGGAACTCCCGGGGGGAGCGGCTGACGGCGTACGGGACGACGACGACCCGGCCGCCGTGCAGCAGGGCGCCCCAGATCTCCCAGACGGAGAAGTCGAAGGCGTAGGAGTGGAACAGCGTCCACACGTCGTCGGCGCGGAAGTCGAAGTGCTCGGCCGCGGCGGCGAGGAGGCGGACGACGTTGGAGTGTGGGACGGGCACGCCCTTGGGGCGGCCGGTGGAGCCGGAGGTGTGGATGATGTACGCGGTGTCGGACGGGCTCACCGGCCCGTGCCGGTCGGCGTCGGTGAGGTCGGCGGCGGAGCGGCGGGCCAGGTCCGCGGCGACCTGCTCGTCGTCCAGGCGGACGACAGGGAGCGCGTCCCCGGCGAGGTGGGCGTGGGCGCCCTCGGTGACGAGGACGACGGGGGCGGCGTCCTCGACGACCAGCCGCAGCCGTCCGGCCGGGTGGCCTGGGTCGAGGGGCAGGTAGGCGGCGCCGGTCTTGAGGACGGCCAGCAGGGCGGGCAGCAGCCGCGTCCCGCGTTCCAGGGCGAGGGCCACCACCCGGCCCGGCCCGGCGCCGTGGTCGGTCAGCAGCCGGGCCAGACGGTTGGCCTCGGCGTTGAGCGCGGCGTACGTGAGCCGTTCGCCCCCGCAGGTGACGGCGGTCCGCTCGGGCCCGGCCGCCACCCGCTCCTCGAACAGCTCGGTGAGGGTCCGCTCGGCCGGATACGTGTGGACGGGCGTGTCGCGGGGGTGCTCGCCCGGCAGCAGGACGTCCAGGTCGCCCAGCGGGGTCGTCGGGTCGGCCTCGGCCAGGCGGCGCAGCACCGTGAGGAACCGGTCCCGGTGCAGGGCGAGTTCGGCCTCCTCGTACAGGGCAGGGTTGGCGTCGAAGGCCAGCCACAGTCCCCCGGAGGCGGTGCCGGGCCGCACCGAGATCTGCAGGTCGTCGACGGCTCCGCCGGACAGGTGGTGCCAGGTGGTGGGGTGCCCGCCGAACACCGGGGACTCGTCGAACGGGACGATGTTGAGCACCGGCCCGTACAGCCGCCGCCCGGTGCCCAGCAGGCCCAGGTCGCGGCGGAGGAACTCGGCCCGGTACCGCTGGTGGCGGCGCAGCGCCTTCAGTTCGTCCGCGACGGTCGCCGCCAGCTCCGCGAGGGGCGTGTCCGGGGCGGCGGCCACGCGCAGCGGGAGGACGTCGGAGGCGGTGCCGGGGGTGCGCAGGGCGGCGCTGCCGAGGCGGCTCATGGTGGCGAGGCCGAGCACCAGGTCGCGGGCGCCGGTCATCCGGTGCAGATAGGCGGCGGTGGTGGTGGCCAGCAGGTCGGTGCGCCGGACGCCGAGACGGGCCGCGGCGGCGTCGAGAGCGCCGGTCTCGGCGGGCGTCAGCTCGGCCGTGCGGCGCAGGAAGGGCGTGGTGGGGGCGGCCGTGCGGGAGGTGAGCCGGGCGGGCTCGGGCAGGCCGGACAGGCGCCGCGCCCAGTGCTCGCGGTCGCGGGCGTACGCGTCGGAGGCGCGGTAAGCCGTCTCCTCCTCCTGGAGGCGGCTCACCGGCGCGAATCCGGCGGGGTCCGGCTCACGTCCCTCGGCCAGCGCGTTGTACGTGTCGGCCAGGCGCCGTCCGAGGAGCTTGTAGCTGTAGCCGTCGAGCAGGAGGTGATGGGCCCTCAGCAGCCAGAGGTGGCGGTCGGGGGCGAGGGTCAGCAGGGTGTGCGCGAACAGCGGGCCCTTCTCCAGGTCCACGGGCGTCGCGAGGTCGGCGCGGACGTGCGCCCACGCGGCGGCCTCAGGGTCCCCGGCGCCGCTGACGTCCGCCCGGTGCAGGGGCCAGTCGCCGGCGTCCGCGGCGGGGCGGCAGCGGGGCCCGTCGTCGGTGTCGGCGAACTTCAGGGCGAAGGTGTCGGCCTCACCGACGACGCGCCGCAGCGCCGTCTCGAACAGGCCGGTGTCGAGGGGGCCGTGGATCTCCACCGCCTCCGCCGTGTTGTACGCGGCGCTGTCCGGTGCGAGCCGTCCGGCGTACCAGAGGCCCTCCTGGGCCCCGGACAGCGGTCGACGTTCGTCCTCCTGGAGTGACATAGCACAACCCTCACGTGGCAAGCCGTAATGTCCCGGACGGCGAAGGCCCGGCCGGATCGGACGGGTGCGGCCACCGCTCCGTGCCGCCCGCGCGTGTCGGTACGCGCCGGGCGGGCCCACGGGTGGAAGGGCAGGTGGCACGCCGGGGGCGGGGGCGATCACGTCACCCGGCCCCGGTCTTCCGGCACAGCACGGTGGGCCACCGCAACGGGCCGGGTCAAGCGGAACCCGGCTCTCCGGACGCACTTCAGGGGTTTCCCTGAAGAATGCGATGCCGGGGAGTGCGCGGCGCCACTCCCTCTTCCCGGCCGCCAACTTCTAGGGAAATCACGCGACTTCCCCGCACGCCGGGCTCCGCACTGGATTCGGCCACGCTCCGCCGTGCACTCTCAAAAGGCCCCCGCCCCCCGCGGACAGCCGCGGCGGCACACCGATTCCCGGGCCGTGGGACCCCCGCGACGAACGACGGAAAGAAGGCTGACGGCATGCACCGTGCGCTGTGTCCGGTCGAGACGCTCTACGTGGGCCAGAGAAGCAGGGCCGTGCTCTCCTGCGCCTTGCGCGGCCCCGTGGACGCCGCCGCGCTGTCGGCCGCCTACGACGCCATGACCGAGGCCCACCCGGGGCTGCGGTCACGCATCGAACAGGACGGCACGGGCCACGTCCTGCGCCTCCTGGACGAGGACGAACGGCCCCGTCTCACCACCCGGTCCGGCGACGGGGAGGAGGCCTACGCGACGGAGCTGAACAGGCCCCTGCCGGTCGGGGGCCCGCTGAGCCGGGCCGTCCTGGTCAGCGCACCGGACGGTGAGAGCCACCTGTTCGTCCTGGTGATCGACCACACCATCACCGACGGCCACAGCAGCATCGCCCTGCACAACGCCCTGTGGGACCGCTACCGGGCGCTGGTCGAGGGGGAACCCGCCGCCGAACCCGCCGCCTCCGGGCCGCGCTGGCCCGAGCCCGTCAGCCGGCTGCTGCCCCCGGCCGACGAGTCCGACACGGCGAAGTACCTCGACGGCCGCCTGGAGGACGTACGGCGGCACCCCGTCGAACTGGTGCCGTACGACGCCGCCACCGGCGACGGGACCGGCCCGCAGGGGCGCATCGAGGTGCACCGGCTGACCCTGGACGCGGACCTCACCGCGCGGCTGCGCCGGACGGCACGCGACGCGGGCGTCTCCGTGCACGCGCTGATCGCCGCGGCCCTGCTGGCCGCGGCCCGGCGGCGCCTGGACGGCGACGGCCCCCGCACCCTCGGCTGCCTCTCCCCCGTCGACCTGCGCTCCCGGCTGACCCCGCCGGTGCCCGCCGCCGCCCTGGTCCCCGCGGTCACCACCCACCTCCAGACCCTGGACGTGGCCGGGGACTCCGAACCGCTGGAACTGGCCCGTACCGTGCACGGCCGCCTGGCCGACTTCCTCGCCCGCGGCGACCAGTTCCACGAGATGCGCATCACCCCGGAGATCCCTCGCACCCCCACGCTGCAACTGGCCACGGTGATCGCCACCAACATGGGCGTCGTCCCCGGCCCGCGGCTGCCGGACGGGCTGCGCGCGGTCGACGTGCGCCTGGTGCCTGCGCGCGAGCAGTACTTCCCGCAGGCGGGACGCAGCCCCGTCATGGCGTGCGTCGTCTCCTTCGAGGGCCGCCTCTCCATCGAACTCCCGCACTTCACGGCCTGCTTCAGCCCGGCCTTCATGCGGGCGTTCCGCGACGACGTACGCGGCGGCCTCCTCCGCTTCGCGACGGCGGCGGAGCCCGGGCCCGCCGACGCCGTCACGGCCTGAACACCTCCCCCCGCTCACGCTCCCCCGCCCGCCCGGCTGCCGTAAGGAGTCTCAGCCCGACATGTCCACCGTCAGCGAACTCCCCTCCCCCCTGACGCTGCTCCCCCGAGCCCAGGCGGGCGACGAGCACGCGATGAACCACCTGCTGACCGGCATCACCCCCTACGTCGCCCGGATCTGCCGGTCCATCACCCACGACGACGGCGCCGACGCCACACAGGAGGCGCTGCTCGCCATCTACCGCGGCCTGCGCTCCCTGCGCGAACCGGCGGCGTTCTACGGCTGGGTGCGCTCGGTGACGGTCCGTGAGGCCGTCCGCACCGCCAAGCGATACGGCGAGGAGCACAGCTGCTCCGAGCTGGAGTCGCGGCAGGAGGAGAACCCCCTGGACGCGGTGCACATCACCGATGTGCTGGAGCGGCTGTCCCAGGCGCACCGGCAGGTCCTCACCCTGCGGGCCTATGGGCTCAACGAGGAGGAGATGGCCGAGGTGCTCGCCCTGCCCGTGGGCACGGTCCGCTCCCGTCTCTTCCGCGCCCGCCGCCGCTTCCAGGAGGCGTGGCAGCCCTCGGCGGCGTGAGACGCACGCCGGCGGCCGTGGCGGTGTTGGTGTCACCGCCACGGCCGCCGTCCGGGCTCCGGGTGGGCCCGGTTCGTGCTACCGGACGCGTTCCGGAAGGACGCGCGGGGGCCACTGCCCGGCGGCGAACATCCCGAGCGCGTGCGCACGCGCCACCAGCGCGGGGCGGTTGGGCGCGTCGAACCTCCGCAGCATCTGCCCGACGCGGTACTCGATTCCCTGACGGCTCAGATAAAGACGGGAGGCCAACTGCACGGTGGACTGGCCACTCGCGACCCCTTCCAGAACCTGCGCGTCGAGGGCACTGAGCACCGGCCCGCCGGACACCTCGTCCGCGGTGCGGCGCAGAAAGACCACCACGCCGACCAAGGCGCCCGAGGGATTCCGGACGGCGACCCCGGTGATTTCCGCGTGGAATTTCTCACCGGTTCCGTCCCGGCCCGTCACGCTTTCCGTGAAGCGCCGACAACGCCCCGCGGAAAGGGCGGTGAACTGTTCTCGGAGCCGGGCGGGAACGGGTGAACGGAGAAGATCGAGAAGACCGTGTCCGCATATCTCGTCGGCACTCAGGCCGAATTGCCGGGCGAATTCGGGTTCCGCGGCCGTGATGACCAGGTCCCCCGGTGAGGCGTGGGCGATGCAGGCGCCCGCCGACGCGGCACCACGAGGCGCGCCGTTCCCGGCGGGTTCGCGGTGGGCGGGAGGAGCCGGGGTGGCGGCATTCTTCTTACGGGGCGAGGCGTCGGGGAAACTCGTGGTCGCCACGGACGTACCGTCCTTCTTCCTGCGCGTGGGGGGCTCGTGAGGGAGGGAAGGGTGAACGAACACGGAACGGACCGATGCGCTGTGCCTGGGTGTCGGCGAGCGCCCGGTGACGGCGGGTGTCACCTCGTCGGTGGCGGGGCCGGTGTCCGCGTCGTCCCGGGCGGGCCGGCGGCGGGCGCCGGGCTCCCGGGAGGGATCAGGCTGGGCAGAGGGTGCGGCGCCGAGGCGGCCGGCAGGGGAACGGGGACAACACAGCGGATAACGTTGTCATGATCACTCGATCTCGGTGGTCGAACGCGGGCCCGGACGGAAGCTGGGCAGCACGAAAACCTCCACGGGACGAAGAGGGGAATCGCAACAGGGGGAACGACGCATTCGAGATTAAGGGGCGGCCACTCCTGTGGCAAGGGTTGACCCAGTGACCTCGGCAACCCGTCAACTCCTTTACGATCGGGCCTTTTTCGGGCACCGGAAACCCCCGATACAAACATTCCCACGGAGCCGAACACCGCCTCTGAAACGGGCAGTTGACCTGCGCTTAATGGAATGTCGGCTCTTGCCGCACTCATAAAGCCCTGCAACTCCGCGCGCCCGAACGGGCAGGCCCGCACAGGGGCGGGGCCGGAGAGGCCCCGCCGATCACGCCACGGAACCACAGGGCGAGGCAGCAGGGACACGCCTCGTCGGGCCGGACTGCGACGAGCGGTCCTGAACACGCGGAGTCCCTCAGCAAGGGCGGACGTGCGTGGACAGCGGCTCGCGCGTCCCGGCTGCCCATGGGTCTATCAGCGATCCGGCTCCGGTCGCGTCCTCCCGTGCCTCTCGGGGACGAACGCCCGCGCAGGTCAGGGCCGTTGATCCCCGCGGTCACGGCCGAAGCGGAGCCGAACAGTCCTATGCGTGCTGCGAGAGGCTTGCCGGGTGCGTCCACGATGCGGGGCGTTGCGAACGCCGGTCGCCCGCCCGGTACTTGGCGGTGCCGGGGTAGCGTTGCTCGTATGGATCTCCACACCGTTGTTGAGCGCGCTCAACGCCTCAAGCAGCTGCACGCCGAGTACCAGCCGCTCGTGTTGCCGACCGTCTGGGACGTCTGGTCCGCGCGCACGGCAGTGGCCGCCGGGTTCCCCGCGCTGACGATCGGCAGCCATCCCCTCGCGGACTCCCGCGGGGCCGACGACCACGAGGGGCAGACCTTCGAGGAGGTCATAGCCGCCGTCAAGCCGATCGTCGCGGCGGTCGACGTCCCCGTGTCCGTAGACCTGGAGGCCGGGTACGGGCAGGAGCCCGCTGACATCGTCGCCGGGCTCATCGGGGCCGGCGCCGCGGGCCTCAACATCGAGGACACCGTCCACTCCGACGGCGGCCGCGTGCGCAGCACCCAGGAGCACGCCGCATTCGTGGGCGGCCTGCGCGCGGCGGCCGACGACGCGGGGGTCCCGCTCTGGGTGAACGGGCGCACCGACCTCTTCCTGCACGCGCAGGACGCCGCCGGCGTCCTCGACGAGGCGATCGACCGGCTGCGGGCACTGGAACAGGCCGGTGCCGACAGTGTCTACCCGGTGGCCATCCAGGACGACGACGAGCTGCTCGCTGCCGTGACCAGCGCCGTCGGCGTTCCCGTGAACTCCACCGCCCATCCCGTCAAGCATGACCTCGAGCGTTTCCGCCGTCTTGGCGTCGGCCGGGTCACCTACGGCCCACTGCTGCAGTTCGCCCTGACGGACGCGATGACGGACATGCTCAAGCCCTGGGCGCCCTGAGAAGTCGGCCGAGCAGCCCGGCGAATCCGCCGGTGTCCGTCACCCCACGGTGGAGGTGACGCACGCACCGCGGGCGCGCCGCGCTGTTCTCCCGTCCGGCTTCGGGACCGTTCCCGCGTCACACGCGGAGCGCGTACACCTTGCTTCGCGTTCGACGTCGGGAACGTGGTCGGCTCACCGTCGTAGGACGACCGCCGCATTGATCCCGCCGAAGGCGACGCTGTGGCACAGCGCGACGCGTACCGGTCCCAGGGCGGCGGACCGTCCCACGAGAGGGAGTTCCTCCGCCAAGGGCTGTTCGGTGTTGGGGTTGCCGTGGCGGAAGTCTTCCCGCATCTGGATCAGCGTCGCCACCAGCTCCAGCAGCCCGACCGAGGTCAGGCAGTGTCCCAGCAGCGGCTTGGTGGAGTTGACCAGCGCGTGCCGGCCGGGGCCGAAGAGTCCAGCAGGGCGTGCGCCTCGGCCGCGTCCCCGGCGACGGAACCGGTGGTGTGGGCGTTGACGTAGTCGACCTCCTCCGGACCGACCCCCGCGTGCGCGAGCGCCGCCCGGAGGGCGGCCGCCTGAAGGTAGGACCGCATAACCTCGAAGAAGAGATCACCGAGTGGCCGTCGATACACCACTTCCGCGGACGTGACCGAGAGCCTCACCGCGTTCGCCCATGCCATAACTGAGCGGCCGGTCATCGACTGCCTCAAGAGCTGGGCTGCGACCTCCCAGGACCCAGGCATCCAGAAAGTCGGCCTGGTCTGTTCACCACACCTGAGTGAGGCCATGCCTGTGACACGGGGGCCATTCGGCTGAGGGTGGAGCGGCGTACGGGATTCCCGAGGGCCCGACCGGGACTGACCGCCCTACGGTCGGGCGGCGCCCCGCCAGTTCCCCTTCGCGGTGCGTGCCTCCAGCGCCCGCAGCACTGCGGCCATGTCCTCGCCGCCGTACCCCGATGCCACGGTCTCCTCGAACAGCGCGTGGCACACGTCGAGCAGCGGTGAGGCGAGCCCGGTCCCGCGGGCGGCCTCGGCGATCAGCCGGTTGTTCTTCAGCACGTCGTGGGCGGCCGCCTGCACCGCGAAGTCGCGGTCGAGCAACTTGGACGCATTCATCCGGGAGACGGCGCTGGCCATCGGACCGGCGTCCAGGACGTCCAGGAACAGCTGCCGGTCGAGGCCCTGCCGCTCGGCGAAGTGGAACGCCTCGGTCAGGCCGGTGACCTGCGTGATCAGAAACAGGTTCACCGCCAGCTTCATGAGCAGGGCGTTCGGCGCGGGGCCACAGACGAACGTCGTCCGGCACACGGGTGCCAGCAGCGGCCGTACGACCGTAACGGCGTCCTCGGCTCCGGCCAGCATCCCCACCAGCTGCCCGCGCTCCGCGGGGACGCGGGAGCCGGAGACGGGCGCCTCCACGTACCGCCCGCCCGCCGAGCGGACGTCGGATTCCAGGTCCCGCGAGTACGCGGGTGAGGTCGTGCCCATGTGGACGACGACGTGGCCGGCGACGCGTTCGGCGAAGTGCGGGGTGCCGCGGCCCAGGACGCTGTCCAGGGCGAGGTCGTCGGCCAGCATGAGGAGAACGACGTCCGTCCGCGCGAACACCTCGGCGGGTCCCTCCACCACCACAGCGCCGGCCTCGCGCAGCGGTTCGGAGCGTGCGCGCGTGCGATTCCACACCACCAAGGGGGTTCCGGAGCGGGCCAGTCGCAGCGCCATGGGCTGTCCCATGACGCCGAGCCCGATGAAGCCGATGTGCCGCACGGCGTACCGCCTGTCCGAGGTGGGGCGCTTGCTATGACAGCGGTCATAGTAGCGTCGGTTATGACACCGGTCATAGAGTGGGCGGTGCAGGGCTGCTGCGGGACGGCGGGAAGAGGTCGAGGATGGCGGAGTCCGCCCACGGGCCGCGCGAGCGGATGGTCTTCAGCGCGGCCCAGCTCATCCGCCGCCACGGGGTCACCGCGACCGGCATGCGGGACGTCGCCGCGCACGCCGGGGCACCCCGGGGCTCCCTCCAGCACTACTTCCCCGGCGGCAAGGAACAGCTCGTCAACGAGGCCGTCGACTGGGCGGGCCGGTACGCCGGCAAGCGCGTCGCCCGCTTCCTGGCGGGGCTGCCGGAGCCCACGCCCGCCGGGCTGTTCGCGGCGATGGTGCGGCAGTGGACCGACGAGTACGGCACGGCGGACTTCGCGGCGGGCTGCCCGGTCGCCGCGGCGACCGTCGACTGCGCCGAGTCGATCGCCTCCACCCGAGAGGCCGCCGCCACCGCCTTCGCCACGTGGACCGGCCCGGTCGCCCGGGCCCTCGCCGACATGGGCGTCCCACAAGAGCGCGCGGAACCCCTCGCCACGCTGATGATCAGCACCCTGGAGGGAGCGATCCTCATCGCCCGAGCCGAACAGGACGTCCGAGCCCTGACGACCGTGACACGGGAGCTGGGGCCGCTGCTGGACGCGGCAGTGAAGGCGGAGGCCGAGGAAGGAGACGGTCCGCAGGCCCGGGCTCCCGGTCCCGAGACTCGATGAGGACGACATGAGGACCGGATTGTCAGTGGTGCGCAGTACGGACCTGGCATGGCGTCCGTCATCGACCTGACGACTGCACAGACGGTGTTGGCGTATACGGCAAGCTTTGCCGCCCTGCCCGTTCTGACCGACATCGCTGCCGGCCGCGAATCAGGCGACGTTGTCAGGCCCTTGGACTGGCCGGCCACATGGTCGTCGAAGAGCAACACCTGCACGAGCGCGATTACGTCCAGACACGCTATCCGCCGCGATCAACGAGCTCCACTGTTCGGCAATGGCGACGCCCTCCCCTGAGTCAGACGCTGTGGGCGAATTCGGGGGCGCGCGTGACGTCGGCCTTCAAGACCCGGTTGGGGTCTTGAAGGCCGACTTTGTCGTACGGGGTGGGTGCGGGCGTCGATGCAGCCGACCAGGCCGGGCGAGATCCCTTTTACGGCCGCCGGGGATGTCCTCAATGGCACACTTCCACCTTTCCTGCCATGTCTGCTTCTGATGGAAACTGGCGACTTCCGTACCGGCGCCGTGAGTTGACGCACCCCAGGGAAAGCGCTTACTTTCCGAAGAAAGCGCTTGCACCCTCTCGGTCGGGCTCTTCCGGCCGCACAGCGCCCAGAGCCGCACACGTTCCGCGCCCCGCGGCCCCGCAGTTCCGGAGCCGCACCGCCCCGCCGCCAGTCAGCGCAGAGCCGCAAGCAAGCCGCAGTAGCTAGCCGCACCCTGCAGAGCCGCAAGCCTCACCCGTACCGCCCCGCCTAGGGCACCGGCCGGTCCGGCCTGCCTGGCCTGCCTGGCCTGCCCACGCAACGCCACAAGGACCGGAGAAGCAGGAAAACCGGAGAAAGGGACACCCGTCATGCGTCTGCTCACCCCACGACCCGCCGGACCGTCGCGATTACCGGTCCGTCCGCCGTCGCCCGTCCGGCGCCGTACGGCACGGGCCGCGCTCACTGCCCTCGCCGCCCTCGCCGCCGTCCTGATGGGCCCCGCGCCCACCGCTGCCGCGGCCCCGGAGAGCACCGCCGCCATCGCCACCGCCGACGGCTTCGCCTCCGTCAACGCGCTCGGGCAGAACGGCACCACCGGCGGCGCGGGCGGTCCCGTCGTCACCGCCACCACCACGGCCCAGTTCCTGGACTACATCTCCCGCCCCGGCCCGTTGACCGTGCAGGTCAGCGGCACGATCACGCTGCCGACCGGTTCCACCGACGGCATGCATCCGGTGGCCTCCGACAAGACGATCGTCGGGCTCGGCGGCAGCGCCCGCATCACTGGCGGCGGACTGCACATCGGCCTCCCGGTGAGCGACTCCGTCACTTCACCGCCCGCGAACGCCGTGCACAACATCATCATCCGCAACCTGCGGTTCGACGGCGCCAGCGACGACCTGATCAACATCCAGATGTTCTCCCACCACATCTGGATCGACCACAACGACTTCTCCAACGGCGACGACGGCGCCGTCGACATCAAGCGCGGCTCCGACTACGTCACCGTCTCCTGGAACCGCTTCCACGACCACGACAAGACGCTGCTGCTCGGCCACGACGACGACAACGCCGCCCAGGACCGGGGCCGGCTGCGCGTCACGTACCACCACAACTACTTCGACGCCTCCGACCAGCGCAATCCGCGCATCCGCTTCGGCGATCCGGTGCACGTCTACAACAACTACTACCGCGACAACAGCTACGGCGTGGCCTCCACCATGGACGCCGGGGTGGTGCTGGAGGGCAACTACTTCTTCAGCGTCAACAACCCCGCGCGGGTGGACTTCAGCGGTGACCTCGGCCGTCTCGTCGCGCGCGACAACATCCTCGTCGACTGCAACCACGCGATCGAGACCCGGGGTTCGGTGACCGAGCCGCGCACGTACTACGCGTACACCCTCCACCGGGCCGCCGAGGTGCCGACCGTCGTCCCGGCCGGCGCCGGCACAGGAAAGATCTGAGGGGGCCGGCCATGACCTCCCGTCCCCGGCCCACCCGTCGCGCCGTGCTCGCGTCGGCGGGCGCCTCCGCCGCCCTGCTGGCGGCCGGCTCCCCCGCGCGGGCCTCCGCCCGCCCCGGCGAGTACGCCCCGTCCGCCACGCAGCGCGCCGACGGCTTCGCCTCCATCGCCGCGCACGGCCTGTCCGGCACCACCGGCGGCGCGGGCGGCCCGGTGGTCACCGTCACCGACGCCGAGACGTTTCTCGACTACTGCGACCGCGAGGGGCCGTACGTCATCCAGGTCTCCGGCACCATGGAGATCACCAGCAAGCAGGGACTGCGCTCGAACAAGACGGTCGTCGGACTCGGCGACGACGCGGAGATCACCGGCGGCGGACTCGACATGTACCGCCGCCACAACGTGATCATCCGCAACCTGCGCTTCACGCACGCCGACGACGACTCGCTGAGCATCCAGCAGTCCTCGCACCACATCTGGATCGACCACTGCGACTTCAGCTCCGGCGCCGACGGCCTCATCGACATCGTGCGCGGCGCGGACTGCGTCACCGTCTCCTGGAACCGCTTCCACGACCACAGCAAGACCATGCTGCTCGGCCACTCGGACGCCAACGGCTCCCAGGACCGGGGCCGGCTGCGGGTCAGCATCCACCACAACCTGTTCGACGGCACGGCCCAGCGCCACCCGCGCGTCCGCTTCGGTGAGCCCGTGCACGTCTACAACAACCACTTCCGGAACAACACCCTCTACGGGGTGGCGTCCACCGAGGACGCGGGCGTGCTCGTGGAAGGCAACCACTTCGAGAACGTGCCCCACCCGATCTACTCGGGCTACGACGAGAGCGGCCCCGGCCGGGTGGTCGAGCGCTCCAACGTCTACGTGAACTGCGGCGCCCCCGAGCGATTCGGCACCGTCACCGAGCCGCGCACCTTCTACGCGTACACCCTCGACGCCCCCGCCACCGTCCCCGCCCTGGTCGCCGCCGGTGCCGGCGTCGGCCGGATCTGAAGGAGACCTCCATGCCGGACACACCCCCGCTGTCCCGTCGCGGCCTGCTCGCGACCACCGCCGCCTCCGCCGCCCTGCTGGCCTCGGGCACGGCCGCCACCAGGGCGTTCGCCGCCCCCGCTGCCGCGCCCACCCCGCAGCGGCTCGCCGCCCTGGCCGCGCAGAGCGCCGACGGCTTCGCGAGCGTTCCCGCGCTCGGCCTCACGACCACCACGGGCGGCGTCGCCGGGCCCACCGTCACCGTCACCACCGGCGCCCAGCTCGCCGACTACGTCAACCGCAACTCCCCTTACGTCCTCCTCGTCTCCGGCCGCATCGAGATCGACGGCATGCTCACCGTCGTCGCCAACAAGTCGATCCTGGGCGTCGGTTCCACGGCGGAGATCACCGGCGGCGGGCTCCAGCTCGGCTCCACCACCCGCCCCGGCAACAACGTCATCATCCGCAACATCCGCTTCACCCACGCCTCGGACGACTCCGTCAGCGTCACCAACCGCGCCCACCACGTGTGGATCGACCACTGCGACTTCTCGCAGGGCTACGACGGGCTCCTCGACGTCAAGCGCGAGTCGGACTACATCACGATCTCCTGGAACCACTTCCACGACCACAGCAAGACCTGCCTGCTCGGCCACAGCGACAGCTACACCGCCGACCGGGGCAAGCTGCGCGTCACCTACCACCACAACTTCTTCGACGGCACCGACCAGCGCCACCCCCGTGTCCGCTTCGCCGAGCCCGTACACGTCTACAACAACCACTACCGCAACAACCGGCTCTACGGAGTGGCCTCCACCGAGAACGCGGGCGTGCTGGTGGAGGGCAACTACTTCGAGAACGTGCCCCACCCCATCTACTCGGGCTACGACGACAGCGGCCCCGGCCGGGTCGTCGAGCGGAACAACGTGTACGTCAACTCCGGCGCGCCCGAGACCCTCGGCACCGTCGTCGAGCCGCGCACCTACTACGCGTACACCCTCGACGCCGCGTCGAGCGTCCCCGGCATCGTCGCCGCCGGCGTCGGCACCGGCCGGATCTGAGCCCTCCCACCCGAAGGAGTCGCAGATGCACCGCAAAGGCACCCTGTTCCTCGCGGCGCTGGCCACCTTGGCCGCCACCGCGGCGGCCCCGGCCGCCACCGAGGCCCCCGCGGCCGCCCTCGCCGAGTCGGCCCCCACCGGCTTCGCGAGCGTCAACGCCTGGGGCCAGAACGGCACCACCGGCGGCGCGGGCGGGCCCACCGTGACCGTCTCCACCGCCGATGCCCTGATCGCCGCCATCAAGACGACCGGGCCCAGGATCGTCCGCGTCAACGGCATGATCACCCTGCCCGACGGGATGTACGACGTCACCTCCGACAAGACGATCGTCGGCGTCGGCGCGAACTCCGGGATCACCGGCGGCGGCCTCAACATCGGCCTCCCCGTGAGCACCGTCACCTCGCCGCCCGCGAACGCCGTGCACAACGTGATCGTGCGCAACCTGACGTTCCGCGACGCCAGCGACGACTCGATCAACATCCAGATGTTCTCCCACCACGTCTGGATCGACCACAACGACCTGTCCGCCGGATACGACGGACTGCTCGACATCAAGCGCGGCTCCAGTTACATCACGGTCTCCTGGAACCACACCCACCACCACGCCAAGAACATGCTGCTGGGCCACTCCGACAGCAACGGCGCCCAGGACACCGGCCGGCTGAAGGTGACGTACCACCACAACTGGTACGACCGCACCCCGCAGCGCAACCCGCGCACCCGCTTCGGCGACCCGGTGCACATCTACAACAACTACTTCTTCGACAACAGCGACACCGGCCCGGCCTGCAACGCGGACTCCGGCTGCTTCATCGAGGGCAACTACTTCGAGGACGTCGAGGAGCCCATGACCAACAGCTACTCGGGCCCCGACGGCGCGATCGTCGAGCGCAACAACGTCTTCGTCGGCGACACCGGCGAACCCGTGACCGGCGGAAGCGTCGAGGACCCGGCCGACTACTACAACTACACGGTCGACAACCCGCAGTCGGTCAAGGACGCCGTCATGCGCGGCGCGGGCCCTGGCACCATCGGGCTGTAACCCGGACCCCACGCCTACGGCCCAGCCTCCCCGGCCGTCACGCCCCGTCCGACTCCCCACCGACGCTATTGGCGAATTCGAGGACGTGCGTGACGTCGGCCTTCAAGACCCGGTTGTGGTCTTGAAGGCCGACTGTGATGGAGCACTGTGACTGAGCCTGTGGCCTCTTCGGCCGCTACGGCGCGCAGCTTCCCGGGA
>NZ_JBIAQC010000024.1:0-40343 GCF_042888685.1 Streptomyces sp. NPDC002779
AAGCCCATGGGGCTTGCTTGAGCCGGATGCGGGGAAAGCTCGCACGTCCGGTTCTGAGGGGGCCGGGTCACGGCAACGTGACCCGGCTACCCGACCCAACCAAGAGCCACTTAACCCGGGCCACCGGCACAAAGCGCCCGAAGGCGACCGACCCATACAGCAGCGAGACCCCGGGCGGCGCAGGGGGCGCTCCCCGCCGCTCGGGGTCCCGCCGTCGTGCAGCGGGGAACCGTTCAGCCCTGGGCGGCCGCGGCCCGTAGGGCGACGCGGTTCTCGCCCGCGTACACGTTCATGGAGGTGCCCCGCAGGAAGCCCACGAGGGTCAGCCCGGTCTCCGCGGCCAGGTCGACCGCCAGCGAGGAGGGCGCCGACACCGCCGCCAGCACCGGGATCCCGGCCATCACCGCCTTCTGCGCCAGCTCGAAGGAGGCGCGCCCGGAGACCAGCAGGAGTGCGCGGGACAGGGGCAGTTCGCCGTTCTGGAGTGCGCGTCCGACCAGTTTGTCGACCGCGTTGTGCCGCCCGACGTCCTCCCGTATGTCGAGCAGTTCCCCGTCTTCGCTGAACAGGGCCGCCGCGTGCAGCCCTCCGGTGCGGTCGAAGACGCGCTGGGCGGCGCGCAGCCGGTCCGGGAGGCTCGACAGCAGGTCGGGTTCGACGCGGACCGGGGGAGTGTCGGCGATGGGCCAGCGGGCGGTGGTCCGTACGGCGTCCAGGCTGGCCTTGCCGCACAGGCCGCAGGAGGACGTCGTGTAGACGTTGCGCTCCAGGGTGATGTCGGGGATCACCACGCCCGGTGCCGTCTTCACGTCGACCACGTTGTAGGTGTTCGTGCCGTCGGCCGTGGCGCCCGCGCAGTAGACGATGTTCTGGAGTTCTCCCTGCTCCGCGAGGACTCCCTCGCTGACCAGGAACCCGGCGGCGAGCGCGAAGTCGTCGCCGGGGGTGCGCATGGTGATCGCGAGCGGTTTGCCGTTGAGCCGGATCTCCAGGGGTTCCTCGGCGACGAGCGTGTCCGGGCGGGTGGAGACCGCCCCGTCCCGGATCCGGATCACCTTGCGTCGTTCCGTGACTCGTCCCATGTCCCCATCAGCCCCGATCAGTTCCGGTTCTGGACGTGCTGGTAGCCGAAGCGGCCCTTGATGCACAGATTGCCGTGGGTCACCGGGTTGTCGTGCGGCGAGGTGACCTTCACGATCTCATTGTCCTGCACGTGCAGGGTGAGGTTGCAGCCCACTCCGCAGTACGCGCACACCGTGGTCGTCTCGGTCTGCCGGGCCTCGTCCCAGGTACCCGCGGCCCGCATGTCGAACTCGGACTTGAAGGACAGCGCCCCGGTCGGGCACACCTCGATGCAGTTCCCGCAGTACACGCACGCCGAGTCGGTCAGCGGGGCGTCGTGCTCCACCGCGATCCGCGCGTCGAAGCCCCGCCCGGCCACCGAGATCGCGAAGGTGTTCTGCCACTGGTCGCCGCAGGCATCGACGCACTTGTAGCAGAGGATGCACTTGTCGTAGTCGCGCACGTACAGGTCGTTGTCGATCCTGGGTTCCTCGTTCAGCCGGGCCGCGTCCGGGCCGAAGCGGTCCGGTTCGGCCCCGTACTCCTTGATCCACTCGGCGGCCCGCGGTGTCGTCGACAGGTCGACCGAGGAGGCGAGCAGTTCGAGCACCACCTTACGGCTGTGCCGCGCCCGCTCGGTGCCGGTGCGGACCTCCATGCCCGGCTCGGCCTTCCGCGAGCAGGCCGGGACCAGGGTGCGGGCCCCCTCGACCTCGACGACACAGACCCGGCAGGCGTTCTTCGGGCGCAGGGTGTCGCCCTCGCACAGGGTCGGGACGTCCTTCCCGGCGGCCCGGCAGGCGTCCAGGATCGTCGATCCCTCGGGCGCCCGCACGGGCTCCCCGTCGAGGGTGAACTCCAGCAGGCGGCGGGGGATCCCCAGCGGTGTCATGGTCATTCGTACGCCCCCAGGCGGTCGATGGCGGATTCCACGGCGTTCCACGCGGTCTGGCCCAGACCGCAGATCGAGGCGTCCCGCATCGCGCGGCCGACCTCTCTGAGCAGGGCGATGTCCCCGGCGGTCGCCGCGCCCGTGCGCTCGGCGATCCGGTGCAGCGCCTCCTCCTGGCGCACGGTCCCCACCCGGCACGGCACGCACTGCCCGCAGGACTCGTCCCGGAAGAACTCGGCGATCCGCAGCAGCAGCCGGGGCAGCGGGACGGTGTCGTCGAAGGCCATCACCACGCCCGAGCCGAGGGTGGTGCCCGCCTGGCGGGTGCCTTCGAAGGTGAGCGGGATGTCCCGCTCGTCGGGCCGTACGAAGCCGCCCGCGGCGCCGCCCAGCAGCACCGCCCGCAGCCCGTCGCGCACTCCGGCCAGGTCCAGCAGCTCGCCCAGCGTGGCGCCGAAGGGCAGCTCGTAGATCCCGGGCCGCGCCACGCTCCCGGAGACGCAGAACAGCTTCGGCCCGGTGGACTTCGCGGTGCCGATCGCCGCATAGGCCGGGGCGCCCATGGTCAGGATCGGCAACACGTTGACCAGCGTCTCCACGTTGTTCTCCACCGTCGGCTTGCCGAACAGGCCCTTCTCGACGGGGAACGGCGGCTTGGCGCGCGGCTCGCCCCGGTAGCCCTCGATGGAGTTGAACAGGGCCGTCTCCTCACCGCAGATGTAGGCGCCCGCGCCCCTGCGGATCTCGATGTCGAAGGACCAGCCCTGCCCGAGGACGTCGTCGCCGAGCAGCCCGCGCGCGCGGGCCTGGGTGAGGGCGTGCTCCATGCGCGCCAGGGAGCGCGGGTACTCGCCGCGCAGATACAGGTAGCCGCGGTGCGCGCCGGTGGCGTAGGCGGCGACGGTCATCGCCTCGACCAGGGCGTACGGATCGCCCTCCATGATCACGCGGTCCTTGAAGGTGCCCGGCTCGGACTCGTCGGCGTTGCAGACGAGGTAGTGCGGGCGGTCGGGCTGGGACGCCGTCGCCTGCCATTTGCGCCCCGTGGGGAAGGCGGCGCCGCCCCGGCCGACCAGGCCCGAGTCGGTCACCTCGCGGATGACGCCGGCCGGGCCGAGGGCGAAGGCCCGGCGCAGGGCGGTGTAGCCGCCGTGGGCGCGGTAGTCGTCGAGGCTCGTCGGGTCCACGACGCCGATCCTGCTGAGCAGGACGAGGTCCGGGTCCCCGGCCTGGGGGACCGCGAGCGCCGCCGGTGGCTCCTCGGGGGCCGAGTCGGGCGCGGTCGCGGCGAGCACCGCGCCGGGCACGGTGGCCGGCGCCGACACGGCCGTACGCACCGGGTCCCCCGCCCGGACCGCCAGGGCCGCCGGAGCGCGCTCGCACAGGCCCAGGCAGGGGCTGCGTTCGACGTGGACGCCGGGGCCGAGGCCGCTCCCGACGCCGGCGCACAGGCCGGCCGCGCCCGCCGCCGCGCAGGCCAGGTCGGTGCAGATGTGCAGGACGGTCGCGGGGCGGGGCTTGACCGAGAACATGGCGTAGAAGGTGGCGACGCCGTACGCCTCGGCGGGCGGCACCGTCAGGCGGCGGCACAGGTAGTCCAGGGCGCCGTCGCTGATCCAGCCGATCCGGTCGTTGAGGGCGTGCAGCCCCGGCAGCAGCAGGTCCCGGCGGTCGCGGGCCGCGCGTCCGCCGCGCGCCCACCTGAGGTCCGCGTCGGAGCGGTCGGCGCCCTCCCAGGAGGACTCGGGCGGGCCCAGCAGGGCGTCGACGGCGGCCCGTTCGTCGTCCGTCGGTTTGCTGTCGCCGAAGTGCAGGTCCACTTGCGTCACCTCACGATGGTCGCGACGGGGAGCTTGTCGATCCGGATCGCCGATGCCTTGAACTCCGCCGTCCCCGCGATCGGGCAGTTGGCCTCGATCGTCAGCTGGTTGGTGTCCACCTCGTCGGGAAAGTGCATGGTCATGAAGGCGAGACCGGGGCGGAGCGCGGTGTCGATCCACACCGGTGCGACCACGGCTCCCCGGCGTGAGGTCACCCGGACCTCCTCGCCCACCACGACCCCGTAGCGCTCGGCGTCCTCCGGGCACAGCTCGACGTACTCGCCGCGCCGCATGGGGGAGGCGAAACTGCCGCTCTGCACGCCGGTGTTGTAGGAGTCCAGGCGCCGTCCGGTGGTGAGCCGGATCGGGTACCGCTCGTCGGTGAGGTCGACCGGCGGATCGTGCTGGACCAGCCCGAAGGGCGCCGGGCGGCCCCTGCGGGCGCGGTCCGCGTGCCACAACCTGCCGTGCAGGTAGGGCGGTTCGACTTCCTCGGTGCTGGGGCACGGCCACTGGATGCCCTGCTGCTCCGCCAGGCGTGCGTACGTCATCCCGTAGTGGTCCGGGGAGAGGGACCTGAGCTCGTTCCAGACCGCCTCGGCGTCGGCGTACTTCCACGCGTGGCCGAGCCGTGCGGCCAGTTCGCAGATGATGTCGATGTCGTCGCGCGCCTCGCCGGGCGGGGTGAGCGCCGGGCGCACCCGCTGGACCCGCCGCTCGCTGTTGGTGGTGGTGCCGTCGGTCTCGGCCCATCCGGCGGTCGCGGGCAGCACGACGTCCGCGAGCTCGGCCGTCTTGGTCAGGAAGATGTCCTGGACGACCAGGAAGTCCAGTTGGCGCAGGCGCCGTACGGCCTGGTCGCTGTCGGCCTCCGACTGCGCCGGGTTCTCGCCGATGCAGTAGACGGCCTTGAGCGTGCCCTCCTCCATCGCCTCGAACATCTCGGTGAGGTTCAGTCCGTGGTGCGGCTGGATGACGGTGTCCCACGCCGACTCGAACCTCGTCCGGGAGGCGGGGTCGAGGATGTCCTGGAAGCCGGGCAGCCGGTTGGGGATGGCGCCCATGTCGCCGCCGCCCTGGACGTTGTTCTGGCCGCGCAAGGGCTGCAACCCGCTGCCGTAGCGGCCCACATGGCCGGTCAGCAGGGACAGGTTGATCAGCGCGCGGACGTTGTCGGTGCCGTTGTGGTGCTCGGTGATGCCGAGGGTCCAGCACAACTGGGCGCGCTCGGCGCGGGCGTAGGCGTGCGCCAGCTCCTTGATGGCCTGGGCGGGTACGCCCGTCACCTTCTCGGCGAGCGAGAGCGTCCAGGGCTCGACGAGGGCCCGGTACTCCTCGAAGCCGCTGGTCGCCCGCTCGATGAACGGCTCGTTGGCGAGGCCCGCGTGGATGATCTCGCGACCGACCGCGTGGGCGAGCGGGATGTCGGTGCCGACGTTCAGCCCCATCCAGCTCTCCGCCCACTCGGCGGTGGAGGTGCGGCGCGGGTCGACGGCGTACATCCGGGCGCCGTTCCTGATGCCCTTGAGCACGTGCTGGAAGAAGATCGGGTGCGCGAAGCGGGCGTTGGAGCCCCACATCACGATGACGTCGGTGTGCTCGATCTCCTCGTAGGAGGAGGTCCCGCCGCCGGAGCCGAAGGCCGCCGACAGGCCCGCCACGCTCGGGGCGTGACAGGTGCGGTTGCAGGAGTCGACGTTGTTGGTGCCCATGACGACCCGGGCGAACTTCTGGGCCACGTAGTTCATCTCGTTGGTGGCGCGGGCGCAGGAGAACATGCCGAACGTGCCGCGGTTGCGCCCGATGCCCGCCGCCGCACGCTCCAGGGCCTCCTCCCAACTCGCCTGCCGCAGGGGCTCGTCGCGGGAGTCCCGGACGAGCGGGTGGGTGAGCCGGGTGTAGGTCTTCGGTTGCCGTTTCCTCATGCGGCGCTCCTCAATGCGAGCAGGTCCGAGATGGCGTGCACGGTGCGCAGGGTGGGCACCGGAACGCCGGTGATCTCCGCCAGCTCGACGACCGCCGCGAGGAGCACGTCGAGTTCGAGCGGCTTGCCGCGCTCCAGGTCCTGGAGCGTGGAGGTGCGGTGGTCGCCGACCTTCTCGGCGCCGGCCATCCGGCGTTCGATGGAGACGCCCACCTCGCAGCCGAGGGCCTCGGCGACGGCGAGCGTCTCGGCCATCATGGTCTCGATCACCTTGCGGGTGCCGCCGTGCCGGCACATCTGCCGCATGGTGGCGCGGGCCAGCGCGCTGATCGGGTTGAAGGAGATGTTGCCGAGCAGCTTGAGCCAGATGTCGTTGCGCAGATCGGGCTCCACCGGGCACTTCAGTCCGCCGGCCCGCATGGCCTCGCCGAACGCCAGACAGCGCGGGGAGATGCTCCGGTCGGGCTCGCCGATGGAGAACCGGGTGCCTTCCAAGTGCCGTACGACGCCCGGGCCTTCGAGTTCGGTGGCCGCGTAGACGACACAGCCGACGGCCCGTTCGGGCGCGAGCACCGCACTGACCGTGCCGCCCGGGTCGACGCTCTCCACGCGATGGCCGTCGTGGGGGCCGCCGTGCCGGTGGAAGTACCACCAGGGGATGCCGTTCTGGGCCGCGATCACCGCGGTCGCGTCGTGCAGCAGGGGCTCGATCAGCGGCCCGCACGCCGCGTACGAGTTGGCCTTCAGGCCCAGGAACACATAGTCGACCGGGCCGATCTCGGCGGGGTCGTCGGTGGCCCGGGCACGGGCGGTGAAATCGCCGCGCGGGCTGAGCACCCGCACGCCGTGCTGCCGCATGGCCGCCAGATGCGGTCCACGGGCGACGAGATGCACATCGGCGCCCGCGCGGTGGAGCGCGGCACCGACATAGGCGCCGATCGCACCGGCGCCGAGGACTGCGACTTTCATACGGGGGAGCTCCGTTCGGTCGAGGGATACCGCGGAGATGGGGACAGTGCCGAGAAGTGCCGACACTCTGTCGACGAAATATTGTCTACAGTATGCTTGTTGGGGCGGCAAGGGTGCGGGCAAGGTCGGGGCGTGGGTTCGGGGGCACGGGTCGGTGCCGAACCGGAAACCGGTCGCTCCGACCGTTCGTCGCGCCCGGAATACCGCTCACCGCAGACGGTCGACGCGTCGCTTCTCAACTCCGCCGCCGGTTCCTACCGTTCTGGATCATGAGTCCCCCCGTCGCGCCGCCGGGCTGGAGCCGCTGGCTGGTTCCCCCCGCCGCTCTCTCGGTCCACCTCTCCATCGGCCAGGCCTACGCCTGGTCCGTGTTCAAACCGCCCCTGGAATCCGCGCTCGGCCTCAGCGGCACGCAGAGCGCCCTCCCCTTCCAGCTGGGCATCGTCATGCTGGGCCTGTCCGCCGCGTTCGGCGGCACGCTCGTCGAACGCAACGGCCCGCGCTGGGCGATGACCGTCGCCCTGTGCTGCTTCTCGTCCGGCTTCCTGCTCTCCGCACTCGGCGCGGCCACCGAGCAGTACTGGCTGATCGTCCTCGGCTACGGCTTCGTCGGCGGGATCGGCCTCGGCATCGGCTACATCTCACCCGTCTCCACGCTGATCAAGTGGTTCCCGGACCGGCCTGGCATGGCCACCGGCATCGCCATCATGGGCTTCGGCGGCGGCGCGCTGATCGCCTCCCCGTGGTCCGCGCAGATGCTGGAGTCCTTCGGCAGCGACTCCTCCGGGATCGCCCTCGCCTTCCTGGTGCACGGCCTGTCGTACGCGGTGTTCATGTCGCTGGGTGTCCTCCTGGTCAGGGTGCCGCGCACCGAACCCGGGAGGCGGGGCACCGAGACGGTCACCCCCGCCGGCCCGCAGGTGACCGCGAACCAGGCCGTCCGCACCCCCCAGTTCTGGTGCCTGTGGGTCGTGCTCTGCATGAACGTGACCGCGGGCATCGGCATCCTGGAGAAGGCCGCACCGATGATCACCGACTTCTTCGCGGACACCTCGACAACGGTGTCAGCGACCGCCGCGGCCGGTTTCGTCGCCCTGCTGTCGGCCGCCAACATGGCCGGCCGCATCGGCTGGTCCTCCACCTCCGACCTGATCGGGCGGAAGAACATCTACCGCCTCTACCTGGGCGCCGGCGCGCTGATGTACGCCGCCATCGCCCTGTTCGGCGACTCCTCGAAGCCGCTGTTCATCCTGTGCGCCCTGGTGATCCTCTCCTTCTACGGCGGCGGCTTCGCGACGATCCCCGCCTATCTGAAGGACCTCTTCGGCACCCACCAGGTCGGCGCGATCCACGGCCGGCTGCTCACCGCCTGGTCCACCGCCGGCGTCCTCGGACCGCTGATCGTGAACTGGATCGCCGACCGCCAGGAGGCGGCGGGCCGAACCGGTGCCTCGCTGTACGGCCTGTCCTTCGTCATCATGATCGGCCTGCTGGTCGTCGGCCTCGTCGCCAATGAACTGGTCCGGCCCGTCCATCCCCGCCACCACATCCCCGCACCCCGGCAGGAGGCCGCCGATGCCGCACGACAGCAGCCAGAGTCCGCCTGACCGGCGCGCACTGATCGCCTTCGCCTGGCTGTGGGTGGGGGCACCGCTCTGCTACGGGCTCTACGAACTCGTCCGGAAGGCGACGCAGCTGTTCACCGGGTAGCTGTCACGGCGTCCCAGGGGCTGACCGAAGCCGACAACCCGGGCGCCCGATTCCTGTGACTTCACCTGCCGCCGTACCGGTGAGTCACTGATCAGACTGGTGGATCCCGCTACCCGAGCAATGAGGGGACCATCCGATGAACGGCTCGCGCATCGCCGCGCTCGGCCATTACCAGCCGGCCAGGGTACTCACCAACGAGGACCTGGCCGGCATGGTCGACACCAGCGACGAGTGGATCACGTCGCGGGTGGGCATCCGCACCCGCCACATCGCCGGGCCCGACGAACCCGTGGACGAGCTGGCCGCGCACGCCGCCGCGAAGGCGCTCGCGGCGGCGGGCCTCACCCCGGCCGACATCGACCTGGTGCTGGTGGCCACCTCCACCGCCGTCGACCGCTCCCCGAACATGGCCGCGCGCGTCGCCGCCCGGCTCGGCATCCCCTCGCCCGCCGCCATGGACGTCAACGTCGTCTGCGCCGGTTTCACCCACGCCCTGGCCACCGCCGACCACGCCGTCCGCGCGGACGCCGCCACCCGGGCCCTGGTGATCGGCGCCGACAAGATGTCCGACGTGACCGACTGGACCGACCGCACGACCTGTGTGCTCGTCGGCGACGGCGCGGGGGCCGCCGTCGTGGAGGCGTCCGAGGAGCCCGGCATCGGACCGGTGCTGTGGGGATCGGTGCCCGAGATGGGGCACGCCGTACGGATCGAGGGGACGCCGTCGCGGTTCGCGCAGGAGGGGCAGAGCGTCTACCGCTGGGCCACCACCCAGCTGCCGTCCGTCGCCCGGCGGGCCTGCGAGCGGTCCGGGCTCGCCCCCGCCGACCTCGCCGCGGTCGTGCTGCACCAGGCCAACCTGCGGATCATCGAACCCCTCGCGCAGAAGATCGGCGCGGTGAACGCCGTGGTGGCCAAGGACGTCTCCGACTCCGGGAACACCTCCGCCGCGAGCATCCCGCTGGCCTTCTCCAAGCTGGTCGAGCGCGGCGAGATCACCACCGGCGACCCGGTCCTGCTGTTCGGCTTCGGCGGGAACCTCTCCTACGCCGGTCAGGTCGTCCGCTGCCCGTGACGCCGGGTCCGGCACGGCCGGCTCCCGCCCGGGTGCCCAGGCCTACCCGCGGTGTGACAAGGCCAACTCCCCCTGTCCCTGGCCCTGGAGCGCCGTAGACTGTAGACGAAAGACAATCCATACTGTGCTGTCCGACGGCTCTGGAGGGGGACCGCGATGTTGTCGACAGGACTTCCGCAGGGGGCGGTGCCCAAGCTCGAACGGCCCGGGCCGCTGCGGGACCGTGTCTACGAGGCCCTGCTCGAACTGATCACCACCCGCGCCCTGCGCCCCGGCCAGCATCTGGTCGAGAGTGAACTCGCCGGTCATCTGGGGGTGTCCCGGCAGCCGGTGCGCGAGGCGCTGCAACGCCTGAACACCGAGGGCTGGGTCGATCTGCGGCCCGCCCAGGGCGCCTTCGTGCACGAGCCCACCGAGGAGGAGGCCGACCAGCTCCTCACCGTGCGCACCCTGCTGGAGGCCGAGGCGGCCCGGCTCGCCGCCGCCAACGCCGGAGCCGCCGGGATCGCGGCCCTGGAGGAGCTGTGCGCCGAGGGCGAGCGCGCGGTGGAGGCGGACGACGTGGACGGTGCCGTCGCCATCAACGCCCGCTTCCACGCCAAGGTCATGGAACTCGCGGGCAACGCCGTCCTCGCCGAACTCGCCGCCCAGGTCGACCGCCGGGTGCGCTGGTACTACACGCCGGTGGCCCGGCAGCGCGGGCAGCAGTCCTGGATCGAGCACCGCGGGCTGATCGCGGCGATCTCCGAGCGCGACCAGCAGCGCGCCACCGCGCTCATGCGCGAACACACCGAGCACACCCGCACCTCTTACCACGCCCGCCAGCGGTCCTGACGGCGCCGCGGAGCCGAGGTGGACACCACCCGGCTTTGTCCTCTCAGAGGCAGAAGTCGTCGCTAATTCGTGCACAGATTCTTCCCAGCCACGGCAGCCGCTGCTACGTTCCCCTCGAAAGCCCGGCAACCGGTGGCCGAAACAGGCGGGGAGGGGCACGTGAGACGTATGACGGCGCGACCCGCGAACGCCCATCAGGCCCGGCTGCTGAAGCTGTTGCGCGACGGGGGACCCAACTCCCGTGCGCAGCTGGGTGATCAGATCGACCTGTCGCGGTCCAAGCTGGCCGTGGAGGTGGACCGGCTGCTGGAGACGGGCCTGGTCGTGGCCGACGGACTCGCCGCCTCGCGCGGCGGCCGGCGCTCCCACAACATCCGGCTCAACCCGGGGCTCCGCTTCCTCGGCGTCGACATCGGCGCGACCTCGGTCGACGTCGCCGTCACCAACGCCGAGCTGGAGATCCTCGGCCACCTCAACCACCCCATGGACGTGCGCGAAGGCCCGGTCGCGGTCTTCGAACAGGCCCTCGCCATGGCCGCCAAGCTGCGGGCGACCGGTCTCGCGGAGGGGTACGACGGCGCCGGCATCGGCGTCCCGGGCCCGGTCCGCTTCCCCGAGGGCGTCCCGGTCGCGCCGCCGATCATGCCGGGCTGGGACGGCTTCCCGGTCAGGGAGGCGCTCAGCCAGGAGCTCGGCTGCCCGGTCATGGTCGACAACGACGTGAACCTGATGGCGATGGGGGAGCAGCACGCGGGCGTCGCACGTTCCGTGAACGACTTCCTCTGCGTCAAGATCGGCACCGGCATCGGCTGCGGCATCGTCGTCGGCGGCGGTGTTCACCGCGGTACGACGGGCAGCGCCGGCGACATCGGGCACATCCAGGCGGTGCCCGACGGCAGGCCCTGCGCCTGCGGCAACCGGGGCTGCCTGGAGGCCCACTTCAGCGGGGCGGCCCTCGCCCGGGACGCCCTGGAGGCGGCCCAGCAGGGGCGTTCGGCCGAACTCGCCGCACGCCTGGAGGCCAGCGGCGGACTCAGCGCCGTCGACGTCGCCGCCGCGGCCGCCGCGGGCGACGCCACCGCCCTCGACCTGATCCGCGAGGGCGGCAACCGTACCGGCCAGGTCATCGCCGGTCTGGTCAGCTTCTTCAACCCGGGCCTGGTGGTGATCGGCGGCGGGGTGACCGGCCTCGGCCACACCCTGCTCGCCGCGATCCGCACCCAGGTCTACCGCCAGTCGCTGCCGCTGGCGACCGGCAACCTGCCCATCGTGCTGGGGGAGCTGGGCCCCACCGCCGGAGTCATCGGCGCGGCCCGGCTCATCAGCGACCACCTGTTCTCACCCGCGTAGGCCCACTCGCTCACCGGCACGTCCCGTTGCTTCGCCCTGCCCTGAACCGGCCCGCACGCCCGCCAAGGGGAGCCCATGGCACCAGAACCACCGCTGCTCAGCATGTCCGGCATCACCAAGTCCTTCCCCGGTGTCCGGGCCCTTGACGGAGTCGACCTCGACGTCCAGGCCGGCGAGGTGCACTGTCTGCTCGGCCAGAACGGGGCCGGGAAGTCCACCCTGATCAAGGTCCTGGCCGGTGCCCACCAGCCCGACACCGGCACCATCCGCTGGCGCGGCGAGGACGTCACCCTGCGCTCCCCGATCGCCGCCATGCGCCTGGGCATCGCCACCATCTACCAGGAACTCGACCTGGTGGAGCACCTGTCGGTGGCCGAGAACGTGTACCTCGGCCACGAACCGACGGCCGCCGGTTTCGTCGTACGCCGCGGGACCGCCCGCACGCGGACCGCGCAGATGCTCCAGCGGCTCGGGCACCCGGAGATCGAACCGGGGCGGCTGGTCGGGGAGTTGTCCGCGGCCCAGCAGCAGATCGTCTCCATGGCGCGGGCGCTCTCCCACGACGTACGGCTGATCGTGATGGACGAGCCGTCCGCCGCCCTGGACCCCGACGAGGTCGACAACCTCTTCCGGATCGTCGGCGACCTGACCGCTGACGGGGTCGCCGTCGTCTACATCTCGCACCGGCTGGAGGAGATCCGGCGCATCGGCGACCGGGTGACCGTGCTCAAGGACGGCCGGGCCGTCGCGGTGGGGCTGCCGGCGAAGTCGACGCCCACCCGGGATGTCGTGGCGCTGATGACGGGCCGCAACGTCGAGTACGTCTTCCCCGACCGGCCCGTGGGCGTGGCGGCCGGCCCGCCCGTGCTCCAGGTCCAAGGGCTGGCCCGCGAGGGCGAGTTCGCGCCACTGGACCTGGAGGTGCGGCCCGGGGAGATCGTCGGGCTCGCCGGACTCGTCGGCTCGGGCCGATCCGAGATCCTGGAGACGATCTACGGGGCGCGCAAGCCCTCGGCCGGGCAAGTCCTCGTGGACGGGCGGGCGTTGCGGCCGGGCAGCGTGCGTGCCGCCGTCCGGGCCGGACTCGGGCTCGCCCCCGAGGAACGCAAGGCGCAGGCCCTGCTGATGCTGGAGTCCGTCACCCGCAATGTCTCGGTCTCCTCCATGTCCCGCTTCGCGCGCGCCGGCTGGATCGACCGGGGCGCCGAACTGGGCGCCGCGCGGGCCGCCACGCGCGAGCTGTCACTGCGGCCCGACAACCCAGCCGTGCCCGTACGCACCCTGTCCGGCGGCAACCAGCAAAAGGCCGTCCTCGCCCGCTGGCTGCTGCGCGGCTGCCGGGTGCTGCTCCTGGACGAACCCACCCGCGGCGTCGACGTCGGCGCCCGCGCCGAGCTCTACGCGGTGGTCCGGCGCCTCGCCGACGAAGGACTCGCCGTGCTGCTCGTCTCCAGCGAGGTGCCCGAGGTGCTGGGCCTCGCCGACCGTGTCCTGGTCCTGCGCGAAGGGCGCGTCGTGCACACCGCGTCCGCCCGCGACCTGGACGAACACCGTGTCCTCGACCTCGTCATGGAAGGAAGCCCGGCGTCATGACGCAGCACGCGTCCCCACCGAGGGACAGCACCGGCAAGACCGCACCCGCGGCCGAACCCCCCGCCTGGCGGGGCATGATGGCCCGCGCCGACGTCCGCACCCTCTCCCTGCTCGGGGTGCTCGCCGCGCTCGTCGTCATCGGCGGCATCACCAAGCCGGACGAGTTCCTCGACACCCGCAACCTCCAACTCGTCCTCACCCAGGCCTCCGTCATCGGTGTCGTCACCGTCGGCATGACCTTCGTCATCACCTCCGGCGGCATCGACCTGTCGGTCGGCGCGATCGTCGCCCTGGCCTCGGTATGGGCGACCACGGTGGCGACGCAGGACTACGGCTTCGGCGGCGTCCTGTTCACCTCGGTCCTGGTCGGCGTCGGCTGCGGCCTGGTCAACGGCCTGCTCATCGCGTACGGCGGGATGGTGCCGTTCATCGCGACGCTCGCCATGCTCGCCTCGGCGCGCGGCCTCGCCCTGCAGATCACCGACGGCAAGACCCAGATCGTCACCATCCCCAGCATCCTCGACCTCGGCGAACGCGACGCCTACGTCCTCGGCATCCCGCCGCTCGTCATGGTCTTCGCCGTCGTCACCGTCATCGGCTGGCTGATCCTGAACCGCACCACCTTCGGCCGCCGCACGGTCGCCGTCGGCGGCAACTCCGAGGCCGCCCGGCTCGCCGGCATCGATGTCCGCCGCCAGCGCCTCTACCTCTATCTGCTGTCCGGCCTGTGCTGCGGCATCGCCGCCTTCCTGCTGATCATCCTGTCCGGATCGGGACAGAACACCAACGGCAACCTCTACGAACTCGACGCCATCGCCGCCGCGATCATCGGCGGCACGCTGCTCAGCGGCGGCCGCGGCACCATCACCGGCTCCGTGCTCGGCGTCCTGATCTTCACCACGATCACCAACATCTTCGCCCTGAACAACCTGCAGAGCGACGTCCAGCAGATCGCCAAGGGCGCGATCATCGTCGCCGCCGTGCTGGTCCAGCGCCGTACCGCGAGCACGACCTGAGGAAAGGGTTCACCGCCATGCCAGAGTTCACCAGCCGTAGAGGACTGCTCTTCGGGACCGCCGCCGTCGGAGCGGGTGCCCTGCTCGCGGGCTGCACCAGCAACGAGTCCGACGACGAACCGGCCGCCAGCGACCAGCCGGCCGCCGACGACAAGCCCGGCAAGCCCGTCACCATCGGCTTCGCCGGCCCCCAGGCCGACCACGGCTGGCTCAACGCCATCAACGACAACGCCAAGAACCGGGCGAAGAAGTACTCCGACGTCACCCTGGAGATCACCGAGGGCTCCAACGACACCGCCCAGCAGATCGGCCAGATCGAGACGCTGATCAACAAGAAGGTCGACGTCCTGGTGATCCTGCCGGCCGACGGCAAGGCGCTCACCCAGGTCGGCCTGAAGGCGATGCGGGCGGGCATCCCCGTCGTCAACCTTGACCGCATCTTCAACTCCCCGCAGGCGTACCGCTGCTGGATCGGCGGCGACAACTACGGCATGGGCCTCAACGCCGGCCACTACATCGGGGAGAAGCTCAAGGGCAAGTCCGGGGCGCGGGTGATCGAACTGGCGGGCCTGGACAACCTGGAGCTCACCCAGCAGCGCACCAAGGGCTTCGACGACGCCCTGAAGAACTACCCCAACATCAAGAAAGTGGCCCGCCAGGCCGCCGAGTTCACGGTCGAGTCGGGGCAGGCCAAGATGGCCCAGCTGCTGCAGGCACAGTCGAATTTCGACGCGCTGTGGAACCACGACGACGACCAGGGCGTGGGCGCGCTGCGCGCCATCGAGCAGGCCGGACGCGACGACTTCCTGATGGTCGGCGGCGCGGGCGCGCTCTCCGCGTTCCAGGCCATCAAGCAGGACGACGGCGTCCTCAAGGCGACGGTCCTCTACCCGCCGACGATGGCCGCCTCCGCGATCGACCTGGCCCGCGCGCTCGGCCAGGGCAAGGGAGTCGGCGGTCTCGCCGAGTTCGAGATCCCGGCCTCGCTGACCCTGTACTCGGCCGTCGTCGACAAGGACAACGTCGACCAGTACATGCCCACCGGCTTCAAGTAGGCCGTGCCGTGCGCCGGACGCCACTCCCACGAGTTCGAGGAGGACACTCACATGTCAGAAGGGCCTGAGGTGGATCCGGAGGTGAATCCGGAGGTGGACCCTGGGGTGAACCCTGAGGTGGATCCTGGGGCGAATCCTGGGGTGGAGAAGCCGCCGCTTCGGATCGGCATGGTCGGCTACGCCTTCATGGGCGCCGCACACTCCCAGGGGTGGCGCACAGCGGGGCGCGTCTTCGACCTGCCCCGGCGGCCCGTGCTGGCCGCGATCTGCGGACGGGACGCGGCGGCGGTGCGCGCGGCGGCCGACCGGCACGGATGGGCGGCGGCCGAGACCGACTGGCGTGCGCTGATCGCCCGGGACGATGTCGACCTCGTCGACATCTGCACCCCCGGCGACAGCCACGCCGAGATCGCCGTCGCCGCCCTCGCCGCGGGCAAGCACGTCCTGTGCGAGAAGCCTCTGGCCAACACGGTCGAGGAGGCCTCGGTGATGGCCCGCGCCTCCGAAGAGGCTTTCGCACGCGGTCACTTGGCGATGGTCGGGTTCAACTACCGCCGGGTGCCCGCGACCGCCCTCGCCCGGCGGATGGTCGCCGAGGGGCGGATCGGCAGGCTGCGGCATGTGCGGGTGACGTACCTCCAGGACTGGCTGGTGGACGCCGGCTTCCCGCTGACCTGGCGGCTGCGCAGGGAGTACGCGGGTTCGGGCTCGCTCGGCGACCTCGGGTCGCACATCGTGGACCTCGCGCAGTACGTGGCGGGGGAGCAGCTGGCCGGGGTTTCCGCCCTCACCGAGACCTTCGTACGTGAACGGCCACTGCCGGGCGGTGCCGTGCAGGGGCTGTCCGCCGTCTCGGCCGACGGGGACACCGGCCAGGTCACCGTGGACGACGCGGCCCTGTTCACCGCCCGCTTCACCTCCGGCGCCGTCGCCTCCTTCGAGGCGACCCGCTACGCCACCGGGCGCAAGAACGCCCTGCGCCTCGAACTCAACGGCGAGAACGGCTCGTTGGCCTTCGACCTGGAACGGCTCAACGAACTCTCCTACCACGACGGCACGGAGCCCGCGGCCCAGGGCGGCTTCCGCCGCATCCTCGTCACCGAGCCCGAACACCCCTACCTGGACGCCTGGTGGCCGCCGGGCCACGGCCTCGGCTACGAGCACACCTTCGTCCACCAGGCCCGCGACCTCGTCCACGCCATCGCCGAGGGCCGGCAGCCCGACCCCTCCTTCGCCGACGGGCTCCAGGTGCAGCGCGTCCTCGCGGCGGTGGAGGAGAGCGCCGAGAAGAACTCCGTCTACACCCCCATAGCGGTCTGAGGAGGCCCTGGTCATGCCGCGCACCTTCACGCTCTTCACCGGTCAGTGGGCCGATCTTCCGCTGGAGGAGGTCTGCCGTCTGGCCCGCGACTTCGGTTACGACGGTCTCGAACTCGCCTGCTGGGGCGATCACTTCGAGGTCGACAAGGCCCTGTCCGACCCCTCGTATCTCGATGCGCGGCATCAGCTGCTGGAGAAGTACGGCCTGAAGTGCTGGGCGATCTCCAACCACCTGACCGGGCAGGCGGTCTGCGACGCCATCATCGACGAACGCCACCAGGCGATCCTGCCCGGCGCGGTGTGGGGCGACGGCGATCCGGAAGGGGTGCGGCAGCGGGCGGCGGAGCGGATGAAGGACACCGCCAGGGCCGCGGCCGCCTTCGGTGTGGACACCGTCATCGGCTTCACCGGTTCGGCGATCTGGCATCTGGTGGCGATGTTCCCGCCCGCGCCCGAGTCGATGATCGAGCGCGGTTACGAGGACTTCGCGCAGCGCTGGAACCCGATCCTGGACGTCTTCGACGCCGAGGGCGTCCGCTTCGCCCACGAGGTCCACCCCAGCGAGATCGCCTACGACTACTGGACCACCCAGCGCGCGTTGAAGGCGGTCGGGCACCGTCCGGCCTTCGGCCTGAACTTCGACCCCTCGCACTTCGTGTGGCAGGACCTGGACCCGGTCGGTTTCCTCTACGACTTCCGGGACCGGATCTACCACGTGGACTGCAAGGAGGCCCGCAAGCGCCTCGACGGCCGCAACGGCCGCCTGGGCTCCCACCTGCCCTGGGGCGACCCGCGCCGCGGCTGGGACTTCGTCTCCGCCGGCCACGGCGACGTCCCCTGGGAGGACGTCTTCCGGATGCTGCGCTCCATCGACTACCAGGGGCCGATCTCGGTGGAGTGGGAGGACGCGGGCATGGACCGCCTCCAGGGCGCCCCGGAGGCACTGGCCCGCCTGAAGGCCTACGACTTCGACCCCCCGTCGGCCTCCTTCGACGCCGCCTTCGGCAACTGACGCCGACACCACTGTCATCACCGGCCGAGGAGGGGAGCACGCGATGCGATCAACGGCCCGACCCGCGACGGCCGTCACGGGTACGAGCCCGCTCCTCGGTTGCGTGTCGATCCGGGTGCGGGGCGAGCGCCTCTGCCTGTGGCGGCACGTCCGGATCGAGGAACTGCCCGTCCAGGGCCACTGAGCGACGGTGGGCGAGGGACGCCGGACCCCCGCCCACCGTCTTCCACCCCCTCCGGGGGAGCACCGGGGTTCCGCTCACGACAAGGAGGCTGCCCATGACCGTGTCCCGTTCTGGATCCCGAGTCGGAGTGTGGCTGATCGGAGCGCGTGGCTCCGTCGCCACCACGGTGGTCGCGGGCTGTGCCGCGGTCTCCGCGGGGCTGCGTCCGCCGACGGGCATGGTCACGGCAACCCCGCCCTTCGCCTCCTCGGGGCTGCCCCCGCTGCCCTCCCTCGTCTTCGGCGGCCACGACACCGTGGACTGCCCGCTGCCCAAGCGCGCGGAGGAGCTGGCGGCGGGGGGCGTGCTCCCGCCCGGCCTCCCGACCGCCGTATCCTCCGAACTCGCCGCCGCGGAAAGGGAGATCAGGCCCGGCGGCCCCCTGCCCGGCGACACCCGGGACCCGGACGCGCTGATCACCGCCTTCGCCGCCGACATCCAGGACTTCGTACGACGGCTCGGTCTGTCCCGTGCGGTCGTGGTGAACGTGGCCTCCACCGAACCCGCACCGACGGACCGGGACCTCCCGCCCAGTGCCCTGTACGCGGCGGCGGCCCTGCGCGCCGGCTGTCCCTACGTCAACTTCACCCCGTCCACGGGCCTGCACCACCCCGCCCTCGCCACCACCGCCGCCGAGTCCGGGCTCCCGTACGCCGGGCGGGACGGCAAGACCGGCCAGACCCTGCTCCGGGCGGCACTGGCCCCGATGTTCACCCAACGCGCCCTCGCCGTACGCGCCTGGTCCGGCACCAACCTGCTGGGCGGCGGCGACGGAGCGGCGCTGGCCGACCCGGCCGCGGCCGCGGCGAAGAACGCGGGCAAGGAGCGCGTCCTGGCCGACACCCTCGCCACCCCTCCCGAGGGCCAGGTCCACATCGACGACGTCCCCGCCCTCGGCGACTGGAAGACCGCCTGGGACCACGTGGCCTTCGACGGCTTCCTCGGCACGCGGATGATCCTCCAGACGATCTGGCAGGGCTGCGACTCCGCGCTGGCCGCCCCCCTGGTCCTGGACCTGGCCCGCCTGACGGCCCGGGCCCACGAGACCGGCCTGTCCGGCCCGCTCACGGAACTCGGCTTCTTCTTCAAGGACCCACTGGGGGAGGGCCCCGCGGCTCTGGCGGAGCAGTACACGGAACTGGTCGGGTTCGCGGGACGCCTGGGGGCGGGGCAGAAGCGGTGAGAGGGGCGCGGGCCTTCCCGCCCGTCCTCGCGGCCTCCTCCGGTACCGGTCACCAGAGCCTGACCGGCGTGGAAGCGCCCCGCCATTCCCACGCCGGCGAACTTTGCCTCCCGTGCCCCCTTGAGGCAGCCCCCACAGTCCCCGCAGTGACCGAGTCCCCCCACCCCGGCGATCCCTCCGCCACCCCCGAAGGGAGCACCCCATGACCCACCCCCGCCCCACGACGGACACCCCGACAACGGGCAACCAGGCCACCCAGGGCCCCCGGCCCACGGACGATGCTCGCCGCGCCACCGGGGTTGGCCGCACCGACGGTCCCGGTCCCACCAACGGGGGCGACCCCACCGACGGTGTTCACCCCGCCGAGGGCAGCCAGCCCACCGACGGGGGTCCCCCCACTGACCGGGGCCAACCTACCGACGGGGGTCACTCCACCGCCGGTGCTCACTCCCCCGACGGGGGCCAGCCCGCCGAGGGCGGCCAGCCCACCACCGATGGTCACCCCACCGAGGGGCCTGCCCCCCTCCCCCTCCCCCTCACCCCACCCCCCACCCTCCACGCCCACCTCTCCACCCACCTCGGCGGAGCTGCTCGTGCCTGGCTCGATCAGGCTCTCGACGAGGCCGCTGCCCATCCCGGCGCCCACGGGCCCATCTCCGTATGGGAGTTGCGCCTGGCCGAGGCCGGGCGGCGTTGCGGCTCCGCGTACGCCGACGCCGTCCGCGTCCTCATCCTGCACACGGTCCGGGCCGACGCCGCCGCCCTCACCCGCGTCTACTACCAGGGCACCGGTGCCGAGCGCCGCGCCGTGCTGCACGCCCTGCCCCACCTCGTGCCGGGCCCGGACGCCCTCCCGCTGATCGAGGACGCCCTGCGCACCAACGACACCGGGCTCCTCGCCGCCGCCGTCGGCCCGTACGCCGCCCGGCACCTCGACGCCCACCAGTGGCGGCACGCCGTGCTGAAGTGTCTGTTCACCGGCGTGTCCGTCAGCGCGGTGGCCGACCTGGAGCGCCGCGCCCGCGCCGACGCCGAACTCGCCCGCATGCTCGCGGACTACGCCGCCGAACGCACCGCCGCCGGCCGCCCCGTGCCCGAGGACCTGTACCGCCTCCTGGCCCTGGCCGAGTCCGGCCCCGCATCCTCACCGCACGGCTCGGCCCACCCCCACGGCGCCCACCCTCACGGCGCCCACCCCCACGGCAAGGAGTCCTGATGCGCATCTTCGACCCCCACATCCATATGACGTCCAGGACCACCGACGACTACGAGGCCATGCACGCCGCGGGCGTCCGTGCCGTCGTCGAACCCTCCTTCTGGCTGGGCCAGCCCCGCACCTCCCCGGCCGCCTTTCTCGACTACTTCGACTCCCTCCTCGGCTGGGAACCCTTCCGCGCCGCCCAGTACGGCATCGCCCACCACTGCACGCTCGCCCTCAACCCCAAAGAGGCCAACGACCCCCGCTGCGTGCCCGTCCTCGACGAACTGCCCCGCTATCTCGTCAAGGACCAGGTCGTGGCCGTCGGCGAGATCGGCTACGACTCGATGACCCCCGCCGAGGACACCGCCCTCGCCGCCCAGCTCCAGCTCGCCGCCGATCACGACCTGCCCGCCCTCGTGCACACCCCGCACCGCGACAAGGCGGCCGGACTGCGCCGCACCCTCGACGTCGTCCGGGAGTCCGCACTGCCCCCGGACCGCGTCCTGGTCGACCACCTCAACGAGACCACCGTCAAGGAGGCCAAGGACAGCGGCTGCTGGCTCGGCTTCTCCGTCTATCCCGACACCAAGATGGACGAGGAACGGATGGTCGCCGTCCTCCGTGCCTACGGCCCCGAACAGGTACTGGTGAACTCCGCCGCGGACTGGGGCCGCAGCGACCCCCTCAAGACCCGCGGGGTCGGCGACCTGATGCTGGCCGAGGGCTTCACCGAGGACGAGGTCGACCGGGTCCTGTGGCGCAACCCCGTCGCCTTCTACGGGCTCAGCGGCCGGCTGAACCTGGACGTCACGGCCACCGACGCCACCCACGAGGGCAACTCGATCCTCCGCGGCGGGGCGTGACCCATGCGTTTCCGCCACCCCGACGGCTCCACCGTCCACCTCGCCTACTGCACCAACGTCCACCCCGCCGAGACCCTCGACGGCGTCCTCGCCCAGCTCCGGGACCACTGCGAACCCGTCCGCCGCCGGCTCGGCCGCGACCGCCTCGGCATCGGCCTGTGGCTCGCCCGTGACGCCGCTCACGCCCTGGTCACCGACCCGTCCGCGCTGCGCGGCCTGCGCTGCGAGCTGGACCGCCGAGGCCTCGAGGTCGTCACCCTCAACGGCTTCCCCTATGAGGGGTTCGGCGCCGAAGAGGTCAAGTACCGCGTCTACCGGCCCGACTGGACCGACCCCGAACGCCTCGACCACACCACCGCCCTGGCCCGCGTCCTCACCCGGCTGCTCCCCGACGACGTCGACGAGGGCAGCATCTCCACCCTCCCGTTCGCCTGGCGCACCCGGCCCACCGACACGGCCCACGACGCGCTGCGCACCCTCGGCGAACGGCTCGACGCGCTGGCGGAACTCACCGGCCGCTCCCTGCGCATCGGCCTGGAACCGGAACCCGGCTGCGTCATCGAGACCACCGGTGACGCCATCGCCCCGCTCACCGCGATCGACCACCACCGCATCGGCATCTGCGTCGACACCTGCCACCTCGCCACCTCCTTCGAAGACCCGCACACCGCCCTGGACGCCCTCGTCGCGTCCGGGGTGCCTGTCGTGAAATCCCAGCTCTCGGCGGCCCTGCACGCCGAGCACCCCCACCTCCCCGAGGTCCGCGACGCCCTCGCCGCCTACGACGAGCCCCGCTTCCTGCACCAGACCCGCACCCGCACCGCCGCCGGGCTGCGCGGCACCGACGACCTCGGCGAGGCCCTCGGCGGCCGGGCGATCCCCGACGGGGCGCCCTGGCGTGCCCACTTCCACGTCCCGCTGCACGCGGCCCCCGCCGCGCCCCTCACCTCCACGCTTCCCGTCCTGAAGGCCGCCCTCGCCCGGCTGGTCGGCGGCCCGCACCCGCTCGCCCGCCATCTGGAGGTCGAGACCTACACCTGGCAGGCCCTCCCACGCGCCCTGCGCCCCGCCACCCGGGCCCAGCTCGCCGACGGCATCGCCGCCGAACTCACCCTGGCCCGGGACCTGCTGACGGACCTCGGCCTCAAGGAGCTGCCATGAGCACGAGCACCCCACGGACCGCGCCGGGCACCGGCCCCACCCCGCTCCTCGTGCTCGACGTCGTCGGCCTCACCCCCCGTCCCCTCGACCACATGCCCCACCTCAAGCGGCTCGCCCAGTCCGGCTCCCGTGCCGCGCTCGGCACCGTCCTGCCCGCCGTCACCTGCGCCGCCCAGTCCACTTTCCTCACCGGCGCCCACCCTTCCGAGCACGGGATCGTCGGCAACGGCTGGTACTTCCGCGAACTCGGCGACGTCCTGCTCTGGGCGCTGGAGGTCGTAGTCGAGGTGAGGGAGGTAGCACAGGGTCAGATCCGGGTGCCGGGTCCGGATGATGTGGCGGGTCGCGTCGATGATCCACTGGCTGGAGACGAGGTCGGCGCCGGGTCCCCAGAAGTGGAAGAGGGGGAAGGTGCCGAACTTGTCGGTGAGTTCGTCGTGGAGGGCTGGGGGCCGGGTGTAGCAGTCGGGTTCCTTGCGGCCGTCGGCGTAGTAGACCGGGCGGGGGGTGACGGTGAGGTCGGTGTCTTCGGCCCCGACGACCCGCGCTCCCTGCGAGCGGCCGCCGACCTGGACACGGCCCTGACCCCGCTCCTGGACGACGCCCGCGCGGAAGGCCGTACCGTCGTCGCCCTGTCCGAGTACGGCATCACCCGCGTCAGCCGCCCCGTCGACATCAACCGCGCCCTGCGCCGGGCCGGACTCCTCGAAGTCCACACCCAGGACGGCATGGAATACCTCGACCCGATGACCTCCCGCGCCTTCGCCGTCGCCGACCACCAGATCGCGCACATCTACGTCCGCCACCCGGAAGACCTCGACGCCACCCGCGCAGCGCTGGACGGGCTGCCCGGACTCGGTCAACTCCTCGACGACGAGGGCAAGAAGGCACACCATCTCGACCATCCACGCTCCGGCGAACTCGTCGCGGTCGCGGAACCGGATGCCTGGTTCACGTACTACTACTGGCTCGACGACACCCGCGCGCCCGACTTCGCGCGACTGGTCGAGATCCACCGCAAACCCGGCTACGACCCGGTCGAACTGTTCATGGACCCGCTCGACCCCTACGTCAAGGTCAAGACGGCGACCGCGCTGGCGCGCAAGAAGCTCGGCATGCGCTACCGCATGGCGGTCGTGCCGCTGGATCCCTCGCCTATTCGCGGCAGCCACGGCCGCCTTCCGGCGAGCGACGACGACGATCCGCTCCTCATCTGCTCCACCCCCCGAGCTGTCGGCGACCGCCTCGCGGCCACCGATGTGAAGTCACTGCTGCTCCGACTCGCCGGTCTCACCTGAGGGATGAACCCCTCAGGTCCGACTGGTCCCAAGTGAAGCACTCACCACTGACAACGGCCTGTGATCACGAGGAGTTCCCGCATGAGCCGCACTCACCGGACCGATCCCGACCTCACCCACCGCCTCAGCCGGCGCGGCATGCTCGGCGTCGCCGCGGGCGCCACCGCCGCCGCCCTGTTGGGCGCCGCGGCCCCCGCCACGGCCGCCACCGGCGCCGCCCCTTCTGCGGCGGGCCGCGGCCGTCCCGTCCTGCCGCCCGGCCGGCTCGGCATCCAGCTCTACAGCCTGCGCGACAAGGTCTCCACCCTGGGCTTCGCCGCCGTCTTCGCCGAACTGGAGAAGTACGGCTACGACGAGGTCGAGTTCGCCGGTTACAGCCAGGGCTCGGCGGGCCCGATCACCCTCGCCCAGCTCAAGCGGCTGGCCCGGAACCACGGCCTGAACCCCATCGGCAGCCACGTCGGCTACTACTCCGACGACCCGAACGCCTACACCTTCGCCCAGAACCTCACCAAGGTCCTCGACGACGCCCAGGCCCTCGGCCTCAAGCACATCGGCACCGCCTCGAACCCGTTCCGCTACGGCTCGACCGTCGACGCCTGGAAGCGCGCCGCCGAGGACTTCAACACCTACGGCGCGGCGGCCAGGGCGCGCGGCATGAAGTTCTACCAGCACAACCACTCCGAGGAGTTCTCCTTCGCCACCGACAACCCCAGGGTCCGCCTCTACGACGTCCTGCTCGCCGAGACCGACCCCGATCTCGTGTACCTGGAGATGGACATCTACTGGGCGTACTCGGGCCAGTTCCGCTTCTCCAAGCGGCCCGACGGCACACCCGCGCCCTTCGACCCGCTCGACTACGTCCTCAAGCAGCCGCACCGCTACCCGCTGTTCCATGTGAAGGACGGAGTCAGCGACCCGGCGAACACCTACGGCTACCGCATGGTCGACGTCGGCGACGGCGACATCGACTACCAGCGGTTCATCTCCGGAGTGACCCGGCTGCGCGGCCAACGGCTCGCCCATCACTGGCAGGCAGAGCACGACAACCCGGCCGAGTCCTTCACCTTCGCCCGGCGGTCCAGCGAGCACCTGCACTCGCTGCGCGAGGACTGCTGACGGCCGTACCGGCATGAGAAGGCCCTCCCCACCGCGGGGAGGGCCTTCTCAGGAGGACCTGCCGTCATGTCACCCCGTCTCGTCGCCGAGCGGCTGTGGATTGGGCACGATGCGCTTGTCCTTGTCGCGGCCCGGCGGGGACAGGAACAGGGCCATGAATCCGGCGAACAACGAGATGGAACCGGCCAGGATGAAGGCACCGGAGTGCCCCCACGCGCCGACGACCACGGCACCCATGCCCGCACCCAGACCGGAGACGAGCTTGGCGCTGTAGACCATGCCGTAGTTGGACGCGTTGTTGTTCTCGCCGAAGTAGTCGGCGGTGAGCGCGGCGAACATCGGGAAGATGGCACCGCCGCCGAACCCGGAGATGGACGAGAAGATCAGGAACAGCGGAAGGTTCTTCATCTCGGCCGACCAGAGGATGCCGTACTGGGACAGGCCCAGGATCACGCAGACCACCAGCAGGCAGCGCTTGCGGCCGTAGAGGTCGGAGAGCCAGCCGATGACACCGCGGCCGGTGCCGTTGACGATCGCCTTCAGGGACATGGCCGTGGCCACGACGCCGCCCGCGAACCCCGCTTCCTCGCCGATGTCCACCTGGAAGGCGATGCCGAAGATGTTCACGCCGGACGTGCAGGCCAGACAGAACCACATCAGAGCCACCCGGCCGGTCTTCCATGCCTCCCGGGGTGTGTACTGGTGGACCGCCGGCGGGTTCATCCGCATCGAGCGGGCCGCGCGGGGGTCCTTCGGCGGGTTGAGCGGGTCGATCGCGGCGGGCCACCAGTTCTTCGGCGGGTCCTTGAAGAAGTAACCGGCGACCCCGACCATGCCGGCGAGCAGGAGACCCACCGAGACCAGCACCCAGCGGAAGTTGGTCAGGTCCATGTAGCCGTTGAAGAGGAAGACGAAGGGCACCGAGCCGTAGGCGAAACCGCCGTTGACGAAGCCGGTCTTGCCGCCCTTGCGCTCCGGATACCACTTGCCGACCATGTTGACGCAGGTGGCGTAGACCATGCCCGCGCCCATGCCGCTGAACATGCTGAAGCCGATGTACGCGAAGACGACATGCGGCGCGAAGGCCAGCGACAGATAGCCCAGCAGGGTGCCCACCGCGCCGAGCAGCATCGCCCAGCGGGCCGGGAGTCTGCCGCTCTCACGCAGCTTGCCCGCGGGGAAGGCCACCGCGGCCTGGAAGAAGACCCAGACGGTCATCATCCAGAAGATGTGCATGCTGTTCCATTGGTGCGCGGTGTGCAGGGTGTCCTCGGCGGACGCGAACGCGTACTCCGCGGAGGAGATGCCCATCATGCCGATCCACGGCAGGATCACCATCCACTTGCGCTTGCGCCCCATGATGTCGATGTCGGACTCGCCCACCCGGTAGACGCGTCCGTTCTTGTCGGTCACCTCCCGGTAGGCGGCGACCTGAGGAACGTCGGTGGTTGTCACGGCTCGTTGCACCCCTTGCGTCGAAAGATCTGGCCAGCGCCCCCTGTCCCATGCCTTTCGTGCGCGTACGGGTCCTGGAGCCGGCCGACGCGCACCGTCGGCCGGCCCCGTGCCCCCTCACCTCATGAGCCGCCCCCCAACAGGCCCGCCGCTCTCGCCCAGCGGTACTTCGCGCCGAGCACGGCCACCGGCTTCTCGGTGGTGTACGGGTAGGCCACGACCCCGCGCTCGTAGAGGTACTGGCAGGCCTCCTCGACCTCGACGTCCCCTGCGAGCGACGCCACCACCGGCTTCTCGATCCCGCGCGCGCGGAACTCGGCCACCACGCGCGCGGTGAGCTCGGCGAAGACCATGGGGGGCGTGACGATGGTGTGCCAGTAGCCGAGGACCAGCGCGTGGATGCGCGGATCCTCCAGACCGAGCCGGATCGTCGCCTCGTACGTCGACGGCGGCTCGCCCCCGGTGATGTCGATCGGGTTGCCCGCGGCCCCGAAGGGCGGGATGAACTTCCGGAACGCCTCGTCCAGGTCGGACGGGATGTCCATGAGGGTCAGGCCGTTGTCGGTGACCGCGTCGGACAGCAGCACCCCGCTGCCGCCGGCCCCGGTGATGATCACGATGTTGTCGCCCTGGGGGGCGGGCAGCACCGGCAACGCGCGCGCGTACTCCAGCATGTCGTTCAGACCGGGCGCCCGGATGACCCCGGCCTGCCGCAGGATGTCGTCGTACACGGCGTCGTCGCCCGCGAGTGCCCCGGTGTGCGACCCGGCCGCCCGGGCTCCGGCGGCGGTCCGGCCGGCCTTGAGCACCACGACAGGCTTCTTCGGTACGGTCGCCCGAGCGGCTTCCACGAAGGCCCGCCCGTCCTTGAGGTCCTCCAGGTGCATGGCGATGCACTCGGTGTGCGGGTCCTCACCGAACCAGGTCAGCAGGTCGTCCTCGTCAAGGTCCGACTTGTTGCCGAGACCGACGATCGCCGACACGCCCGTCTTCGTGGTGCGGGCGAAGCCCAGGATGGCCATGCCGATGCCCCCGGACTGGGAGGTCAGGGCCACCCCGCCCTTGACGTCGTAGGGCGTGCAGAAGGTGGCGCACAGGTCGTGCCACGTCGAGTAGTAGCCGTAGATGTTCGGTCCGAGCAGGCGGACGCCGTGCCGTTCGGCGATGGCCACGATCTCGGCCTGGAGTTCGTGTTCCCCGGTCTCGGCGAATCCGGAGGGGATCAGCACGGCGTTGGGGATCTTCTTGCGTCCCACCTCCTCCAGGGCCGAGGCCACGAACCTGGCGGGGATCGCGAAGACCGCCACATCCACCTCGCCGGGGACGTCCGTGACACTCTTGTACGCCTTGCGGCCCAGAATGTCATCGGCCTTGGGATTCACCGGATGGATCTCCCCGGCGAAGCCTCCGTCGACGAGGTTGCGCATCACCGAATTGCCGATCTTCCCCGGTTCGTTGGAGGCGCCGATCACGGCGACCGAGGAGGGCTGCATCAGCCGGCGCATCGAGGTGAGGATCTCCTCGCGCGTGTACGTCCGGCGCGGCGGCGGCTGGTGCTCCGCGAGGATCACCCGGATGTCGGCGGCGACCGCGCCGTCCGCGGTGGCGATCACCGGGTTGAGGTCCACCTCGGCGATCTCGGGGAAGTCGGCGACCAGTTGGGACACCCGGCGGATCTGCTCCGCGATCGCCCACCGGTCCACGGCCGCCTGGCCGCGCACCCCGCGCAGGATCTCCGCCGACCGGATCGAGTCCAGCATCGACAGTGCCTCGTCCGCGTCCAGGGGCGCGAGCCGGAAGGTGACGTCCTTGTGGACCTCGACCAGCACCCCGCCGAGCCCGAAGGCGACGATTTTCCCGAACGTCGGATCCGTCACGGCGCCGACGATGACCTCCTGCCCCTTGGCCAGCAGTTCCTGGATCTGGACGCCCTCGATGCGGGCGGACGCGTCGTAGGCCCGCGCGTTGTCGACGATGGTGCGGAACGCCGCCCGGACGTCGGCGGCGCCCTCGACGCCGACGATCACTCCGCCGGCGTCGGTCTTGTGCAGGATGTCCGGAGAGACGATCTTCATCACCACGGGCCCGGCGAAGCGCGCCGCGTACGCCACCGCTTCCTCGACGTCGGTGGCGAGCTCCTCCCCGGGTACGGCGATGCCGTACGCGTCGGCGATCACCTTGCCCTCGGGCGCGGTCAGCGCGGTGCGTCCCTCGGCCCGCACGGAGTCCAGGAGCGTGCGCACCCTCAGAGCCCGGTCTTCGGCCATCACGTCAGATCACTCCGTTCGACTTGAGCAGGCGCAGCTCCTCGTCGCCGAGACCGAGCTCGCCGATGAAGACCTCTTCGTTGTGCTGGCCGAGCAGGGGTGAACCGGTCACCTCCACCGGGGAGTCGGACAGCTTCAGCGGACTGCCGACGGTCACGAACTCGCCGCGCTCAGGGTGCGGCACGGTGACGACCATCTCGTTGTCGACCAGGGAGGCGTCTTCGATGATCTCCTTGGTGGACAGGATCGGACCGCACGGGATGTTGTGCGCGTTGAGCCGTTCCAGCACCTCCCACTTGGGCAGGGTCGAGGACCACTCCTCGATCAGCTGGAACATCTTGGTCAGCTGGGGCAGCCGGGCCTCGGGCGTCGCCCACTCGGGGTCCTCGGCCAGTTCCGGCCGGCCGATGAGCTCGGTGATCGGCCGCCAGCCGACGGGCTGCACGATGACGTACACGTAGTCGTTCGGGCCGCCCGGCGCGCACTTGACCGCCCAGCCCGGCTGGCCGCCGCCGGAAGCGTTTCCGGAGCGGGGAACCTCCGTGCCGAAGTCCTCGTTGGGATATTCAGCGAGTGGGCCATGGGTCAGGCGCTGCTGGTCGCGCAGCTTCACCCGGCAGAGGTTGAGCACCGCGTGCTGCATGGCCACGTTCACCCGCTGACCACGCCCGGTGGTCTCGCGCTGGAAGAGCGCCGCGAGAATCCCGGCCACCGCGTGGACGCCCGTGCCCGAGTCCCCGATCTGGGCCCCCGTCGCCAGCGGCGGCCCGTCCTCGAAGCCGGTGGTCGACATCGACCCGCCCATGGCCTGCGCGACGACCTCGTACGCCTTGAAGTTGGTGTACGGGCCCTCGCCGAACCCCTTGATGGAGGCATAGACGATCCGTGGATTGATCTCCTGGATGCGCTCCCAGGTGAAGCCCATCCGGTCGACCGCGCCCGGACCGAAGTTCTCGACCATGACGTCGGAGCGCCGGATCAGCTCGGTGAGGAGCTCCTTGCCGCGCTCGGTCTTGGTGTTCAGGGTGATGCTGCGCTTGTTGCAGTTGAGCATCGTGAAGTAGAGCGAGTCGACGCCGGGGAGGTCGCGCAGCTGCTTGCGCGTGATGTCACCGGTCGGCGCCTCCAGCTTGACGACGTCCGCGCCGAGCCAGGCGAGCAGCTGGGTCGCGGAGGGCCCGGACTGGACGTGCGTCATGTCCAGGACGCGGATGCCTTCGAGTGCCTTGGTCGGCGTTCCTGTCATGGGAGCCACCTCACTTGTACATCGTCTGGTTCATGGTTCCGGGGGCGTACGCGTCCGGGTCGACCCAGACGTTGATCAGCGAGGGCTTCCCGGACTCGCGGGCGCGCCGCAGCGCGGGGCCGATGTCGGCGGGGTCGCGGACCTCCTCGCCGTAACCGCCCAGCATCTGCGCGAACTTGTCGTAGTGGACGTCGCCGAGGGTGTTGCCGACGCGCTCGCGGGCCTCGCCGTACTTGGCCTTCTGGCCGTAACGGATCTGGTTCATCGAGGAGTTGTTGCCGACGATGCCGACGAAGGGGAGGTCGTAGCGGACGAGGGTCTCGAAGTCCCAGCCGGTGAGGGAGAAGGCGCCGTCGCCGAAGAGGGCGACCACCTCCTTGTCCGGGCGGGCCTGCTTGGCCGCGAGGACGAAGGGGACGCCGACGCCGAGGGTGCCGAGCGGCCCGGGGTCCATCCAGTGGCCGGGCGACTTGGGCTGCACGACCTGCCCGGAGAAGGTGACGATGTCGCCGCCGTCGCCGATGTAGATGGAGTCCTCGGTGAGGAAGTCGTTGATCTCGCTCACCAGCCGGTAGGGGTGGATGGGGGAGGCGTCCGAGCGCAGGTGCGGCAGCCGCTTGTCGAGCGCGGTCTGTTCGGCCGAGCGCAGCTCGTCCAGCCACTCCTTGCGTTGGGAGGCGCCGCCGTTCAGGCGCCCGGACGCGGCCTCGGTGACCGCCTTGAGCACCAGTCCGGCGTCGCCGACGATGCCCAGGTCGATGTCGCGGTTCTTGCCGACGGTCCGGTAGTCGAGGTCGATCTGCACGACGGTCGCGTCCGGCGACAGCCGCTTGCCGTAGCCCATGCGGAAGTCGAAGGGCGTACCGACGATGACGATGACGTCGGCACCCGAGAAGGCGTACCGGCGGGAGAGCTGGAAGTGGTGCGGGTCGCCGGGCGGCAGGGTGCCGCGGCCGGCGCCGTTCATGTAGGCGGGGATGTTGAGGGTGCGGACCAGTTCGATGGCGGACTCGGTGCCGCGGGTGGTCCATACCTGGCTGCCCAGCAGGATCGCGGGCTTCTCGGCGTGCACGAGGAGGTCGGCGAGCTTCTCGATCGCCTCGGGGTCGCCGGCGGAGCGGGTCGAGGCGCGGTAGGCGCCGGGCCGGGGTACGCGGGCCTTGGCGGCCGGCACCTTGGCGTCGAGGACGTCCCGCGGGATCTCCAGGAAGGAGGGCCCGGGCGCGCCGTGGTAGCACTCGCGGAACGCCATGGACACCATGTCCGCCGCGCGTGCCGTGTCCGGTACGGCCGCCGCGAACTTGGTGATCGGAGTCATCATGTCGACGTGCGGCAGGTCCTGGAGGGACCCCATCTTGTGCTGGGTGAGCGCCCCCTGGCCGCCGATCAGCAGCATCGGGGACTCGGCTCGGAAGGCGTTGGCGACGCCGGTGACCGCGTCGGTCGTACCGGGCCCCGCGGTGACGACGGCGCAGCCGGGCTTGCCGGTGATGCGGGCGTACCCGTCGGCGGCGTGTGCGGCGACCTGCTCGTGGCGTACGTCGACGACCTCGATGCCCTCGTCGACGCAGCCGTCGTAGATGTCGATGATGTGGCCGCCGCACAGGGTGTAGATGCGGTCGACGCCCTCGGCCTTGAGGGCCTTGGCTACGAGATGACCACCGGAAATGACGTCCTGGGTGTCGTCGGGCATGGCGAAGTCCTGTCCCTTCGTAGGGGGTTGGAACGCTCTCGCGGTACATTGCATACAGTCGACGAATACTGTATGAAGCTTGTTATCCCGCATCCGGTGGGTGGTGTCCAGGGGGCGTGCGGCACTTTTGAGTCAGGAGCCGGTATGGACCTGTACGAGCACCAGGCAAGGCAACTCTTCGAGGAATACGGCATCTTGGTGCCGAGGGCCGAGGTCACGGACTGCGCGAAGGAGGCGCGCGAGATCGCTCGCCGGCTCGGCGGCCGTGTCGTCGTCAAGGCCCAGGTGAAGACCGGCGGGCGCGGCAAGGCGGGCGGAGTGAAGCTCGCCGCCGACCCGGCCGCCGCGGAACTCACGGCCCGCCAGATCCTCGGCATGGACATCAAGGGCCACCGCGTCGGCACGGTGATGCTGGCCCAACCCGTGGACATCGAGACGGAGTTCTACGTCTCCTACGTCCTCGACCGCGCGGCCGGCCGCTTCCTCGCCATCGCCTCCGCCGAAGGAGGAATGGAGATCGAGGAGGTCGCCGCCACCAGACCGGAAGCGGTGGCCCGCGTCCACATCGACCCGGCCGAGGGCGTCACCTCGGCGAAGGCGGGCGAGATCGCCGCGGCGGCCGGACTCCCGGCGCAAACCGTCGACGTCCTGGTACGGCTGTGGGAGGTGCTGGTCAGCGAGGACGCCGTACTCGTCGAGGTGAACCCTCTCGTCCGCACACGACAGGGCCGGATCCTCGCCCTCGACGGCAAGGTGACCCTCGACGACAACGCCGGTTTCCGACAGGCACGTTGGGGCGCCGAGACGGAGGCGCACGCCGATCCGCTGGAGGCGGCCGCCGCCGCCAAGGGCCTCAACTACGTCAAACTGGACGGCGAGGTCGGCATCATCGGCAACGGCGCCGGTCTGGTGATGTCGACGCTCGACGTGGTCGCAGGCTGCGGCGCCCGCCCCGCCGACTTCCTCGACATCGGCGGCGGCGCCTCGGCCCGGATCATGGCCGACGGGCTCTCGGTGATCCTTTCCGACCCGTCCGTGAAGTCGGTGCTCGTCAACGTCTTCGGCGGCATCACCGCCTGCGACGCGGTCGCCGACGGCATCGTCAAGGCCCTGGACGAGGTGCGGCTGACCAAGCCGCTCGTCGTGCGCCTCGACGGCAACAACGCGGCACGCGGCCGCGCCATCCTCGACGAGCACGCCCATCCGCTGGTCGAGCAGGCCACCACCATGGACGGCGCCGCCGCCCGGGCCGCCCGACTCGCCACCTCGGCCTAAGGAGACGGGACACCATGGCGATCTACCTCACCCAGGAGAGCAAGATCCTCGTCCAGGGCATGACCGGCGGCGAGGGCATGAAGCACACCCGGCGCATGCTCGCGGCCGGCACCGATGTCGTCGGCGGCGTCAACCCCCGCAAGGCGGGCCGCACCGTCGACTTCGACGACCGTGCCGTCCCCGTCTTCGGCTCGGTCGCCGAGGGCATCGCGGAGACCGGCGCGGACGTCACCGTCGTCTTCGTGCCGCCCGCCTTCGTCAAGTCGGCCGTCACCGAGGCCGCCGACGCCGGCATCGGACTCGCGGTCGTCATCACCGAGGGCATCCCGGTGCACGACTCCGTCGCCTTCACCACGTACGCGCAGCGCAAGGGAACCCGGATCATCGGCCCCAACTGCCCGGGGCTGATCACCCCCGGGCAGTCCAACGCGGGCATCATCCCCGCCGACATCACCAAGCAGGGCCGTATCGGCCTGGTCTCCAAGTCGGGCACACTCACCTACCAACTCATGTACGAGCTGCGCGACATCGGCTTCTCGACCTGCGTGGGCATCGGCGGCGACCCGGTGATCGGGACGACCCACATCGACTGCCTCGCCGCCTTCCAGGAGGACCCCGACACCGACATCATCGTCCTCATCGGGGAGATCGGCGGCGACGCCGAGGAACGCGCGGCCGCGTACATCCGCGACCACGTCACCAAGCCCGTCGTCGGCTACATCGCCGGATTCACCGCCCCCGAGGGCAAGACCATGGGCCACGCCGGCGCCATCGTCTCCGGCTCCTCCGGTACGGCGGCGGCGAAGAAGCGGGCCCTGGAGGCGGCCGGAGTGCGGGTGGGGAACACCCCGACGGAGACCGCGAAGCTCGTGCTCGCACGGCTCGATGAGCAGCGTTAGTCCAGACCTTCGCCCCACCCGCCCCCGACCGTGCACCGAGAGCGGAGCAACCCCATGGCAACCACCCTCACCCTCAAATCCGGCACCTCCTGGCCCGACGCCTGGCAGCGCTGTCTCGCCGTCGCCCCCGAGGCCTTCCGGGACGACCGCGTCCTCAACCTCTGGGCCGGCACCTGGCAGGCCGACGGCCGGGCTCTGCCCGCCACCAGCCCCGTCGACGGAAGCCCCATCGCGGGCCCGCCCCGCCTGGACCGGGCCGCCGCCCACCGGGCCGTACGCGCCGCGCTCGACCAGCACCGCGCCTGGCGGCACCTTCCCCTCGACGAGCGCCGCGCCCGCGTCGCCGCCACCCTCGACTCCCTCACCCAGCACCGCGAACTCCTCGCCCTGCTGCTGGTCTGGGAGATCGGCAAGCCCTGGCGGCTCGCGCAGGCCGACGTCGACCGGGCCATCGACGGGGTCCGCTGGTACGTCGACGGCATCGAGCCGATGCTCGCCGGGCGGACCCCGCTGGACGGCCCGGTTTCCAACATCGCGAGCTGGAACTACCCGATGAGCGTGCTCGTTCACGCAGTACTGGTTCAGGCACTGGCAGGCAACGCGGTCATCGCCAAGACCCCGACCGACGGCGGCGTCGCCTGTCTCACCCTGGCCTCGGCGCTCGCCGCCCGCGAGGGGATACCCGTCACCCTCGTCAGCGGCAGCGGGAGCGAGCTGTCCCAGGCGCTGGTGCGGGCGCCCGAGATCGGCTGCGTCTCCTTCGTCGGCGGCCGCGACACCGGCGCCGCGGTGGCCACGGCCGTCGCCGACCTCGGCAAACGACATGTACTCGAACAGGAGGGACTCAACACCTGGGGCATCTGGAACTACACGGACTGGGACGCGCTGACGGCGGTCGTGCCCAAGCTCTTCGACTACGGCAAACAGCGCTGCACGGCGTACCCGCGCTTCGTCGTCCAACGCACGCTGTTCGACGAGTTCCTGGCGGCGTACCTCCCCGCGGTGCGCACGCTCAGGGTGGGCCATCCGCTGGCCGTCGAGCACCCCGACGACCCGTACCCGGCGCTGGACTTCGGGCCGGTGATCAACGCGGCCAAGGCCAAGGAGCTGCACGACCAGGTCGCCGAGGCCGTCGACCGGGGCGCCGTGCCCCTGCATCGCGGCAGTCTGACCGACGCCCGCTTCCTGCCCGGCCAGGACACCTCGGCGTACGTCCAGCCCGTCACGCTGCTCAACCCGCCGCCGTCCTCGCCACTGCACCACGCGGAGCCGTTCGGGCCGGTCGACACCATCGTCCTGGTCGACACCGAGGCCGAGCTGCTGGCCGCGATGAACGCCTCCAACGGCGCCTTGGTCGCCACGCTGTCCACGGACGACCGGTCGGCGTACGAGCGCCTCGCCCCGCAGATCCGGGCCTTCAAGGTCGGCCACGGCACGCCCCGCTCGCGCGGCGACCGTGACGAGCTGTTCGGCGGCTTCGGGGCGTCCTGGCGGGGCGCCTTCGTCGGCGGCGACCTACTGGTCCGCGCGGTGACGCACGGCCCCGCGGGGGAGCGGCTGCCGGGGAACTTCCCAGAGTACCACCTCATGCCGTGAGCGACGGCGGGGAGCGGACGCGGCCTGCGGTGCGGGACAGCAGGCCGTGAGCACCGGCGGGCCGTGAGCGTCGGCGGGTCGTGGGGGTCGGGTCTGCGGTGACGGTGGCCTGTTGCGGGATGGGCGCGGCCTGGGTGTGGGATGGCGGTTCGGGAGCGTTGGCAGGCCGTGAGGGTCGGGCCGCGTCGGGGATGGCGGGGCGTGAGGGTCGGCCTCGGGGAGGGCCCGGCTGCGGTGAGGGTGGGCCTGTGGTGACGTAGATCCGCTATGGGGTGGGCGCGGCCTGCGTCGGGGATGGCGGGTGCGCGTCGCCCTGGGGGAGGGGCAGGCTGCGGTGAGGGTCGGCCTGCGGTGACGGTGGCCTGCTGTGGGGTGGGCGCGGTCTGGGACAGCAGGTCGTAAAGGTTCGGGCTGTGTGTGGGGGGGGGGGCAGGGCGTGGGCGTCGGCAGGCCGCGTGCCTCGGCCTGGGTGCGGGTTGGCCTGCGGCCAGAAGGTGCGGCGCGTGAGGGTTGGCGGGCCGTTGCGGTCTGCTGGGAGTGGGTGCCGGGCGGTCGCCTGGCGTGGTTGGGCGGCAGGACCCCTCGGGTATCGGGTCGGTGGATGACCGGGTCCGGGCGGAAGCTGATCGCTACAGTCGGCGCATGGTCCGTGACGAACCTCCCGCGTCCCCCGAGCCGCGGCCCGACGCTCGCCAGGACACCCGTCTCGGTCACCTCCTCCGGCTCGCGCAGACCAAGCTGGCCCGGGCATCCGCTCAGGCGCTGGCCCCGTACGGGGTGGACCGGCACGAGTTGGCGGTGCTCGCGGTGCTGTACGGCGCGCGGCCGCTGTCGCAGGTGGAGGCGGCGGGCCGGCTGGGCGTCGACCGCACCACCATGGTGGCGTTGATCGACGGCCTGGAGGACCACGGCCTCGTCGCCCGGCGGCGCAGCACCCAGGACCGGCGCAAGAACATCGTCGAGCTCACCGCCGCGGGCGAGGAGTGCTACCGGCAGGCCGAGCTGGCCCGCCGCTCGGCCGAGCGCAGCTTCCTGGCCCCGCTGGACGAGCGGACGGCCGCCACGCTGCTCCGTGCGCTGCACCTGCTGACCTGGGAGGACCGCACCACGGACAGCCCAGGGTGAGCAGGAGATCGCTCCTGGTGAAACCTTCCGCCGGAAGCTCCGCCGACCCCCTCCGCCGGCCCCCTCCACCCGGCAGATATGCACGTGAAGGCCACTCCGAAAGCTTGGTATTGTTGTCCCTGTCGCCGCCGGGAACACCCCCGGCAAGGCGGCAGACACCTGGTCCGGGTGGCGGAATGGCAGACGCGCTAGCTTGAGGTGCTAGTGCCCTTTATCGGGCGTGGGGGTTCAAGTCCCCCCTCGGACACATCCCAGCTTGTGCGGGTCGAGATTTCTCGGCCCGCACAAGCTGTTTTCGCACCCCGCACCCCGCACCCCGCACCCCGGCCGGCGGCTACGGCACCCCGAGCTCGAACAGCACATACCCCGCGTACGACCCGGACGCCACCGCCGCGATGCCGAGGGGCCAGCACATCATCAGGGGACTGAGGCGACGCAGGGCGAAGGCGAGCGGGAGGTAGAGGGGGAACGCCGGCAGCAGGTAGCGGGAGACGTTGGCGAAGATCTGCTGGCTGCCGAGGATCAGGGCCAGCGTGAGGACCGTGTACACCACGAGCGGCGCCGGGGGACGATGGCGCAGCAGCAGGCCGAGCATCGTGACGGCGAGCAGGACGGTGCCCACCCCGACGACGTCCGCGAAGGGGTAGGCGAAGAGATAGTCGAAGTGGCCCACCGGGAGGGACGTGAGGACGTCCAGGGTCTGTGCGCCGTAATCGAAGGTGTGCGCCCAGGCGCCGTCCTGGAGCTTGAAGTAGCCGCCGTAGTCGCCCATGCGGTGTCCGACCCAGGCCAAGTAGCCGAACAGTCCGAGCGGTGCCACCGCCAGCGCGAGCAGGGGGCGTACGACGCCCTCGTCCTGCCGATGGCGGTGCAGGGCGAGCGCGACGGCGACGCCGAGGGCCGCGATCAGGGCCCCGGCGGTGGGGCGGTTGAGGCCCGCGAGGAAGGTGAGAAGGCCCGCGGTGAGCCAGGCGCGGCTCAGCATGGCGTGGCAGGACCAGGCGGCGAGGGCGACGTAGAGGGAGTCGGAGTAGACCGCCCACTCCACCCCGGAGCCGGGCCACACCGCCCACAGCCCGGCCGCCGCCAGGCCCGCCCGGCGTCCGCCGAGGTGTGCGGCGACCGTGTGGATGCCGAGGGCCGCCGCGAAGGACGCGAGGACGGAGACGAGCAGGCCCGCGCCGTAGGACCCCAGGCCGGTCGTCTCGGAGACCAGGCGCATCAAGGCGGGGTAGAGGGGGAAGAAGGCGGCCGAGTTGCCTTCCAGGGTGATCATTCCGGTGGCGCCGGGGACCGGGACGAGGGCGGGGTCGTAGCCGTGTTCGGCGATCTGCCGGTACCACCAGCCGTCCCAGGTGGCGAGCACGTCCCAGGGGTGTGCGCCGCCGCCGAAGCGGGGGTTCTTCTCGCGGAAGTCGCCCGCGGCGTGCAGCAGGGACAGGAAGACGGTGAAGCCGATCAGCTTCAGGGTGCCGTAGAGGGCGAGGACGGGACCGTAGCGGGCGGCGGCCTCGCGCAGCGGGTGGCGTGGCGGGACCGGTTCGGTGAGGCGGGCGTTCCAGGTCGGCCGGGTGTCGGTGGTGGCGTTCATCGGGTCCCCTTGCCGAACACCCAGGCGCGCAGGAGGAGGAACCGCAGCAGGGTCGTGGTGAGGTTGGCGGCGACGAGCACGGCGAGTTCCGTGCGCGGCGAGGCGCCGGGTGCCGCCAGGTGCAGGGCGGCGAGCGCTCCGGAGGTGAGCGTCAGACCCAGGACGAAGACCAGCAGCCCGCGCGCCTGGTGCCGGAGCGCCCCGCCCGGGCCGCGAACGCCGAAGGTGAACCGCCGGTTCGCGGCCGTGTTCGCCACGGCGCACACCAGGAGCGCCAGCGCGTTGGCGGCCTGCGCCCCGGTCGCCGGGCGCAGGGCCGCGTAGAGCAGCAGATGGGCGAGGGTGCTGAGGGCGCCGACCAGGGCGAAGCGCAGGAGTTGGGGGAGCAGCCTGGGGGGCGAGGTGGCGGAGGGCAGGTTGCCGCGGGCGAGGGTCGTGCCGATCCGGACGATCCCGCGCAGGTCGGCGAGGGCGGTGGGAAGGAGGTCGACGCGGCTGTCCGGGTCGTCCACCCAGTCGACCGGCACCTCATGGATGCGCAGTCCGGCCCGTTCGGCGATCACCAGCAGCTCGGTGTCGAAGAACCACTCCTCGTCCCGCACCAACGGCACCAGCCGCTCGGCGACTTCGCGCCGTACCGCCTTGAACCCGCACTGCGCGTCGGAGAACCCGACCGCGAGGGTGGAGCGGAGCAGGGTGTTGTAGCCGCGGGAGATGAACTCCCGTTTGGGGCCCCGGACCACGCGTGATCCGGGCGCCAGTCTGGTCCCGATGGCGAGGTCCGAGTGGCCCGAGATGAGCGGCGCGACCAGGGGCAGCAGCGCGGTCAGTCCGGTCGACAGATCGACATCGACGTACGCCAGGACCGGTGCCGGCGACCGTGACCAGGCCGCCCGCAGGGCCCGCCCCCGCCCCTTCTCCTCCAGCCGCAGCCACTGCGCCTCCGGCAGTTCGCGGGCGAGGCGGGCGGCGATGAGAGGGGTGGCGTCGGTGCTGGCGTTGTCGGCGACGGTGATCCGGAACGGGTACGGGAAGCCCGCCCGCAGATGGGCGTGGAGCCGCCGCACGCTCTGCTCCAGACCCGCCTCCTCGTTGAAGACGGGGACGACGAGGTCGAGAACGGGGGCGAGGAGGTCGACGTCCATGGGGCCCCGGGTCATGAGCTGCTCCCGCTGTTTCGTCACGGTCTGTCCTTGTCTGTGCTGTGCCACAGGGCATGCCGAGGGCAGCCGGGGCGGGGTGTTCAGGAGGCGCGGGGCGCGGTCAGGGGGTGGCGGAGGTCTCCGGAGGCGGGGCCGAGGCCGGTTCGGTGGTGGAGGCCGGCGGCGAGGTGAGCGCGGAGATGTCGGGCGTGGACGTCGGCGGCTCGGACGACGTGGGTGTCGAGGTGGTGGCGTCCGTGGTGGTGGTCGACGGTGGCCGCGTCGTCGGCGTCGAGGTGGCGGTGTCCGGGGGCGTGGACATCGGTGACGTGCTCGGCGGCGCGGGCGTCGAGGAGGGGGAGGGGGCCGGAGGCGAGGTGGTCGGGCTGATCGTGGGCGCGGGGCGCGGCGAGCTGGGTTCGACGTGCTGTGCTCCGCCCGGCCGCAGCACCAGGGCGAGCGCGACCGCGGCCACCGCGAGCACCGACCCGGCGGCGTTACGGGCCGCCCGCAGCCGGCGCCGGGTCCGCACCGCCTCGTGGAGCCGCTCCCGCTGCCGGGCCTCCAGAGGGGTGTACTCCGCGGAGGAGCGCATCAGATGGGCGAGTTGCTCTTCGAAGTGGTCCATGGCTCCTCCTTCACCCGACCGGTTCGATGACGTCGGACAGGAGCCGCCGCAGCCGGGCGACTCCGCGGGAGGCGTGCGAGCGGGCGGTGCCGACGGGGCAGCCCAGCACGTCGGCGACCTGCCGGTCGGGCAGGTCCTGGTAGTAGCGCAGCACCACGGCGGTCCGCTGATCAGGGGTCAACTGCGCGAGCGCGGCTTCGAGCCGGGAGCGCTCGGCGACGGCGGCGGACACATCGCCCGGCAGCGCGGTCTCGGGCACCTGCTCGACGGGCCGCTCGCCCCACCACCGCCGCCGGGCCGACCGCGCGGCGGCGCGTGCCATGACCTTGCGGACGTAGGCCTCGGGGGCCTCCTCGCCAACCTTCGCCCAGACGAACCAGAGCTTGACCAGGGACTCCTGCAGCAGGTCCTCGGCGCGGTGCCGGTCCCCTCCGGTCAGCAGGCGCGCGAGATGGAGCAGCCCCGACCACCGGGCCGCCACAAAGTCGTCGAACTCACCCTCTCGAGCCCGTTGCATCCACACGTCCCTGCTGTCGCCAGTCACCTACACCTGTGAGAAGGCCCTGGCGCCCCTGGGGCGCTGCACTTGGGTCAGGTGATCTGGGCCACATCCGGCACGGAAACGCCACGGGACCGGTAACTTCTCGGCAGTCAGGCCGCTCTACCTTCTTGATCGGGTTGATCGAGCCATTCGTAGGGTTGGATCGCCCAGGGGTGCCGGGTGTGGCTATCAGGCTGCTGCCAGC
>NZ_JBIAQC010000025.1:0-39723 GCF_042888685.1 Streptomyces sp. NPDC002779
GCGAGTACTTTCTGGGGGCGGCCATGGTCGATGTTCCTCTCATGAGAACCATCTGACCCTCTGTCAACACACTCCGCATCTCGGGGGAACCTCAGTGTCGTGGTCGGTGCCGACGTTGACCCATCCACTGTTCTTGGCAATGTCGTAGATCCCGTAGGGGATCGCCATGGGCTGCTCGTTGGTGGTGAACGTGTGGCAGTCCACCTTGATCGCGTTCTTGCCCGGCCGCCAGGTGCGACCGGGCCGGTCCCGGTTGCCGAGCCATTCTTTGGCCTTGGTGTCGACGCTGATCACCGGCTGGGTGTCGTTGAGAAACGCGGCGGCGGTGGCATTGAGGTGGGTGAACTGGGCATCGCGGTCCGGATGGCTGATGCCCTCTGTTGTCTTCGCGGTTCCCTGCAGGCTGTAGCCCAGCGTGTGCAGCAGGTGTCCGACGGTTGAAGCGCTGACCGGGTGGCCCTGTGCGCTGAGGGTCGAGGCCAGGGCCCGCAACGACAGTGTTGTCCACCGCAACGGGGAGACGGGGTCGCCTCGGGTGTGCGGCTCAATCAGCGACTCCAGCGCGGGCAGTAGGCCAGGATCGGTGTCTGTCAGCCGCTTGCGGCCCGCACCTGGAGCCCGCACCCGCAGGGTCGGTGAGGAGCAACCGGCTAACTCGGCCATACCTCGCGCGATGGTTGCAGTGCTAGTACCGGAGGCGGCAGCGACCCGGACGATCCCGCCACGGCCGAGGGCCGTCGCCTCACTGGCCAGGTACAACCGACGGCGGCGCTCATCGAAGTGCGGCAGGATCTGATCGAACTTGGTCCGCAAAGCACGAGCGGCAACGCGGCCTGACAGACACGGGGTCATGTCTCAGGCTCCCACCAACACCCCTCTGCCGAGCACTTATTGAAATACGGGCCCCGGCGGTGCCGGAGTACTGCCTTTGCACGCCGGCCGAGCGGATGCCCTTCTTCAGGAACCCGGTGTCGTCGACGATCAGGACGGCATCCTGGTCTCCGAGGTGTTCGACGACGTAGTCGCGTACGTCGTCCAGGACCTCGTCGGCATCCCACTCGATGCGGTTGAGCAGTCGGTGGATGCGATCGGGGCCCGCGTGCCCGGCCTCCTCCGCCAGTGTCCAGCCGTTCTTTCGCTCCAGCGGAGCGATCAGTCCGCGCATGTATGCCAGTGCCGACTGGCGCGGCTCCTCCCGGTTGAACCGGTGCACGAACCGGTCATGCATCGCCTCGAGTTCACCAGCCCACAACCTGACATCAGCAAGGTCCCCACCCATGACCACATCAACGACCGAGCTGGCCAGCAGTCACGGCAAGCACCGTTGCAGTACTAGTCGTCAGCGCCCGCGACGCCTGGGGCGTCGTCGACAAGCCCGGCGCCCGCCCGTGAGCACCCGCGAGAAGCGCCCGGTACGGGGTCCAGACGCATGCCTTCGGCGTCCCGGACCTCGCATCGGTCTGGGAGCGGCCCGAGCCGCAGCCCTTCGCTGTCCGGCGTCGGATTCTTGCGCAGGCTGAGGCCAGGCCCTTGGCCAGGACGCCGACTCCGGGGATGAGTGACTCGGCGGCGTTTGTGGCCAGGTCGGTCCGCAACCTCACCGTCGCCGAAGCCGCAGGCCTCCTGACCAGCAAACTTGGCTGCTACCTCCGCCCCAGCGTCCTCGTGGTGGACGAGGTCGGCTACCAACCCCTGGAACGAGCGGAGGCCAACCTCGTCTTCCAGGTGATCTCCAAGCGCTACGAGAAGGGCTCAATCACCCTCACGTCGAACAAGACCTTCAGCGAATGGGGCCAGGTCTTCGGTGACGAGGTGCTGGCCACCGCCGTCCTCCACCGGCTTCTTCACCACTGCGACGTGATCTCGATCAACGGGCCCAGCTACCGGCTCAAGAACCGGCTCGCCGCCATCGAACGGGACACCCAAGTGGCCTGACCAGCGCGAACGGCGGCATCCCTCACCGGCTGACGGAAATCTCCAGCAGCGGCAGCTGCCATTCACCCAGCTCGGCAACGAGTACCCGGCGGGCCAGCCGCCGGGCCTGACTCCACCCCTCATTGACAGACAATGCGTCCCTCGTCCATCGATCAGCGTTCTCCCACCGTTCATCCCATCGAGAACGGTGTCGATCTCCTGCAGGTCGGGCAGAACACCGCACCTACCGCACCCCGATGAATCCCGGCACGGACCTCAGCCTCCCGGGGATCGCCCGGCTGGTCGCGGATCTGATCGTCGCGCTCGATCTGCCCCGGGTGACCCTGGTCGGCAACGATCTCGGCACCGCCGTCGCCCAGCTCGTCGCCGCCCATCATCCCGAGCGGATCGGACGTCTCGTCCTCACCAACGGCGAGTGCTTCGACAACTGCCCGTCACCCTGGTTCAGATCTTGACCCCGCCTCCCGGGTGCCCGGTCTGCTCACCCTGGTTTTCCAGGCCCTGCGGCTGCGTGCCGTTCGTCGCATGCCCTTCGGGTTCGGCCTGCTGACCAGGGGCGCACTGCCCCACGATCTGATCGACGACTGGCTGGGGGCCTTCTTCGCCGACCGCGGCGTCCGGCGCGACTGCGTCAAGGTCACCCGTGGGATCGTCCCCACGGCCCTGCTCGAACCGGCAAGGCGGCTCGCTTCCTTCGACCGGCCCACCCTACTCGCCTTCGCCCGCGAGGACCGGCTCTTCCCCTACGCGCACGGCGAGCGACTGGCCGCAATCGTGCCCGGCGCCCAGCTGGAGACCATTCCCGACAGCCGCACTTGGGTGATGCGCGACCAACCCGACCTGACAGCCCTGCTCATCAGCGAGTTCATCCGCAACACCCCCACCGGCGCCACACCGGAGCACGCCACTCCCACCTGAGCCCGGTCAGGACACACTGCCCGTGACGCGCCCGAGATTAGGACCAGCCCGTTCCTGCACAGAGGGCGTGGCATGGGGCAGTGCTTAGCGGCATTCGCCCGGGATTTTCGGCTGTGGCGGGGCAGACTGTGAGGATGAATTTCGGTCCTATGGAAAGTGGTGGGGCGGGGCGTTCGGCCACTGGGCTGTGGCACCAGGTGCCGTACGCGCTGAAGAGCCCTGAGGTCGGCGACGCCCAGCGGCAGGAGTCCTTGGCGCTGGGCGCTGCGGAACTGGCCTTGGCCCGCGCCGAGGAACAATGCTCGGTCACTGCCGCAGACGTACAACGCACTGCGTCCCACGAGTTTTCGCTCCAGCTCGACATGCGACAGGCGTGTGTGGCTCTGCGGGATCGCCGCGAAGCCTGGCACGGGAAATAGGGAGTCGGCATGACCACCTTCGTCATCACCATTCCGGGCACGTTCCTGCGTGACGTGAGCGACGCCGAACGGGCCTCTGTCATGAAGCAGTTGCGTCCGGCCGACCCGCAGCACACGGCATTGGGCCAGAGCGAGGACCTGGACATCCTCACCGTCAATGACGACGGGACGTTCTGCCTCCGTCTGGAGGTAGAGGCTGACGACGGCCGCAGCGCGGAACAGCACGCCAAGCAGGTGGCCGCTGCAGCCCTGCGCCAGGCCGGCATCGACGAGGAACAGGCTCCGCTCGGCCCGACAGCGGTGACCGGCATCGACACCTGAACAGGGTGCTCACACGAGCCTCCCAATGGTTGCGGAAACGGTGACGGGAAATCCGGCTGCCGCGCGGTGGGCGCGGCAGCCGTAGACAGTGAGGGCGGGCCCGTTCGCGTTGTCGGGCGTGGGGGTCGGGCGTCGGTGTCGGCGCTGTCGCGCGGTGGTGTTGGCGGCGTTCGCGTTCTCGGCCAAAAGACAGGGCAACCTCACAGCGGGCTCATGGGTCATGCATACGGCGTCACCGATCCGGGGCGCCGGATGTTCGACTCACGGGGGTCCCATGACGTCTCTCGCCGCGGTGCGGCACACCATCTCAGCGTTCGCGCTGGCCGCCCTGGCCGGTACGGCGCTCGCTGTTCCGGCCAGTGCCAGTGCTCAGGAGGAACCGCTGCCGGTCTCCGTGACCGGCCCCGGCAGCGTGAACCTTTCGCTGCAACCGGAGTCCGGTGAGCCGGGCGAGCCGGGTGAGCCGCAGATCGAGCTCGGACTCCGGGCACCCGGCGAGCCGGTGCCGGACGAGAACGGAGTCATCTATCCGATCCACCAGGGCGACTACACGGTCACGGTGGACGCGAGCTCCCTGGCCGGTGTCGCCGCCGTCGACTTCTCCCGCCTGGGCGGGTGGCAGGGCTGCTCCGTCGACGGGCTGGTCGCGACCTGCAGCGACTACGAGATCTACGCCGGCCAGGACGACAACGACCTGGGCGGCATCAGACTCGACGTGACCGGCGAGAGCGCCGCGGGCGACTTCGGCACCATCGAGGTCACGGCCGCGGGCGAGGGTCTGGTCTTCACCGGGCACACGGTGGACGTGCTGGTCGGCGGCCCCGAGTTGCAGATGAAGCAGCTGACCGAGCCCGAGGGCTTCCGGGCCGGCGACACCTTCCAGGCGCCACTCGGCTTCCGCAACCTGGGCGGCCTCGGTGGCAAGGGCGTCGTGCTGCAGATCTCCGGCACCCGGGGCCTCTCCTTCCCCAGCACCTACGGCAACTGCTGGTACGACCCGCGTGACCCCGACATGCTGCTTGATCGCTCCACGGCCCTGTGTGTCTTCGACACCGAGTTCGCCGGCGGCGCGGCCTACGGGCTGAACGCCCCGTTCCCGATCGGGACGGCCGGCTTCGCGCTGTATGACTCGATGTTCTACACCTTCAGCGCGGTGCCCGCCGACCAGGTGGCCGACCTGCTGGCCGAGGGCGACTACCAGGCCGGTGCCGGGCCCGACCTGGAACTGGTGCGGCTGGCGGACGCCGACCCCACGGGCTACACCCGGTACGCGGAGACGGACTTGCCGACGACGAACACCTTCGACCTCGATCTGACCGGTGAGCGGCTGCGGGCCCGCAAGGGCGAGACGGTGTCGGTCGACGTCGGCTTCGCCAACCACGGCCCCGCCTGGCTCGCCCTGCTGCGCTCCGGCGGCGAGCCGATCTCCTTCTGGGTCGACCTTCCCCCGGGGACCACGGCCACCACGGTCCCCGAGGGCTGCCAGGCCGCCGACTGGGAGGGCGCCGAGGGCGACTACCTCTGCTTCGTCGACACCCCGATCCTGGAGGACGCCTCCCGCACCTTCACCTTCGGCCTCCGCGTCGACGAGGTGATCAGGAACGCCACCGGCCGGGCGTTCTTCGCGTACACGATGCCCAACGAGGGCAACCCGGCGAACGACTCCGGCGCCATCGTGCTGAACCCGAGGGGCCAGCTCTGATCGACGGCAATGCGGGCCCGCCCCACGGGGCGGGCCCGTTCCGCGTTCCGGCCACGCCTCCGAGCACAGGCCTCAGGACGACCGGGCCGCAGCGGACGTGGAACGGGGGCGCTTCGGCGGTATTCAGCGATGTCCGCCTTCGCCTGTGCCCTGACCTGCGGTTGCCACTGTGACTCGGTCTCCTGCACCAGAGCCTCCTGGAGGCGCTTCTGCGGCTTCTTGGCCGCACCCGAGCGGTAGCCGCTCCACCGAGCGGCGGGAGACGCCCAGGCACTCGGCTACGGCCTTGCAAGCTCCCTGGGATCCGGGCGACACGGCGGTCCGTCGCTCAGTACCGCTTGCGCACAATCGCGATCGCCGCACCGGCGGACGCGAGCAACGCGGCAAGGCCAGCGGTCACTTTCTTCATGGTCGAGGCGGAATCGCCCAGACCGAGCGCGTCACGTGTCCGGTCGTACAGACTCAGCGGTACGCCCAGCACGGCGTTCCCCGGTCGGCGCCTGGGGATGACGGGATGGGGGTGGGTGGGCGCGGTCCTGCGCACTGCCTCCCAAGCCGCGCCGAGCCGCCTCAGCCGAGCGGTGTCCATGGTGTCCTGCAGCCCGGGAAGCAGCAGGGCCTCCTCGTCCCTGATGTCCTGCCGTATCAGGGCGAAGGCTCGCCGCACCTTCTCCTCGCGCTCGGGATCACCGGCTTCGAGGCGCTCGAAGTCCGCGACGAGATCGTCGATCTGCTGATGTTCCCGCGGCTGCCGACACACCAGTGCTGGCCTGTCGGCAGCCCGTGCTGCGCCGGATGGCCCTTTCCTGCCGTCCGATGCGCGGAACAGCCGAGCTACGGACATCTCCTGAGCCGTTCTTGGCAAAACCTAGAAATTCGAGATCTCCCTTGTCCCCACCCGAGGAGACGCCTGATGGCCCACAGACACGTTTCAGCCTACTGTGCCGCGTTGACGGCACTCTGCGCACTCGCGCTCACAGGGCCGCCCGGCGCTGCGGCCGCCGACTCCCCCCGCACCCACGCCGGGGCCCTTCCCGCCGAGACGCTCGGCGCGAACAATCCGTCACCCGTGGTTCTGCGGGCGCTGGAACGTGATCTGCGCCTGACCGCGGTGCAGTCCAGGACCCGCCTGGTGAACGAGGCCGAGGCGGGCACGCGCGCCGGCCGGCTCCAGAACGCGCTGGGCAAGCACTTCGCGGGAGCGTGGGTGAGCGGCGCGACGTCCGCCGACCTGACCGTCGCGACCACCGACGCCGCGGACGTTGCCGCCATCGAGGCCGGTGGAGCGCGGGCGGCGGTCGTCAAGACCTCCCTGCAGGACCTGCGGAAGGCCAAGGCGAAGCTGGACGGCGCCGTGACCGGCAAGGCCCTCGACACGCCGGTTCGGTACATCGACGTGCGGACCAACCGGGTGACGGTGCAGGCGACGAGCCGTGCCGCCGCGGACACGCTCATCGCCGCCGCCGGAGTCACCGCCGGGCTCGTGGACGTCAAGGTGTCGGCGGAGCGGCCTCGCGCCCTGCACGACGTACGGGGCGGTGACGCCTTCTACATCGACGACCAGGCCCGCTGTTCCGTGGGATTCTCCGTCACCAAGGGCGAGCAGCAGGGCTTCGCCACGGCTGGCCACTGCGGCAAGGCGGGTGCCAAGACCACCGGCTTCAACAAGGTCGCCCAGGGCACCTTCCAGAACTCCGTCTTCCCCGGCCAGGACGGGGCCTGGGTGGGCGTCAACAGCGACTGGACCGCGACGCCCGCCGTCAAGGGGAAGGGCGACGAGAACGTCCAGACCGCCGGCTCGGTGAAGGCCCTGGCGGGCGCCGCGGTCTGCCGGTCCGGGTCGACCACCGGCTGGCACTGCGGAACGATCGAGCAGCACGACACCAGCGTCAGCTATGCCGAGGGCACCGTCGACGGCGTGACCCGCACCACGGTGTGCGCCGAGCCGGGCGATTCCGGCGGCTCCTACATCTCGGGCACCCAGGCCCAGGGCGTCACGTCGGGGGGCTCCGGCGACTGCACGAGCGGCGGAACCACCTTCTACCAGCCGATCAACCCCCTGCTCAGCGCCTACGGCCTCATCCTCAGCACCAGCACGGCCGAGAGCGGTACGACCGCGCCCCAGGACGGCAAGACCGGCTGGGCCGCGGGCCAGGTCTATGACACTGGAGCGCGCGTGGCATACGACGGCGTCTCCTACCAGTGCCTGCAGGCGCATCAGGCGCAGGGCGCGTGGCAGCCCGCCCTCACCCCGGCCCTGTGGCAGCGCCTCTGACGACCACGGCGATGCCGTGGCGCGAGGTCCTCGTCCTCGGACTCGGTCCTCGCGCCACGGCACGACGTCGGCCGCTCCCGGCCTGTCGCGCCCTGCCTCGGCCGGTGTCGCGCTATGCCTCGGCCAGCAGCGCGTACGCGGTCGGCACGAAGGTGTCGCGGGCGCGGAAGCGGCGGGTGCACATGGCGGCCAGCGCCGTTCCGGTGTCGGGCCTGAAGCCCAGGAAGGCCTGCTGCCCGAGTGTCGCCCCGCCGTGGAAGTACATCGGACCGTACTCGGTGGGGTGCTGGAACCAGGCCATCGTGTGCACATGCCGGTGCCCGAGACCGCGCCGGAGCACGGGGCGACGTACCACCCGCAGCGCGTCGGCCAGGGGCCGGCCCGACGGGTCCAGGTGTGCTTCGAGGAACGTGAGCAGGTCGTGCGGGGTGGCCCGGACGGCGCCGGCCGCCTGAAAGCCGCCGACGGCCAACGCGGGCGTGGGCGTCGTACCGTCCCTGAGGTGTCCGACGGCGTCTGTTTCCGGGCCGCCGGGGCACAGGGCGGTGCCGCTCAGCCGGAGCGGACGCAGCACCTGAGCGGTGAGCAGTTCCTCCCACGGCGTCGCGGTAGCCGCCGCCAGGGCGTGACCGAGCACGGCGACACCGAAGTTGGAGTAGTGCCAGCGGGTGCCGGGCCGGCGGCGCCGCCGATGGCGCAGAAAGGAGTCGATCACCCGCTCGGCCGGGTAGCGAGCGTAGGGGTTGGTGTGCCAGGTGGGCAGCGCTCGGACGAAGAAGTCGGCGGGAAGGCCGGGCAGTCCGGAGGTGTGGGTGATCAGGTGGGCGAGCGTGACGGGGTCCGGGCCGGCCGGCCGGGCCGGGTCCAGAAGGGCGGCGGCCGGTTCGCCCGCGGACAGCCGGCCCGCCTGCGTCAGGTGGGCCAGCAGCAGTCCGGTGAACGTCTTGGAGGCGGACCCCATCTCGTAGCGCAGTTCGTGGCGCGCGACGGGCGGGGGCGGCGCGCTGCCCCCGCAGCGCACGGTGCGGCGACCGTGCCGGGAGAGCGCGAAGACGACGTCGGGCGCGTCCACTGCGCCGACGGCCGCGTCGAGCCGCAGCACCACGTCGCCGTCGGCGTCCACGGGGGCCTCCGTCGGCGGGCCGCCGGGCGGGAGCACGCCGGTGGCGGCGAGCGGATCGCCCGGCCACGGGGCGGGCCGCGTGGTCATGCCGGTGCCTGCGCCAGCTGCGTCAGGGCGCGGGACGTGGCCTGCGCGGAGGCGAACGCGGCGACCAGTGTCGGGTGGTAGACGATGTCGAACACCTCGTCGGGATCGCCCTGCGGCATCATGCGGATGGCGGGCATCGCGCCGTCGGGTTGCTGGGCAGCGGCGAAACCTTCCCAGGCCCGCTCGTCCAACGTGGGGCGGGGCAGACACGCGTCGACGACGAGCAGTTCGCCGAGCAGGTCCCAGCGTCGCAGGTCCAGCCAGTCGTCCAGCCAGGCCGGCAGCCAGGTCCCGAGGTAGTCGGCGATGTCCGGTGGCAGACCGCCAGGGTCCTCTCCCCAGTTGGTGAGGTGGAAGACGGTATGGGTGATGTCGTAGGCGGTGTGCCCTTCGACCGTCCAGGGTTCGGGCGTGCGCCCCAGCCACGTCTTCGGGACGATCTCCGCTTCCGGTGGTCGGGGCGGCAGGCCGAACCGGCGCTGGAACGCGGACAGGCCGAGGCGGCGGACCGGCGCCATCTCGAGGGCGGCGTGGCTCTCCAGCCGCTGGCAGAGCCGTACGGCCCGTTCGACCTCGGGATTCGTGTAGCCCAGCTCCTTGAACGGGAGGTACGCCTCGAAGGGGACGGGTGACAGGGGCTCGATGCCCTGGGCGCGCACCAGCATCCGGCCGCCGTCCAGCGTGTGTCGCCAGGCGTGGTCGACCAACTGCCGGGCCAGCTCGGCCTGGCGCGAGCCGGCGACACCTTCGCGGAACAACACCTTGCAGATCAGGGCCAGTTCGGCGACCGGCTTGAGGCGGTCCAGGAAGCCCACCTCCGGATCGGCGTCCGGCTCCAGCCGGAACCCGTCGCGGTGGGCGTGCAGCCACTCGAGGGCGCGGAGCCCGACGTTGTGGATGAGACGGGTGCTGGTCATCTGGCCGCTCCTTGTCCACCCCGCGCTGCCGCGCCGTCCCCGGCGGCCTCGCGCAGACGGTCGAGGGTCAGCACGGCGGCGAAGGCCGTCATCAGTGTCGAGTGGTAGCAGTCGGTGAATTCGTGTGCGCCGGTACGGCCGCCACGGCCGGCGCCGACCTCCGGGACGGCGCCCGAGTCGTCCTGCGCCACCGCGAGTCTGGCCCAGGCGTCCTGGACCATGGTGCGCTCCGGCGGGTCCGGCAGACTGCTCGCCACAGCCAGTAGTTCACAGCTCAGGTCCCACTGCTCGCCCTCCAGACAGGTGTCGAGCCAGGGCGGCAGCCAGTGCTCGAGGTAGGCCGCCACCCGCGGGGGTACGGCCTCGGGGGTCAGGCCCCAGTCGGTGAGGTGGAAGACCACGTGCGTGAGCGTGTAGCCGGCGGCTCCCTCGAAGGTCCACGGCTCCGGCAGACCGGCGAGCCAGGTGCGCCGCAGGGCCTCGGGCATCTCCCCGTGTTCCGGAACCCCGCTGCGGCGCTCGGAGTTGAGCACGCTCAGGCGCCGGTTCGGTTCCTGCTCCGTCACTTGCCAGCCCCGGGTGCGGGCCACCGTCGCGGCGGCGCTCTCGTAGCCGGTGTGGCGCAGGCCCGCCGACGCGAACGCCGCATAGACCTCCAGCGGGTACGTCGCGAAGGGTTCCAAGCGCTGCAGTTCAGCGAAGAGGGCTCCGCGCCCGGTCTGTTGCCAGGCGAACGCCAGCAGGTCGGAGGCGGTCACGTGAAGCGGGTCGGCCGGATCGGTGTGCCGACGCACACAGAGGCACACCTGGGCCAGCTCGCCGAGAGGCTTCCAGGTGAAGTTCACCTGACCACGTTCGGCCAGCGCGTCCTCGCCGAGCCGGAATCCGTCGCGGTGGGCGGACACCCAGGCCAACGCGGCCTCGCCCAGCCGCCGTACCTGGCGCGCCTCCTGGATCTCACGCGCCGTCACACCGGCGCTCCGGCCCGCATCAGCCGCGCGGCCTGGACCTGCAGCGCCACGCGTGCGTCGTCGCCGCCCATCTGTGCCACGAAGTCGAGGCCGGTGTCCAGCCCCAGCGTGTCCGGCACACCGTCGAGGAGGACCAGCCAGCGTCCCGCTCCGGCGGCCTGGAGCCAGTCGCGGCGGCGGACCGCGCGTACGAAGCCCCGGGCGATGTCGACGGGACGGCCGCGCGCGACGCGGGCCACCCCGCAGTCCTCGTCGGGGAGTGCGAGCGGGGCGAGCACCGCGAGTTGTTGCGTCAGGAACTGCCAGGGGGCATCGTCGAGCCATGCCGCCTCGGGCTCCGCGTCGTGGCCCGACGTGCCGTCGAGGGACGCGTCCAGCCGCAGGAGCGCCCGCCTCATGGCCCAGTGACTCCACAGAGAGGTGGGAGAGGCTCCCGCGGGTGGCGGGTAGGCGTGCACAGCCCTGCTGAACATTCTGAGATCGTCGGAGTCGGGAGGTGGCGCCTCGCGCAGGGCGCTCGGCAGGACGACGTCGGCTCCCACCACCCGTACGGCGGCAAGGGCCAAGCCCGCGGTCGTCTCGGGAGCGTCCCCTTCCGCGATGCTGCCTGCGAGGCCTGTGAGCCGAAAGCGGTCCCCGCTCCGGAGAGCGGAGACCAGTTCCGACGTGAGGCCCTGCACCGCGCCCGCGATGCGGGTCGAAGTGCCTGACTTCTCCATTCTGTTTCTCCCGTCAGCCCTTCTTCGGACGTGGCGTCGGAGGTGACAGCAGAAGTTCGCTCGTCCCGCCCGTCAGGGCGAGCGCCGCGCACTGCCGGCTGTCGCGGTAGTAGCCGTCGGCCTCTACCGGGTCGAGAGCCGCTTCGACGTCGATGCCGGGGACCTGGACGAGGTCCTCGAGCTGGAACTCGGTGGCAGACATACCACCATCTCCTTTGCGAGGTATGTGCGGGTCTACTTCAATGTTCCCATCCTGTGTCGATATATACAAAAGGTACGAAATGTCTAGATTGTGCCAGATTCAAGCAACTCGAGGGCGGCGCACTGCACTTCCTGGAGTGCCGCGGCTGCCTCGAACAGCGAACCTGAGCGGCGGAGATCCCTCCGCAACGCGGCCGTCGACGCGTCGCAGCTCGTGCTGCTTACGGGCTACCACAGGTCACGCACGGCGAGAAGACGAGCTGGCGGCGGCGCGGGCGGACGAGATGGACGCCGAAACCGTCAACCAACCGGGAACTGTCCATCGCGCGCAGGGCGATCGGCCGGTGGCAGCGCCAAGGCTGGATCGAGCGCGATCCGACGACCGGCATCAAGCGGCGACCGACGCCGCCGGACCGCATAAAGGCTCTCGCGGAGAACCAGATCGCCGCCCTGTGGCGCCTCGACGTCGCGCTCCGGGAGAAGACGCAGTGGAAGATGCTCGCCGAGTCCGCCACACGGGCCGACGAGGTGCTGTGCCTCAACGCGGAAGACCTCTACCCGCAGGACAAGCGGCGGCAGGATCACCGCCAAGGGAGGCTGTGGGGGTGACTGAGACGACCTCTTACGACGCCGACCGTGCCCGATTCACCCGCCAGGCTCTGGCACGCCTTGTCCTGTGCGATCGCAGCGGATGCTGCGGATGGCGCCGCTGGCCTGGTCGCCACCGAGAACGACCCTGACAACGGTCCCGGAGGCCGGGTGAGCCAGGCATTTCAGCTCATCGAACTCGCGGAGCGCGCGCTGGTCTATCGGTCCGGCAGAAGCGGAAGAGCGGTTTGCCGCGAAGCTGGACGACTGGAACACGGCCTTCAAGGTTCCCTACCGGCTTGACGACACCGGTCGAAAGCGCATACCCCAGCTGCCCACGGCAGCGTATGACCCCGCTTGGGCATGCGACCGCCTCGACACCTGGGCCGGGAACCGACTCATTCGCCGGGCATCCGGTTGAACAGGTGCCGCAGAGCCTGCATATGCCAGCCCTTCCTGCCCGGCGGCGCCGGTAGTGGGAGTCCGCACCGGATGAACCGCTGAGGGAGTCGAAAGCCCACAGGCGGCCGACGTGGTTGAGCCGGTTGTTCCTGACGAACCGGCGTCCGCTGTAGCGGCGTTCGCCAGATGCCCGCGTGATCGGGGCCGATCCCGCGTACGCCTTCAGTCCTGCGGCCGAAGCGAACCGGCTCCTGTCGTCGCCGATCTCGCCCAGGATGCGGGCACCGACCTGAGCGCCGGTTCCGGGAAGGCTCAGCGTGATCACCGCGTCCGGGCGCGTCCGGAAGGCTTTCTCGGTGGCCCGCGCCCGGTCATCGACCGCCTCGCAGGCGGCATCGAGCTGCAGCAGGGCTCGCGCCTGCTTGCCCATGGCGTCCTCGACGAGGGGCAGCTGCCGAGGGGCTTCCTGGCGGAAGAGCTGCTGGGCTCGTTCGGCGTCCGTCTCGATGCCCCTGCGCCGGCCGGCTCGTCGGAGCATGGCGGTCAGCTTCCACATGGGCAGCTTGGCCGCCAGGCTGGGCGTGGGCGCGACGGCCAGGATGCGGCCGCCACCAGCTTGTCCGGCTGCGGTACATACGAGCGGGGCGAGGGGCCGGAGACAGAGTTGACGATGCGTCATTTTCCGGCCGTAAGACAGTGGAGCCGACGTCGGTGTGACGCGCGGTGCGGGTGCCGAAGGCCGGGAGGGTGTACCGCCGTGTCAGCGCGGCACTTCCACCTCGATGCCGCCGAGCCTGTAGTTCCAGCGCGGGTCGGACCGGGAGCCGCTCTTCCGGGCGCCCTTCAGGTTCTTCACAAAGGCCCTGCGCTGGGCCGGGGTCGCCGAGCGCCAACGCAGTTCGAGGACCGGGCGCACCGGAGGGATGAGTTCACGCATCGGCTGGTCGTACCTGGCGAGACTCGCCTCGTAGTCGAACGGCCGGTAGACCAGGTCGAGGTCGATCGACGGTGCCGTGCCGCCCGCCTCGTGGTGACAGGAACCCAGCCAGTTGGCCAGGTAGTCCAGCCCGATCCGCACGTGGGAGGAGATCCGGTCCTGCCACTGGCCGAGATAGGGCGCGTTCACCGCCTCCGCCGTCACCTCTTCCGGCATCACGATCAGACCGCGCACGGAGGTCCCCGACAGGGCGATGTGGATACGCGGCCAGTTTCCGCCGGCCTCGATCCGGAAGGAGGGGAAGTGGCCCGCCATGCCCATTCCCGTCCGCAGTTGGGCCCAGCCCATCGCGTCGTGCGGGGGCCGCTCCGGCGAGTAGGGCCCGCTGGTGCGGTGCCCGAGGTCCCTCTCCCGCATCATGAACACGGCCTCGAACACATCACCGCGCAAGGCCATGCTCACGGGGAAATACGCCCCGACCTCCAGCATGAACACCTTGCCGGTGATCAGGGCGCCGACCGCCCGCGCGCCCAGAGGACAGGCCCTGCTGCTGCGGAAGCCGCCGGCGGCGTGGTTCAGCGTCAGCGCCTTCTGCACGAGCGGCGGCCTGCGGAACTCGTAGGCGAACGTCGAGCGCCCCGCTACCCGGACCAGCGGCGGGTTCGACACCTTTGACTTCACCGTGGACCTGGTCGTCGACCCCGACCTGACCGGCCGACAGGGGAAGGACGAAGAACGAGTACGCGCACGTACGGCGGATCGGCATCGTCATCGTCACCGATACCGAGCACCAGGCCGTGAGAAGGTCCCGCCCGGCAACAGCGGCGGCGACCGCGGTGAGAAGACCTGATCCCGCTCCGCGCCCTCACGCCCTTGCCGGAACCCTCTATGCAAGCAGCCGCAGAGCATGGACATGCAGAAAAAACGAGCACATCCCCGGAACCGACCGGCCTCCGACGAAGTCATGATCCATGACATTCCAAGGAGCGGATCTCAGCCGGAGTTCCGCTGCCGTATCAACGAGGAGGACCACCTCACCGTGGCAAGATTCCGAAAGGCCCTCACCGCGGTCTTCGCGACCATTGCGGCCCTGGCAGCCGTGCTCGTCGCCGCGCCCACCGCATCGGCCTACGACGGGTACCCCTGTCACACGCCCACCGAGCGGACGTTCACCAACCCGCACAACGGAACCCCCTGGAAGGAAACCGTGCGCTACTGCCCGCTGTGGCGGGGCAACGTGCCGGTCTACAACACCCGGGACGTCAACAGCGGTATCAAGGGCTACCTGACGTACGGCGGTTCCGCCAACTGGTTCGTCTACGAGATGCAGGGTGCGTCGGTCACCCTCAGCGGCGGGACGAACAACTGGTGGGCTAGCACGATGGCCGACAACGGCCAGTGGGGCTGGGTTCCCGAGGTCTACTTCACAGGAGGCGCGGACAACGAGGACGACGCCGGCCTGCTGATGCCCGGCCCGATCAGCTGCGTCTGGCCGTGCAGCAACCTCTACCCGATGCCGCCGTGGCGGGTCTGACACGGTAGCTGTCCGTCCCTCGTCCAGTGGCCACGCCTGAGCCGCTGACTCCTTTGGGGACTGACGCCGTGGGCCCCGTCCTCCATGGGCAGGGCCCACGGCGTCCACGGTGTCAGCCCGCCGGTGCGATCTCGTGGTCGAGGCGGGCGGAGCGGGCCGTGGGCCGTCCGGCTGTTCGGCCCGCCCACGACCTGTGCCGGCTCGATGACCCGTGACTGCTCCAGGCCGACGACGCCGAGAGCGAAGACCGGCTGACCGGCTGGCCCACCGACAACGACGCCCACACCCCGGCCGAGCCGCCCGCCGGGAGTCCGGCGCCTCGGCGCACCGCCTGACCGCCCGTCATTGCTCCCATTCTGAACGAGGCATGGGCCCTCTACCCCTGGGCACGGAAGCCACCTCGAGGCCATCGCTGCCCGTGCCGGCGTCGGCAAGCAGACGATCTATCGGCGGTGGCCGTCGAAGAGCGCGGTCGTCTTCGCCGCCCTTCTGGCTCTGAGCGATGATGCGGACGGGCGTCGGTCGCGCTGCCGGCACGGGCGACCTCGAGGCCGACCTCAAGCTCGTCATGCGTGCCACGGCGGAGGAGTTCGCCGACCCGTCCTTCGACAGGATGATCCGGGCCCTCAACACCGAGATCGCCAACGATGCCGCGCTGGCGGCCGAGTACCGGGAGAAGCTGGCCCAGCCGCTGGAAGAAGCGAAGAGGGCGCGCTTGCGCAGCGCCCAGCGAGGACATCGACCGTCTCGTCCACGTACCGCCAGGCCGTCGCTTCGGAGACGCCGAACCCTGCGCTGAGCTGGGCGAGCATCTCGTTCTTGCGCAGGTGGGCAAGGGCGAGCTGTGCCTGACGGAAACAGCTCAACTTGCGCCAGCGAGTGCGGCGTTCACACCTTCGGGCGTAGATGAGCCATGAGACATGCTCGACCAGCTCGTGTCGGACATCAAGCGTGGAAGGATACGGAACCAACGAAGCCCCCCGGCCGTCGGCGTGTTGAGTGAGATCACCACACCAACGACGAGGGGCTTCGCCACGTCACCGCACCTGACCAGCCTGGTTCACCCGACAGCCCAGGATGAAAGAGGTTCAGTGACTTCGGGACCGGACCGCTTTTGATCGCGCGAGCCTGCGGATATCCGTTCTCGGCGTCGTCCGTCTCGTCATCCGTGTGCAGGGCGCACGGTTGCCGCAGGCCCGGCGCCGACGGGCGGGTGAAGGTGTAGCGGCCGAGGCAGTTGATGTCGTGGGGAGAGCCGGGCGAGCAGTTCGTCGGTCACGGGGAAGCCGGCGGCGAGTCGCTTGACGGCGGCGTCGATGTAGAGGCTGTTGAAGAGCACGACGGCATTCACAGCCGTACCGGCAGGCGCGCTCCCATCTCGGCCGCTCGCGGCGGTGCCGATTCGTACGCGCCATGAACGACCCTGCCAGGGCGGTGCCGCAGCCGACTCGGGGATGACTGCGGCACCCACCCCGCGGCCCGTAGCGCAGCAGGAAGCACACGCTCCGGGGCCAACCGTGCCAGTGCCCCGGGCGCCGGCCTTCATGCTGCGCCAACCGGGTGGCACCTGGGCACCGGCCGCGCACGGCGGCAGCAGGCCGCCGAGTGTGGTGAGCCGGGTGCACCGGCAGGGCCGGCCCGCAGTTCATGGTCCGGCGGTGGTCAGCGGCAGTTGGCGCGCAGGACGCGGCCGCCCCTGGTGACGACGGTCAGCCGAAGATAGGCGCCTTCCACTCACACCAAGTTGTGCGTGCCGGGTTTGGTTCCACCAGATGCTCACCGTCCCATGAGAAAGGCGACTGCACATCGGACAGCCGCCTCTCTCTACATCTTCGTGCCTGGTCAGCCCCGGACGATGTTCTGGGCCTGCGGACCCTTCTGCCCTTGGCCGATGTCGAAGGTGACGTGCTCGCCCTCGGTCAGCTCGCGGTATCCGCTGCCCTTGATCTCGGAGTAATGCGCGAAGACGTCCGGTCCCCCGCCGTCCTGCTCGATGAAGCCGAAGCCCTTCTCGGCGTTGAACCACTTCACGGTGCCGCTGGCCATACGGGTCGATCCTTCGTTCATGCCAAGGAACAGCCCTTCACCGGGCATGCTCCGGCTCGTGCAGTCACACGAGCCAAGAGCCGTACTACCCCGGAAAGCGGCGCTCATCCGACCGGCGACATAGCTGTTCCGCTTCCACAGTTCACAGCGCTCATGCGGCCGCCGCACCGACAAGTTCGGACAGGACGTCTTCCATAGTGACGAAGCCGATCACGGTGCCCTTGTCACCGGTGACAGCGGCGAGGTGGGTGCCGTTGACCCGCATGGCGGTGAGGGCGTCGTCGAGGGGGGTGTCGATCTGCACGCGGGTCACGGGATGCAGAGCTGCGCGGGGGAAGGGCTTGTGCCGCTCGGCAATACCGATGGCGTCCTTGATGTGCAGGTAGCCCATGATCGTGCCGCCAGGGCCCACGACGGGCATCCGGGAGTAGCCGGCGCTCGTCGCCGCCTTCTCCAGCTGGGCGGGCGTGACGCGGTGGTCGACCGTGCTCATTTTCGCCAGCGGCACCAGGACCTCGCCGACCGGGCGCGTGCCGAGCTCCAGGGCGTCGCGCAGCCGCTCTCCGTCAGCAGGGTCGAGCAGTCCGGCCTGACTGGAGTCGGCGACCAGGCGGGCGAGTTCGTCGTCAGTGAAAACGGCGGCGACTTCGTCCTTGGGCTCGACCTTCAGCAGGCGCAGCAGGGTGTTGGCGAAGGCGTTGATGCCGAAGATGACTGGGCGCAGGGCGCGGGTGAGCGCGACCAGCGGCGGGCCCAGGAACAGTGCGGTGGGCACCGGAGCGGCCAAGGCAATGTTCTTGGGCACCATCTCGCCGACGAGCATGTGCAGGTAGGTCGCGAGCGTCAGGGCGATGACGAAGGCGATCGGGTGAATGAGCCCGTCGGGCACGCCGATGGCGTGGAAGGGGGGTTCCAGCAGGTGGGCGATGGCCGGTTCGGCCACGGCGCCGAGCACGAGCGAGGAGACGGTGATGCCGAGCTGGGCGGTGGCCATCATCGCCGACAGGTGCTCGATCCCCCACAGGGTGGTCCTGGCGCGCTTGTGGCCCGCCTGTGCTGTGGGTTCGATCTGGCTGCGTCGTACTGAGATCAGGGCGAATTCGGCACCGACGAAAAAGGCGTTGGTGAGCAGGGTCAGGGCGCCGATGAGCAGCTGGATGGTGGTCATCGGGTGATCTCCTGCTCGGGGCGTTCCACGGCTGCTGCGGGGGCGGTGAGGGTGAGGCGGTCGGCGCGGTGGTGGTCGACGTCGAGGACGGTGATGTCCCATCCGTCGAGATGCACGGTGTCTCCAGGCTTCGGGATGCGTTCGAGAAGGGTGGCGGTCAGGCCGGCGAGGGTTTCGTACGGGCCGTCTTCGGCGCTCAGGCCGATCTCCGCTAGCTCATCGGTGCGGACGCTGCCGTGGGCCTCCCAGACCCGTCGGCCGTCGTCGGTTGCGGGCCGCGGGAGCAGGTCGGGGGCCTCCTGGGGGTCGTGTTCGTCGCGGACCTCGCCGATGACCTCTTCGATGATGTCCTCGACGGTGGCGACGCCGGCGGTGCCGCCGTATTCGTCGATGACCACGGCCATGGTGCGCTCCACGCGCATCCGGGCGAGGAGGGTGTCGACGGGCAGGCTGTCGGGCACGAGCAGCGGCGGCGTGATCAGGTCGGTGACCAGCGTGCCGACGCGCTTGCCTTCGTCCAGGGCGAGGACATCGCGGATGTGGAGAGTGCCGATGATCTCGTCCAGGCTGTCACGGTAGACGGGGAAGCGGGACAGGCCGGTGACGTGGGTCAGATTGACCGCGTCCGCTGCGCTGGCGTGGGCTTCGAGGGCCTTGACGTCCACCCGCGGGGTCATGACGTTCTCGGCCGTCAGCTCAGCCAGGTGCAAGGTCTTGACGAACAGCTCGGCGGAGTCCTTCTCCAGCGCGCCCTGGGCCGCGGAGTGCCGGGCGAGAGCCACCAGCTCCTCCGGGCTGCGTGCGTGGGCCAGTTCTTCGGCCGGCTCCAGGCCGAAACGCCGCACGAACCGGTTGGCGGTGTTGTTCAGGTGCTCGATGAAGGGGCCAAAGACGGCGGTGAAGCCGCGCTGCGGGGTGGCGACGACCTTGGCCACGGCCAGCGGCCGGGCGATCGCCCAGTTCTTCGGCACCAGCTCACCGACCACCATCAGCACCACCGTGGACACGGCGACGCCCAGGATGGTGGCGATCGCAGACGCCGCTCCTCCCAGGCCGATCGCGATCAGCGGGCCGCGCAGCAGCGCGGACAGGGACGGCTCGGCGAGCATGCCGATCACCAGCGACGTCACCGTGATGCCCAGCTGGGCACCGGAAAGCTGGAAGGTCAACCGCTTGACGGCCTTCAGCGCGCTGTCCGCGCCGCGCTCGCCGGCCTGCGCAGCACGCTGGAGGTCAGCGCGCTCGACCGTGGTCAGGGAAAACTCGGCCGCAACGAACACCGCGCACGCAAGAGTCAGCGCCAGAGCGAGCAGGAGCAGCAGCAACTCGGTCACCGTGCCACCCCCGATTCGCAGCTCTCTGTCGGGCGGGGTGTGACACGGCTCGTACTGGGAGGTTCACCCATTGCGGGTCTGCTGCTCCTTCATCACTCAGCCACCCCCGGCACGGGGGCGGAACATCGTCCTGGCGGAAGAAAGATTCTCCCTCATCCCAGGGTAAAAGACCAGTAAAGTCACCTTCGGATGGCCGGCCACTGGGCGCTTCCACGATTGACGCCTGGATGGCCCGAGGGCGTCGGGGCCGCCATCAGCCCGTCCAACGTAACCGGTCCAGCTCGGCCGGAAGGGGCAGTCAACGAGAGCGGGACGTCGTCCTGGCGGAGCCCGAGCTGGTGGCCGAGGTCGGCGTCGACATCGACGCCCTCGGCAGCCTCAGATCGCCGCTATGCCCCGAAAGGTGGCAGTCCATCATGGCCATCGACCGCCTTGAGCACTCCCCCGGCCATGGAACGGGTGCAGGAAGCCTCGTTCTACGACACTTGCCTGAGACACACCGGACACTCGGTTCCCCGGCTGATCACGGCGCGGCAGGTTCCTGGCGGAGCAGGTCGGGGCGGACATCTACCAAGGCGAAGGCCCGCTTCAGACCCTCCAGGAAGGCGTACCGCCCGCACGCTGGTAAGCGTCCCGCCGATCTTCTTCGACGGGATCGCCACCTATGTGCGGGGGAAGGAGAAACACGGCTCCCCCAGCGGCAGCGGCCCCGCCTCCCTGTAAAAGATCCTGACTGCCGAGTGCCTGGATACCGCACTGGCCCGTGCGGTCACCACGTTGAGCAAGCACAGCGCAGAAGCTGCTTACCCGGGGCTTCAGGGCCTCGTTCCCGGGTTCGGTCCGTCGTTCTCCACCAAGTTCCTGTACTTCGCCGGCAAGACGGTTCCGTCGGCAACCGGCCCTCAGCCTCTCGTCCTCGACCGGGTTCTGGCCCGGCGTGTGCGGTCCATGGCCCAGGCGGTCGGCCGGGAGACCGGCCACGACCCCGATGGCTCGATCGCCAACTGGGTCTGGCGGGACAGGAACTGGTCACCGCACCGCTACACGGGCTGTCTCTCCTTCATGCAGGCGGCTGCCAGCCAGCAGCGGCAATGGGTACCTGGCCGCCCGACACCTCGCCCGACCTGCTCGAATTGCCCTGTTCAGCGCCTCTTGGACGTGGACCCCTCGCCGCGCCACGCGCGGCTTCCGCAGGTCGCTGGCGGAGCTGGGCCCTGTTCCAGGACGGGTGGTACGCGCTCACCAGCAGGGTGTCGGCGGTGCGCGGCCCGCCGGTGGCGGCGGGCCGCACGCCAACGGTGATGCTGGTAAATCCGGCCTCGTCGAGCAGCTTGGTCCACACATGCTCCTGCAGGACCCAGCGGCGCATCGTGATGGTTTCGCCGTCCGGTGTCTTTGCCGGAATATCGGCAGCCACGGCATCGGGCTGGGCGGGCGCCCCGTTCAGATAGTGGGCGAGGGTTGCGAACACCAGGCGCCCGCCCGGCTTGAGGGCGGCTGCCGCCGCGGGCAGTACCTCGCGCGGGGCGGTGAAGTCCACGGCGCCGAAGACGCTGTACAGCACGTCGTACGCGCCGGTCATCGCCTGCAGATGGGGCACCGCGCCGGACCGCACGATGCGCAGGCACGGGGCGAGGTGAGCGTAGAGGTCGGTTGCCATGGCCTGGTGGGCGGGCGAGGCGTCGACGGCGACGACCCGGGCAGGCTGATGGTGAATCGCCAGGTGTGCTGCGTGCCAGGCTGCGCCGGCGCCGAGGTCGCCCACACGGCGGCCGGTCAGGTCACCGAGGACCTCGGGGCCGGGCCCGGCGTCCTGGCCCCAACTCCAGTAGAAGGTGTCGGGAACGGCGCGGTCACGGGTGGCGCGGGCGCGGCCGTAGTGGTGCCAGAGGTCTGCGGTGCTGGTGGTCACCCGGACCCTCCTGGCGGCCGCGACCGGGCCGCGGACCGGTTCGCTGAAATTCTGGAAGAATCTCCTGCCAACCGCGGTGGAGGTGTCGATGTCCTGGTCGAGGACAACCAAGCCAACGCCGCGCTTCTGGAGCTCCTTGGACAGTTCGATTCAGGTTTTCCAGAGAGCGGCCGAGCCGGTCGAGTTTCGTGATCACGAGTTGGCCGCCCTCGCAAGCGACCAACAGTGCCTTGCCAAGTTCGGGCCGGAGGGCGAGCTTGCCTTGATCCCTTGTCGGTGGAGATCTTCTCGCAGCCGGTCGAGCGGAGCGCATCTTCTTGGGCTTCGGGGTGTTGGTCGCGGGTCGATACACGGACAACGCCGATTTTCATGATCGAAACGCATCGCGAAGGGGGCTTCGTCACATGGGCGCGTACGCGGGGAGCGTTACAGCCGCGACCTGCGGGAACGCCATGATGATCTTCGTGTATCACGAACGATCGTTTCCGTTGTGAGAACCAGCATGGGCGCTGAGCTTGTCCCGGAGAAAATCTTCGGGGAGCTGTCGATCTGACCGTGTCCCGTTCGTCGTCATGGTGTACGGCGACCCGCCGCTCGAGGAAACCACAGGACCTGACAGGAGTCGGACCATGAAGTACATGCTGCTGATCAACGCTGGTGCGATCGACGACAACGGCGGAGCCGCCGAGTGCACGTTCGAGGACTGGATGAGCTACGACAAGGAGGTGAAGGACGCCGGGATCTGGGTGTCCGGGGAGTCACTGGCGGATCTCGTCACCGCCACGACGGTGCGCGTCGACCAGGACGGCAAGCGGACGATCACCGACGGGCCGTTCGCCGAGACGCGCGAGGTCCTCGGCGGCTTCTATGTCATCGACGTACCGGACCTGGACGTCGCGCTCGACTGGGCCGCCCGCTGTCCTGGCGCGCGCGGCAGCGGGTCGGTCGTGGTGCGTCCGATCGCCGAATTCGGGGCCTGACGTGAAGGACGAGGGAGCCACAGGACCCGAGACGCCCATGGAGCCCCCCGGCCAGTGGCCCGGCCAGTCGGCGGTGGAATCGGTGTTCCGCGAGGAACGCGGCCGGCTGCTGGCCTCCCTCGTCCGCCGTTTCGGCGATCTCGACCTGGCCGAGGAGGTCACCTCCGAGGCCGTGGAGGCGGCTCTGGTGCACTGGCCCGCCGAAGGCGTCCCGGCCAGGCCCGGCGCCTGGCTGCTGACCACGGCGCGGCGCAAGGCCGTCGATCGTCTGAGACGGGACCAGGCATACGCCGCCCGCCTCGCCATCTTGCAGGCGGAGGCGGACCGCGCCGACCCCGCCCCGCCCGCGGACGCCGGCGGCGACCTGCCCGACGAGCGGCTGCAGCTGTTTTTCACCTGCGCCCACCCCGCTCTTGCCGCGGAGGATCGCACGGCGCTGACCCTGCGCTGTCTGGCCGGTCTGACGACGCCCGAGGTCGCCCGGGCCTTGCTGGTCCCCACCGCGACGATGGCCCAGCGGATCGTGCGGGCGAAGAAGAAGATTCGCGAGGCGCGCATCCCGTTCCGCGTACCCGGCGCCGACGAGCTGCCGGGACGCCTGCCCGGGGTACTCCAGGTCATCTACTCGGTCTTCACCGAGGGCTACGCGGCCAGCTCCGGCCCGCAGCTGCAACGGCTCGACCTCGCCGAGGAGGCCATCCGGATGGCGCGGATCCTGCACCGGCTGCTGCCCGCCGAGCGGGAGGTTGCCGGCCTGCTCGCGCTGATGCTGCTGATCCACGCGCGGCGCGACGCCCGGACCGGTCCGAACGGCGAGCTGGTGCTGCTCGATGACCAGGACCGCGGACGCTGGGACCGCCCGATGATCGAGGAGGGCCGTGGCCTGGTGGTCTGCGCGCTGACGGGCGGGCCGCCCGGCCCGTACGGGGTGCAGGCCGCCATCGCCGCCCTGCACGACGAGGCCGCCGACCTCGCGACCACCGACTGGCCACAGATCGTAGCGCTCTATGACGTGCTGCTCGCGCTCACGCCGTCCCCCGTCGTCGAGCTGAACCGGGCGGTGGCGGTGGCGATGCGCGACGGCCCGGAGGCGGGCCTGGCGCTGCTCGACGAGCTGGTCGACGAGCCGCGGCTGCGCGGTCACCACCCCTACCCTGCCGCCCGGGGAGACCTGCTGCACCGGCTCGGCCGATTGCCCGAGGCCGCGTCGGCCTACCGGGAAGCACTCGACCTGGCCGGTACCGAACCCGAACGGGCCCACCTGCGAAACAAGCTGACCCAGATCGAACCGCCCGACCCGGCCGACAAGACCAGCACATGACGGCGGAACCCCAAACCCCCCTCCCACCCGAGGAGAGCTGAGAGGCACCCGTCTGCCGTACCGATGCCGCGTGCTGTGCTCGTCCACACAGTCGTCTGTCACGCAGGGCTATATCCGCTGGTAGCAAACGTGTCTCTGGTTGTCAGCCGGCCTTTTGTGCACTGTTGGTGACGACAGTTACGGATCGGTAGCGGGCTGGCTGCGATGGCGCGGGGTGTGTGGGGAGGCAGGTTCGTTGCTTGGTAGCAGCGGTCGCTTCCCACGGGTCGGTACCCGTGCTCGCGAGGTGGAGCCGGCCGCGCCGATCCTCTCTGCAGTGGAGACTCGAATGACGAAGAAAACTGCCTGTGCGCTTGCTGCACTGGCTGCTCTGGCGCCTGCGGTGGCGCTCGCCCCGGCGGCGGTGGCCGATGACTCCTCCGGCTACGACAAGGCCATCACGCTGCACGCGACGCTGAACCCGTTCAAGGTCAACAAGGTGACCGGATCGGGCACCGCCATGGTGCACCTGGAGGGCACCAAGGCCCACGTGACGGTCAAGCACAGCGGCCTGCTGGCCGGCGCCCCGCACGCCCAGCACTTCCACATCAACGCCAAGGGCGTGTGCCCGCCCGAGTCGGTCGCCAAGAAGCGCAACGGCAATCTGTCCCTCAACACCACTGACGGCGCCCCCTTCTACGGCGGCATCGGCACCTCGCTGACCACCACCGGCGACACCAGCCCCGACTCCGGGCTGGCCATCGACCGCTTCCCCGTCGGCGACAACGTCCACTACGAGCGCTCCATCACCCTCAGCGACGAGGCCGCCAAGAGCCTGCGCGAGGGCACCGGTGTCGTCGTCGTCCACGGCATCGACTACAACGGCAACGGCAATTACGACAACGTCCTCGGCCCGAGCGACCTCGACCCGTCGCTGCCGTCGGAGGCCACCAACCCGGCCCTGTGCGGGGCGCTGAAGATGGCCGCCAAGGGCGCCGTGGCCGGCGGCCAGGGCGGAACCCAGACCGGCGTGAACACCGCCGCCGCCGCGGGCGGCGCCGCTCTGCTTGTCGGGGCCGTGGCCGCGTACGGTCTGCGCCGCCGCAGCACCAGCCAGGGCTGACCCGGCTGGTATGGCGTTTCACTGCTTCAGGGGCCGTCGCGGTGCCTACACCGCGACGGCCACCGCATGCGCCACCGCGGGGCTGGGCCTGCTGGCCGCCGCGTTCCTGCCCCACCAGCAGCCGCCGCCCGCCCCGCCTCCGTCAGCCCACGTCCAGGCCCAGCCGCCCACAGCCCCGACCGGCCCCGGCCGCGACACTCCCGTGCTGCCCGCCTCCGAGCCGGTCCGGATCACAGCCGGGCGCATCGGCCTGGCAGCGCCCCTGGAGGCGGTCGACACCGCCAAGGACGGCTCCGATTCACCGTCACCGCCATGCACGTCTACGCCAAGGGTTCCGTGCCTTCCGGGACGGTCTACGGCCCCACCGCCCACCCGCAGTTGACGCTCATCACCTGCGCCGACTGGGATGTGACAGCGAAAAAATACCGAGCCAACCTGGTCATCACCGCCCACCCCGCGACGAAAAACGATGCCTCACAGACTCCTACCCGACCCCGGCCCCGGAGCCGAGAGACGGCCTGAAGGCCAGCGCTGGACGCATGAAGGTGACGTGCCGTGACCACGCTCGGGGACAAGAAGCTGTCGGCCTCAGGCCGCCCGCTCCGGAACGATCGACTTCCCTGTGCCCCCAAGGGCTCTTGGTCCAACTGGGACCGGCAAGTGGCGGTGACCTGCTCGTTCTGGCGGATGAGTAGGGCAATCGCCCGAGCTTGAGATTTAACCTCGCCGTGGCTCGTGAGAGAGGCCGGAGCCCGACTCGCGCGTGAGCCGGGCGAGGTAAGCGTCCAGGGTTTGAACACGTCCCGGGAGGGCTTCCTGGAGGTTCCACCAGCGGATGGCCGCGATCTCCTCGGTGGCCTGGAAGCCCTGAATCTCGGTGGTACGGCCTGCGAACAACGCCGCGTACTCAGCTCGCTGGTCGGGCGCGAGTACAAAGCCCGCGTAGCCGATGAACCGTAACGGTCCGTCGGGTACCTGACCGCTCTCCTCCAGCAACTCGCGCGCGGCTGCCTGACGAGGGGATTCACCTTCCTCTATGCGGCCACCAGGCAGCTCCCAGACCTGCCGGAATCGATCGAAGACCATGAGGACACGGTCAGCGTGCCAGACGGCGACCAACGCCGCCGGCAGCGGCGCGTCAAGCGGTGGCGCGCCCTCGATCCCGGGTGCGAAGGAGACCAAGTCATTGCCGCGACCGTCGACTGCGAGGGGTGGGTCTTTGGATTGGGGCACCTCGCTATGATTCCCAGTGCATCGCCGGGAAAGTCCGATCCGATCGTGACGGATGAACAGCCGCATCGCTGGCGGGGGAGTTTCGGAAACACCGCCACTGCGGGAAGTCCCACCGCCGGTGCGAAGAAACCTCCGTGCGCGACTGGCTGAGCCCGCCGGCACAACTCGTGGCCTGCTTTGACCCACCTCGTGCTCCCGTGGTGACAAGGGGAAATACCGAGTGGGCGGATGCCGGGCACAGAAGTGGCTTCGGCAGTGGAAACGCAAGCGCCAGCGGAAGGGCCTCACCAAGGCTTGACCAGCAGCCGAAACGCCGGGCGCAGCCGCGCCGGACGGCCAAGTCGTGAGGGGTCAGGCTCCAGGATCGCGGCCGCGCGGAGCGGCGCGAAGAGAGGGGTCGGTCGAGGGCTGGCACGGTGTCCTCCGGCCTGCTGGCCGGGTCGGCAGTCGTCCGGCCCGGTGCGCGGATGCGCGCACGGGCCCGAACCACCATGAGGAAGGACCGCTTGTCCGCGAACTGACGACCAGACCCGGCAGCTGTCCGTCTTTCGCCTCGAACAGCCCTTGCAGTATGGGTTTGTTCGTGACCGACGCCACAACATCCGGCTGGAGATCAGTTGCCCGCCTTCCGTCCCACCCCGCTGCGGGTAACCGTCCAGCCAACGGTTCAGCCGCCTCTCGGTGCAACCCTCTTCGAGGTGAGCGCGGCGTTCGTAGAGGGCGCGGACGAGGCGGGCGCCGTTCTGGACGCAGCGCACGGTGCCCTCCAACGGTATTGGACAGCCGGCCTTCGGCCTCGCGCAGACGACGTCGGCGAGTGCCAGGGCCCACTGTCCTTGGGCATGGGCCGGATAGCAGAGGGAGGCAAGAGGTCCCGCGCGAACCCGGCCGCACCTTGAGAAGGGGTGCCGGTGCGCGTACCAACGCGGTTCGGCGCACCGGTTGCACAAAGTGCTTGGCATGCGCACCGGTTGCGGTGGACACCGCGGTGCGCACCACAATGGCGTCCATCGTCATCCGGTGCGCACCATAGGAGTGGCGGGCATCGCTCGGCCGGTCAGGCGGTCAGGCGGTCAAGCGGTCAAGCGGTCAAGCCGAGGGTGGTCAGGCGGTCGGGGTCGGTGAGGATGTCGAGTCCGGTGATGCGGCCGTCGCGGATGGTGAACGACATGACGGACAGCGGTCGTCGGTCCTCGGCGAACGAGACGACGCCGGGTGCGCCGTTGACCAGTACCAGATGTGCGTTCGCCGCGAAGCGGGCGAAGGTGATGGCCTGGGAGGCCACGTCGGCCGCGCCGCGCCGCAGGATGCTCGGGACGAGCGTGCCGCCGTCGGAGCGCGCGACGACGTCGGGGTGGAGGACGGCCAGGAGTGCTTCGAAGTCGCCGCCGCGGGAGGCGGTCAGGAAGGCGTTGACGACGTCGCGTTTGCGGGCGTTGTCCGTGTCGGCCGCCGGGGTGGCGCCCTGGACACGGCGGCGGGCGCGGCTGGCGAGCTGCCGGGTGGAGACCGTGGTGCGGCCGAGGATGGGGGCGATGTCGTCGAAGGGCACGTCGAACATGTCATGGAGGACGAAGGCGAGTCGCTCGTCCGGGGAGAGAGCCTCCAGAACGATCATGAGGGCGATGCCCACCTCGTCCGCGATCAGGACCTCCCGCTCGGGATCGACGCGGGCCGGCGCGGTGACCACCGGGTCCGGCAGACGGACCAGCCCGTCCTGCTCGGGCAGCGGATCCTCACGCCGCGAGGCACGCGATCGCAGCATGTCCAGGCATACCCGGCCGACGACCGTGGTGAGCCAGGCCCCCAGGTTCCTCACCTCGCTCACATCGGTGCGGCTGAGCTTGAGCCATGCCTCCTGGACGGCGTCCTCCGCCTCGGCGAGCGAACCCAGCATCCGGTAGGCCACCGCCCGCAGCCCCGGCCGTTCCACCTCGAAACAGTCGGTCGGAGAAAAACTTTCGCTCACCTGTCACACCCCCGCCTTCGGATCCGTCGGTCCAGTGACAGACGCTAACGGATCACCAGGAGAGCATCAGATGAACGCCGCAACCGCGATCACCGCCCGGATGAAGAACCCCGCCCTGGTCCTGCCGGACGCCATGAAGGGCATCCAGAACATCTACAAGGCCATGTACCAAGGTGGCGTCTCCCCGCAGATCCTGGAACTGGTCCATCTGCGGGCCAGCCAGATCAACGGCTGCAGCGCCTGCGTGTTCGCCGGCGTGGCGGGCGCGAAGAAGCACGGCGAGAGCGAAGAACGCCTCCACGCCGTAGCCGCCTGGCGCGAGACCCCGTTCTTCACCGACGAGGAGCGCACCGCCCTGGCGCTGACCGAGGCCGCCACCCGGATCGCCGACCGTTCCGGCAAGGCCGTTCCCGACGAGGTGTGGAACGAGGCCGCGGACCACTTCAACGAGGAGCAGCTCTCCGCGATCATCCTGATGATCGGCCTGACCAACTTCTTCAACCGCATCAACACCACCATCGAGGAGCCTGCCGGCACCACCTGGTGACCGGCGCTGCTGTCGTGCCGTCAGGGGGCGAAGTACATGCCCGCCCGCGGCGACGGTGCCGGTGGCCGCAGAACTCCGTCACCGGCACCACCTCGAGCTCACGGGCGAGACCTGCGCTGCCCGAACTCGTGAACAGTTCGACTTGGCTTCGTTCACTACAAGCGGCAGCGTTTGTCTACCGGTTCAAGCGTCAGCCGGCGATCGACGGTGACCAGAATGTTCATGAAAAATGACGTCACCGCATGGGCCGCCCGCCCTCTGCGACAGCTCCTCCAAGCCTCCTTGATGACCAAGCAGGAGGAAACTCGGTTGCGATGAGTTCGCCTGCCCCGGAGAGTCTCACCACTGTTGTCACCCCCGTCACAGGAGGAACGCGTGGCCCAGCTATTGAGAGTTCAGAACTTCAACGTCTCGAGTGACGGCATCGGTACCCCCCGGGGCCGGTGCGCCCGGGCCAGCTGAGCCGAGGCCTGGACGACTACCTCACGCGGGACTACGCACGCAACATCGGCGCCGAGATCATGGGCCGCAACAAGTTCGGGCCCCAGCGCGGGGCCTGGCAGGGCCATGAGTGGCAGGGCTGGTGGGGTGACGAGCCCCCGTTCCACACCCCGGTGTTCGTCATGACCCACCACAAGCGTCCTTCGTTCGCGCTTTCCGACACCACGTTCCACTTCGTCGACGGCAACCCGGCCACGGTCCTCGAACAGGCCCGGGAGGCGGCCCAGGGCAAGGACGTCCGACTCGGCGGCGGGACCACCACCATCCGGCAGTTTCTCGACGCAAGCCTCGTCGACACCCTGCACGTGGCGGTCTCGCCGGTAAAGCTCGGGACCGGAGTACGACTTTGGCAGTCCCCCGATGAGCTGCAAAGTGACCGGTCCTCAGGGTCTTGCGGGGCTCCGGCCAGACCAGTCCACGCCTTCTTGACCGTTCGCCACTACACGTTGTACTTGCGCTCAAGCCCGCGCATCTTCATACCGGTACGGTGATCACGTCGGATCGCCGCGTACGGCTTGCCCCTGGACATCTGCGAGATGACCAGGACCTTTCACCAGGAGCACCCCGATGCTGCCCTGGCAGGTACCGCAGTGCTGTCAGAACTCGCTCCAGCTGCTGTTACCGGCGAAGGTCAGGCTGAGCGTCAGCGCACGGGCCGCCTGACCTCGGCGACGCAGCAGGTGCCCGAGCCGGACCATCATGTCGAGGAGGGCGGCACGGACGCTGGCGCCGTCCAGGGTGTGCTGGGGAAAGGCGTGGCAGACGGTCGCGGCGGCGGGCAGCGCTTGGGGGATGCCGGGGCTCAGGTCGATACCCCGGGCCCGGTCGGCGGCCATGCGGCCGACGCAGCCGCCCAGAAGACGCTGGACGGTGACGCGCGGAACGACGGCAAGCAGGCCCACTCAGCGGATGCCGTAGTCGCGCAGCACGGAGGCCTGGCGCACTCCGATGCCGTGCAGGGCCTCGACCGGCAGCCCGGCCAACCATGCGGTGGCTTGGTCGGGGTCGACGGCCAGGACGCCGCCGGGCTCGCCGATCTGGGAGGAGGCGGTGGCCGCGACGGTGACCGAGGGTCCGATGCCGACACGCACGTCGATATCCAGGCGGGACAGCGTCCGCACGCGCAGGATGTCGCCCAGGTGGCGGGGGCCGGTGCCGTGGTAGCGCAAGGCCCCCTTCAGCCCACCAGGGCTGCGGCGGGCGGCAGCGCCTGCACAACTGGGGAGAGCTCCGCCAGCAGTTCCAGCACCTGCCGGTAGGTCTCCTCGGGCAGGCGGTCCTGGCAGCGCACATGCATCACCGCCGACCTCTGGCGTGCCGGTACGTCCGCAGTCATGACACCCGCCTCCTACCTCCCACGTTATAGAACATATAATCGAACATGCGAGAACGGGAACGGTGGATCATGGTGCGACCGGCCAGCTGTGACTGGGTGCTGCAGGTGACCCAACCGGCCAAGTGTGCGCTCATCGACCACCCGACAGACGCAGCTTCCGGCGTGCCGAGCGGTACCTGGGCCGGGTTCCGCTGCCGATCTTCGCCCGGCCTACGACCCTCCCACGGGTACCGGCTGGTGTCCCGGTAGCGTCCGTTCCATGATCACCCTCGATGCGCTCGTCCACCTCTGCACGCCGCCGGCCAATCCGCCGCCCGCGGTGGACTGGGCGCAAGCCGAGCGCACCCTCGGTCTGGCTCTGCCCGCCGACTACAAGCAGCTCGTCGAGACATACGGCGACGGCATCTTCGACGAGACGATCTGGCTGCTCGTCCCCGATTCCGCCTACGACGACTGTGACCTGCACGCGCAGACGACGGAACGGCGCGAGATCCTGGCCGCCCTGTGGGAGTTCGAGGACAAACCCGCTGGCCTGCAGGAGGAGGGGGCGAGGATCCTGCCGTGGGCATTCGAGGAGGGCACGGGAGCGTTCCTGTACTGGCTCGCGCGGCCCGGTCAGCACCCCGACGACTGGACCGTGCTCTACAACGAGGGGCGCGGCCCCCTTTGGGAGCACCACGACATGGGGTGCGTCGCCTTCCTACTGGCGGTGCTCACCGGAACGGCGGAAACGGAGTACTTCGGCTACCTCTACGACGTGCTGAAGCCGACGGATCACCGCTTCGCAACGGCCGACCAGACCCTTGGAATAACCGGGCAGTGACCCCGTCGGCCGCTCCCGACGACCTGGCTCGCTGCTGACGCACCTCACTGAGCGCTTCACTTGGCCCCTGGTCGGTCTGACACCACGGAAGCTGGAGGACCCCGAGCAAAATTGCGGGTGGCGCAGATTCATACCTGGTGCGGGCAGCTCCCTATTTGACGCACTCAGACGCAAACCGGTAGTAGCGGGTCCCGGCAGGCGTAGCAGGGTCCGCCGTATAAAACGCAACGGGCTCACCAGCCGCGTCAACGACTTTGAGCCCTTGCGGGATGACCTGCCCGCCGCTGATGACGAGCGTCGGTGTGCCGTCCACGTAGCGCAGGCTCAACACCCCCACCTCCTCGGGTTTGACCTCGTCGGCCGAGATCAGCGTCAGGCCCGTGTCGTCTGCCTGCGCCCCACCGGTCTCATCGACCGGGCCCAGCCTGATGCGCGTTCCCTCGGTCGCCTCGCCCTGCGGTGTCTTGTCGGTCATGTCTAGCCCCTCGCTGGTGCGTTAGCTCCTGCCCGTCAGGCAACACCCATCCGGTCCCGTGCGATCCCTTGGCATGCGCCGTGTCACCCCAAAGGGTCAAGCATCTTCCAGCCCGCAGCGAGCGGCTCGTGAGCGCACAGGTCAGCGAGAGGGTTTTCGTCCTGCGGCCGTGGATCACTGTGGATCAGGGCGTCGTGCGAGGAAGACGAACTCTCTGCCCGGCCGGTCAGGTGCATCGCGCACGTCTTGCACCACGTAGCCGTGGGCGACCAGGTCCGTCTCGATCTCTTCCCGCTCCCGGAAGCGCAGGGTCGAGTCCGAGGTCAGTACCTGTCCGTCCGCGGCGAAGATGTAGGTCGAGCGGAAGGTCACCAGGGGCCAGCTCACCTCGATCAGTTGAACCCAGGTCTCGACGGAGCCGACGCCCGGGATCTCCGTCACGCGGTAGGAGTTCTCGCGGGTCCACTCTTCCCAGGCGCGTCTGGCCGGATCGCGGGTCTCGAAGACCAGGTGCCCGCCGGGCCGTAGTGCCTCGTAGGCTCCCCGCAATGTCTTGTGCCAGGTGTCGGGACCTGTGATGGCCTGGGCGACGTTCGCTGTCATCGTCGCGAGGTCGACCTGCAGCGGCGGGAGGGCTGTGGCGTCACCGCAGATCCAGCGCACTCGTTCGCTGCCCGATTTGGCTCGGGCGACGTCGATGGATGCCTGGGCGGGGTCGATGCCGACAACGTCCATCCCGCGGTCGGCCAGGAGAAGTGCGAATACCCCTGTGCCGCAGCCGATGTCGAGAACTTGATTCGCGCCGAACTCTTCCGCCATCCGGAGATAGGCATCGAGATCGCTGCGGTCGGGGTCGAGCGGATCGTAGATCGCGGCAAGTCGCGGATGTCCGAAGCAGTCGTCAGCCATGCAGGCGAACGTATACAGAGCCAGCCCTCAAGAGCGACTGCGTTTCGCCTGCCCTGATCGCCAGCACCCGCTACCGATCAAACTCCGGTGGCACAAACTTGCTGATGATCAACCTACGATGACAAAGATCGAATATCGATGGCACCGAACAATCGAACACGCGAGGGTGCGGACGGTGGATCATGGGCATGGAATCAAAAATTTGTTCGCTGACCTGCTGCCTGACCTGGACCGCCTGAAGATGCTGCGAGTCTGGCACGCCCTGTGGGTGGACCGCATCGACGCCAAGATCGCAACCCTCAGGCAGCGGGAGGCCGAGAGGAACACGGCAGGCAAAGCCGCCCGGCACCGCCCAACTGGATCGTCGAACTCGGCATCGGCTCCAGCCAGCCACCCATCGAGGTCCACGCCGGCGACTGCCACATGGCAGGAAAGCGGCGGCGAGCCGTCAGCCGTGACGAAACCCGCCGGCTCCTCGCGACAGGATTGCGGGCAGGCACCCACTGCCAGCCCGACAACCAGCTGGGCATCCTCAACATAGCCGCGGCAGCGGCCTGAGGCAGGTCACCGCTGCACAGCCGGTGAACGCCCCCGAACCCCGTCCGCACCCGCTGCGTCACCGCCGCGCTCCCCTCCCCCACCGCACACCTCGGCGAAAGCGTCTGGATGAACTCGGGGCCAGGGGTGAGGTCGAGTGGACGTCGGCGATCATCGACGCAGCGTCCGTCCGGGCGAAAGGGGGGGCACCCTGACCGGGCCGAATCCGATCAATCGCGGCAAGAAGGGCAGCAAACTGCATGTCCTGTCCGACGCTCAGGGTCTTCCCCCTGGCCGTCGCGGTGTCCGGGGCGAACCTGCACGACAGCCAGGCGTTCACGCCACTGATCCCGGCGATACCAGACATCCGCTCCCGGCGTGGACCGCGCCGACGGCGAGCGGTCAAGATCCGCGCTGACAAGGCGTACTTCTCCGCCGACCACCTGGCCTGGCTCCGCGACTGCGGCTTGATCCCGCGAATCGCACGCCCGGGAATCGAGTCCGGCGAACGGCTTGGCCGCCACCGCTGAAGATCGAGCGGTCGATCTCACGGCTCTTCGGATACCGCCGACTCACCGTCCGGTACGAGCGAAAGGGCACTTACTTCCTTGCGTTCCTCGGTCTCGCCGCCGCGCTGACCTGCTATAAGAAGCTCGCCGAACGACGGTCGGGCAGCCGCGGACAGCTGCGACCACCGACTGCCCGGCCGTGACGTTCGAGCCCGTAGGGGGCCTGATCCTGCGACGATGGCCCACTGGGTTTCAGGGCTTGGTCACCGGCGCCTGGAGTTCGGTCACCCAGTCGTCGCGGCTGTCCGGGCACTCCAGGGTGATCTCCCGGGGGTATCCGACTGACCGATACCCGTTTTCCTCGATCCAGAAGGCCAGTGTCTGGGCCGTGGGCAGCACGGTGTCCATCGAGCCGCGGTGCACGATGGACGCCGCCTGGTCGACGGGCGGCAGGTCGAGCACCCGGAAGGCGCCGTCCTGGAGCGGGGCCGCGACCTGGACGGCGGCGTGGATGCTGATGCTGCCACCGCCCTCCGGGACGTCCTCGTAGTAGGCGATACCGGGCCCGGCCGGCGTCACCCCGGCCGCGTCCAGGCGCCGGAACAGCTCGTCGTAGAGCGGCCCGATGACCGGGCTGATGTCCTCGGGGTCGAAGCTCGCGGCGGTCGCGGTCAGCTCCGCCACCCGGACCGCCGGGATGCTCTTGAAGACGACGTCGTTCGTGGGCATGTGCCCCTCACTCTCGATCGACCGGAGCCTCGCCTCGACCTGGACCAGTCGCGCCGCGGCGGCGGCCATGGCGACCTCCAACTCGGCCCGCCGCAGCCGCAGCATGGCGCGCAGTTCTTCGGTGGTGACCTTCTCGTCCAGGATCTGCTGGACCTGGTGGAGGGTCAGGCCGAGGTCTTTCAGCGCGATGACGCGGTTGAGGCGGGCCAACTGGGCAGCCGAGTAGTACCGGTAGCCGGTGGCGGGGTCGACATGGGCCGGGCGTAGCAGTCCAGTGGCGTCGTAGTGACGCAGCATACGAACCGATACGCGGCCGTGCCGGGCGAAGTCTCCGATGGTGAACATGATGTCTCCGACTTCAGCGCCTGACACGGTGTGAGGGTCAACAAGCCACTTCCCGCCCGAGCTGCGACAGCCCCGCTGACGGTAACCCAAGGGCCAACCATGTGAAGTGCCGGTCACGGAGAGCCACGACGTGAGACACCCTCTTATAGCGGCTAGCGAAATGAGGTGAGGCGGGACTGTCGGCCGTGTCTGGACGGCGAGTTGAGCGTTGTCCGGAGTGTGGGGGCATCATCGTGGATCGTGTCGGATGAGTTGTGGAGCGGAACGAGCCGCTGCTGCCGAAGCGACAGCGTCGGTTCCGGTATCCGGGCCGCAAGCCGTTGCCGGACCGGCAGGTGCTGTGCGGGATCTTGTACGTGCTGCACACGGACATCCAGTGGGAGTACCTGCCTCAGGAGCTGGGGTTCGGTTCGGGCATGACGTGCTGGCGTCGGCTGCGGGACTGGAACGAAGCCGGGGTCTGGCAAAGACTCCACGAGGTTCTTCTCGCCGAACTGAACGCGGAGCGTAAGCTGGACTGGTCCCGCTGTGTAGTGGATTCCTCGCACGTCAGGGCGCTAAAAGGGGGAGCCACACGGGCCCGCACGCAAGGTCCGATGACCCAGGACAAAAGTGTCTCGCGCGCCATACATTCCGGCACTCTTGCGGGCTGTGCCTGACTCCGCCAGGTCCTGGCGCCGCAACCGGGCCCGCCAGGCCCGCTCGTGCGCGGCCGGCCCTCCCCGGTACCACGGCCACGCACGGGCGTGCGGTCCACCGGGCGACGATCACGCCGACAGCCGCAGCCATCACCGTGACCGAGCCGAACGCAGCGCCAAGGGGCGCGCCACGTCACCTGGCGGTGCACGACGTAGGCAGCGCCGCACGCACCCAGAAGCCTGCCCCCTCCGCCACCAGCCCGAGCCCAACCCGACTCCCCCACCCCCGCATTGGTGACCTCGACCGCCCCACGGCGATGGCCATCACCGGCGTAGCAGCACACCGACCATGGCCAGCCCCGCAACCCCCGTTACACCGGCTCCGCCCCGGCCATCCCCGGGATGCGGCCAGGGCATCAAGAGCCGGCCCCGCACGGGCGGAAAGGGACGAGTCGCAACGCCCCCGGCCCCGCGCTGGCCGACGGCCCACGGCGGTCTGTTCCGTCGGTGGCAGCGGACAACGCTGCGCGCTCTTCCCGATGTTCAGCGACAAGCGCAGACTGTGTGGTGTGGCGACTTACAACAGCATCGGTGCGGCCTACGCCGGCACCCGGCGACCAGACCCCCGAATCGCCGCCAGGATCCATCAAGCCCTCGGTGGTGCCACCACAGTGATCAACGTAGGAGCCGGCACCGGATCCTACGAACCGTCACACACGGTGCTGGCTGTTGAACCCAGCTCGGTGATGATCGCCCAGCGCCCCGCCGGATCCGCACCGGCCGTGGAAGCATCCGCAGAGTCAGTCCCCGTGGCCGACGACTCAGCCGATGCGGCGATGGCCCTGCTGACCGTGCACCACTGGAGCAACCTGGAAGCCGGCATCAGTGAACTGCGCCGCATCGCCCGGCAGCGGATCGTCATCCTCACCTTCGACCCCGACATCAACCACAGCTTCTGGCTGTTGCAGGAGTACCTGCCCGAAGCAGCTGCTTTCGACCGCACACGAGCCGTCGCGGTCGCCCGCCTGGCCACGCTGCTCGGAGGCGCCCGCATCGAAACCGTCCCCATCCCCCACGACTGCACCGACGGATTCCTCGCCGCCTTCTGGCGCCGGCCCCAGGCATACCTCGACCCGCACGTACGGGCCGGTATCTCGCTGTTCGCCCAGACCAGCAACGAAGTTCTCCAGCCTGGCCTGGCTCGGCTGGAGGACGACCTGTCCCGCGGCCGGTGGCACCAACGCCATGCCGACCTCCTCGACCGCGAAGCCCTCGATGCCGGCTACCGGCTCCTCGTGGCGGACCTGTAGAACCAAGCGAGCCGTCCGCCTGCACACAAAAGCCAGCCTTGAGGGGGCTTGGCCACGGCGGTACGCCTCAAATGATCAGCTCGCGGCGACGCCCTACCCCCGAGCCACGAGCCAGCCAGATCCGCGGACCAGGCTGGGCTTGCAGGCAGTGGTCACGATCCAGCCACGCCCGCGCCCTCCCCCTTGGCGCCCAACCGTTCACGACGGGCGACCTCCCGCCGCCGTAGAGCACCAGGTCGACGGCGTGCAGTATCGCTCTCACCGTCCGCCCGCTCAGCCGCACCGGCACCGGCTGACGCGCTCGTCCAGGTCCCCGATGACGAGCCGCGCGCTTCGGTGAGGACCGTTGCGGTCAACGGGGTCACCTGACTGGTACGCAGACTCAGGGCGCCGCCCGGCTCCCTTGCGTCAGGTCAGCGGCGACCGGCTCAGCGAAGCACTCTGGGTGAGGGCCGTGGCGCCGAGCTTGGCTCGCCTGCGGTGGACGGCGCGGCGACGAGGACGGGCGTCTTCGCGTTGACGCTGCTGCCTGCGCAGTCGGCGGCCTTCTCGGTCGGGGCGTTCATCTCGGACCGTCCGTAGGCCTCCAGCCGCCCGCTCATCTTCTGGGTGAGTGCCACGGACCGTATCGGCTCCAAGCTCGCTGGTATCCCCGGTAGGGACGGGATCCACCGCGGTCTTCGGAGCCGCTGGGCCTGGTGTGACGTGGGGTCCGGGGCAAGGGTGCGGACGTGCGGCGGGAACCGCGTGCAGGCGTACTTGCCGCAGAGCGCTTGAGGCCGGGTGCTTCCTGGTGTGTGGGCTGCCGTGTCAGGAGCGGGGGCCCTGGGATAGGGGAACAGGAAGCCGGGCGCCGAGGCGTCGGCTTGGGGAGCCGGGGGCTGAGTCAAGGCCCCGGAGCGTGCGGCTCGGGGGCTCAGGGGAGCAGGGAGCTGGGAAGCCGGGAGCTGGCCCGTACACTCTCGCCGCTCGACGGCCGGTGGCCTACGGGCGGCAGCAGCCGTGGGCGCCCGTGATCGCGGGGGAAGGATCGGGTAGGCCGTATCACCCGCTCGCCTGCGTTTGCGTCTCGTCCGGCGGGCTACTTACCTGCATATGGAAAGATCTACCGCTTCGCCGCGCGGCGCAGCGAGCAGCGACTTTGACCTGTCTGCCATCCCTGGCGCGGAGGCGTGGGGACGGCCGGGCCTTCGGCGATCGGGGCAGCCGGCCCCAGCTGCGCAGCTCGGGCGCCGCCTTGAGCGCCCCTGCGGTGAGGTTGGGGCGCTTGGGCGAGAGGCGGCCTGAGCACATGGACACCTCCCAATCCTCGGCATCCGCGCAGCGTGGGCCGCACCCCGGCGACCGGACGCCGAAGCAGAGCCCGCTCGATTCCGCTCTGTCCACGCGGCTGCTCTATTTCTTCATCCTCGGTGACGTTTTGGGCGCCGGCGTGTATGTCCTGGTGGGGCAGATCGTCGCCGCGTCCGGCGGAGCGGTCTGGGTGCCGTTGAGCGTGGCACTGTGCCTGGCGATGCTGACCGCAGGGAGCTACGCCGAGCTGGCGACGAAGTACCCGCGCGCCGGTGGGGCCTCCCACTACACGACACGGGCCTACGGGCCGTTCGCCGGGTTCCTGGCGGGCTACTGCATGCTGGCGGCCGGCATCGTCTCCGTCGCCGCGCTGGCCCGCGGCTTCGCCGGTGACTATCTGACCGCGTTCGTGTCGCTGCCCGTGGCGGCGGTCGTCGTGGTCTTCCTTGCGGCGCTCGCCCTGCTCAACGCACGCGGCATCAAGGAGTCGACCCGCGCCAACGTGGTCGCGACGGTCATCGAGGTCGGCGGCCTGCTGATCGTGGTCGTGCTCGGGGCGTGGATCGTGCTGCGCGGTGACGGACACCTCGATGCGCTGACCGACCTCGGTACCCCGCACAAGGGCGCGGCCGCCGCCGTGCTCAGCGGCGCCGTGCTCGCGTACTACTCCTTCGTCGGTTTCGAGACATCCGTCAACGTGGCGGAGGAGACGCGCGATCCGGTGCGGTCCTATCCCCGGGCGCTGTTCGGCGCTCTGGGCACCGCCGGGCTCATCTACGTGCTCGTCGGGCTCGCGGCGACCGCCGCCGTCCCCGCCACAATCCTGGCCGAGTCCAGTGGTCCGTTGCTGGAGGTCGTCACAGCGGCGGGAGGGGTACCGGAGCGGCTCTTCAGTGCGATCGCCCTGGTCGCCGTGGCCAACGGAGCCCTGCTGACCGGCATCATGTCCTCCCGGCTGGCGTTCGGCATGGCCCGCGACGGGCTGCTGCCCCGCCGGCTTGCGACCGTGCTGCCGCAGCGCCGCACCCCCTGGGTCGCGATCGCCGTCACCACGGCGCTGTCGCTGCTCCTGGCCCTCACCGGCGATGTCGCCACCCTGGCCTCGACCCTGGTGCTTCTCCTCCTCGTGGTCTTCTTCATGGTCAACACCGCGGCTCTGGTACTGCGCAAGGACACCGTCGACCACACATACTTCCGGATTCCCACCGTGGTTCCCGTCCTGGGCGCGGCATCTTGCATCCTCCTCGCCACCCGCGTCGAAGGCGAGGTATGGAAACGCGGACTCCTCGTCCTGGCGGTAGGTGTCATCCCCGCCCTCATCGCCGCCCGCCGCCATCGACGCGAGGACCAGACCGGTACCGGGCCGCACTGAACAAGCCGTGACCGAGCAAGCCGGGACTGAGCGGGCCGACCGGAGAGGGCCGGACTGAGCGGATTCACCGGAGCGCGACGCTGTGTACCCGCGACGCCAATAACGCCCGCAGGCTTCCCGGTCTGCGGGCGCACCGCCTGCTCCAGGGGCTCCTTCGGGCGGCAGAGCCCGCAAAGAAGCACCTGAAGGCCGCTTCCTAATGCTGTTGTCAAGCTGCCGTAGTCGCTGGGGGTGTCACTTCGTAACACCGTCGGTCACGGATCAGAGCCCACAGGACGTTGACGC
>NZ_JBIAQC010000026.1:0-37784 GCF_042888685.1 Streptomyces sp. NPDC002779
ACACCACCTTTTCGATCATCTCGACTGGGGGCTCAAGTCATACCGGGGCCGAAGGCCGGGAGCCTCCTTGCGAGGCCACGAAGAAGGTAACGGGGCTGCGCGTCCGGGCCGGACGTCCCCGGACGGCCTGGCGGATGAGCCGGACGACCACGGCCTCGGCCGCTCGCGCGGCGGCTTGAGCACCAAGCTCCACCTGGCCGCCGACGCCGCCGGACACGTCCTCGCGGTCGTGATCACTGCCGGACAACGCGGCGACGCACCACAGTTCATTCAGGTCATGGACCGCATCAAGGTGCCCCGGACCGGCAGCGGGCGGCCTCGTGTCCGGCCCGATCACGTTCTCGCCGACCGCGCCTACTCTTCCCGCGAGATTCGCGCCTACCTGCGCAGGCGGCAGATCCCGCACACCATCCCGGAGAAGCGCGACCAAGCCGGACACCGCCTACGTCGGGGAGCGGCAGGCGGACGGCCGCCCGGCTTCGACCGCGAAAAGTACAAGGCCAGGCACAAGGTCGAGTGCCGGCCTGCTGAAGCAGGCCCGGGGCGTCGCGACCCGCTACGACAAGCTCGCCGTCCGCTACGAAGCGACCGTCCAGCTCACTTTGATACGGCAGTCCCTGTCCCTGTGACCTGGCCGCAACCGTGTCCTCCGTTACGCCAGGGGCCCGCTGGCACCAGGGCACCGATCACTGCCAATAGCTGTGGCGGCTCGACCCGGTCCAGCAGCGAGTCCAGATCCGACCACAGCACCCACGCGTGCGAGCCGAAGTTGGCCTGTTCATCGGGGAGTAGACCGGCGCTCTCCAGCGAGGGCCGCTCCTCAGTGAAGCGCGCCACGAAGAAGTCCTCTGTGCCGACGTACTGCATGCCCTTCCACCGCACATTTCGTTCGACAGGCACGGACCGCTCCAGGACCGCGTCGGGATCCAGACCGGTCTCCTCGACGAGTTCGCGCCGTGCCGCCGTCAGCGGCGTTTCACCAGGGTCAATGCCGCCACCAGGCGGTTCCCACAGCCACGTTCCGTCGACTGGATCGCGCCAGCGCAGCAGAAGCACGCGGTCAGAGGCGTCCAGACAGACCACGCGTGCAGCGGGTCGATGCATCGTCTCCATGGCCTTGACCCTAAGCACACTCGAAACCCCGATCGAGACTTCGGGCGCTCTAGGGTCCGTCTTCAAAGATCATCTGGTTGGTGGATCATGGTGTCGTGGTACGTCGTCATGAACTCACTGACCTGGAGTGGGAGTTACTCGCTCCGCTGATTCCCCGGGCCGCCACGGGGCGGCCTCGCGTGGAGGACCGGCAGGTCATCAACGGGATGGTCTACAAGATCCGCACCGGGATCTCCTGGCGTGACCTGCCGGAACGCGACGGGCCGTGGAAGACCGTGTACACCCGCTTCCGCCGCTACGCCCTCGCCGGAGTGTTCACACGGGCCCTGCAACAGATCCAAGCCCGTGCCGACGCGGCCGGAGACATCGACTGGCTGGTGCAGATCGACTCCACCATCGTCCGCGCTCACCAGCATGCCGCCGCTACCGGCCGGAAGGGGGGCAGCACCGGCAGGACGAACCGGACGATCACGCCCTGGGCCGATCCCGAGGCGGACTGACCACCAAAGTCCACCTCGCCTGCGACGGCAAAGGACGCCCGCTCGCGATCCTGGTGACGCCCGGCCAGCGCCACGACAGTGTCTGCGCACGCCCTCTGCTGGAACGGATCCGTGTTCCCCGCACCGGCCCGGGCCGGCCGCGCTGCAGGCCCGACCAGGTCATCGCAGACAAGGCCTACGGCTCCCGAGGCTTCCGCGCCTACCTGCGAAAACGCGGCGTTGCGCACACCATCCCCGAAAAGACCGACCAGCGACGGCACCGGCTCAGGCGTGGTGGCCACGGCGGCCGGCCGCCGGGATTCGACTGGGAGACCTACCGGCGACGCAACATGATCGAGCGCTGCTTCAACCAGCTCAAGGGCTTCCGCGGGATCGCCACCAGATACGAAAAGACCGCCACTTCCTACGAAGCGGCGGTCACCCTCGCATAGTTCCTGCTCTGGGCAAGATCCGTTTGAAGACGGACCCTAGTGATCAATATTTCAAACAGGCCCTAGCTTGATCTTTAACCTGTGCGGCGAGGTCGTGGGGTTGTCGACTTCTTCGTCTTCGGTTTCGTGATGCCTGTTTTGCGGACTGTGTGGACGTCGTGGCGTGGGGTCGGCCGGGTGTTCTTGCGTCCGGGTGGCCGTCCGGGACCGGGGCGGGAGGGTTTCGGTGCTCTTGCGGGGCAGGCGGCCTTCGGGCGGAGGTGCCGGAAGTCGCGGCGGACTCGCGCGGGGGTGAGTCCGTCGATTGGAGCCGGTCTCTCCCACGGCCGGCGGAGGTCAGCGGCGAGAGGGCGGGCGAGCCGGAGCTGGGTGAACGCCGCGAGGATCAGCCAGGTCCAGCGGTCGGCGGCTTCCGGGGTGCGGATCTTCGGACAGGTCCAGCCCAGTGTCTGCTTGAACAGGCGGAACGTGTGCTCGATGTCGAAGCGCCGCAGGAATGCCTGCCAGAGCAGGTCGATGTCGGCTGGGGTGGCGTCGGTGCCCGACCACCACAATCAGACCGGCTTCGGTGTCGCGCGGCTGGGCAGGTACTCGACCCGGAGGAGGATCACGGTTCCCTCGATCACCGGCAGTGCACCCAGCTGGGCAGTCCAGGCGGAGCGATGGGTCAGGCGCGGGTGGAGCCAGTCTCAGGCTCGGGCGGCCGCGGTGCCGTAGAGGCGGGTCCTTGTCACGGTCTTCGCGTCAGGGGTGTTCCAGGTGGTGGGGTCGCCGAACACGAACTCGCCACCGTGGCGGGGCGGGCGGCCCCGGGTGCCGGGTTCACGGGGCGGTACTGCTCGGCGCAGGACGCGGTCCGAGCGCATCCGGCCCAGCACCTGCACCGGCAGATCCCTGAGCAGGAAGGCCAGGCGGGGCACGTCGTAACCGGCGTCCACCACGATCAGGATGTCCGGGTCACCGTCCTTCCACTGCCCCGCGCTGACGAGCCGCTCGACCAGTTCACGCATCTGTCTGGCGGTGACCGTGGCAGCGTCGTCGCCCGGTGCGAGACGCAATGCGTCCAGCGGAGCGGTCCACGAACTGCGGCCGGTCTCCAGTGCGCAGATCACCGAGTACGGCCAGCCGGGGACTGGAATGTGCTGGTCCTTGCCGCGTCCGTAGGTATGGCACAGGATCCGCTGCGGTGAGGTGTGCGCGTCGGGTCGCAGCCAGCAGGTGATGTCGGCGGCCAGGACTAGCCGCCCGTCCGCCGCCCGCGGCAACGGCACCGCGGCCAGTGCCCGATGCAGCCGGGCCACCTCCACCCGGCCGGCGGCCAGGGCGTCGTAAAGCCCGCCGTGCCCACGACGGTGTTCGCCCACCATCGACAGCTCCACCAGCGACCGGACCGGGCCGTCCGCACACAACACGGCGTCGGCCAGCTCGAACAGAGCGTCCGCACGTCTGGTCAGGCAGGAGTAGAACTCACCCCGGATTCCTAATGGTGTTTGTCAAGCTGCGAGAGTGATGGGAGGCACGGGTTGATAGCACCGTCCATCGCGCAGAAGGGCCCACAGAACGTTGACTCGACGACGGGCAAGGGCGAGGACCGCTTGGGTGTGACGCTTGCCCTCGGCCCGCTTGCGATCGTAAAACCGTCGCGATTCATCGCAATAGCGGATGCTGAACATCGCTGAGATATAGAAGACTCGCTGGAGTCGGCGGTTGTATCGCTGCGGGCGCCGCAGATTGCCGCTGATCTTGCCGGAGTCACGGGGGACGGGTGCGACTCCGCCGAAGCCGGCCAGGCGGTCGGCAGTACCGAAGAAGCTCATGTCACCGCCGGTGGCAGCCAGGAACTCGGCACCGAGGATGATGCCGAGGCCGGGCATGCTGGTAATCACTTCGAAGGTGTGGTGGTCGCGAAACCGGGCCTCGATGAGCTTGTCGAGCTCGTCGATCTGCTGGTTGAGGTCCATCACCTCTTTCGCCAGTGTGTGCACCATCCGGGCAGCCAGCTTCTCCCCGGGAAGACTGGTGTGCTGGCGATCGGCGGGCTCAACGGCTTTCTCCGCGAGTTGGTCGGCACGGATGACTTTGCGGTTCCGCAGCCATGTCTCCAGCCGCCTGGCGCCGATCCGACGGATGGCGGCCGGGGTCTGGTAGCCCGTCAGCAAGATCAGCGAACCTGTGTTGATGAGGCTCAGGACACGCTCCAGGCCGGGGAAGATGTCGGTGAGCTGGGCTCGAAGCCGGTTGACGACGCGCGTGCGGTCGGCGACCAGGTCCATGCGTCGGTTGGTGAGGATCTTGAGGTCGGTGACGGTCTCGTCGCCGACGCGTAAGAGGTAAAGGTCACGACGGACGCGGACCTGGTCGGCGATGACGGCCGCGTCTTTGGCGTCGGTCTTGCCCTCGCCGCGGTAGCCCTCCGAGGCTCGGTGGATGGCCGAGGTACGGCGCCGGCTTGGGGTGGAGCAGGGACACCACCCTGCCCTTGATGGAATAAGCGAAGAGATGGTTGCCCAGGGGGTTGTAGTGTCCCGCCCCGTCGACGAAGAACTGCCGCATATACTCGTCGAATCCGATGCTGTACTTCCGGTGATCACGCACGTGCACTTCATTCATGTCGAAGTACTCAAAGCCTCCCCGTAGGAGGTAGTCCGCCACGTCCTGATCATGGCGACGCTCGTGGCGATGCATCTGCTGGATCGCACGCACAGGGTCGAACAGCGCCACGAGTACCTTCAGGCCACGATGTGTGGCCCAGGCCATGGCTTTTTCCAGGATGAAGATGCTGGCTCGCTGCGCATAACGGTCAAGCAGGAGGCCCGCTTGCGCCCGTCGTTCCGCATCGGGCCGTGACAGGTCTAGACGAAAGTCCAGTAGTTCGGCCAGCCTGATGACCCTCACCTCGTCCACATCGCTGATCCTGCCGCGATGGTAGAGAAATAGCTGCAGGGCGAGTTCCTCGCTGTAGTTGTCATGGATCCACTGTGCGTCTGTCAGGCGCTCGAGCGACTCGACGGAAGGGAAGGGATTGTCTCGTTCGATCATGGCGCCGCTGTCGAGATCGATCGCAATGCTGGGTGCCGACAACGTGAGGACGCCCTCGGTCTGCGGCAGGTGACGAATCAGCGGCATCGACCGGCCGAGCAGGCTCCGTGTCGAGTCGTCTCCCCAGATATAGAAGACGGCCAACTCGGACGGGTTCTTACCCTCCTCTAGGACCATGCGCCGATACGTCTGGTAGACGCTGGCGCCCCCGACACCGAAGTTCCGGATCGGCTCCTGGAGGTGCCCGGCCAGGTACTCCTGCCAGCACTCACCATCGTTCACCTGATCGCCGTGGGTGAAGCTGTCACCGTATGTGCTGATCCGGCTCACGCCGTCGGCGTGTACGAACGAACGCCGTGCTCCGTCCTCACGCACATGGGCGAAGACAGCGCTGCCGTCGCTACCACCAGGCAACCGAAGGCCAGGAAACTTCACCCCGCCGCCGGCAATTGCGTAGTCACGCTCGACGAAGCCCAGATGGGGGTCGAGCGACCAGCGCAAGCGGCCGTCGAGCGATCGAGCTATGTCTTCAGATGTTATGGCGCAGCCGCCCAGATATTCAGCGTACGTCGGCGCAGCTTGGCTGCTCCTCATCGGCCCTTTCCTGTCGGCTGAGTCACCGTCGATCGTCCGTCGAGAATCACTTGCTGGTGCCGCCGGGAACGCCTCCCTGCAGTCCGGCGAGGAAATGCTTGGACAAGAACACGAAGAGCACCAGCAACGGGATGCTCGCGATGGCGTATCCCGCGAACAGCGGACCGTATTCGGTCGCATGCTGGGTCTGGAAGAACTGCAAACCCGCCGACACAGTGCGCAGCTCGTTCTCCGTGACGGTGAGCAGTGGCCAGAAGAAGTCGTTCCACACGCCGATTACGGTCACCAACGCGATGGTTCCGACGACGGGAAGCGACAACGGGACCATGATGGAGAGGAACATCCGCGGCCCACTGGCGCCATCGACCCGTGCGGCGTCAAACAGCTCCTGCGGCAGCTGCTCGACGAACGTCTTCATCAGCAGGGTTCCGAGCACCGCGCCGCCCACAAGGTGCGGGATGACAAGCGCGATCCGGGTGTTGAGCAACCCCAAGTCGCGCATGAGCACGAACATGGGGATCAAGCTGGAGATCCCCGGCACCATGAGCAGCACCGCGACGAGGCCGAACAGCACCTTCCGTCCGACGAACTCGTAACGGGCGAAGACGAACGCCGCCACCATGCACAGCGCCAGCGCTCCGACGCTAGAGCCGACCGCGACGATCAGCGAGGTGACCAGGTACGGCTGGATCTGCTCCCAGGCCCTGGCGTAATTCTCGAAGTGGAACGGCGCGCTAGGCATCCACCACGACTCGTAGTACTGCTGGTTGGATTTCAGCGACGTCGTGAGCATGAAGAGGAACGGGAAGAGCCCGACGAACGCGATCAGGCCGAGCACGCCCTTTATCGCGCGCTGGTTGCCGCTCCGACGTCGGCGCGACGTGGCCGGCCGTGTCGCGGCTCGCCCTGGTTCGCTCCGGTCCGGGGCACTGCGCGGGCGAGGCTCGACCTCAGAGTCGACGGACATCGGTGCGGTCCTCCCTCTTCACGAACACGATGACGATGCTGAGGAGGATCGTCATGACGAACAGCGTGGTGGACAGCGTGGCGGCGTAACCCCAGTCGCTGCCCTGGAACGCCACTCCGAGCATCCGGAGCACCGGCACCTGGGTCGCGTTGTCGGGACCACCTCCAGTGAGCAGGTATGCCGCGAAGCCGTATTGCAGGACGTTGATCGTCGCCAGGAAGACAAGCAGCTTGAGCTGGCTCGTCATCAGGGGAAGGTCGATCGCGAAGAACCGTCGGAACCGGCCGCATCCGTCGAGCGCGGCCGCCTCGAAGATCTCGGCCGAGATGTTCTGCAGGGTGGTGAGAAACACCAGGAACGGAAGTCCGGCGACGAACGGGAACCCGATGAACAGCAGCGACAGCAGCGCGAACTGCGGATCGCCCACCCAGTTCTGCGCCAGGGCGTCAAGCCCGACGCTTCGCAGTACGCGGTTGATGACGCCGTTGTTGGGTTCGAACATCGCACCCCAGAGCAGGACCGTAACGACCCCGGGAAAGGCCATCGGCGCGATCAGGGCGGTACGGAAGAAGAACTGTGCACGCTTGCTCTTGAGGCTGATGATGAGCTCAGCCGCGAGCAACGGAATCGCCCAGGCCACGGTGACGCCGAAGATGAAGATGACACCGAGGTTGCGGAAGGAATCCCACCACAGGTCGTCGGCCACCATCGTCGCGTAGTTGTCCAGCCCCACGAAGGGCGAGTCGAAGCCCGGCCGCCACTCGTAGAACGAGTGCCAGATCCCGCTCGCCGCCGGGTAGTACGCAAACACCGCCAGCGTTGCGAAGAGCGGCAGGAGGGCCAGGTAGGCGTACCAGGGAAAGCGTTTCCGTGATCGCGGCTTCGCCCCTCCTTCGGCTCGTCGTGTCTCCTCGCGACGCGGCTCTGTGACCTGTGTGTCGTTGCCGACCGTCATCCCTTTGCCCAGGGTTCGTTGTCCCATTTCCTGTCCTTGACGATCTGTTGTGCGCCCTTGGTCCACAGGTCCTGGAGGTAGCTCTGCTGCTCCTGCAGGGACTTCGTCCCCAACAGCCAGCCCTCGTAGAGGCTCAGCTTGGTGACACTCGTCGGCCCGACAGGCAGCTCCAGGGGAGCAGTGTCGCCCCACGTTCCCTCGGCGAACACACTCGTCTCTTCTGCGCCCGTCGCGCCCTCGACCGCGGAGATGCCGCCAGTCGCCTTCAGCCAGGGGTCGATGTTCGCCGGCGCACTGACGAACTGCAGGAACTTCACGGTGGCGGCGAGCTTCTCGCCCTTGACCGTCGACGGGATCATGTAGCTGGTGCCGCCGATGCTGGCCCCGAACCTCGGCGGAGCGCCGCTGGCGAGCGGGGTCGACGCCTCGGTGATCTGCGGGAACGGCATGCTGGCGACATCGAACTTGACGTCCTTCATGGAAGTGACGCCGAAGTTGACGCCCCACGCCATGGCGGCCTTGGCGGTGGAGAAGTCACGCAGTCCGACTACAGCACCGTTGAGCCCTTCGGTGTTACCCGACCACTGCTCGTCCACGCACGCGTTCCACATCTCCTTGAGGAGCTCGAGCGTCGCGACGACCTCGGGGGTCTTCGTCGTGAGCTCGCCGGTGAGCACGGCCTTGGTCCTGGCCTTCTCGGTGACAGAGGGATCGCCAGTCGCTGACGTCGCCTTTCCTGGCTTCCCGTCCACGTTGAAGTCGTTGAACCGATCGACGTGCTTGTCCAGCAACATCCCGCTGATCGCGCGAAGCGTCCATTCGGGTCCGATGTCGGAGCGGTCCATCGCGAGCGGTGTGTAGCCTGCGGCCTTCAGCTTGCCGCACCCTTGGATGAGGTCTTCGTAGGTTTTGAACGGCGCCGTCAGGCCGGCCTTGGCGAACGCCTCCTTGTTGTAGAACACCCCCGTTCCGACCAGGTTGAAGGGCACGAACTCGACCTTGCCCTCAGGGTTGCGGATGTTCGGGTTCCCCTGGACGAAGTAGCGACTCCTGAAGGCGTCGAGCCACTTCTCGCTGCCCGGCCCGGACTTGATGTAGGGGTTGGGCTTCGCGAGATACTCATCCAGGGGGTGCACCATGTGCGGCTTGTGGGGCACCATGCTGAATACCAGCTCCGGTGCGGTGCCGGAGGCAAGATGCGTAGAGATCGTCTGCGTGAAACTGTTCAGCGGCAGCACGACGGTTTTGACCTTGATATTCGGCTCCGCCTTCTGGAAAGACGCGACCAGATCTTCCCAGGGCTTACCGAAAGACGAACCGCTCTCGCTCCATTGGTTCGGGCCTTCCAGGGTGATCGTCACGGTATCCCCTGACGACGAATCGTCCCCTCCCCTACCGCAGGCGACAAGGACAACCGACAGGGCCGCGGCGGTTGCGGCCAGGCGCATTGTCGTCGAATCCCGCGACCCCATGAATCCACGGGGACATCGTTTGCTCGTGCTAAATCGAGGCATGCGTACACCTTCCTCTGACCCGCGACCGTGTAGTCCGGGTGGTGGTGCTAAAAAGCGCTCTGGATCGTTTCAATGAGCTGGGCGAGAACCTAGGTCCGTGTCACATCCGCTGTCAATACATCGACGCGGCTCAGGAAAATCCCACTGCTGCGGACGCCGGTGGGGGCCGTGCCAGGGAATTAACTACCGTACGGGTGCCGGTGGTTGACCGTATAGCCGAAGCCTGTCAGACGGCCATCCCTCTGTTCCGGGCAGCACGTCGGTCCATCCCCGGGCAGTGGTGACGCGCACAGCACGGCCGGCTCCGGACTCCCGAACGGAGTCACGTTGAGAGAATCGTCCAGCTATCGACTCGCCCGGCCATGTTGCACCCGGGCAACCTCGCCGAAGCTGGATGCCCATGGGGGCAGCAACTCATCGGCATGTTCTGCGGAGACGCTTCCATCCGCCTGATGGCCCAGCTCCAGGAGATCCTCATGACGCATGACCTCGAACTGTCCCGTCGACATCGACTGGGCGCGAAGGGTACGGAAGCGGGCCGACGCGGGCGAGTCGCGGACGCCGGACAAGCGGCTGTCCAAGGAGCTGTTGACCGACCTGCCCGGCTGTATCGTCACCGACGAGATCGTCCAGATGTGAGCGGGTGACCATGGCGGCAGTGTGCAGACCCGGAGGGCCCGTCGGCGGCCCGGCCATCATCCGGGCCGAGAGATGCGTCGTCGCGAGATTCCACTGCAACCTGCTGACTTCACCGCGCGGTCACCATTGCGAGCCGCGCGAAAGGTGATTGCGTAACGGAGTTCCCCGCCTCGACCGTGTCGAGGCATTTCGGGGTCTGATCGGGCGATCCGCTCCGGGGGTGAAAGACATTTCCCCTGCCAGCCTGAAACGAAAGGGCCGCACCATGGGCAACAACGGCATTGGGCGAAGAAAGTTTCTGCAGTTCGGCGGTATCGGCGCGGTCGCCGTGCTCGGCAACGGCTTTTTCCGGGTGGCACCCGCCGGAGCCGCCGAGCGCGCCGACATGGAGCTCTGGGAATTCGATTCGGCTCGGGGCCTTTTCATCCAGCCGATCACCACCACCGGCACGGCGGTGGCGTGGGAGTTCAACACCGATGGAAACGCCGAAGGGTGGACGGCGGCGAAAGGCCTGGCGCCGTTCGTCGTGCGCGGCGGCACACTCAGCACCAGCGTCACCGGCTTCGACCCCTATATGACCGCTCCGCCGTTGAACCTCAACGGCATCCGCGACCGCATCCTCCGGTTCCGGATGCGGGCGACCGCCGGTGAGAGCATCTCGGTCTACTTCGCCACCGACAAGTCCCCGACGCTCGGCGTGGACAAGCTGATCGAGATACCGATCAAGGCCGACGGCGCGTTCCACGAATACACGGTGGATCTCGCGGCGAAGAACGCGCTGTGGCAGCAGGGAACGGTACAGGTCTTCCGGCTGGACAGGGAGCCGCCGGGCGCCGACGGCGCCCAGATCGAGTTCGACTACATCCGTATCGAACAGCTTGGCGCCAGAATCGCGGCTGCGCCGCTCATCGTACGGCCGGGCTCGGTACGCCCCGGCGAAGAGCTCACTCTGGCCATTCAGTTGTCCAACGTCGGCGGCGAGCCGTCCGTGGCCTTCCCCGCCAAGGTCACGCTGCCGAACGGGGTGACCCTCCTCTCGGGCGGCACGACCCAGACGGCTCCGGTCATCGCTCCGGACGGGAAGGCTCAACTGCTGTGGACGGCGCGCCCGACCGTCGACGTACCCGGCGTGGCCACGTTCGACATGGAGGTGCCCGGCAGCCGTCAGCAGTTCGGCGCGATCCTGCCCATCGTCCCCGTCGCGCCCCCGTCCGCGCACTGGTGGCCCAGCGGTGTGCATGTCTTCCAGGACCAGGCAGGGCACGTGCACCTGCAGAACAAGAACGTCCGCGCGATCTTCGTCCGCGGATCCGGAGGCTACGGCCAACTCCTCGTCGACGTCCGGACCGGCCAGGAGTGGAAGCGCATGGCGACCTCCCAGCCGCTGAGCTACCTCGTCGGTCCGGCGGCCGACGGCGTCCGGCTGATGCCGATCGTCCCTGACACCGCTCAACTGGCCGCCGACCATGTCGTATTGAGCGGGCAGGTGACGGACGCCGATGGCGTGCGGTGGACCTCGCAACTCCGGCTCGCCGTCAGGCCCGTGTCCGACGACGCCGGCTCAGCCGCGCGCGCCGTCCAGGCCACGTACTCGATCACGCCCGACCGTCAGGCGAGATTCCTCGCCTTCGGCGGCCCTTCGCTCACCGTCGGCGAGGGCAGCTTCGGCAAGCCCAAACACATGGGGCTCTTCCCCGGCCTTGAATGGCTCGTCGCGGGAGAGAGATCGTCGAGTACCCTCGATGTCTGGCCACCGGACAACCTCCGCACCACACCGCATCCGTTGAGGATCACGGTCCCGGTGATGGCGATCTCCGGCGGTGGGTCGACCGTGTCGGTCGCCTGGGACACGAACCAGCAGTGGGACGGCCAGAACCGTTACCCCAGCGCGCGGTTCGCCTCGCCCAACTGGCTCGCCGGACAGGCCAACCACCTGCTCTCTCTGTTCGTCCCGGCCGTTCCCAACCCGGTCGCGGAGAACGCGCCATGGGCGACGACTCCCCATCCCGCCGCGGCCGGCCGGCCGCTTGCCGTCAGCGCCGATTTCGTCGTCAACCCCTCCGACGACGTGCTCACCGCCGTCGACGACTGGTACGCGCTGCACGGCGTCCCCGAGCCCGCCGAGAAGCCGCTCAGCTGGGAGGACGAGCTCGCGCTCGTCCGGCACGCCTACCTCAACTCCTACTGGGATCCAGAGGTCAAGGGGTGGGTGCCGTGGACCGGCCAAAAGGCAACGCAAAACGTGCCGTGCGCGGTGAACCTGCACATCGCCGGGCTCCTGACCGACGACCCCGCCGAGCGAACGGCCGCGTTCAACCGGGTCCACGAGTTCGTCGTCAGCGTCCTCACCAACAACGGTCGCAGCGCGCTCGGCAACACCGACGGCACGTACAGCGGCACGTACCACGCGCCGTTCTACCTCGGCAACCTCGAAGGCGCCCTGGCCGAATTCGAGAAGAACAGAGACGCGAGAATCGGCTCGCAGCTGCCGTCCGGCGGTTGGGCCTTCAACCCCAAGGAGAAGGAAGACGAAATCCTGGGTGTGCCCGGAACCGAGATCATGGGCGTCTCGACGGTCCACGCTCAGGGCCTCCTGCGGTATGCCCGGCTCACCGGCGACACCGCCGCTCACCAGGCGGGTATGCGCGCGCTCAACTTCATCGAACAGTTCGACGTCCCCCGCGCCGTGGGTGTCTGGGAGATGCCGATCCACACGCCGACGCTCCTCGGCTCCGCGTACGGCATCGGTGCCTACACCGAGGCGTACCGGCTCACCGGCGAGGCCCGGTATCTGAACCGGGCCATCTACTGGGCGCGGACCGGACTGCCCTTCCTGTACGCGTGGTCGGCGCCCGACCGGCCGTACATGCCGTACGCGTCCATCTCCGACTACGGCGCGACGATGTTCACCATCCCGTGGTTCGGCCGACCGGTGCAGTGGGTGGGCCTGGTCTACGCCTACTTCCTGCTCAGCCTCCTCGACACCGTCGCCGACCCGAACTGCACCAAGCCGTTCGCCCTGCCGGCCGACATCGGCGGGTTCCCGTGGCGCCGGATAGCCGAGGGCATCGTGGTCAGCGCGCTGCACCAACAGCGGACGACCGAGCCCCACAAGGGCGGCTACCCGGACAGCTGGCTCCTGGTCCCGAACTCGCCGGTGAAGGACTTCGACCTCCACCCCGACTGCATCCTCAAACCCCTCGTCATGCTCCTCGGCCACCCCGTCGACGTGCAGACCACGCTGCTTCAACCGAACACCCGGATCTCCACCGCCGCCGACGTGCTCGGCGCCGAGCGCACCTCGTCGAGGCTGACCGCCAGGCTGGGATTCTTCCCGGGGGCTTCGTCACAACTGCTCGTCACCGGAATACCCGCCCCCCGCTCCGTCCAGGTCGACGGCCGGGATCTCACACCGGTCACCGACCTCGACGCCGCCCCGGAAGGCTGGAAGCGCGTCGCGAACGGCACCACGTTCGTCAAGATGCGCCACGCGCAGCAGTCGACGCTGGTCATCGACTACTAGTAGTGCTTCGTTAGCTCTATGCGTTGTCGCTGATCAGGAGCATGGGGAGTGTGTGGATACGCATGAAGTCAACCGATTACGGGCGGCGTTGGGCCTGTTCGTGGAGGATGTGTTCGCGTCGGTGCCGCGCAAGGATCAGCGGCGGTGGGGCGAGTGCTATCTGCGGGGGCTGATGCTGGAGGGTCGGCGCAAGTCGATCCAGCCGATGGCCGAGCGGCTGCCGGACGGCAACATGCAGGCTCTGCAGCAGTTGGTCAGCCAGTCCCCGTGGGAGTGGACGCCGGTGCGGCGGCGGATAGCCGAGCGTTTGGTCCAGGTGGTCAGGCCCGAGGTGTGGGTGGTCGACGACGTGTCGTTCCCCAAGTGCGGCAAGGCGTCGGTCGGGGTGGCCCGCCAGTACTGCGGAGCGGTCGGTAAACGGGCGAACTGCCAGGTCGCGGTCAGTGTCCATGCCGCCACCGACAACGCCTCGTGCCCGCTTCAGTGGCAGTTGTATCTGCCGCGTGAGTGGACGGACGATCCGGACCGGTGCCGCAGGTCAGGCGTCCCCGACGACGTGGTGCACCAGGAGAAGTGGCGTCTGGCGCTCGGCCTTTTGGACACTCTCGCTGCGTGGCAGCTGAAGGCGCCGGTCGTGGTCGCTGACGCCGGCTATGGCGTCAGCACCCTCTTCCGGCTCGGTCTGCAAGAGCGCGGCCTGTTCTCTGTCCTGGCCCTGAACGGGAACGAAGTCGCCCACCCGCAGGATGTCGAGCCGCACCGGCCCTCATATGGAGGGCTCGGTCCGCCCACCCTTCCCCGCTACCGCACCCCGCCCCGGGCCCTGTCCGCCCTCGCGGCACAGACGAATGCCAGGCAGTTCACCGAGGTGACCTGGCGGCAAGGCAGCAAAGGCCCGATGACCTCACGGTTCACCGTCTTGACGGTGAGGCCCGCGGGCAAGCAGTCCCTGGCCGCGGCTCAGGAAGCAGGCGGCGGCAAGGGCCGGTGGGACGGTGTCCTGCCCACCCAGACCCTCCTGGTCGAATGGCCGGACGGCCAGGACACCCCGACGGGTTACTGGATATCGAACCTGCCCGCCACCACACCGGCCGCTGACCTGGTGCGGTGGGCGAAGATGCGCTGGCGGATCGAGCACGATTACCGCGAGCTCAAGCACGGTCTGGGCCTGGACCACTTCGAGGGCCGCACCTGGCACCACCTCGTCACCCTCGTCACCGCTGCCCAGGCCTTCCTGACCCTGCGGCGCTACGACCCAAAAGCCCAAACGCAGGCCTGACCCTCTACCAAGTCCTCGACACCCTTCAGGACAACCAGAACCTAACGAAGCACTACTAGAACCGGGCGAATGAACCCGAGCGTGCCGGAGGCGGGCGATCCCCTCCGGCACGCTCGACCGGACCATGTGGACCACCGTACGAAAAGGAGCACTGTGCCGAGCAGCAAGTTGGAGCTGGACCTGGTCCGCATCCCGCAGGGAACCGCGCAGACCGGGACGCTGCCCACGCAGGTCGACGACCTCGCCGAGCGCTTCGGACGGCACCCGTCCTGGTTCGACGGCGAGTTGCCGGGCGCCCGGGTCGAGGTGGGGGCGTACGACATCGGCCGTACGCCCGTCACCAACGAGCAGTGGGCGTTCTTCGTCGCCGACGGCGGCGGCGAGGCGCCCGGCTGGTGGAAGGCCTCGACCCCGCCGCCGGACAAGGCGAACCACCCCGTCACGCACGTCAACCTGCACGACGCCCGCGCCTTCGCCACGTGGGCCGGTGTGCGCCTGCCGACGGCGGCGGAGTGGGAGCGCGCGGCGCGGGCCAACGACCGTCGCGTCTTCCCGTGGGGCGACGAGATCGAGCCGTCATTGGCCCACTACGGTGCGCTCGGCACCGCTCCGGTCGGATCGCTGCCGGCCGGAGCCAGCCCGTTCGGCGTCCTGGACCTGTCGGGCAACGTCGCCGAGTGGACCGCCGACCAACCCGACGCCGCGACCGCGGTCATCAAGGGCGGCAGCTGGATGACGACGGCGCCGGCCAACCTGCGGGTGGCGGCGGTCGGGCAGTCGGGCTGGGCGCTGAACCGCACGGACTACATCGGCTTCCGCATCGCGCGAAGCTGCTGAGGGGGAATCATGAAACTCGAACCTATCGCAGGGACCATGAGCGCCTGGCTGAGCGAGGTGCCGGCCTTTCCCGGCGCCCGTTTCTCCCTCGGCTTCCCGGAGGCCATCGGCGAGGCCGCGGCCGCCGTCTGGTACACCACGCTCGTGCCGGAGTGGGAGCAGCAGGACACCCGCATATGGCAAGCGACCGGACGTCAGCCCGGCGAGCTGGCCTACGAGATGACGGTCGACCTGTCTCTGGACGACGCCGTCGTGGTGTCGTACACGCTGGAGAACGAGAGCGACCGCCACTGGGAGAACGCACTGGCCTTCAACTGCCTGTCCTGCGGCGATGCCTGGGACGTCAGGGACCACGACTGCGAACGGCACTGGACCGGCGTCGCCGGCGAGGCCGTGCCCCTGCTCGCCGTACCCCGTCAGCACAGCACCCGACCCACCGTGCAGCTCTACTCGACCGCCGGCGCGCCCCCCGCGACGGACCTGCCGTTCGTCTCCGCCTTCCACGCCACACCCGACATCGTCCTCGACCCGTGGATGGCCGTGGAGAGCCGCGACAGCACCCGCACCATCGCCACCGTTGGCCGTCCGGCGGCGTTCCTGTTCCACAACATGGAGTACTCCTGCATCCACGCGGCCAGCGGCTTCGGGGCCATCGCCCCGGGGGAGTCCGCCACCGCAGGCAACGACATGTTCTTCCTCGACGCGCCGTTGGCCGACGCGCTGACCCGTATCCGCTCCTCGATCGGGGTGGCCGTATGAGCTTGAGTGGTGGCATGCGCCCGGAGCTCGACGTCGACGGGTCGCTTCTCCTGCTCAGCACCGCCGGAGTGGTGCACGCGGTCGACATCGCCGGCACCGCGCGCCAGGTCGCGTTCGGCCCGAGCCACCGGCTCGACGCGGCGGAGCTCAAGCGGTTGCAGAGCGGTCACCTCGGCGCCGAAGTCGAGCTGCAGCTGGCCGGGGACGACCGCCCGCTCCCGCAGCACGGCACCCGGTGGACGGGCTGTGGCAGCACATGGAGCACCACCGTCCGGAGCCACCGGGCCGAACGGCTAGCGGACGGTGGCCTGCACGTCGTGCTCGGCTCGTCGGGCGCACGGGGTCTCGAGGTGGACCTCCACTTCGTGGCGAGGCCGGGTTCCTCCTGCTTGAGACGCTGGACAAGCGTCCGCGCGACCGAAGTGCCGCTGACCGTCGACCACGTCAGCAGCGGCATGCTGCGCGGACTGGCCGCGCACGGCGACTTCGACGCACTGTGGTTGCACACCTACGACGGTGGCTGGTGCTGGGAGGGCGCCCTGCGGTCGCGGCCGGTGACGGACTTCGCGCTGTACCCGGTGTCCTGTATCAACGCCTGGTCGGTGGAGACGACTGGTTCCTGGTCGTCGAAGCACGTGCTGCCGTTCTACGTGCTGGAGGACCGCACGACGGGTATCTCGTACGGCATGCAGGTCGACGCCTCCGCCAGCTGGCGCATGGAGGTCGGCGCCGACTCCGGCACCGTCTACACGCAGGCCGGCGGCCCCAACTACGCCGGTGGACACTGGCGCCACATGCTCGGCGTGGGCGAGCAGTTGGAGACGGTGCCGGTCGTGGTCGGTGCCGTGGAGGGGGACCGCGCGGAGGTGGTCGACGCCTTTCACCGGCATCGCTGGCTGCACCAAGCGCCGCGCGAGCCGCGTCGTGGCGTCGTCTACAACGAGTACCACGCGACGATGAACACGCTCGACTCCTCGACCGTCGAGGCACAGGCGGCCGCCCTGACCGGCACAGGCGTTGAGACCTTCGTCCTGGACGCCGGGTGGTACTCACCGCAGACGCCCGAAGGAGAGATCGCCACCTGGTGGACCCTGGCGGGGGACTGGACGCACGACGAGAGCCGCTTCCCCGCGGGCATGAAAGCCTTGGCGGGAGACCTGGGCCACGCCGGGCTCGTACCGGGCATCTGGCTCGAACCCGAGGTCGCCGGGGTCGCCTCGCGCCTCGTGGAGGAGCACCCGGACTGGCTGCTGCAGCGCGACGGCCGGCCGCTGTTGGACGCGGGCCGGGCGTTCCTCGATCTACGGCTGCCGGTGGTCCGGGACCACTTGGCCGGCGTTCTGGACGGGCTCGTCGACGACGGCTACGCGTACTTCAAGTTCGACTACAACACCGAGGTCGTGCCGGGGCCGGATGCGACGCCGCACGGGCCGGGGCAGGGTGCGCTCGAGCTCGCCGCAGGCTGGGAGGCCGTGCTCGACGGGCTGCGTGCCCGGCATCCGCACGTCGTTCTGGAGAACTGCGCGAGCGGTGGTGGGCGCACGGGCTACGGCCTGCTGTCGCGCACCCATCTCGGCAGCGTCAGCGATCACGGCCACTGGCCGGGTGGCTGGCGCAGCTTCCCCAATGTGCTGCGGGCGGTGCTCGATGTGCTGCACCCGTCACAGGCCGTCAGCTGGGCCGTGCTCGAGCCGGACCTGAGCCTCGCCGAGACGAGATACCGCCTGGTCACAGGGCTGCTCGGGCGTATGACCGTCAGCGGTCCTGTGGACCGCCTCGATGAGGCCCAGGGGGCGCTGATGACCGAAGCGGTGGCCTTCGCGAACGCCTCGGCCGACCTGCTCGCGGGGGCGTCGGTGCGCCGGCACGGACAGGATCAGCCGCTGCACCGCACCCAGGCGGTGACAGCTTTGGAGGTTTTCTCCGAGGCAGGCTGCCTGCTCGGCGTGTGGCGGCAGGACAGTGAGGACGACCAGTTGCGGGTGCGTCTGCACGGGTTGCGCGACGGGCAGCGCTACCACGTCCAGACCTTCCCGGCGGGAGCGGCACCGCAGGACCTGGTGGGCGGGACGGAGCTCACCGTCCACCTCGCCGACCGGTTCGACGCGGTTGCCGTCGCCGTACGACCCGATGACGCGGTGGGACCCGGTGACGCGGTTGGGGGGACGTCATGACGCACCTGTGGACCGACGGCGCGGCGGAGATCGACGCACACGTGGGCGTCCGCGCGGTGGTCGACCTGCCGCAGGAGTGCCGCCTGGTCGTGCGTTTCTCCGCCTCGTGGTGGGCGGTCCTGCATGTCGACGGGAAGCCCGTCGCCGAAGGACCGCCGCGCGCCCCTGCCGACCGCCCCGAGCACGTCGTGGTCGCGCTCCACCTCGCTCCCGGTCCGCACGTGCTGGCGTTCCACGTCGTGCACGCGGGCGTGCCGACCGAACAGGCAGCGGTCGTGGCGCCGCACCTGTGGGTCGAGGTCGAGGGGTGCCCCGATCTCGACTGGCGGGCAGCGCCGTTGCGCGGCTTCCGCTCGCAGGTCCGCCGTCTCAACAATAACCTTGGCTTCGTCGAGTGGTGCGACACACGGGACCTGCCGGCGTGGACCGGCCCCGGCTCCGCCGCTGACGCGTGGTCACCCGCCGTGCCGGTGCCCGGCCTGCCCGTCCCCACGTCCGACATGGGCCCGACGGTGTCCTGGACGCCGCTCACCGGCGTCCGGGTGGCGGAGGGGGAGCTGGTGGAGCGTCTGCTGCTCCTCGAAGACGACCCGGCCGCCGGGGTGTTCGCCCGGCAGCTGGTGCCGGACGGGCAGGTGCCCGCGCAGGGGGTGTGGGCGCGCTTCGACCTCGGTCGCATCCGGCTCGGCCGCCCCACCGTAGAGATCGACGCGCCCGCGGGCGCAACCGTCGACCTCCTCTACTGCGAGGACCTCGTCGACGGCCGGGTCACGCCGTGGATCCCGATGAGCAACGGCCTGTCGGCGAACCTCGACCACTACGTCGCCGCGGGCGAGCGGCAGCGACTGGGGCCGGTGTCTCCGCGCGCCGGGCGCTGGGTCGAGGTGCACGTGCTGGCCGAGCCCTCGCAGGTCCACATCGGAGAGCTGCGCTGGGACGAGCGCAGCAGCGTCCCCGCCGACCCGATCGGCAACCTGGCGACCGGATCGCCACGGCTCGACCGCATCTGGCAGGTCGGCGTCGACACGCTGCGGGCCTGCTCCGAGGACGCGCTGGTCGACTGCCCGGTCCGCGAGCGCGGCCAGTGGCTGGGTGATGCCGTGGTCGGGATGGAAATCGCAGCCGCCTCGCACGGGGATCTGCGGATCGTGGAGCGCTCGCTGCGGATGGCGGCCGCCTGCGCCGACGACGACGGGTTCGTGGCCGGTCAGGGTCCCGGCGCCCCGCGGCACCTCGCGTCGTATTCCGCGCTGTGGCCTGGGGCGGTCCTGCGGCACGCCGCGCTCACCGGTAGCGACAAGCTGCTCGGCGAGCTGACGCCGGCTGCGGCACGCAACGCCGCGGCCTTCTGCACCCGACGCGGCCCCACCGGGATCGAAGGGGACCTGCCGTGGCCGTTCGTGGACTGGGGCGCCGCCGACGACGACCTGTCCATCTCACTGCTGGCCCTCGACGGCCTGGACGCCTCGGCTCGATGGCTGCGCGAAGTGAAGCACCGGGACGCCGCAGCCGTGGAGGACGCGGCCGGGGAGTTGCGCGGGACATTGGCTCGTCGTACGTCCGCCGAGCCGCTCGGCTACCACGCTGCAACCCTGGCGCTGCGAACCGGCGTTCTGCCGGCGGGCGCCGAGGCGGCCGCCGCCCAACTGGTGCTCGACCACCTCGACTTCTGCTTCCCACTGGACACCGCCGGCCCACGGCTGTCCAGCCACCTCGCGACGGGCGAGCGCTTCGTCACGCCCTACTTCCTGCACTTCTCGCTCGTCGAGCTGGTCCGTCGCGGCCGGGCGCACGAGGTGCTCCAACGGATCGAGCAGCTCTACGGCTGGCTGCTCGACCAGGGGGCCACGACCTGGTGGGAGAACTTCGACCCTCGGTGGAGCCGCTGCCACCAGTGGTCCGGCACTCCGACGTGGCTGCTGTCGCGGATGCTGCTCGGGCTCTGGGTGGAGCCGGAGGGAGGGCTGCGTCTGGAGTTGCTCCCCGGCGAGCGGACCGGCGTGTCCGGCCGACTGCCGCTTCCCGGTGGGGGAGCGGTCGAGGTGTCGTGGCGACGGGACGGCCGGACGCTGCGCTGGTCGGCCCGCCCCACCGGGCACTTGGAGCTGCGCCAAGGCGACGTCGTGCACACGGTTGAGCCCGGCGCGCAGCTGGATCTCGTCCTGCCGACGGGGCCCTCCAGCTGTCTGACAAGTCCGCATTGGATCACGCCGGGGAGATGACTTCCAACGCTGGTTTCCTGGACAATCTGCTGATGGTCAGTGGGGCGCCGTTCCCGGTCGTGAGCCAGGCGAACGTGTACCAGTTCCCGCCTGGCAGGCGGCTGCGGCATGCGCGGGTAGAGTCGCGCATGGTCCTCCTCTGCCGCAGTGGAGGTGGGAAGATCTGGGTCAACGGACAGCAACACCTGGTGCGAGCCGGGGCCCTGTTCGTCCTGCCGTGGGGGCGATCGATCCGGTACGCCGCGGACACCTTGGACCCCTTCCTGCTGATCGGCACGCATGTCATTCCCGAGCACGACCCCGGGCAGCGGGTGGTGGCGGAGGTTCCGCACGACGTGGACCATCCGTTGATGGGATGCGGGTGGCGTCGCGATGGCGAGGTACTCTCCGGCGGCTCGGTGGTGGTTTCCTCCGCCGAGGAACGACCGCAGTTGGTGGATGTCTCCTTGTACGCGGTCGAGGTGTTCCGGCGCGGTGTGCCGGACGAGCGGCTGATGCGGGCGCTCGGGACGCTGGTCCTGCACGAGCTGACGGAGTTGCCCCGCCCGGCCGAGCCTCCGTACGGGGCGCTCGTACCCGACGACCTGCGTCGCGTGCTGCAGTACGTCGACCAGGAGCTGCAGAACCAGCTCACGATCGGTGAACTGGCAAGCGTGGCGGGTTGTGGCATCGCGACGCTCGCACGACGGTTCCGCCAGCACCTCGACACCTCGCCGATGGGCTGGGTCGCCGGAAGACGGATCGCCCGGGCGCAGGAGCTGCTGCGCACGACCGGCCTCACGATAGGACAGGTGGCCCGGCGGTGCGGCGTGGTGGATCCGTACTACTTCTCCCGCCTGTTCCGGCAGCACGTCGGTCAGTCACCACGGGAGTGGCGACGCACACAGCACGTCCTGTGAGGTCCTGTGACCGGTTCCGCACTCCCGAGCGGGGCCAGGCGCACCGCGGACGCCGGACGAGGAGATGCAAGCGGGCGGGCAGCGCGGCGGCGATCCACCAGAAGATTTGCGCACCACCAGTTCGGGCTGGAACAAGATGCGCTGGTGGATATGGGCGGCCGTGACCCCGCCGCCCTCCTCGATGAGCAATTCGGCGGCAGTGCGCCCCATGCGGTGCGCGGGCTGGCGCACCGAGGTGAGCGGTACGGCGCAGCCGCCGCGAACTCGATGTCGTCGTAACCGACGAGCGCGATGTCGCCGGGCACGGACACGCCCGCAGCGAACAGTGTCTGCAGCACGCCGAGCGCGAGCAGGTCGTTGGCACAGAACACGGCGGTGGGGCGGGGGACAAGACCGAGTAGCCGGGCCCCCGCGTCCTGAACCGCGGCCACGTCCAGCCTCTCCGCCTCGACGTGCGTGAGCGCCTCAGGCGGCAGCCCGGCTTCGGCGAGCGCCGCGAGCGCGCCGGCGTGCCGGTCCTGAGACTGGGGAAGCTGTGGGGGCCCGCTGATGTAGACCAGCGCGCGGTGCACCGCCGTGATGAGGTGGCGGGCGGCCAGCGTGCCGCCTTTCACGTCGTCCACCGAGACCGAGCAGGCGTCGGCGCTGGCGACGGTGCGGTCCACGAACACGTAAGGGATGCCTTGCCGGGCGAAGGCTGCCAGGCTCCGTCCGCTGGTGTCGGCCGGCGTGATCAACACCCCGCGCACCCGCTGCTCGGCGAAGAGCCCCAGGTACACGGCTTCCTCCGAAGGGCTCTGGCCGCTGTTGCACAGCATCACGCCGAGCCCGGCGGCACGGGCGGCGCGCTCGGCGCCCCGGGCGACGTCCGCGAAGAACGGGTTGCCCATGTCGAGCACCAGCAGCGCGATGATCCGGCTGCGCCCGGCCCGCAGCTGCCGCGCGGATTCGCTGCGCACGTAGCCGAGTTGCTCGATGACCGCCTGGACCCGATCGAGGGTGGCCGTGGCGACTCTGTCGGGCCGGTTGATGACGTTGGAGACGATGCCGATGGACACTCCCGCATGCCGCGCCACGTCCTTGGTGCCCACCATGGGCGCCGCCTTCCGTGCCCCGCCCACCCTGTTCAACTCGGGTAGGCCTGGGCCGCAGGCGACGGCGAGGACGCGTGCGGGCAGGGTGATCTCTCCTCAGGCCAGGTAGAAGCTTCTTCGAGGTCTGCATGGACTCGTCGGGCTCGGTGGCGTCGAGAGCTCGAAGTACGGGGCCATCTCGGCCTGCCCGCGCGCTGACGTCGGCGGCCGCCACGGCGGCCCGGGCGGCGGTGAAGGCCTCGTCGGACCCGGCCAGGCCAAGACCCGGATCCGGGGAAGGTGCGGGAAGGCGGCTGTGTCAGTCGGACGGCGCTTCACCGTCGTCCGGCCGGGTTCCCGCAGCGCTCGGCGCCACCGGAGGAAACAGGTCGCCGTCGAGGCGGTCGCCGGGGGTGAGGCCGAGTCCGTCCGTGACCGGGTGCGGGCGGCCGTCGTAATCGGTGTCCGCGTCCATGTAGATCACGACGTGTGCGAGCCGTGCGTCGTCGGTGCGGTTGGGCAGGGCCATGTGCCCGGTGTAGCTGTTGTGGAAGGTGATGTCCCCCGCGCGCAGCGGGACGGTGACCCGCTCGCTCCACCGCAGTTCGGGGTCGATCTCGAACAGGTCCCCCTCCTTGTGCAGGTCCTGGGGCTGCAGCCCCGTGTGGGTGTGGGAGCCGGGCAGGAAGGTCATGCAGCCGCGCTCGGCCGGTACGTCGACCAGCGCGACCCAGGCGGACAGCGCGTGCCGGCAGGTCCGGTGCGGCCAGTACGGGTGGTCCTGGTGGAACTCGGTCGCGGTGTCGTTGTGCGGCGGCTTGACGAGCACCTGGTCGTGCCACAGACGCAGTGGCACACCGGCCAGCTGATGGGCCAGGGCCGAGAGCTTCGGGTGCAGGGTGAGCGCGCGCAACGCCGCGCTTGTGCGCCATACGTTGACATACTGCCTGAAGGCCCGCATCTCCGGGCCGGTCGACGATGCGCCGGGCAGTTCGGCGGCGGCCTGGGCGTAATCGGCGGCCTCGGCCGCCGAGAGGACTCCGGACACACGCACGAAGCCATGACGCCGGTAGTGCTCCACGCTCTCTTCGGAAAGCTCCACTGTGCTCCTCACAACTCATCCGCCGTTGCCGGGTGGTCTCGGCGTACCCCTGATGCTGGCCACCCCGGTGACACCGGGGCTAGCCAACAACTCACATGAGCTAGCACGATACTGATATGCCGGACCGAGAGACCCAGTTCGACGGCCTGCTGCATGGCACCGGCCTGTTCCCCGACGCCCGGGTGCCGGTGCACACCGGCCGGCACAGACTGACCGGCAACGTGCCCGGACACAGCCACGACTTCCTGGAGATCGCCCTCGTCGTCTCCGGGCAGGGGCGGCACCTGACCGCGGCCAGTGGCCGGCCGCTCGCCCCGGGCGACGTCATCGTGCTCCGGCCGGGGCCCTGGCACAGCTACGTCGACTGCACCCGTCTCACGGTGGTCAACTGCTGCTTCGGGACTGAGCTGCTCCGCGCCGACCTCGCCTGGATCCGCACCGAACCGGCCGTCAACCACCTGCTGTGGGGCGGGCCGAGCGCACCGGGCAACGCCGGCGTCTTCGGCTTCCGGCTCGACGCGGAACACCACACGCGGTGCCTGTCACTCCTCGGTGAACTGGCCGCGGCGGCCGGGCACGACGGCCCGATCGGCAGAATCGGTGTCCTCGGCCGCCTCGCGGTCTTCCTCGACGCTCTCGCCGCGGCGGCACCGCAGGCACCCGCCCCCTCCTCCCAGGCGGACGCACCCTCGGCCCACCCGCTCGTACTCGGCGCCGTACGGCTGCTGGAGTCCAACCTCGCACAGGCCTGGACCCCTGCCCGGCTCGCCGCCGAACTCGCGGTCAGCGCGGGCCATCTCACCCGGATGTTCACCAACCACATCGGGCTCCCGCCGATGGCCTACCTCGCCCGAGCGCGGGCGGAAAGCGCGGCGGCGCTGCTGCGGAGCACCACACAGCCCGTCGCGCGCGTCGGTGCCACCGTCGGCTGGCCCGACCCGAACTACTTCTCCCGTCGGTTCCGCACGCACTACGGCCTCAGCCCGACCGCCTACCGCGCCGCGGGCTCCGCGCCATCCGGCCCCGGTGGCGAGCCAGGGCGTGGGCCGTCCGGCCACTCCACGTAGAGACGACCGTCTGTGTGCTCGAGTCCGCCAAGTGCCGGGCGGGACGAACGACCGGGCGCGGGAGCCGTGGACTGCGCAGCCGGTGAAGGCCGCCAGAACATCCCCTACGAGGATCGGCGCCACCGCGGCGCCTGAACGGCGCCGTCAACCTTTCCCAGCAGCCCTCCCGTTGGTGAAGCGGTGACAGCCGGAGCCGACGGCGAAGACCGCGCAGCCGTCGTCCATCCGCAGGAACTCCGTGTCGCCGGCACTGACATCCGCTGCGGCACGGGCGGGGATCCACACCTCGGCGGCGGTGCCCACCGGCAGGCCGAGACGGAGAGTGAAGCCGCCGCCGCCCGCCTCCCAGCGGGTGGTGATCGGGCCGTAGAGCGAGTCGAAGCGGGCGCGCGCCGCCGTCACCGCACCGCCGGGGCGGGGTCGGATGACCAGGCGCCGGAAGCCGGGCGCGGCGGGCGCGATGCCGGCGATGGTGGCGTACATCCACGCGCCGACCGCGCCGTAGGCGTAGTGATTGAAGGAGTTCATCCCCGCGTCCTGGAAGCCGCCGTCCTCCCGTACGGAGTCCCAGTGCTCCCACATGGTGGTGGCGCCGCGGGCGATCTGGTAGCCCCAGCCGGGGAACGACTCCTGGAACAGCAGCCGGTACGCCACGTCCGTGCGCCCCGCGGCAGTGAGGGCCCCGAGCAGCTGCGGCGTGCCGAGGAAGCCCGTCGACAGGTGCCCGCCCCGCGCCTCGATCAGCTCCACCAGGCGGTCCGCGGCTCGGCCACGCTCCCGCTCCGCCAACAGATCCATGGACAGGGCGAGTACGTACGCGGTCTGGGTGTCGCCCTTGATACGGGCGCCGTCCAGCGAGACATAGGCCGCGCAAAAGGCGCCGCGGACGGCGGCGGAGAGCTTCTCGTACGGGGCCGAGTCGTGGCCGAGAGCCCGCGCCATGCGGGCAACGAGGTGGGTGCTGTGGGCGAAGTAGGCAGTGGCGAGGACGTCCTTGGGCGTCTCGTCGCGAATGTTGAGCCAGTCACCGAAGCCCGCGGCGGGACGCAGGCAGCCGTCGCTGTGCCGGTGCAGGTAGTCCAGCCAGCGCTGGGCCGGCTCCCATGCCTCCGCGAGGACCCGGGTGTCCCCGTACGCCTGGTACAGCGCCCACGGCACGGAGACGCCGGCATCGCCCCAGCCCGCCGTGCCCGCGCCCAACATGCCGATCTGCGGCGCCACATCGGGGAACGCGCCGTCCGCCCGCTGGGCGTCGTACAGGTCCCGCAGCCACTTGGTGAGGAAGCGCGCCGACTCCATGACGTAGGCCGCGGTGGGGGCGAAGACGCCGATGTCCCCGGACCAGCCGAGCCGCTCGTCGCGGGCCGGGGTGTCGGTGGGGACGGACAGGAAGTTTCCGCGCTGGCCCCAGGTGATGTTGGAGTGCAGCTGGTTGAGCATCGGTACGTCGGTCTCGAAGTCCATGGTGAACGGGGCCGAGGTGTGCATGACCCGGCCGGTCACCGCGCCCAGCGGCGGCACCCCGGGGTAGCCGGTCACCTCCACGTACCGGAAGCCGTGGAACGTGAACCGCGGCTCGTAGACCTCCACCGAGCCGCCCCTGAGGGTGTAGGTGTCGGTGGCCCGGGCTGACCGCAGGTTGGCGGTGTGGAGCGTGCCGTCCGGGTTGAGCGCCTCCGCGTGGCGCAGCCGCACCACCGTGCCCGCCGCGCCGGAGACCTTCAACCGCACCGAACCGACCATGTTCTGGCCCAGATCGAAGACGAAGACCCCTGGGGCGACTTCGGTGACCTGCCGGGCAGGGAGCTCGCCCGCCACCCGGACCGGGGCATCGGCCTGGGCCACGATCGCGGGTGATGCGGTGACCGTAGCGGATTCCACCGGCTGCCATCCGGAGTCGTCGAAGCCGGGCTGTGCCCAGCCATCCGTCTCCCGCCGGGCGTCGTAGTCCTCGCCCCCGATCAGGTCCGCGGAGACCAGCGGGCCCGCCGTCGCCCGCCACGCCTGGTCCGACACGATCCGCTCGGTCGAGCAGTCGGTATACGTCACCTCCAACTGCGCCAGCAGCGACGGGCGTTCGCCGTAGTGGTGCCGGCCGAAGGAGGCGATGGTGCCCGCGTACCAGCCGTCCGCCAGGTGGAAGCCGAGCGTGTTGGCAGCGCCGCCGCGCAGCAAGTCGGTGACGTCGTAGGTCTGGTACTGCACCCGCTTGCGGTAGTCGGTCCAGCCCGGGGCCAGCTCGTCGGCGCCGACGCGGCGGCCGTTGAGCTGCGCCTCGTACAGGCCGAGGGCCGTGGCATACAGACGGGCGCGGGCGATCCGTTTCGCGGGGAGGCGGAACTCGCGCCGCAGCTGGAAGGCGGGGGACGCGGCGGGGGCCACCGCCCCTCGCGGGGCCGCACCCCAGGGGGCCCACTCGTCGGCGACCGCCCAGGCGCTGTCGTCGAAGTCGGGGCCTGACCAGTCACCCGCAGGCTCGCTACCGGTCGTCTTCCACGTACGGCATGTCCGCACGTGGCGTACTGCGTCGGCGGTGGTGAACTCCAGCACTCCGAGGAGGCAGGCCTCCCCGGATCCGGTGCTGCTCGTGTCGACGCGGACTGCTACGGCGGTGCGTCCCGGCCGCAGCTGGGCGGTGACCTCGGCCACGGCTGGACGGCGCCAGTTCTCCGCAGTGGGATCGACGACCGTGTGCAGGACCTGGGTGCCGCCGACGTAGGCGGTCAGGCCGCCGTCGGCGGCCAGCACCAGACAGGCCCGGCGGACACCTGCCGGTACGTCGACGACGACGCGGAACCAGCGGATCGCGGCTGAGGCTCCGGTCTCTGCCAGGCCCCGCGCGCTGCTGTCCGCCAGACGTATCCACTGGGCCCCTCCCAGGGTCGGCACCCCTGGCAGCGGGGCCGCTGCCACCGCGTCCACGAGGGCCGCCGGGGCGCCGATCCAGCAGCCGGTCCAGTCCGAGCCGTCCATGAGTCCGGTCTCCCACCAGGAGGGCTCGCTCCATTCGCTCGCCACACCGTCCGCGTCCCAGACCCGCACCGACCAGTGGTATCGGGTGCGGGGCGCAAGCGCGGGACCGGCGTAGGGAACCAGCACCGACTGGTCGGATGCCACCCGTGAACTGTCCCAGACATCAGGGGTGTTGAGCCTGTCGGCGCTGGTCGCGACGTGTATCCGGTAGGCGCTCTGCGCCTGATCCGGTCGGTCGGAGAGCAGCTGCCAGCTCAGCCGCGGACGCTCCGTATCGATCCCGAGAGGGGATTTGGTGTACTCGACGGTGAGCTTGACGACGTGCAGAACCCTCACGGGGGTGCCCCTCTCGGACGACATCGCCGATAGCACGGATGGTGAATCGTTTCAGGCACGCTAGGAGGGCGCGCTGCGACGCGTCAACCCCGGCGAGCCCCGACGTGCCCGGGGGCCCGAAGTGGTACCGGATGTGTTTGCCCGCAAGGATGCAACACGGTTGCGTTCACAACTTCTGGCGGAATGCCCTAACCCGTACATGCGGTGGGATCCGTCGACTGGTGCCCGGGAGAAGTCCAAGGCGTTGGCGCCGCGGAGCTTGGCGCCTCGTGCAAGCGGGCGCCGGAGAACCGATCCGATCGTCCATGAATGGAGCGCTTTCAACATTGTGCAGCGAGGATACGAAATCTTAGCTTGTGGACCATGAATGCATCCATGGATTCGGTTCCGGTGAAATTCCAAGTCGCTGATCTGGAGCCATTCGAAGAATCAACCGAGCTCCTCGGGGACCCTGAGGAGCTGCGAGCCCGAGCTGAGCGCGACGGGTATCTGTTCTTCCGCGGATTGCTCGATCCGGAACCGATTCTGCAGCTACGTTCCAAGGTCCTCGAAATACTGACTGAACACGGCTTGCGTGCATCGGATGCTGATCCGCTCGACGGGAAACTGGATCTCGCCCGGCTCAACGAGCTGTCCGCCGACCAGATGCGCGTCGACATCGGCGTCACTGCGGACGTCTATACCGATTTGCAGAAGTTGCCCGAGCTGCACCGGCTGCCGCACCATCCCTCGCTGCTGGACATCTATCGAAACCTGTTCGACACCGATGATGTGTTCGTCCATCCGCGGCACATCATGCGTGCGATGACATCGCACCCGGCGACGGGCGCGACCCCACCGCATCAGGACTTCCCACTCGTCCAGGGCAGTACCGCAACCTGGACCTGCTGGTTTCCCGTTGGGGATTGCAGGCTTGAGAGCGGTCCGCTCGTCATCTTGCGTGGCTCCCACCGGGAGGGCTGTCTGCCGGTCGGCACCGGGGATGGCGAGGGGCACTGGACCAACTGGGGTGCACAGCTGTGTGAGCATGAGACCAACTGGGTTGGAGGCGATTTCGCCGTCGGAGACGTGGTGATGTTCCCCAGTCTCACGGTCCATCGATCGTTGCCCGCAGCGGTCCGCGACGAGGTCCGGATCTCCATGGACGTCCGCTACCAGCGCGGCGGCGACGTGATCGAAGCCCGTTCGCTGACCAATCACTCGGACCGCCCCTGGGACGAGATCTACCAAGGATGGTCCAGCGAGAACGCAGATCTGATGTATTACTGGCACCCGGATCGACTTTCGTACATCCCGTGGGATGATGCGCTGCTCGAACCAGGCGCACGCAGAATCTGCTGATCACGCAGCTCCCTTGGCTGCTGAACATCCTCAGCGGCCGGTGGTCGAACGTGTCCACTCGGCGGCGCGGTCGCCGGCCGTGCCCGTCGACACTTCCTGCGCCGGCGGCCGACCGCCCATGTACCCGAGGGCTGGAGACGTGGCCGGTTGGCCGCCCCGTATCGGCAGTCATCCGTCGAGCCGCGACAGCCCTCGACAGATGATGAATCGGCCGCTGCGTCCGGTCGTAGCTGATAGCAAGTCCCGCAATGCGACGTTCGGCAGGAGAGGACCCGTCATGTGCTGCGACGACGAGCTGCCCCCCGCGGTCGGCGAGGCGCTGGCGCGCTACCGCGCGCTGCTCGCCGCGTCGCCGCTGGACTGGGGGGCCGAAGCGCCCGACGTCATGCTGGACGTCCTGGACCTGGGCCGCCGCTGGGGTGTGCCGGCGCTCGGCCCGGTGCTCGCCGCAATGGGTGAGGACCGGCGCGTCGATCGCGCCGCCGCCCTCCGGCTGCTGGTGACCGCGGACGCGCCCGTGCCTCCCGGCGTCGTCGTCGTCGATGTTCTGACCGGGGACGTGCGCTACGGCGAGCCGCTGCACGTACTTGACGACTCCTCCGGCCCCGACACGTGGTGCCCCGGTGGCGTGCTGGTGGTCGTCGTGAACGACACGCCCCATGCGGTCGACGTCGCGGCCGCGTCCGGAGCGTGGACGGTGGCAGCCGGTTCGGTCGGCCGGGTGGAGGTGGCGCCGAAGGCGGGGCTCGGCCCGCTGCGCGCCGGTGCGGTGACAGTCGACCTGTCCCCCGCCGTGCGCTGCGTGCCTCTCGCCCTGCTGGAGCTCTCGGCCACCACGCCCGTCCGATGGAGCGTCGTCGACGAGGCGGGGCAGCCGTGGGCGCCCACCGGAGGCCGGCTGAAGTACGACGTCCACGACCGGCCGTTCTTCCACGCGCAGGAAGCGACGCTCGAGGTGCCGGCCGGTGTGGTGCGGGTGACGGCGGCGCGGGGTGCGCAGTACACCTCGGTCTCGGAGCGGGCCGAGCTGCACGCCGGCGGCACGACACGGCTGCACCTCGAGCCGGAGCGCTGGTGGGACGGCGACGGCGGCGGCTGGACCGGCGCGGACCTGCACGTGCACGCGAACTACTCGGGTGACCAGGTGGTCTCGCTGCACGACGCGGTCCTCATGCAGCAGGGCGAGGGGCTGGATCTGATGGGACTGGTCGCCGGCAACTGGCACGGCGACGAGATCTACGACCAGGCGCTCGTGGAGAGCCGGCTGGGCCGTCCGCTGCGGCACGAGCACGGCACGACAGCCTTCGGGGTCGAGTTCCGCAACGACCTGCTGGGCCACTTTCACGCCACGGGCGGGCACACCTCACCCGTTCGCTGGGCGACGGGGCACGAGGGCAGCTCGCACCCTTGGGACTGGCCCGCGAACGCGGAGACGGCGGCCGAACTGCGGGCGGGAGGCGCGGCCATCGGCTACTGCCACCCCGTGGTCCGCCCGTTCCCCCCGGATGCCGAGTCGGCACCGGATCACCTCTTCGACTGGGTGATCCGGTCGGTGGAGGCGCGGGAACTGGTGGTGGACGCCGCGCTTGGCCTGGTCGACAGCATCGACCTGCTGTTCTCGGCCGACCCCTCCGGCCCGGCCGAGCTCTGGTACCGCCTGCTGGGCTGCGGGCTGCGTCTCGCGCCGACGGCCGGGACCGACGCCTTCCTGTCCTTCAGCCGGGCCGGTGCCTTCTCCGGCCCGCCGGGCTCCGGGCGGGTCTACGCGTGGACCGGGGGCGACCACGACCCGGAGGCGTTCAGCCGCGCTCTGCGCAGCGGCCCCGTCGTCGTCACGAACGGTCCTTGGGTCCGGCTGCGGGTGGACGGACAGGACGAGGGCAGCCGGATCGACGGCGCGACCGGGCGGAGCGTTCACCTGTCGGCAGCCGCGTACGGGCCCCGGGCACGCCGGCTTGAAGTGGTCACGGCAGGCGGGCGTGTGCTCAGCTCCGCCGAAGGCGACGGGGCGCTCGCGGTGTCGCTCGACCTGGAGGTGCGGGAGCCGACCTGGGTGGCGGCCCGCTGTACGGGCGGAGCAGATCCCGACGTGCTGGCCGAGCGCGCGTGGTCGCACACCGGTGCTACTTGGCTGGACGTGGACGGAGCCGGCGTACGGCGCGAGCCCGACCTCGCCTTCTGCCGTCGGTGGCTCGACCTGCTGGCGGGCTTCGTTCAGAAGCACGGCCGGTTCCACGACGACCAGCAGCAGATCGAGCTGCTCGCCGCGATCGACGCCGCCCGCCCCTTCTACGCCGCCGGACGCGAGGCGACGACGTGACCGCTGCGTTGGTCGACCTGCGCCGTGACTCGCGCCCGGGAGCAGGTCTGTGTAGCGAACGGCCCTGTCTCACATTCGGTGGTGACGGAGGGTTGCCAAAGTCGTTGACATTCACGTGCGAGATGTCAACGAGCTTGTAGATGTGGTGTTCGCGGGACTGTTACCGCTGGTCATCGAGGACGTGATCGACGAAGGCGAGCGGATCCTGGTGCGAGCGCGGACGCCGGCGGATATGGTGCCGTGCCCGAGTTGCGGGGCGCCGTCCGGGCGAGTGCATGGCTTTCACTTGCGAACAGTGGCCGACGTGCCGGTGGACGGGCGACGGGCAGTAGTCCGTGTGCGAGTGCGGCGGCTGGTGTGTCCCACGCGAGGCTGTCGGCACACCTTCCGTGAGCAGGTGCCTGGGGTACTGGAGCGATACCAGCGACGCACGGCCCGTCTGACCAGGCAAGTCAGTGCTGTGGTCAAGGAGTTAGCGGGCCGGGCCGGGGCTCGTTTGCTGACGATACTCGCGGTGGGCGTCTCGCGGCACACCGCCCTGCGGACCCTGCTGCGTATCCCACTGTCCACCGGGCGAATACCCCGCGTGATTGGCGTCGACGACTTCGCTCTGCGCCGGCGCCACCACTATGCCACCGTGATCATCGATGCCGGGACCCACGAGCGGATCGACGTGCTGCCCGACCGCACGGCCGACACCCTGGAAGCATGGTTACGCGCTCATCCGGGCGTCGAGGTCGTGTGCCGTGACGGCTCCGCGACGTATGCCGAGGCCATCCGTCGTGCTCTGCCCGACGCGGTGCAGGTTGGTGATCGCTGGCATTTGTGGCACAACCTGTGCGAAGCCGCGCTGAGCGAGGTCAAGGCGCACAGCACCTGCTGGGCCGCCGTGCTGGACGCGCCCCTGTACGACGGCCCCCGTGCACAGACCGCCCTGGAACGCTGGCACCAGATCCACGACCTGCTCGACCAGGGCGTCGGCCTGCTCGAATGCGCCCGCCGTCTGCAACTGGCCCTGAACACCGTCAAACGCTACGCCCGCGCCGATCGGCCCGAACGGATGCTCCGCGTCCCCAAATACCGCGCGAGCCTTGTCGATCCCTACCGCGAACACCTGCGCAAACGCCGGGCTGAAGACCCCGCCATCCCGGTCAAGCACCGAAGAGATCAAAGACCAAGGGTTCACCGGCTGCCTCAACCTCCTGCACAAGTACATCAACCAAGGCCGCGCGGACGCCGACCGCAGCCACATCTCCCCGCGCAGACTCGCCCGCATGCTCCTCACCATGCCCGACAACCTCAAGGCCGAACATCAGCACCTACTGGACCGGCTCATCTCGGCCTGCCCTGAGATGACCCAACTCTCCTTCTGCATCAGGGATTTCGCCCAGCTCCTGAAGCCTCACCCAGACAACGCCGACGCGCTCGAGCTCTGGATTACCCAGGTCCGCGCTGCCGATCTGCCGCACCTGCAAGCCTTCACCCGAGGGCTGGAGCGAGACCTCACCGCCGCGATCGCCGCGTTCACACTCCGCTCCAGCAACGGCCCCACCGAGGGCGTCAACACCAAGACCAAGCGGATCGCGCGCCAGATGCACGGACGAGCAGGCTTCACCCTTCTTCGCCACCGCATCCTCCTCGGATAGCAGCACTCTCCGTCACCACCGAATGTGAGACAGGTCCGTTAGATTTACACTCCCCCTTCAAGACGCTCTCCGGGGTACGTCCCCGGGACCGCTCCCAGTAGGCACTCAGGAGTAGGCCGTCATTGCTGCGGGGTCGGGACTCAGTCAGGCCGGCCGACTGCCATTGCTGTGCCAGTCCAGTATCAGGACTGTGGCATCGTCCTTGAGGTTGCCATGGCAGGCGTCGAGCACCGCGGCGGTCAGGGTCCGGACGGCTTCTCGAGGGTGCAGCGCGCGGGTGTCGTGGATGACCGCGGCCAGGTCGACGGCTGCCGCACCGCGTTCCTGCATTCCGTCGGTGAGCAGGACCAGACGGTCCCCGGGTCTCAGGAGCAGCTCCTGCAGGCGGTAGGTGGTGGGTGCCGCCACACCGAAGGGCAGGTTGACGGCGAGTTTCACCTCTTCGACGGCGTTGTCACGCAGCAGCAGAGGCCGGGGGTGGCCGGCGTTGACCAGTTCGCACAGCCCGGATTCGAGGTCGATGCAGAGCAGCTGTCCGGTGGCCAGGCCGCGGCTGTGACTCAGTAGGGCCTCGTGAGCGTGGCGGGCCTGCTTGAGGGCGTCACAGCCGCTGCGACGTGCCCGCCGCAGCGCGCTGACCAGCAAGGTGGCCAACAGGGCAGAGTTCGTGTCGTGGCCCATGGCGTCGGTGATCGACAGGTGCAGAGTGTCGCGGTCGAGGGTGTAGTCGTAGGTGTCGCCACCGATGTCGTCAGCCGGGACCAGTCCGGCGGCCAGAGTGAACTGGGCGGCCTCGCAGCAGGAGGCCGAGGGCAGCAACTGGTGCTGGATCTCCGCCGCCAGGCTGGTCTCGGTGGTGCGCTGGCCCTGGTGGTACAGATCGGTGAAGCGGCGGTCCGTCACGATGATGTAGGCCAGCGCGTGGGCCGCGTGGCGGACCTGGCGCAGCACGGCGTCGTCCGCGGACTGCAGGCTCAGCTCCAGGACGCCGATGCAGTCGCCGCGGTTGGTGACGGGCGTGATGACGCGTCGTCCGCCCCGGCCGTCCGGTTCCACATGCTGGCGCTGGCTCTGCAGAACGCTGTCGTAGACGCTGCCCTGCAGGTCGATCGGCTCGCCCGGGTCGGCGGCCTTGTCACCGGTCGCGGCGAGACGGATCAGCCGCTGGCCGATGAGGTCGAGGAACAGGAAGGACACGGCCTCGGCACCGAACCGCTTCTGCAGGTGGTGTGCCACCACGTCGACGGACTCACCGGGCGGGGCCGCTTCCGCAGCGGCCAGCAACTCGCCCAGCTCCAGATCTTCACCCCTCACGGCAACCTCCTGTTGGTTGCCACACCTTCTTCCCCGAGTTTGCGCAACCTTGCATTTTCTGCTCATCCTGCCTGGTCAGGGTGATATTCGGATCGGTGCGAGCATGTCCCGTATCCGTCAGGCGGCGTTCGTGGGCGATCGTGCGGCCGGTGCGTCGGCACTTGCTTGCGGACGATCGTGTGATTCCCCAGGGGTAAGTTCACGTGATCCCCCACCTGGTCGGTTGGCGTGAGAACTGGACATGAGGGCGTCGTCGGGTGGTCTGCGGCCTCTGGCAGGCTTCGGGGCATGGATAGTTCAAGCGGGCCGGGAAGTCGGAAAACTCTGCTCAGGGTCGATCCGGCTGACCTGAGCACGCTGTTCTGCAGGGCGAGGAGGTAATCGACCAGATGGCTCGGGCGCGTGTGTCATGGGTGCTGGCTCGGCGGACCGCTGGGGCCTGGTCAGCAGACGGGCCTCATCACGTGGACGTTCCTCGAGAAGAGCGCGACGGCGCCCGCGCAGATCCTGGCCAGCTTCAGCCCTTCGTCGGGCTCGTGGCTGTGGGCCTGGGCGAACGAGAGCATCCTCCCGGAGATCAGCGGCGACGCCCGAAGCGTTCGGGACTGGGCGGAAACGCATGGCCATCATGTGGGCCCAGCCGAAAGGTCGACGCCGACGAGCAGGCGGCGGCAACCCGCGCAGCTCTGGCCGTCCGGATCACCAGGGCCACCGGCTTCTATCGGGGCGCTGGCGGCAACTCCGTCGCGATCACCACGTTCGGGTCGGTCACGTTGACCGCTGCGGATGGCAGCACGTCCACCTTCAACATCAATATCGACTAGCGGAACCGGCAGCGCTGTGCCGTAAGGGGGTGGTGTCTTGCCTTCAGCAGGGCAGGCACCGAACCAAGCGATGCGGTGGGCAGGCCTTCCCATCAGGTCGCTTTTTTGTTCTTGTCAGTGGAGTTCCTGGCCGCTTGTTTGGGCGGTAGCCGGGGCCGTTCATGATGACGCCTCCTCGTCGAGCTGGGTGGCACAGCGCCCGAGGGCGAGCCGGGCACGCAGGACACGCGGTGTTCCCCGACCTCATGCGTCCTGTACATACAGCACATGGCGGCGGGGCTGGCGCCACAGACTGAAGTCGAGGGCAAGCTGAAGCGCCCGGACGGGGCCTGCTCTGCACTCAGTTGGCCACTGAGCGTTCTGGTTGGCCGGTGTTCGCATCTTGGGTGGCCTGCCGGCAGGCGGCAGTCCGGTCGCCTGCACTGTCAGTGGCTCCGCGTACGGTCTGCGCATGGTTGATCAGAGAATCCCCCTGTCATCTTTATGCGACTTTGCGACCTGGGAGCCCGTGCTGCGGCTCATGCTGGCCGACGACACGGACCGGCGTGCTGCCCGGTCGGCCCGTGTCGCAGGACGGATCAGCCAAACCGGCCGGAGCCTTGCCCATCGGGGATCTATGTCGTCGACAGCGCGGATCGCGGTGGAGGACATACAGAGGGCGCTCGCGCGCGGGAGAGTCCAGGAGATCGCCTTCAGGGCAGAGGTCCGACCGGATGGAAGGACCACGCTCGGACTGGTCTGGCCGAGCCCCGTCGTGGAGTCGGCCATCGGCTACCCAGACCTTGGGGTGCTCATCCTGGCCGATGGCTCCCTTCCCGGGCCTTGGCTCCGCCGTCCCGATGCGGTGCCCGGGGCAGTGCCGGCACCATCAGCGGATCTGGAGCTGCTTCAGCGGACGCTGCGCGGGCGGCTGCCCGACGCCGTCGGCGTGACGGAAGAGGAGATTGCTGCCGCCGAAACGCGCCTCGGTGTCAGCCTGCCCGATGAGCTCAAGGTGCTCTACCGGGTGACACGGGTGGACTGGGACAACGACTTCGAGGCGGCGGACCGCGCCAGCGACGCGGTCGGCTGCGAGCTCTCTGAGCTGGAACACCTGTGTGCAATCGACCCGGCAGTCCGTCACCCCGGTTGGGACCTCGGCGCGACGCATGCGGTCAACACCGAGCCCGACGCCGCGGTGCAGGGCCTGGCCGGCTCACCGGGCTGGATCGACTTCGGGAGCAACGGCGGCGACGCGTTCGCCGTCGACCTGACTCCCGGCCCGGCCGGACACTTCGGGCAGGTCATTCTGGTCGATCACGAGCAGAGCCTCGGGGCCAAGCTCGTGGCCGATTCCCTCACCGATTTCGTTCTGGGCCGGATGCGGGAGGAACGCCGTGACCGCCGCTGGGACAAGCTTCCGGCCGTGGCCAGGGTTGGCACCGGAGGTCTGGGGACTATCCATGCCGCCGCCCATCCCGCCCTGGAAGTCCTGTGCATCGGCGCCTGGGACGGCATACCGTTCAGCCTCGCGCCGGTTGCCGGACTACCCCGCCTGCGGACTCTCACCGCCTTGCCCGGCACACTGGCTGACCCGCTGGAGATCGCTGGGCTGACCGGACTGGAGTTCCTGGAACTCGGCGCCGAGGAATGGCGTGTCCTCCTGGACACCGGAGCCGTTCCGCGCACCCTGAAAGCGGCAGCCATCAAGGTGCTGGACCAGGACCACCTGCCAGTTGTGGCCATCGCCAACGAGATCCTGAGCCTCTGGGACCGGCCCCAGATCGTACAAACGCTCATCGAGGGCGACCTCGGCCCCGCGGTCTGACCGGTGGGCCGCGCAAGGCGAGGTGCAATTTTCCCCATTACCTTCTTGGTGGCCCCGCAATGGGGCGCCCGGCCTCCGGAGTTGGCATGACTTTCTCCTCCTGTCGAATGCATGGCCTGGGGGGTGGTGTCACCAGCCCCGGAGGCACTGACAGACCGCTGATTAGGGGCATGACCATCGGCTTCTTCGCAGGTCGGGAGGCTCTTCGTAATGTGGATGTGGCGATCGGTGCCGAGGGACGGCCGGGCGGGAACGACCTGGGGAAGCGCGTGATCGACGTTAGCGAGATTGGTGCCTTCCTCGGCCTGGACGTCGGCAAGGGTGAACACCACGCCACCGCCGTCACCCCGGCCGGGAAGAAGGCCTTCGACAAGCGGTTGCCCAACAGTGAGCCCAAACTCCGCGAGGTCTTCGGCAAGCTCAAGGCCAAGCACGGCACCGTGCTCGTGGTGGTCGACCAGCCCGCCTCGATCGGTGCCCTGCCGATCGCGGTCGCCCGCGACATGGGCTGCGAGGTTGCTTATCTGCCTGGCCTG